>NZ_JBHTCW010000006.1:0-202174 GCF_042666305.1 Brachybacterium sp. GCM10030268 | reverse complement strand
GCCACGCCCCCAGCAGCCCCGCCGCCACCAACAGCGAACCCACGAAAAAAATCCTGAGCCGCGCCACCGTTCGTAAACGATGACGCGACTCAGGACACGTGGCGGAGGGTGCGGGATTCGAACCCGCGGTACGGGGTTACCGCACAATGGTTTTCAAGACCATCTCATTCGGCCGCTCTGACAACCCTCCCGGCCGCGCCCTCGCGGTCAGAGCCGGAACCGTGCGCCGACATCCCACGACGGGAGGCGAGCTGGACACGATCTGCGTGATTGACCCTTCAGGGGCGGCGCAGACGAGGATACGCGACTGACGGCCCCTCCCCCACACAGTCGGAACGGACGACGACGGCAACATGGCCGCGGGCCTGCATTCCACGGTTCGAGAGCGACACGACGCGCCACCGCAGTCCGGTGCCCGCTCGCCGGTGCCGACCGGATGGCTGTGTCGGGCACGGTCTGCGGGCAGGAGATGTCCTCGCGCCCTGAGACGATCAGGGTTATGACATATCCATCGATAACGCTGGGCGCATACAACTTCGAAGCATCGGACCCTCATCGGCTTGCCAACTTCTGGTCGCAGATCACCGGGGGCGAGTCTCATCCGGGTGGCGAGAGCGTGTACATCGCTCCTGCGGGAGAGAACGGCTTCGGTCTATTCCTCCAGCCGATGAATGGTGCTCGCCCGGAGCGACAGACCGCGCACCTCGATCTGACAGTGCCGTGGGGGCGGCGAGATACCGAGGTGGCGCGGGCTGTCACGCTCGGTGCCACCGTCCGATGGCATGTTCTCGACGAGTTCCCTCACGTCCAGTGGACGACCCTTGCTGATCCCGACGGGAACCTCTTCTGCATCGCGGAGCACCCCCCGAGCACCTGACGTGGCGGCGCCGAGTCCCTCGAGGCAGAACCGGGGCCCCGCATCTCCAGGGAGCAGGGACCACCGGCGGGACGTCGGGCTGCCCCGATCCACACGCCCGCGATCGCGAATAGGCTGAGGGGACCTGTCGCCGAGGGAGAGGAACGCGCCATGCGTGCCGTACTGATCGAGGCCGAGGGCGCCGACGCCCGGCTGGACGAGGAGGCCGACGAGTCGCTGCTCGAGGGCCCCGTCGAGCTCGACGTGCTGTTCTCCAGTTACAACTACAAGGACGGGATGGCGATCGCCGGCAAGGGCATCGCCCGCACCTTCCCGCTGATCCCCGGCATCGACATCGTGGGCCGGGTGACCGCTTCCGAAGTCGAGGAGTACTCCGCCGGGGATCTCGTGATCCTCAATGGTGACGGCATCGGCGAGTCCCGACACGGCGGCTTCGCCACCCGCGCGCGGGTGCGTCCCGACGCGCTGGTGCGGCTGCCCGCGGACCTCTCCGCAGAGCGCGCCGCCGCGATCGGCACCGCCGGGTTCACGGCCATGCTCTCCGTGCTGCGCCTGGAGGACACCGGGATCTCTCCCGACCACGGGGACATCCTGGTCACGGGCGCCTCCGGCGGGGCCGGATCCGTCGCGATCGCCCTGCTCGCCGCTCGCGGGTACCGTGTGGTCGCCTCGACCGGGCGCGGCGCGGAGAACGGCGAGTACCTGCGTGAGCTCGGGGCGGCCGACGTCGTCGACCGTCGCGAGCTCAGCGAGGAACCCGGCCGGCCCGTGCAGTCGCAGCGCTGGGCGGGGGCGATCGACGCGGTCGGCAGCACGACGCTGGCCAACGTCCTGGCGCAGACCGCCTGGGGCGGCACCGTCGCAGCCTACGGACTCGCCCAGGGGCCGGACCTGCCCGCCAGCGTGCTGCCCTTCATCCTGCGGGGCGTCACCCTCGCGGGCGTGAACTCCGTCGACGCGCCGCGCGCGATGCGTGAGCGGGCGTGGGACGCCCTGGCGGAGGAACTGGATCCGGAGATCCTCGACTCGATGACCACGAGCATCGGCCTGTCCGAGACCATCCCGTACGCCCAGCGGATCCTCGCCGGCGAGGTCCGCGGGCGCACCGTCGTGGATACGGAGCTGTGAGCATGCGCGCGATGACGATCACCGAGGACCACCGGCTCGAGCTCGCCGAGCTCCCCGAACCCGTGGCCGCCCCCGGCGAGGTGCTCATCGACGTGGTCGCCGCCGGCGTGAACCGCGCCGACGTCGCCCAGACCGCCGGGAAGTACCCGCCACCGCCCGGCGCCTCCGAGCTGCCCGGCCTCGAGGTCTCCGGCCACCGCCGCGACACCGGCGAGGCCGTGGTGGCGCTGCTGGCCGGCGGCGGCTACGCCGAGGTGGTCGCGGTCCCCGAAGGCCAGCTGCTGCCGGCTCCCGAGAACATGGATCTGACCGACGCGGCAGGCGTGGTCGAGGTGTGCGCGACCGTCGTCTCCAACCTCGTGCTCGAGGGCGGCCTGGCCGACGGGCAGACGGTGCTGATCCACGGCGGCACCGGTGGCATCGGCACCGTGGCGATACAGATCGCCCGCCAGCTCGGGGCGCGCGTGATGACCACGGTCGGCTCCGACGAGGCGATCACGCAGGTGCGGGAGCTGGGTGCCGATCACGCCTGGAACCGACACACCACGGACGTGCCCGACGCGGTGCGGGAGGCCGGCGGGGCCGACGTCATCCTCGACATCGTCGGGGGTCCGGCACTCGCCGACAACGTGACCATGCTGCGCGAGCACGGCCGGCTGATCATCATCGGCACCCTCGGCGGCGCCAGCGGCGAGCTGCCGGTGGGGATGCTCATGGGCAAGCGGGCCCGGGTCATCGGCACCACTCTGCGCTCACGGCCGACGGAGTCCAAGCGCGAGATCCTCCAGCGCACCCGGGAGCTGGTGTGGCCGATGCTGGCCGACGGCACCGTGAACATCCCGATCCACGCCACTTTCGAGCTGGAAGAGGCCGCGGCGGCACAGAACGTGCTCCGCGAAGGCGGCCATCTGGGCAAGGTGATACTCCAGGTCGCGGCTCGGGACGCCTGACTCCTCCGAGGACGAGCGGCCGGCCAGCGTCAGGCCAGGTCCGCCCCCGTCGGCCAGCGTCGACCTGCGCCGACCTCAGCCGATCCGGCTGAACTTCTCCGCCTGCCGGGTGGGGCCGGTGACCAGGATGGTGTCGCCGAGCTTGAGCACCGTGTCCGCCGTCGTGGGCTGCCACTGCTCCCCCGCATGCTTCACGCTGGTCACCGTCACCCCGTACTTGCGTCGGATGTGGCAGTCCCCGAGCCGGGAGCCCGCGAAGGAGGGGTGCACCTCGGTCTTGACCATCGCGAAGTCGGCGTCGATCTCGATGAAGTCCTGCATGCTGCCGCGCACGATGTGGGCCACGCGGCGCCCCATGTCCTTCTCGGGATAGACCACGTGCGGGATGCCGAGCTGTTCGAGGATGAGACCGTGCGCATCGCTGACGGCCTTCGCCCAGATGTGCGGGATGGAGAAGCGCAGCAGCAGCGAGGTGACCAGGATGCTGGCCTGGATGTCGCTGCCGATGGCCACGACCACCCGATCGAACTCGTTGACCGAGAGCTGCCGCAGCACCTGCTCGTTGGTGGCGTCGGCGGCGACGACGTGGGTCAGCTGCCCGTTGAGGGACTGGACGATGTGCTCGTGGGCCTCGATCCCGAGGACCTCGGCGCCGTCCTCCATGAGCTCGACCGCGAGGGACTGCCCGAAGCGGCCGAGGCCGATGACGGCCACCGCGTTCTCCGAGGCGACGCGGGCCGGATCGGTTCCGCCGAAGAGTCTGTGCCTAGCCAATGATCGGCCTTTCCTTGGGGAGGTCGTAGAGGAGCTGCCGCGGCCTCAGAGCGAGCGCGGAGGCAGCGGTGATGGGGCCCAGCCGGCCGATGAACATCAGCGCGACGAGCACGAGCTGAGCCGACCGGGGCAGGTCGGCGGTGATGCCGGTGGACAGCCCCACCGTGCCGAAGGCGGAGAACACCTCGAACAGGATCTCGTCGAGGGTGAAGTCGGTGAGCACCATGAGCACGATGGTGGCGACCGCGACCAGTCCCAGCGCCAGCACGATCACCGTGATCGCCTGGCGGTGGACCGCGCGGGAGAGCCGTTTGCCGAACACCGTCACGGCGCCGGCGCCCCTCAGCTCACCCAGCATCAGGAAGAACACGACGGCGAAGGTGGTGACCTTGATGCCGCCGGCGGTGCCCGCCGGGCCACCGCCGATGAACATGAGCATGTCGATGCCCAGCCAGGTGGCCGGGTCCATGGCGCTGGTGTCGATGCTGTTGAACCCGGCGGTGCGGGTCTGGGCCGACATCGCGAAGCCGTTGAGCACCCGCAGGTGCGGGGGCATCCCTCCGAGGGTCTCGGGGTTCGCCCATTCCAGCGCCGTGATGTACAGCGTGCCCAGCACCAGCAGCAGCGGCGTCGCGGCGACGACGATGCGGGTGTTCATCGTCCACAGGCGGGGGGTGCCCAGCTGCTTGCCGAGCTGCATCAGGACCGGGAACCCCATCCCGCCCAGGATGGTGGCGGTGCTCGCGGTCAGCAGGATCACCGGGTCCCCGGCGAACGGCATGAGGCTGTCGCTGAACAGGGCGAACCCGGCGTTGTTGAAAGCGGAGACGCCGTGGAAGATTCCGAGCCACAGTGCACGTCCCCAGGTCTCGTCATAGGCGAGGGCGAAGCGCAGGGTCAGGATGAGGGAGGCGACCGCCTCGATGAGCAGGGAGAGCCGTACGACGCTCATCACGAGCGAGCGGACGTCCTCGATGCCGAAGCTCTTGACCTCGGAAGCTGCGGTGAGCTTCGAACGCAGGGAGAGCTTGCGGATCACCGCGATGCCGATCACGGAGGCGAAGGTCATCACGCCGAAGCCGCCGATCTGGATCAGCGCGAGGATCACTCCCTGCCCGAAGCCGCTCCAGTAGACCGGAGTGTCCACCACGATCAGGCCGGTCACGCACAGCGCGGAGACCGCGGTGAACAGACCCTCCATCACCGTGGCACCACCGGGGCCCGTGGTCGCGCCCGGATGCAGCAGCAGGAGGGTCCCGGAGATCCCGGCGCCGGCGAATGCCAGCAGGACGGTGCGAGCGGGGCGCGGGCGCCGGTCCGCAACCGGGGTCCGTGCGGTTCTGGTCAACAGCACGCGCGGAATGCTACGCCTGTTGCGCGCACGCACCGACACGGGGTCGTGGACGATGTGGGGCCGAGACGAAACCGGAACCATCTGCCCAGGACATGGTCAGGCTCGCAATGACTCCAGGACCAGCACGGTGCCGTCGTCGTAGACCGATTCGGTGACGGTGTCGGCCGTGTCCTTCACGCCCTGCGGGGCCTGGCCCATGGCGATGCCCACGCGGGCCCAGGTCAGCATCTCGGTATCGTTGAAGCCGTCCCCGACGGCCACCGTGTGAGCCTGCTCGACGCCGAGCCGGGAACGGACCTCCTCCAGGGCGCTGGCCTTGGAGACGCCCGGGGCGGCCATGTCCAGCCACGCCGTCCACCCGATCGAGTACTCCACGCCGTGCACGCCGGATTCGGCGATGACCTTGCTGAACTCCTGCGGGGTCAGGTCGGGCACGTGGACGACCACGCGCACGGCCTCCAGCTCCATGAGGTCGTCCAGCGGGCTCTCGATGGCCTCGACGCCGAAGCTGGCGTCCTGGAATCCGGCGGTGGAGTGGAAGGTCCCGTCGGCCTTCTCGACCGCGTAGTGCGCATCGGGGGCGACCTCGCGCAGCGTGCGCAGCGCATGGCCGGGCTGGAAGGTGCGGGTGTCGATCACGCGATGGCCCCCGTCGGCCTCCGGATCCATCTCGAGGGTGACCGCGCCGTTGGAGCAGACCGCGTAGCCGCGGGTGACGCCGGCGGCCTCCACGATCGGGAGGGTCGCGCCGATGGAGCGGCCGGTGGCGATGACGACGATCTGCTCGTCGGCGGCCTGCTGCAGCGCCTGGCGCATGGGCGGGGACATGGTGCCGTCGTGGTCGACGAGGGTGCCGTCGACGTCGAGGCCGATCAGCAGGCGCTTGCCGGCGAGATCCTTCAGATGCTCGGCCAGGCGCTCCCGGGTGGTGTCCCGGTCGGTGGTCACGGTGGTGGCGTCCATGTCGGGCAGTGTCCCAGCAGCATCTGACGTCCGGGTGAACCGCCGGTGTCGCAGACTGCCGAGCATTCGGCGCCATGTGTTCTTCGCGGTCATCTCAGCGTCTCAGTTCAGGCATCTCGGTGGTCTCGGGCAGGGACGGTCTCAGGCGGGGACCTCGAAGATCTCGCGGCCGCCGAGGTAGGGCCGCAGGCCCTCCGGGACGACGACGGATCCGTCGGCCTGCTGGTGGTTCTCGAGGATCGCTGCGATGAAGCGAGTGGTACCCAGAGTGCCGTTGAGCGTGGCGACGGGGCGCAGCCCGTCCTCCGTGCGCTCGCGGATGTTCAGCCGCCGTGCCTGGAACTGGGTGGTGTTCGAGGTCGAGGTCAGCTCGCGGTAGGTCTCCTGGCTGGGCATCCACGCTTCGCAGTCGTACTTGCGGGCCGCGGAGGTGCCCAGGTCGCCGGCGGCGGTGTCGATGATCCGGTAGGGCACGTCGATCCGCGCCATCATCTCCCGCTCCCACTCCAGCAGCCGTTCGTGCTCCTCGTAGGAGTCCTCGATGCGGCAGTAGGAGAACATCTCGACCTTGTGGAACTGGTGGACGCGGATGATGCCGCGGGTGTCCTTGCCGTAGCTGCCGGCCTCGCGGCGGTAGCAGGCGCTCCACCCGGCGTAGCGCAGCGGACCGTCCGAGAGGTCCAGGATCTCGTCCTTGTGGTAGCTGGCCAGGGCCACCTCGCTGGTGCCGACGAGGTAGAGGTCGTCGTCCTTGTCCAGGTGGTAGACCTCGTCGGCGTGCTCGCCGAGGAAGCCGGTGCCCTCCATCGACTCCGGCAGCACCAGGGTCGGGGTGATCATCGGAGTGAATCCGGCCTTGGTGGCCTGGTCGATCGCGGAGTTCAGGATCGCCAGCTCCAGCTGGGCGCCGACGCCGGTGAGGAAGTAGAAGCGGGCCCCGGAGACCTTCGCACCGCGGGCCATGTCGATCGCCTTCAGGCCCTCGCCGATCTCCAGGTGGTCCTTGACCGGGTGCTCGAAGGTGGGAACCTCGCCGACGGTCTCGCGCAGCTCGAAGTCCTCCTCGAGTCCTTCGGGGGCGCCCTCGGCGAGGTTCGGGATCTCGCGCAGCGCCTTATCCCGCGCGGCGATGGCCTCGGCGGTCTCCGCCTCGAGGCGCTTGACGTCGGTGGAGAGCTGCTTGACCTCGGCCAGCAGCTGCTGCTTCTCCTCGCCCTGGGCCTGGGCGACCTTCTTGCCGAAGGCCTTCTGCTGGGCGCGGGCGGACTCGTACGCGGCGGTGGTCTCGCGCCAGCGGGAATCCGCCTCGAGCACGGCATCGACGGTGGCCGTGTCGCGCCGGCGCGCCCTCTGGGCGTCGCGGACGGCATCGGGGTTCTCGCGCAGCAGCCGCAGATCGATCATTGCACCAGGGTACCTGCGGCGACGTGGTAGTCGTGCGCCGGCGTCAGTACCCTGAGCGCATGGACCACACTCTCCTCGCGCTCAGCATCGCCTCGGTCGTCATCATGGTCGTGGCGGTCGTGCTGCTGGTCGTCGTACTGCGGCATCTCGGCCGGCACCGTCGCGAGATCGCCGCCCTGCGCGCCGCGGCCGAGGAGCAGCCTGGCGGCCGGGTGGCGCGGGGGGCGCGAGGCCGGAGACGGGCCGACGGGTCGGCGGCCGGTACCGAGGCGGATCGCACTGGGGCCTCCGACGACGAGGACGCCGGGGACCACGCCCCGGCGGACCGGCTGCGGAAGGTCGCGGTCGTCGTGAACCCCTCGAAGTTCTCGGATGCGGAGGCGTTCCGCACGCGCGTGCGCGAGGTGGTGGAGGACCTCGAGGGCGCCGAGGTCGCCTTCTACGAGACGACTGTGGAGGATCCGGGCCGGGGCCAGGCCCGCCAGGCCCGCACCGAGGGCGCCGATCTGGTGGTCGCCGCGGGAGGGGACGGCACGGTGCGCATGGTGGCCTCGGTCCTCGCCGACACGGACACCCGCATGGGCATCATCCCGGCCGGTACCGGCAACCTGCTGGCCCGCAACGTGGACGTGCCGCTGGATGATCCCGCTGCGGCGATGACCGCGGCCCTGACCGGCCATGACCGTCGGATCGACGTGGGCTGGCTGCGCACCGGTGGCAGCGTGACCGAAGCCGCGGCAGCCGCCGAGCAGATCTTCCTGGTCATCGCCGGGTTCGGGGCCGACGCCGAGATGATTGGTCACACCGATGACTCGATGAAGAAGCGCCTGGGCTGGCTCGCCTATGTCTTCGGCGGGGTGCGCACCATCCTGGGCCGCTCCATCGACGTGGTGGTCGACTTCCCCGACGGCACGCGGCATGCGCACAAGGCCCGGACCGTGCTGCTGGGCAATGTCGGCAAGCTCCCGGGCGGCTTCGTGCTGATGCCCGATGCGACCGTGGACAACGGCAGGCTCGAGATCGTGGTGGCCGGCTGGAAGGGCGCAGCCGGGTTCAGCCAGGTCCTCACCCAGGTCGTCAATCCCAAGCTCTCCCCCCGGCCGCGCCTGGCCTCGATGGATCGCTACTCGGCCACCGAGGTGCGGGTGGCGACGACCAAGGCGCAGCCGGTCCAGCTCGACGGTGACACCGACGTGGAGGCGAGCCACCTCATCGGCCGCATCGACCCCGGCGCGCTGCTGCTGCGGGTACCGGTCAGCCCTGACCCGACGCGGGAGTGAGTGCGGGAGCTGGGGCTGGAGCCCGCCGAGCGATCCACGGCGCGTCTGCCCTCAACTGTCCGAAGCCCCGCCCTCGACGTCCTCGAAACCGAGCCATGTCTCGTCATCCGAATAGGCGCGGGTCTCCGCACTGAACCAAATATCGAGGTACGGCGGAGTAAATGATTCGCGACTTGTCGGAATGCCGCGGACACCGCGACCATCGAGCGCGAAAAGAAAGAGGTGCTCCTGCACCGCGTAATAGTCGTCTGTGATGACAGTGACTCCAGCTGCCTCGTTGATCTCCTCCGCGGGGGTGCCGATCGAGAAGATCTGGAATCTGTCCCACTCGAAGTCCGTGCCGTCGGAGACCCTGGCGGACGTGCCGGACCCCGTCGCCTCGATGAGGAGTTCGTCCAGCTGGAGGCTGCCGGCGACCTCGATCTCACGCCGAGGTCTCCCCGGCAGGAACCCGCACCCCGCGCCGGCGCCGGCGAGCACGGCACCAACGAGCCCTACGGCGAGCTGCCGCCGGGTGGGACCCCAGTTGCGCGCAACGTGCCGGTTATACGGGGCCAGTGCCATGGAAAGATCAGGCGCCGCTCGAGGCCGGCGTGACCATGCCGGTCAGCTTCTCGACCCAGTCGCGGGCCTCGTCATAGGCCTCGTCGGCGAATTCGGCGGGCGCGTCGGGGCGCACCCCGTCGACCCGCGGGTAGGAGCCCAGGTAGTGGACGACCGGACAGATCCGGTGCAAGGCACGCAGCGCGGCGGCGACGCGGCGGTCCTCGATGTGCCCCTCCACGTCGATCGAGAAGGAGTACCGGCCCAGGAAGTCGCCGATGGGGCGCGACTCGATGCGGGAGAGGTTCACGCCGTTGGCGCTGAACATCTCCAGCGTCTCCAGCAGCGCGCCGGAGCGGTTGTGCGGCAGGTGCAGAACCAGCGACGTCTTGTCGGCGCCGGTGCGTGCCGGGATCCTGCCCTCGCGGGTGACGAGCACGAAGCGCGTCTGGGCACCCTCGTAGTCCTCGATGCCCTCGGCGAGGATCTCCAGGCCGAAGTGCTTCGCTGCCAGTGGCGAGCACACGGCGGCGCGGCCCCGGGCGTCCTCGGCGCTCAGCGCGGCCAGGTCCTGGGCGGCGGCGGCTGTCGAAGAGGCGGCGGCGATGTCGGCTTCGGGGACGTTCTCGCGCAGCCAGCCCTGGACCTGCGCCTGCGCGTGCGGGTGGGAGGCGACGACGTCGAGGTCGCTCAGCGCGGTGGTCTCGCGGGCGGCGAGCACGAAGGTGATCTGGACGATCTGCTCGGCGACGATGGTGATCGAGTCGGTGGCGGCGAGCACGTCGAGGGTGCCCGAGACCCCGCCCTCCACGGAGTTCTCGATCGGCGCCATGAGCGCGTCGATGTCCCCACCGATGAGGTCGGTGGTGGCGGTCGCGACGGAGGCGAACGGCACGATCTCGGCGTCGCCGGCGAACTCCTCGGGCGCCTCGGCGAGGGCCTGCAGGAGTGCCTGGTGGGTGAACGTGGTCTCGGGACCGAGGAAGCCGTACCGCATGAGAGCCAAGGGTAATGCGCTGCGCGGCCGGTGCGGGTCAGTGCGTCCGGTTCCCCGGACACATCGGGGTGACGGGGCAGCAACGGGGAGCGGTCAGCGCAGCTCGATCGTCCACCGCTCCACGGTGCGCGTCGCGTCGGCCGGGTGGGGTTCGTGGTGACCGGTCGCCGTCGCCCCGAGGTGGTGGGCCACAGCGAGCGAGGCCGCATTGGCCGGGGCGATCAGCAGGACGAGTTGGTGGATCTTGGGGTCGGTGCGGGCGACCTCGACCACCGCCGAGGCCAGTGCGTGGCCGTCTCCCTGGCCCCGGTGAGCGGCGAGGAGCCAGTACGTCATGGTGGCCTGGTTCCGCGTGAGCCCGGGGGCCCTCGTGTTCAGACCCGCGCCGCCGATCAGCGTCGAGGTTCCGTCGGCGACTCGGCCGGACTCAGCGGGAAGCGCCGCATACTCACGGATCGGCCCGTCCTCGCGCCACCGGGCGCAGCGGGCCAGGAACGTCGAGAGCGACTCGGCGTCCCACCGGCATCCCGAGATCTCGCGGGCGATGGCCTCGTCCTGGCCCTCGAGGATCGCCGGGGCGTGCTGCGGTCCCAGCGGTTCGAGCCGGATGCTCACGAGTGCTGTTCGGCCCGCTCGACGCGCTCGGACTGCTCGGCGGGCTCCTCCGTCCCGGCCAGTACTTCGCGCACCGCGGCCAGGATCGCCATGTCGGTGTGGCCGTCCTCGCGGGCATCGGAGACGACGCCGCGGAACAGCGCCACCAGCGCCGGGTCCGCCTCTCCCCCGCCCTCACGCGCCACGGCCGCGGCGTACGCCTCGCTCGCGGCCACCGCACCGGGGGCGACGGTGGTGCCTGCCCCGCGCCTGGTCACGATGATCTCGGCCTCTTCGAGCAGCCTGTAGGCGCGTGCCACCGTGCCCGGGGCCAGACCGAGCTCGCCGGCATAGGCGCGGATCGCGGGCAGCCGGTCCCCCGGCGTCAGCTCACCGCTGCGGACCTGGCCGATGATCTCGCGGCGGACCTGTTCGTACGGCGGGGTCGGGTTCGTCATGGCGACCACGATATGGCTCGTCGGCGCTTCTCCAGCTCAGCGACGCCCGCCCGTCGCGCAACGCTGCCCAAGGCCACAAAAGAGACGCCACCCGAGGCCGCCCTGCCAAGGCCACGAAGGGGAGGCCAGTCGAAGCCTCCCTGCATATAGCGGTCCACCTGCGAGAGACGTCCCCTTCGCGGACACGGACGACGCGGGCGCGGTGAGAGATCCGTGGAGGCCCTGTATGGGTCGGGCTTCCGGGCGGCCGGGGCCCGTAGCATCGTTGTCGTGCCTCACCTCCCGGTTCTCTCCCTGCCCGCTCGTCGCCTGCGCGTCCTGCCGGGCGCGGTGCTGGCCGCGCTGTTCGGCGCCCTGCTGCTGGGCACGACGCCGCCGGCGCAGGCCGACGGACCCGAGGATCCGGTGCGGCTGGTCATCACCACCGCGGGGCTGGGCTGGGAGGACATCTCCGCCGAGGCGACCCCGAACCTGCAGTGCTTGGCGGACCGCTCCGGTGCCGGTGCGATGAACACGACCTCGTCCACGGTGGTCTCCACCGAGCGCCAGGGCTTGGAGACTCTGCACACCGGCTACCGGGGCCTCGCGGAGAAGGCACCGCGCACTGCGGGCATCCCGACCCCGCCCACCGACCAGTGGCAGCAGCTGCCGGTCGAGACCGTCGAGGTCGACGCCAGCGATCGCGAGGTCTCCGGCGAGATATCCGCGCAGCAGACCACCGCCGTCGCCGACGCCCTCGCGGGCGATGCGATCATTCAGGTCGACGCCGGGTCGGTGCCCGACCATGACAATCCGGACCGCGCGCAGGACCTGGCCGCGCTGGACGAGACCGTCGGCCGCGTCCTCGAGGCCGCCGGCGGCTGCGATGCCGAGGCCCTCCCCCGCACCCTGCTGGTCTCGGTCGCTGCGACCGATCCGCCGGACCCCGACGAGATGGAGAAGACCGGCGCGGTCGCCTCCCGGACCGTCGGCCTGCAGGTCGCCCTCGATTCGGCCTTCCCCGGCCAGGCGCTGACCAGCGGGGCCACCAAGCAGAACGGCGTGGTGGTGCTGACCGACGTGCTGCCCACGATCCTGGCCTCCTACGACGCGGAGCCCGACGGGAACATCCCCGGTCAGCCCTTCCGCGGAATCGACCACGGTGACCCCCAGCAGCTCGCCCTGGACCGCTCCCTGGCCGCGGCCGAGGTCGATGCCGCGACCATGCCGGCGCTCGGCTCGTGGTTCGCCCTCGGCGTGATCGGCCTGGTGCTCGTGCTCGTCCCCGGATTCGCACGACGCCCGCGGGTGGCCGCCGTCGGCCGCGCCCTGCTGGCCATCACCCCCTTGGCGCTCGCGGTGGCCCTGTTCGCCTCGGCGGTGCCCTGGTGGCGGGCCGAGAACGACGCGCTCGCGCTGACCGGAGTGATCTGGGCCGGCAGCGCCATCCTGGCGGCGATCTCACTGGCCGGCCCCTGGCGCCGCCACCGGCTGGGACCCGCCGGGGTCTCTGCGGCCCTGGTCGCGCTGCTGATCCTCGGGGAGTCCGCGACGGGGTCGCGGTTCCAGCTCGGCTCCCCGCTCGGGGCGCAGCCGATCTCCGGGGGCCGCTTCTACGGGCTCTCGAATCACCTGTTCGGGATGGTGCTGGCCGCGGCGATGATGGCCCTGCTATGCCTGTTCGCGGTGGTGGCCACGTCCCGGGCCCGGGTGGTGTGGACGCTCGCCGTCGGCGCAGTGGTCGCGGTGGTGTGCGTGGCCCCCTCGATGGGCGCGGACTTCGGCTCCATGCTGACGACGATCCCGACCTTCGGACTGCTGGCGCTGCTGGTCTCCGGGACCCGGCCACGGCTGTGGCACGTGCTCGCGCTCGGCGCCGGCAGTGTCGTGGCGGTGCTGGGAGTCTCGTTCCTGGACTGGCTGCGGCCCGCGGAGGAGCGCACCCACCTGGGACGGTTCATCGACGAGCTGATCAGCGGCGAGCTGTTCTCCGTGGTCCTGCGCAAACTCGCACAGAACATCGGGATGACCACCGGGTACTGGTCCCTCGCGATCCTGATGATCCTCGCCGTGATCGCGTCCGTGGCGATCCTCATGCCGCGCCGGATCGGCTGGCGCCGCCTCGCCGAGCTCGACACGCTCCACCCCGCCTCGTATGCGGTGCGCGTGGCGCTGGTGGCCGGCACCTGGCTCGGGTACGCCGTCAACGACACCGGCCCTGTCCTGGTCGCCGCGATCCTGGGGATCTGGATCGCCTATCTCCCGGCGGTGCTGCCGGATCCGACGCTGCCGTCGGAACGGGACGAACCCGTCGGCGGAGACGTCACCGCTGCCACTCCTCGATGACGCGTTCCAGCGTGCTGCGGCCCAGGGAGCTCATCGCGGGCACCGTCTCCCGGTAGTACCAGACCAGGCCGATGGCCTGCTCGAAGGCCCACGCGAGAGCGCGCCGCCATTCCAGATCGTCGATCTCCAGTCGTTCCCGGAACGCGTCGCGAGCGGGTTGATCCAGCAGGTGGATTCCCACGATCAGATCCAGGGCGCTGTCGGCTGCCGCGAAGCCACCGGTGTCGATCACCCCGGCCAGCCGGCCGCGTGAGACCAGAAGGTTTCCGGGGATGAGGTCCCGATGGCTCATGGTCACGCGGCCGGTCTCCGCAGTGGTGCGCAGCTGGGACCAGACCTGGCGCAGCAGCGGCACGTCGAGCAGGCCGACGCTGCGATCGAGGCACTCGCGCACCCAGTCGTCGTGATCGGTGAGCGATCCTCCGCGGCCCGGTCCCTGGAACCGTCGGCCCCGGGTCTCGGCAGCGCGGAGTGCGGCCACGAGGTCTGCGAGGTCCTCTGCGAACCGCATCGAATCGGCGAGCACGCTCGGTGTGGCGACGGCCCCGGGGACCCGCGTCTGCAGGGACCATGGCCGGTCGAGGCCGCTACCAGGCGTCCCGATGCCGAGCGGGCGCGGCGCGGGCACCGGGCTGATCTCCGCGAACTCCGCTTGTGCTGCCGCTTCGCGTCGCAGCAGGGCGTGGAGCTCGGCGGGGTCGCCCGGCCGCCGCGGGATGCGCGCGATGATCTCGGGGCCGACGGCGACGATCGCGTTGTCGGTCCCGTCCGTCTCCAGCGCCCGGACCTCGAGGTCGGCGAGCCGGGGGAACTGCTCGGCGATGGCCCGCTGTACCGCGCGGAGCGGAACAGGCGAGGATGCGGAGGCACGGGAGGCGGTCATCGGTCGCGAAACTACCGACGCTCCGGCCTCACCGCGAGGAGTTTTTCGCGCCCCTCGGCTCGATCTCTGCTGTCGAGACCGCTGTAGGTGCCGTTATTCGGTCCCCATAGCGGCAACTGCAGCGGTCTCGACCAGCGGCAACTGCAGCGGTATCGACTCGATCGCGGCTCGTGGCGCGCGAGTGGCTGGGTCAGTCGGCGTTCTCCGCGTCGACCGCGGCGTGGACGACCAGCGAGGTGTACTCGTCGGGGCTCAGCGGCGGCCGGATCGAGGGCGGCAGCTCCGGTTCGGGGGCACTGAGGTGGGAGGCGATGATGACCGCGTGCTCCGGGCTGAATTCGCCCTCGACCGGTGCGGCCTGCAGCTTCTCGGCGAGTGCGTCGAGATCGACCCCGGCGAGGTAGACGGCGTCGTCGGAGGCGAAGGGCCCGGTCACCGGCAGGGCGCGCAGCCTGCGTCCCAGGGCCTCGACGTCGACGTCTCCGAGTGCGCGAGTCTCGGCGTCGGAGAACTCGCCCTCGACCGGGAGCACGGAGTAATCGTCCCGACGACGCCTCGCGCGGCGGCCTCGTGCCCGCTGCTCGGCGTTCGCGGGCAACTCGCCCGTCGCCGTCGCCGACCCGTCGGTGACCGCCGGCTGCTCGGTGGACACGGAATCCTCAGCCGGTGCCGGGGCCTCGGGAGCCGCCGGTACGTCAGCGGTCGCGGGCTCCGGCGGGATGGCCCAGGCGTCGGCCTCCGGCTCGTCGGCCTCGGGCACGGCCTGTGCGGGCTCGCCCGGACCGGCGGCGAAGGCGTCGGCCGTGTGCCCGTCGGCAGTGCGCGCAGGCGTGATCTGGTCCGCGGACGGTTCGTCGACATCGCCGTCCTGGGCGGAGGTCGGCGCGGCATCGGCAGACTCCTGGGCGGAGGTCGGCACTGCGTCGACAGGCTCCTCGGCGGCCGTCGGCGCGGCATCGGCAGACTCCTGGGCAGTCGTCGCCGCGGGGCCGTCCGGCTCCTCGCGCTCGGCGACGGTGGCGGCGGCCGGCGAGGGCGCGATGACGTCGCCGTCGAGGTCGTCCTCGGACGGCGCGCCGGCTTCGTCGGCGTCGAACACGCCGCGGCGCTTGCGGGCCAGGGCGCGCAGCACGTCCCGCAGCTGGGCGGCGCGGTGCAGCTGACCGCGCAGGTCACGGCCGGTCGAACGGTGGTGGAGGTCCGCCTCGATCTCCTTGACCCAGAATCCTGCGGACAGCGCGTCGATGGTCAGCGACGTCTCCACGCCCCAGCCCGGAGCGAGCGGCTGGCAGGCCTCCCAGGTCTCGCGGGTGATGCAGCGGGTCCCGGACAGCGGCTGAGTGGCCTCCCAGCCGGTAGCGCGACGGATGCCGTTGCGGGCGGTGCGCACGACGATGCCCATGCCGGCCGCGCCGTCCTGCGGGGGCAGCAGGGCGACGGCCATGTCGACGCCCTCGCCGAGCACCGCGTCGACCAGCGGCTGGGCCGCGGTGGCGGAGCCCTCCATGTCGGCGTCCAGGAACAGCAGGGCACGCGGGGCGACGTCGGCTCCGATGACGGGCAACGGCCCGGTGTGGCCGGGAGCGCGCGGCTCGGCGTGCAGCTCCTCGGAGAAATCCTCGCCGCCGTCGGCGCGTTCGGCATGCTCGCGGATGGCGACCATCTGCGCACCGGTGGCCATGGCGGCCGCCTTGCCGCGGTTGGTCTTGTGCCGCACCACCAGCGCGTCGGCCCCCATGGCGACGGCGGAGGTGGCGTCGGTGGAGCCGTCGTCGACGGTCACCACCAGGTCGACCCCGACGATGGCGCGGGCGGCCTCGATGGTCGCCTCGATCCGCTCCGCCTCGTTCTTGGCGGGGATCACGACGGCCACCCGCTCGGGGCGGTTCGCCGTCAGCGGCCCCGCGGCGCTCATCGCAGCGTCACCTGCCGGGCCACGATTCCGCCGCGGGCCCGGCGCTCGAGCGCCGTCAGCGGTTCGTCGGTGTTCAGGGCCTCCTCGAAGCGAGCGCGGAAGTCCGCAGCGATCTCCTCGACGGGCTCGACCCCGTGCCCCTTGGGCAGGTCCCACACCGGGATCGACATGCCCTCTGCGCGGAAGGAGCCGACGTACTTGGTGCCCTCACCGATGGCCGATTCGCGGCGGGCGTGCAGGCGGGTGACAGCATCGATCACGCGGTCCTCATCGGCGTCGAGCACCCAGCGCACGTGCTCCTTGGGTCCGGCGTCGACCCAGTACGCGTGGGGCAGCCCGCCGATCGGTGCGGTGGGCATGATCGACTCGTTGGCCTGCTTGATGGACTGATCGATCTCGCTGGTGCGCTCGGCGTTGGGATCGAGCCAGAAGTCGAAGGTCTCGTGCACGGTGATGGCGAAGTCACCGTCCAGGTCGAGGATCTCCTGCAGACGCGGCGCCTCGTCGTCGAGGGTGACGGTGGTGATCGGGTTGCCGGGCTCGAGGGCGAGGGCGAGCTTGATGGCCTGGCCGATGCCGCGCGAGAGGTCCCCGCCGGGGTAGCCGGCCTGGACGCCGACGGTGACGGTGCCGTCCGTGCGACGCACCGCGGGCCAGGCCATGGGCAGGATGGTCGCCAGTTCCACGTCGGCCGAGCCGTACTCGGCGGTGGTCTTCGCCCTCATGGTCGCCGCCGGGATCAGCTGGCGCATGGCGACCAGGTCTCGTTCGTTCGGCAGCCCCTCGAAGGGACGGCGGACCAGGTCATCGTGCGCGGCGGAATTCATGGGGCGAGTCTACCGATCCCGGGGCACGCTCTCGGGGAGGTGCGGGGTGCGGATCGGGAGTCGGGCTCGCGCCCGGTTCCTCTCGTGTCCGCGTCGGGTTCTCATCGTGGCGGCATCGGGTTCTCATCGTGTCCGCGCCCGGTCCTCATCGTGGCGGCGTCGGGTGCTGACCATCCGTGGGACGCTCATCGAGGATGCCGTGCATATGGCATGGCATCTTCGGATGGCGTCCCCTTCATGGACAGCCACGCGCGCCGGCCTGCGCCTGGTGTCCCGCTGAGGCTCACGAACGGGCACCTGCGCGGCACGGCGGGGCCACAAGCAGGTTTTCGCGCCAGACGAGATGGCGACTGCCGCTCCGCCGGTCGCGGATATACCGTGAGGCGATGACGCTCGCACCATCGCGCGACACCGGCCGCGCACCATCGCCCGACGCCGACGGCGCGCCCACGCTCGACACCGATGTCGTCGCCCGCCACAAGCTCTCCCATGACGCCTCGCATTACCTGCTGCTGCCCGAGGCCGTCGCCTCTCCGGCCGACGAGGCCCAGGTCGTCGCGCTGCTCCGGCAGGCCACGCGAACCCGTCGGCCGGTCACCTTCCGCTCCGGCGGCACCAGTCTGTCCGGGCAGGCGCAGTCCGACGCGGTCCTGGCCGACGTGCGCCGGAACTTCCGGTCCGTGGAGGTCCTCGACGGCGGCGAGCGCGTACGCGTCGGCCCCGGGTCGACGCTGCGGCAGGTCAACGCGCACCTCGCCCGCCACGGACGCCGGCTGGGCCCGGACCCGGCCTCGGAGATCGCCTGCACGATCGGCGGGGTGATCGCCAACAATTCGTCGGGGATGGCCGCGGGGATCAGCGAGAACTCCTATCGCACCCTTGAATCGCTGCGGTTCGTGCTGCCCAGCGGCACCGTGGTCGACACCGCCGCCCCGGATGCCGACGCCCGGCTGCGCGAGGACGAGCCGGAGCTGCACGAGGGCCTGGTCCGCCTGAGCCGTCGGGTACGCGACGACGCCGAGGCCACGCGGGTCATCCAGGAGCGGTTCGCCCTGAAGAACACGATGGGCTACGGCATCAACGCACTGCTGGACTTCGAGGAGCCTGCCCAGGTCCTCGCCCACCTGATCGTCGGCTCCGAGGGGACCCTCGCCTTCGTGTCCTCCGCGGTGTTCCGCACGGTGGCGATCCAGAAGCACATCACCACGGGGCTCATGGTGCTGCCGTCGCTGCAGGCGGCCACGGCGGCGCTGCCGGAGGTGGTCGGCGCCGGGTTCGCGACCGCGGAGCTGATGGACGCCCGCTCCCTGACCGTCGCCCAGAACCTCGCCGGAGCTCCTCAGGAGATCCGGGGACTGGAGGTCGCCGACCATGCCGCACTGCTGGTCGAACATCGCAGCGACGACCCCGCCGAGCTGGAGCACAAGGCCTCCGAGGCGACCGCGCTGGCCGGCGGCCTCGGGCTGTCGACGCCGCTGGAGATGACCACCGACGCCTCCCGTCGGGCGGCGATGTGGACCAGCCGCAAGGGGCTCTATGCCGCGATCGCCGGCGCCCGACCGGAGGGCTCGACCGCGCTGCTGGAGGACGTGGTGGTCCCGGTTCCTGAGCTGGATGAGACCTGCCGCGGCCTGCAGTCCCTGTTCGAACGCCACGGCTATACCGAGTCGGTGATCTTCGGGCACGCCAAGGACGGCAACATCCACTTCCTGCTCAACGAGCGGCTCGGCCAGTCCCAGGACCGACTGGAGGCGTTCACGGAGGACATGGCCGAGCTGGTGCTCGATCACGGCGGCAACCTCAAGGCCGAGCACGGCACGGGCCGGGTCATGGCCCCGTTCGTCGAGCGCCAGTACGGCCCGGAGCTGTACCAGGTGATGCGGGAGATCAAGCAGCTCGTCGACCCCGCCGGGATCCTCAATCCGGGTGTCCTGCTCACCGATGACCCGTCGGCCCACATGCGCGATCTCAAGCCCGTCATCGGCATCGAGGAGGAGGCCGATCGCTGTGTGGAGTGCGGCTACTGCGAGCCGGTCTGCCCCAGCAAGGACCTCACCCTCACGCCGCGCCAGCGGATCGTGCTGCGACGGGACGCGAACCTCGCCGAGCAGCGCGGCGACCTCGCCACCGCGGCGGCGATCCGCGAGGCCTACGAGTACCAGGGCGATCAGACCTGCGCGGCCGACGGGATGTGCGTGACCGCCTGCCCGGTCGACATCAACACCGGTGACCTGGTGCGGCGGCTGCGCGCGGAATCCGCGGAGACACCGGCGGCCACGGCCTGGAAGGCCGCGTCCTCACGGTGGGCCACGGTCACCCGTGGGGCCTCGGCCGCGATGACCGCCGCCGGCGTGATGCCCGCGGCGCTGCCCCGGGCGGCGACCGACGTCGGCCGGGCTCTGCTCGGTGCGGAGACGGTGCCCGAGTACCGCCCGGAGCTGCCGCGCCGTGGCGGGTCGGTGCGCCGTGCCGGCAGCCGGGGTCGCACCGGGGCCGACGTCAGTGTCGTCTACCTCCCGGCCTGCGTGCACACCATGTTCGGCGCCGCCGAGGAGTCCCGCGGCAGGTGTGGCGGAGGCTGCGGTTGCGGGAGCGGGAGCGGGAGCGGGAGCACGACCGGCGTCCCGGCGTCGCTGACCCTCCTCGCCCAGCGCGCGGGAGTCCGGTTCGCCGTTCCGGACGACGCCGCCTCCCTGTGCTGCGGCACCCCGTTCTCATCCAAGGGCATGACGGCGGCGAAGGAGCAGATGCGCGAGCGGGTGCGCAGCGCCCTGCGGGAGGCCACCGATGGCGGCGAGCTGCCGGTGATCGTCGATGCGGCGAGCTGCACCGAGGGCATCGTGGAGGCCGTGGAAGGCACCGGCATCGAGGTCATCGACGCGATCACCTACGTGCGCCGCCACCTGCTGGACCGCCTCGAGATCCGCGAGCCGGCGCGCTCGGTGACCGTGCATCCCACGTGCTCGACCACCCATCTGGGCGCGAGCGACGATCTGGTCGCGATCGCCGAGGCCTGCGCCGAGGAGGTCGTGGTGCCGGTGGAGTGGGGGTGCTGCGCCTACGCGGGGGACCGCGGCATGCTGCATCCGGAGCTGACCGCCTCGGCCACCGCCGCCGAGGCGGCCGAGGTCGCCCGGCAGGAGACGGACTGGTACGTCTCGGCCAACCGCACCTGCGAGCTGGGCATGCAGGCGGCGACCGGCAAGGCGTATCGCCACGTCCTGGAGCTGCTGGCCGCCGTCACGGCGTGACGCCCGGGTCCCGTCAGTCCTGCGGGGCGCCCGTCTCCTGGGGAGTATGGGTCTCCAGATCCCGGCGGAAGGCCCGGCGGCGCGCGTAGGCGTGGACCTGGTCGAGGATCTCGGCCTGCCGCAGCGCGTTCTCGGCGAGCCGGGCGAAGACCTCTGGGTCCAGGCCCAGCAGTTCGGCGTTGTCCTGGAGGGTCTGCCAGCCGCCCCGTTTGCCGATCACGGCGCTGCGCATCAGTTCGGTCTCCAGCACCATCGTCATCGGTGAGCGCGTGGCGAGGCGCCCGTTGTTCTTCAGCCGCCCGGCCCGCTCGCCGAGCCAGGCCACGGCCTGCCGGTGCGGCAGCTGCCGGAAACCGAGATCATGGATGAGCTCCTCGAGGAACTGCCGCTCCGCCCGGATCTCCTGGCCGACGCTGGACAGCGGCGCGAACACCGGAGTGTCCACGAACGCCGCCGCCATCCGCTCGATGCGTTCCACGCCGGCCGAGGCGCCGGTGAGATGGTCGGAGAGGTAGAGGTTCAGCAGGTCCTGCGTGACCTTCTCGGAGATCTGCGGGCGGGGCTCGACGGGCAGATGCCGGGTCGCTCCCCCGGGTGCCGTCTCGCCCACGCGGCCGCTCGGTCCATCGGCGCGGGCCCCGGCACCGGCCACGGCCGGCACCTGATCGACGGGGAGCTGGGTGCGGCGGACATCGCGCGGCCGCATCGGCACCGAGCCGGCACCGTGGCCGGCGATCATCCCCTCCAGCAGTTCCTCGACCGCCTCGGCGGCGGTGTGGCGGGGCGCCCAGCCCAGTTCCGCCTTCGCCCGTTCGTTGCTCATGACCGGCACGTTCATACCCATGTCGAACCAGCCCTCGTCGGCGGCGAGCAACCGGGCGCGATGGCCGGCGGTGAACGCGGCGCGCACCACCGAGTGGGGGACCTGGAGGAAGCGGCCGTGGTCGACGATGTCGGCCAGCTCCTGCATGCCCAGCAGGTCGTCGGCGCAGATGTTGAAGGCCCCGCGCGCCCCGGTGACCGCGGCAGCTGCGTAGGCGGCGGCGACGTCGGCCGCGTGGACGGCCTGGATCCGCATCCCCGCCGGGAGCGGCAGCACCGGCGGGCGTCCCGCGCGCAGCGCCTGGATGGGCATCCAGGTGCCCAGGAAGTAGCGCTGGATCTGGGAGGCGGCGTCGGACTGGAAGATCAGCGCCGGGCGCAGCCGGGACACGGCTATCTCCGGGTGGGCGTGCTCGAACTCGTCGAGCACGCGCTCCTGGGCGGCCTTGTCGACGCTGTAGTGGGAGGAGCGGATGCCCTCGGTGCCCCAGGTCTCCTCGCGCACCTCGTTGCCGGGCGAGGGCGAGTAGGCGCCGACGGACGAGGCCACCACGAGCCTCGGCACGCCGGCCTCGGCGGCGGCGCGGGCGACGTTCTCGGTGCCGTCCACGTTCACGCGGCGCAGCAGCTCGCGGCGGGTGTTGGGCTGGATCAGCCACGCGAGGTGGATGACGGCGTCCGCGCCCCGGAACGCGCCGGTCAGCTCGGAGACGGCCTGGTCCGGGTCGACGGCGGCGGCGATGTCGATCGAGGCCCAGTCGGCAAAGGAGTAGGGGGCCAGGTCCTGGTCGGGCAGGCGCCGGGCGATGCCGAGGACGGAGGTCACCTCCGGTCGCTGCTGCAGCGCGGCCAGCACGGCCGTTCCGACGTTCCCGGTGGCACCGACGACAGCGACTCTCATGGATCTCTCCCTCGTGAGCGTCACGCACTCGGCGTGACGGGCGGGCGGGTCCTGCTGGAGGTCCCAACCTACGCATCCGGCGTGCGCAGGTGAAGCGCCGGGATCGGCTCTGACCGCTCGGTTCCCCGACCCGCCGCGCCCGGGGACCTACCTACTCGCAGGCACCGTCGGCCACGGGAACGTTGAACAGCCGGATCACGGTGCCGCCCTTGGTGGCATACAGCGCGATGCCCGCACCGTCCTCGCGGCTGGTGGAGAAGCCGTACGTGCCGTTCTTCTGCATCGGCTCCCAGACGGCGTCGAAGCCGTGGTCCTCCAGGACGTCGTTGACGGCGTCGCGGCGCTCCATCCACGTCGACTTCTCCTGCGGGATCGCGGTCTCCGCAGTGGCGTCGCCGGGGGTCCATCGGCAGGTGCCCCGTACGTCGGTCGTGGCCTGCTCCCGGCCATCGGTCCACTGCGCATCGGGGCCGGTGAGCAGTGCGTCCTGCAGCGGCGGGAGCATCTCCTCGCTCATCGCGCGGGCCTGGTCGATCGGCACGGGGGTGGCAGAGCCGGAGCCGCATCCGCAGAGCATCAGCGCGATCGCGGCGCCGGCGCCGAGCGCGCGCCGCCACCGGGCGCTCAGCCCCGAAGATCCGGATGTCGCCTCTGAACCCGCCACTGTGACTCCTGCGCACAAGGACTTCTGAGATCTGTCCATCGTATCGGCCAGGGACGACGAGACCTATAGGGCCCGCCAGGTCCGGTAGCTCATTGAATTACGCCATCGGTGTGAGTAACGTGTCATACGACAGAGTGGTCCCTCCAGCGGCCCACATCACCGTCTCGCCCGGGGCCATGGACGCGTCGAGCGGATGCCCGCGTGCTGTCTCGTCCGCGCCGGACAGGGCACCCTCCCCATCCAGGAGCAGAACCACATGACCACTCCCCTGCGGATCGCCGTGCTCAGCGCATGGCACGTCCACGCCGAGGAATACGGCCGCGCCGCCCTCGATCACCCCGAGACCGAGCTCGTCGCCGTCTGGGACGACGACGCCGACCGCGGCCGTGAACTCGCCGGGAAGCTCGGCGTCGAGGCCACCACGGACCTGGACGCTCTCCTGGCCCGCGACGACCTCGACGGCGTCACCGTCACCGCCGCCACCAGCGACCACGTCGAGCTGATGACCAAGGTGATCGCCGCCGGCAAGCACATCTTCACCGAGAAGCTGCTGGCCCCCACCGTCGAGGGCTGCGACCAGCTGATCAGCGCCGCCCAGGAGGCCGGGGTGCGGATCACCGTGTCCCTGCCGCGGCTCACCCATGGCTACACCGTCGCCCTGCGCACGATCCTCGACGAGGGCACCCTGGGGCGCCTGACGTACTCGCGGGTGCGCCTGGCCCACAACGGCTCGACCGCCGACTGGCTGCCGGCCCGGTTCTACGACGCCTCCGAGGCGCTCGGCGGTGCCTTCTCCGACCTCGGCGCCCACCCCGTCTACCTCACCCAGCTGATCCTGGGCGAGGAGATCTCCACCGTGCGCTCGACCTACACCGACCAGACCGGTCGTGGGGTCGAGGACAACTCCTCGGTCACCGTCTCCACCCCCGACGGCGCCATCGGCGTCATCGAGACCGGGTTCGTCACCCCGGCCAGCCCGTTCACCATCGAGGTCCACGGCACCGAGGGCTCGGTGCTGTACGGCTTCGAGAACGACGACGAGGGCAACGCCGTGATGCGACTGGGCTCCAGTGAGGGCTGGTCGACGGTCGATGTGCCCGCCGACGACCCGATCCCCTTCGCCCAGTGGGTGGAGTCGATCCGCACCGAGGCCACGATGGAGGAGAACCTCCGCCGGGCACGTGCCCTGACGGCACTGGTGGCCGCTGCGAACGACGACGCCCGCGCCTGAGCCGCACTACCCCGCACGCCGCGCGGCCCCGGATGCCGCGCGGCTCCATATTCTGCAGACAAGGAACACCATGACCATCTCCCTGCCCGTCCGCATCGGCCTCATCGGAGCCGGCGGCATCGCCAACGCCCACATCGCCGGCTACGCGACGATCCCCGAGCGCGTGAAGATCACCGCGATCGCCGACGCCGTACCCGAGACCCTCGCCAAGCGCGTCGAGGAGACCGGCGCCCGCGCCTACACCGACTTCACCGAGCTGGTGAAGGACCCGGAGGTCGACGCCGTCGACATCTGCCTGCCCCACCACCTGCACAAGGCGGCCATCGTGGCCGCCGCCGAGGCCGGCAAGCACATCCTGTGCGAGAAGCCGCTGTGCCTCAGCGCCGACGAGGCCGCCGAGGTGCGCGCCGCCGTCGAGAAGGCGGGCGTGACGCTGATGTGCGCGCACAACCAGCTGTTCATGCCGGCCGTGGCCAAGGCCAAGGAGGTCATCGACTCCGGCGCCCTCGGCGACGTGTACGAGGTGCGCACCACCGACTCGTTCTTCAACAACTTCGATCCCTCCACGATGGGATGGCGCGCCAAGGCCGCCACCAGCGGCGGCGGCGAGTACATCGACACCGGCTACCATCCCACCTACCTGCTGATGCACTTCGCGGGCGCCAAGCCGGTCAAGGCCTTCGCCATGATGTCGACCCACCGCCTGAAGTTCATGGAGGACGAGGACTCCGCGCAGATCCTGGTGCGCTTCGACAACGGCAGCGTGGGCCAGCTGGTGACCTCCTGGGCCTACGACGCCGCGCCGGGCACCGACCGCTTCAGCGTCGTCGGCGAGAAGGGCTCGCTGAGCTCGGACGGCACTACGCTGCGGGTCAAGATCCGCGGCGAGGACGAGGAGCAGGTCTTCGAGCACGAGGCCGTCAACACCTTCGCCGCCGAGATCGCCGACTTCGTCGAGTGCCTCGAGACGGGCCGTCGCCCGCTGAACACCGAGGCCGAGGGCATCGCGGTGCTCGGCATCATCCTCGCCGCCTACGAGAGCGCACGTACCGGCGAGGCGGTCGACGTCCCGGTGGTCTGAACCGCGGCAACGTTCGACAGCGCCGGCCGGTCCCGATTCGTCGGGGCCGGCCGGTCTGCTGTGGCCAGGCACCGAGGTGGGCGCAACAGTGGCTCGATTCCCGGCGCGGTCGTGCGACCGGGATCCTAGGATGAGGCTCGTGCAGGTAGAGCTACGACCCCCACGACTCGACGACGAGGCAGCACTTCGTCACCTGCACAGTCAGCTCTCGCGTGAGGGGTTCGACTTCCTGATGGCCGACGGGGCGTGGGAGGACATCCTCGCTGAGTACGCGCGGGATGCCGCTGATTGGGGGCCAGGCCGAGTCCCTGCGGAGTTTCTGGTCGCCGAAGTACCCGGTACCGCCATAGGCAGAGTCTCCATCCGCTACAGACTCAACGCGGCCCTCTTGGAGGTCGGCGGACACGTCGGGTATGCCGTGGGGCCGGAGTTCCGAGGCAAGGGCTACGGCCAGCAGATCCTGCGCGCTGCTGTAGGCCGCCTGGCGGCTCACGGTGTGCGCCACGTGCTGGTCACCTGCGACGCCTCGAATGCTGCATCATCCGCGCTCATAGAGCGTTGCGGCGGACAGCTTGAGGATCTCCGCGAGGGACCAGGCGGACGTGTGACGCGCCGTTATTGGATCACGTCTCGATCGCATGCGGCCGAGTAGGCGCGTCTGTCCGCTTGGACCGGCCGGACTACCCCGACAAAGCTCTCTACGCCCCGGGACCCGGCTGGGCGCCCGGCCGGTCTCACCGTGCCGCCGGTTTCTGCTGCCTGTCCGGCCACTCAGGAGCTACCCCGCCCGGCCGGTCCTGCCCAGTCGAGCACCACGCTGATCTGCACCGCGACCTCGTGGGGCGTCCGGCCCTCCGTGTTGAGCCGGTGCACGGCCGGGGCGGCCTCGGCGTCGAGCCGCTCCGCCGCCTCCCGACTCCTGGCCACGTGCACGTCCAGGCTCTCGCCGTGCTCGCGCGTCTCGAGCCGCTCCCGGACAGTGCGCGGCGTGGCCTGCAGCAGTACTGCTCTCGTACGCGGCCGATCCCCCATGGCCTCCGCGATCGCTTCCGCCTTGAGTACCGAGACGGTGTTGGTGTAGATCAGCCGCCGGTGACCGAGCGCCCGATAGTTCGCCCAGATCGCCGACAGATTTCGAAAGGCCAGCCCCGTGCGCCACGGAGCCGGGTGGGCGAGGTCGAGCGCATCGCCCTCCACCACGGCGTGGGAGACGTCCTGCGCCGTGAGGAGGTCGTGGAGCGCGAAGGCCGCCGACGACTTCCCGACCCCGGACGCGCCGCCGATGACAAGCAGCTCTGAATGCGACATGGCGCAATCGTCCCTCACCTGCCTATCACGACCTCGGTTACGGAGAGGACCTGGCCTTTTCGAACAGCCGGTTCAGATCTTCCTGGTACCGGGAGACCAGCTCGGGATCGGTGCGCTCCACCTGGTGGCCGATCCGCGTCGCGGCCTCGTCCAGGGCCGGAGTCCGGCCCTGCCGATCGTGAGGGATGACGGGGCCGACGGGCCGATAAGCGGGCTCCGTCGCTGACGCGCCATCCCACGACCCCACCGTGAGCCCGAGGGATGCCAGCGCCGGATCGTGCGTGGCATCGACCAGGGCCCAGCGATCGTCGACGTGCACCTCGACCGCCGTGTGGATGTCCGAGAAGAATCGAAGCTCGCGCTGAACGTCCACGAGGACCGGCAGCTCGTACTCCCAGCACACCATTCGGCACTGCATGCCGACGTTGCTCAGCTCCTCGGCCAGCAGTGCGGCCTTCGCCACGCAGTTGCCCCGTCCCTGCGCACGCAGTCCGGCGGCGTCGAACGCAGCGACCGTGTCGTACGGCAGCCCACGCACGCTCTCGTACAGTTCGACGAGCCGGGGGATCGTCACGCCATCCTCCACGGGGTCACGTCTCACGGCGGGTCAATTCCGTGCCGCGAGGTCGGCGAGGATCCGCGCGACCAGCTCGTCCTCGCTGAGCTCCTCCCCCAGGGTCTGCTCCCCCGCCACTCCGAGCTGGTCTGCGGGGCGGTACCAGGAGGCGACCTCGTCGGGGCTCACCTCTCCGGCGATCGGCTTGACGGCGTGGCGACGCAGGGTCTTCTCCAGGCTCACCTGGAGGTAGTAGACCAGGTCGTGCCCGTCGTGCCCGGCGAGCAGCTGTTCGAGCATGGCGCCGTACCGTTCGCGGTCGAGGATCCCCTCGACGATCGTGATCCGGCCCATCGCCAGGCAGTGCCGCGCGATCGCCGGCAGAATCGCGGCGGTGTCGGCGTGTGGATGCTCGTGCTCCCACAACATCTCCCGGCGCACGTGATCCTGCCCGATCACGGCGACCCGTCCCCGCGGCAGGGAGCGCTGGACGCGGTGGGCGCTGGTCGATTTCCCCGAGGCGGAGTTCCCGCGCAGGATCACCAGCACCGGCGCCTCTGTCGGCGTCGGCGAATCCTGAGACATCTCAGGCACTCCGTCGGCCGGTGTGTTCATCGGGTCCTCCCGGTGCGCCGAACGCGTCAGTCCTGCCGCCCGGCCTCAGCCACCTGCGGGCCGACGTGCTCGGCGTCGGTGCCCCGCGCGCGGCCGAGCTGGTTCATGGCGTGGTAGATGATCAGCGCGGCCAGGGTGCCCAGGGCGATGCCGGTCAGCTCAATGCCCTCGATGGCCCAGGTGACGTTGGCGATGCCCACCACGAGCGCGACGCCCGCGGTGAACTGGTTCTTGGGCTGGGAGAAGTCGACCTTGCCGTCGACCCACATGCGCACGCCGACGATGCCGATCAGCCCGTACAGCACGAAGGTGACCCCGCCGAGCACGCCCGGCGGGATGGTGAAGATGGCGGCACCGATCTTCGGCGACAGCGACAGCCCGATGGCGACGACGCCCGCCACCCAGTACGCGGCGGTGGAGTACACGCGGGTGGCGCTCATGACGCCGATGTTCTCGCCGTAGGTGGTCGTCGGCGAGCCGCCGAACCCGGCGGAGAGGGCGGTGGCCAGCCCGTCGGAGGCCAGCGTGCGGCCCACCATGTGATCGAGGTTGCGGTGGGTCATCAGGCCCACGCTGGTCACGTGGCCGACGTTCTCGGCCAGCAGCACCAGGACCACCGGCAGGAACATCGGCAGCAGGCCCAGGTTGAACTCGGGGTGGTGGAACTCGGGCAGGCCGATCCAGGCCGCCTCGCGCACCGGAGCGAAGTCGACCTCGCCGCGCAGCACCGCGACCACGTAGCCGACGAGCACGCCGACCAGGACGGACACCCGGCCCAGCAAGCCCTTGAACACGGCGGTGCACAGCACCACCGCGAACAGGGTGATGGTCGCGGTCACGGCCGATTCCTGGAAGTTCTCGTACGCCGTCGGGGCGAGGTTGAAGCCGATCAGGGCCACGATGGAGCCCATCACCACCGGGGGCATCAGCGTGCTGATCCAGCCGGTTCCGACCCGGGAGACCAGCAGCCCCAGCGCGGCCAGCAGCAGCCCGGTGATCATCACCCCGCCCAGCGCGGCGCCCATGGAGTCCGCTGCCGTGGAGGCGGTGATGGGCGCGATGAAGGCGAAGGAGGAGCCGAGGTAGCTGGGCACCTTGTTGCGGGTGATGACCAGGAACAGCAGCGTGCCGATGCCGCTGAACAGCAGCGTGGTCGAGGGCGGGAACCCGGTCAGCAGCGGCACCAAGAAGGTCGCACCGAACATGGCGACCACATGCTGGGCGCCGATGCCGATGGTCAGCGGCCAGGCGAGGCGCTGCTCGGGGGTGACGATGGCGTCGGGCGCGATGGTGCGGCCGTTGCCGTGCAGGGTCCAGCGGAACATGCTTCTCCCGGGGTGAGGACGGACGGCCGGACGGCCGAGGGGCGCGGCCGGCAGGTCTCTGCCGACGGGGATCGGGGCCGGGTGCGGCCGGCGGTCAGTGACCGGGGAAGGACTTCTTGCGGGCCGTCTCCTCGCCGACGTCCGGCACCTGGCTGAGCAGCGAGGTGCTTCCGGTGTCGCGGCTGCGGAAGTCGGCGAACATCTGGGCGATGTCCGGCGCGCCGAACTCGTCGCGCACCGGGGCGGGCACGGTGAGCATGAGCGCGGCGGCGATACCGATGGCAAGGGCCGTGCCGCCGGTGACCAGGCCTGCACCGGCGCCCATCGCCAGGGAGTTGACGATGATGGCGAGGAAGCCGACCACGACGAGGACGAGGCCCGCGATCACGCCGCTGGCGCGGGCGATGACCGCCGGCCGTGCCAGCAGGGCGGTGCGGGCGAACAGGGAGACGGCGACGAAGCAGACGCAGACGCCGGCGTCGATCAGGTGCAGCACGGGCCCGCCGCGACCCTGCCCCGCCGTGGCGGCGATCGCGGCCATCAGGTGCCAGGCGACGGCGGCGACGTGCATGATCGCGCTGAACTCGAACGCTCGCACGGTGTAGACCAGCCAGTCGGCGCGCTGGAAGGAGATCGGCATGGTGCGCACGAACGAGCGGGAGATCATCAGCCCGAACGCGGTGAACAGGAACGGCAGGTACACGAAGCCGGTGGCGACGCTGAGCGGCGCGGCGAACTGCAGCTGGAGGGTGTTGTCGGCGAGCGCGGCGATCACCAGGCCGCCTGCCGCGGCAGTGGAGAACACGAACCAGGAGCGTTCGCGCAGCAGCGCCGAGGCGAGCACGATGCCCATCAGCAGCGCGGAGATCATGGCATCGGCGAAGGTCATCAGGGAGTAGGCCCAGCCGGTGGTGACGATGCGGCCGATGATCATCACCAGCGCGAGCAGCAGGGCCGCGGCGGCGGCCAGGCCCACTGCGACCAGCAGGATCCGGGCGGCGCGGCGGGCTCTGGCCTGGGGGAGGTAGCCCTCGTGGGCGCGGGGCTCGATACCGATCACGGCGCCGAGCAGCAGCAGCGGCACCCCGATCCCGATGCCGACGGGCGGGCCCTCGGGCAGGGAGGCGAACAGCACCGGCAGGGAGAGCACCAGATCGGCGAGCACGACGCCGACGGCGGCGAGCAGGGCGGGCAGCAGGCCGATCACCCGCACCATCCGAACCGCCCCCAGCGGTGGTTCCTGCGGGATCCAGCGCAGCAGGTGCACGGCGACCAGCGCGATCAGGCCGATCCCGATCGCGGCCTTGCCGACGCCTTCCACCAGCGAGTTGTGGGCGACCGTGAAGGTCGTGGTCATGGACGAGGCCATGCAGATCAGGGCGAGTATGTCCCGCAGCGCGTCGAAGATGCCGAGATCCTTGAAGCGGTTCGGCAGCACGAACCCGTTGGGCGGGACGTCGTCGTGCTCGGCGTTCGGCGTGGTGCCGGAGCGGGCGTAGGAGACATCGCGCGGAGGCCGCAGCGGAGCGGTGGCGGGTTCTGCCCCGGCACTGCCTGCCGGGACGGCTCCACCTGCCCGGCCCGCGGCGTTCTGTCCCGTCGTCTCCGAACCGGCCGCTTCCGGGCCGGCCGTGGCCGGGCCGGTCGCCGCGTCCGCGGTCACGCCGTCCGATTCGGCCTCCTCATCGAGCGCCGGGATGGCCCCGGTCTTCGCGTCGGGCTCGGCGCCCGCACGGCGCAGCTGCTCGGCGTCGAGATCGCTGAGGTCCACGGTCTCGTGCTCGCTCGGCGGCTGGGCCTGACGGCCGTGGCGCTGGGCGAGCAGCGGAGCCGCGTAGCGGTCGAACTCCGCGCGGTCGGGCAGCCGGTCGGTGGGCAGGGTTCCGGGGTCGTCCGACGCGAAGATCCAATCCGCGTCCTGGTTCTCCTCACCCCGTCGATTCCTGCTCATCTGACCTGCTCTCCTGGTTCCCGGTGCGCTGGGGCGGCCCCCTGACCGGCCCGCACAGACCTTTCGATCTTAGGGACGCAGAGGCCGAACCCGTCCGCGGCGCGCCGCGGGTCACGAAGCACACATATCCGGCGCCGCTCCCCGGGGCACGCGCTGCGACCGCGCTACAGGTGCAGCCGCTTGGCGAGCTCGTGGCGCACGTCCGGCCCGCGGGCGAGCTGGAGCAGCACCAGGGCGACCACGCTCAGCGCGCCGCAGATGGCCGAGGGCAGCGGGGTGGTCACCCACCCGAAGGCGAGGAACCCGATCGGGGCCAGGCCCAGCAGCACCGTCAGGCCGCTGTAGACGATGTGCTCGCCGACGGCGATCCGCATCAGCCGGACGGTGATCAGCAGCGCGAGGATGGAGGAGGCGCAGACGATCGGGACCGCGAAGGTCACCGACCAGCCGTGCCACCCGGTGAGGTAGTCCCAGTACACGCAGACCAGGGCGACCAGCACCACGAAGTACACGGTGCTCTTGGCCAGATTGCGCCGGGTGCGCACCGCCGTCAGCACCACGAGCCACATGGCGCTGATGCCCAGCCACACCGAACGCAGCACTCCCATGCGGCCCAGCTCCGCGCTGAACAGCAGCTGCGCGAGGAACGAGGCGATGATGACGGCGATCGAGGTGAGGAACAGCGCCCGGAGCACACGCCGGCGGGAGAACCGCAGGGGCACGGCGGGAAACGGGCTGTCCGGCGCGCGCGTGACGGCGTCGGCACCGCCCCCGGCGTCGGCACCGGCACCGGCACCGGCACCGGCACCGGCGGACGCTCCGGTGCCGACGGGTGCATCGGCGACGACGGGCGCCGCACACAGCGGGCACCGGTCCCATGCGCCCTCGATGTGGATCCGGCATTCGGGGCACCGCGTCATGATGCGGCCTCCGCGAGGTCGGCTCCGCTCTGCTCCGCCTCCGAGAGCTCGCCCTCGGTCACCCGCGCCGCGGCGACGGTCACGTCGACCCCGGCGCTCGTGAGCAGCCGGGCGAACTCGCGGATGTGGCCGGTCTCGACGAAGGGCGAGGTGAAGCTGAGCGTGAGCAGGCCGGCGTGGGACATGGCGCAGAACTGCGGCCGGACGGCCGAGACGTGGAACAGCATCCGTCGCACCTCCGACTCCGCCGGCTCGGGCAGGCTCACGCGCCCCAGGTTCGAGACGGCGACGGTGAGACCGCGATTGCTGCCCCAGTTCACCGCCCGCAGGATGGCGTCCTTGAGCGGCCGCGGCACGGCTCTCAGTGCGGGCGTGCGTTCGAACCGGATGAAGCCTCGCAGCTTCTCCTCGAGGGCCTCGGGAGTGGCTTGCGCGGCGAACTGGCCCTCCAGCTGCCGGCAGATCGCGCCGAGATCGTCGGCCCCCTCGCCGTAGGTGTGCTCGACCCGGATGGTGGCGAAGAAGTTCCGCGCCGAGGTGGAGGGGAAGAACTGGCGGAGGTTCACCGGCACCGACGCCGCCAGGGTGCGGGCCCTGCCGAGACCGCCCGAGGCCCGGCGCACGGATTCGAAGAACACGGCCGTCAGGTACACCGTCAGCGAGACGTTCTCGGCGCGAGCGAGCTCGAGCACCTGTGTGGCGGGCATGGTCAGCTCGACCGCGCGGGTGCGGTTGTCCGGCGTCCGGGTGCCACGGACCCGGTGGATCCGCTTCCGTGGTTCTCGTGCGCGGCCTCGCTCCCAGGCCGCGCGGGGTGCTCGCCGTGCCATGTCGGCGACGGTCAGCGCAGCCGGCGCCGCCGCCCGGCTGAAGGCGGACCGGGAGCCGGGCGGGCTGCCGGAACCGGCGTCGGACCGCGAGCTGGATGCGCTCCCGGTGCCGGAGACCGGGCTCTCGCCCCTGCTGCCGTGGTGGCGCCGGCGTCGGCGGAAGTAGTGCGCGAACGAGTCGGTGGTCAGCTCCTGCGCCGGCTCGGGAACGCCCCGGCCGACAGCGGCGGCCTGGGCCGGAGCCGGGCTTCGACCGCCCTCGGCGGGTTCACCTGTCACGGAGTCTCCTCCGGCCGCAGCTGCTTCGTCGGCGGAGCGCTCCTGAGCGCGGTGGCGCAGGCGGACGTACGCCGCGACCAAGTCGGAGAGGAACCACAGGGCGCCGGTGCCGTCGGAGAGGGCATGGAAGACCTCCAGGACGATTCGCCGGTGATGGTGGACCACCCGGAACAGCAGGGTGCGCCGGTCGGCCTGGTAGATGGGGGCGCAGGTGGGCTGGTCGTCCGCGGAGACCACCGGCCGCAGGTCGCTGTCCTGGAGGTAGTACCAGAACACGCCGCGCCGCAGCACCGCGTGGTACAGCCGGTAGCGGTCGTAGGTCAGATCCAGCGCGTCCTGCAGCAGCTGCGGGTCCACGTCGTGATCGAGTTCGGCGCTCATGCGGAACACCTTGGGATCGATCTCGCTGCGGGCGGCGAGGAAGATGTTCGAGGCGTTGTCCAGCCGCACCCACGCCTTGCGGCTCACCGCGGGTCCTCCGGGCCGACGGGGTCCGCCGCGGCAGGACCGTCCGCGGTCGCGCTCGCGTCGGCGGAACCGGTGGCGGGCGCGTCCCCGTCGGTGGAGCCGGTGGCGGGCGCGTCCCCGGCCGGCGCGTCCCCGTCGGCCGGATGCTCGCGCAGGAAGTCGTTGATCACCTCATAGGCCTCGCGCAGGGAACGGGAGAAGCGAGGCAGGGTGATGAAGCCGTGCAGCGCCCCGTCCACGCGGTGGAGGCGCACGGTGTTCCCGGCCTCCTGCAGGGCGCGCCCGTAGGCCTCGCCCTCGTCGCACAGCAGGTCCCGCTCGGCGGTGATCAGCAGTGTGGCCGGCTGGCCGCTGAGGTCCTCGGCCATCAGCGGCGAGACGAGCCGGTGGCGGCGCTGGTCGGGATCGGGGACGTAGAGCTCCATGTAGTCCTGGACCTCGGTGTTCGTCAGCCGGTAGTCCTCACCGTGACGGCGCACCGAGGCGAAGGGCGAGGTCTCGGGGTCGTGATCCCAGTGCGTCACCGGATACAGCAGGATCTGCCGTTTCGCGCCACGATGGCCCCTCTCTCGCAACAGCAGCGAGACGGCGGCGGCCAGGTTGCCGCCGGCGGAATCCCCCACCAGCACGATCCGGTCGGCGTCCTCCAGCCCAAGCCGGCCAGGGTCCTCCAGCAGCTGATGGGCGAGGCGGTAGCAGTCCTCCAGGCCCGCTGGGAACGGGTCCTCCGGGGCGAGCCGGTAGTCCACGGAGGCCACCACGCAGCCGGTGAGGTCCGCCATGGTGGCGCACGCCGGGGTGTAGCTCTCGATGTCGCCGGTGACCCAGCCGCCGCCGTGGAAGAACAGCAGCACGTCCTCGTGCAGCTTCTCCTTCGGCGGGAAGACCCGTACCGGCACCTGATCGCCGCTGCCGCCGGTGTCAGCAGAGTTGCCCGAGAGCGTCTCCCAGGCGGTGCGGTACCGCGGCCCGGGCAGTGAGGCCAGCCGGCGCTGGATCCGTCGCACGCACTGGTAGTCCTCGCGCATGTCGAGCCGGGGCGCGGCGAACAGGCGCAGCACCGCCCGGAACAGAGGATTCACGGCGGCGGTCAGCGCGTGGTGGGCAGCATGGCGGCCCGGGCCGACTCCGAGTCGACGATCTCCTTGCCGAAGGGGAAGCAGGTCACCGGGATCAGCTTGATGTTCGCCCACGCCAGGGGGATGCCGATGATGGTGATGGCCTGGGCCACGGCGGTCAGCACGTGGCCGATCGCCAGCCACCAGCCGGCGATGACGAACCAGATCACGTTGCCGATCGCGCTCGCGGCGCCGCCGCGACGGGTGTCGATCACCTCACGTCCGAACGGCCAGATGACGAAGCCCGCGATGCGGAACGAGGCCAGGCCGAAGGGGATGGTGACGATGAAGATGCAGGCGAGGACCCCGGCCAGCACGTAGCCGAGGAAGAGGGACCAGCCGGCGGTCAGGAGCCAGATGAGGTTCAGGATCAGGGTGATGAGGGTGCGCATGGCGTCAGCCTAGGCACCGGACGTCATCGCGACCAGGGGGATGACCTCACCGCCGCTACCCTGGTCGCATGCCTGCTCCCGAGATCGCGCTGACCGAGCGTTTCCAGTCCGCCTTCGCCGCCGCCTTCGGGCCCGAGTACGCCGACGCGGACCCGATCATCCGTCCCTCCCAGTTCGCGGACTTCCAGTGCAACGCCGCGATGGGCCTGGCCAAGCGCCTGGGGAAGAAGCCGCGCGACATCGCGACCGAGATCCTCGCCGCCGTGGACCTCGAGGACATCGCCGAGACCCCCGAGATCGCCGGGCCGGGCTTCCTGAACATCCGCCTGCGCACGGAGTGGATCGGCGCCCAGGCCGCGGAGCTCGCCACCGACGACCGCCTCGGCATCCCCTCCCCCGAGCAGCCGCAGACGGTCGTGGTCGACTACTCGGCGCCGAACGTCGCCAAGGAGATGCACGTCGGTCACCTGCGCACCACGGTGGTCGGTGACAGCATCGCCCGCACGCTGGAGAAGCAGGGCCACACCGTCGTCCGCCAGAACCACATCGGCGACTGGGGCACCCCCTTCGGCATGCTCATCGAGCACCTGCTGGACGTCGGCGAGGACAGTGCCGAGGCCGGCCTGCTGACCACCGACCCCAACGCCTTCTACCAGGCGGCCCGCGCCAAGTTCGACGCCGCCGAGGCGGAGACCTCGACCGGCGCCTCCGGGGCTGCTGCGGCCGACGGGGAGAACTTCGCCGCCCGTGCCCGCCGCCGGGTGGCCACCCTGCAGTCCGGTGACGAGGAGTCCCTGCGGATCTGGACGCATCTGGTGGAACTGTCCAAGCAGTACTTCCATCGCATCTACGACATGCTCGACGTGACCCTGCGAGACGAGCACCTCGCCGGGGAGTCCACGTACAACCCGCAGCTCGAGATCGTCTGCAAGGACCTCGAGAACGACGGGATCGCCCGGATCTCCGACGGCGCGCTGTGCGTGTTCCCCGCCGGCTTCACCGGCCGCGACGAGCAGCCGCTGCCGCTGATCATCCGCAAGTCCGACGGCGGCTACGGCTACGCCACCACGGATCTCGCCGCGGTCCGCCACCGCGTGCGCGACCTGGGTGCGGACCGTATCGCCTACGTCGTCGGCTCCGCCCAGGAGCTGCACTTCCAGATGGTCTTCACCGCCGCGCGCGAGGCCGGCTGGCTGCCCGAGAGCGTCGAGGCGACTCACGTCAAGATCGGGTCCGTGCTCGGCAGCGACGGGAAGATCCTGCGCACGCGCTCCGGCTCCTCGCTGCGCCTGATGGCACTGCTCGAGGAGGCCGTGGCCACCGCCCGCACCGTCATCGACGAGCTGCGCCCGGACCTCCCCGAGGACGAGCGGGGCCGGATCGCCCACGACATCGGCATCGGCGGGGTCAAGTACGCGGACCTCTCGACGGCGCACGATTCGGACTACACCTTCGACCTCGACCGGATGCTCGCCCTGACCGGCAACACGGCGCCGTACCTGCAGTACGCGGTGGCGCGGATCCGCTCGATCAGCCGCAAGGCCGAGGCCCAGGGCGTGACCGGCGGCGCGAAGCCGCACGTCGAGAACGACGCGGAGCGGGCCCTGGCCCTGCAGCTGCTGGACTTCGGGCAGACCCTGGCCCAGGTCGGCGCGGAGTACGAGCCGCACCGGCTGTGCGGGTACCTCTTCTCCCTCGCCCAGGCGTTCACGTCCTTCTACGACGCCTCGCCCATCCTCCCGGAGCCCGACGACGAGATCCGTGCCGGCCGGCTCGCGCTCGCGCGGCTGACCGAGCGCGTCCTCGTCGAGGGCCTCGAAGCGCTCGGAGTCAACGCGCCCCAGCAGATGTGAACCGCGGCGCGCCTCCCGCTCCCGAGTGCAGCGGGGGCGGGGCTCGGCGCTTCGGTGGCCGCGGCATCCACGGAGCGAGAAAACCGCGTCCACGAGCACATACTTTCCGGACACCCGACAGCAATTCCATCCGGTTCCGGTGCAGGTCGGGGCGGGTCCCCGGCTCGAAAACGGCGTCCCCGTCGGCCTGTGCCCCGAATGCGTCAGGACGTTACCTAAACGTGCCCCTACCGTTCGTCATATTCCTGGTCCGGAGCCTCCCGGGTTTCTAACCTGGAACAGTGCCGCCGATCCGAACCGCCCACCTCGTGCTGTGGGTGGCGTATGCCCTGACCGCGGGGGTGCACCTCCTCGCCCTGCTGGCGGACTCCGAGCTCCTGCGGCGCAGCACGCAGTCGATACTCGCGCCGCTGCTGATCGCAGTGCTGCTGACAGCGATCCCGCATCGCACGCGCAGCACCACGATGATGGTGATCGGGCTGGTGTTCGCCTGGGTGGGCGACAGTCTCAGCCAGCTGGCGCCGCAGGCGGTCCAGCAGATCTCGGTGGGCTGCTTCCTGCTGGCCCTGGTCTGCTACGCCGTGGCGCTGGCCCCGATGTGGAATCGCACCAAGGACACCCTGCGCATCGCCCTGGCGATCCCCTACGGCGGCGTCATGATCGGGTTGTTCGTCGCATGCGCGGATGGCGCCGGCCCCATGCTGCCCGTGGTGGCCGTCTACGGGCTGGCCCTGGTGACGATGGCTTTCCTGTCCGCCGGTGGCAACGGGCTGACCTGGACCGGAGGCACGTTGTTCATGCTCTCCAGCTCGCTGCTGGCGATGGACTGGTTCCTGCCGGGCGCGGCGATCGCCTACAGCGCGGTGTGGGTGATGGCGACCTACATGGTCGGCCACGCCCTGCTGATCGCGGGCATCATCCAGGCGGTGCCGACGCGCCGCTGGAGCCCCCGCCAGGCGGGTGCGGCTCTCGTCATCGTCGAGAGCTGACCGGCCCCGAGGGGCCGAGCTCGTCAAGGGGCACGAGTGCCTCGAGGGGCCCAGGCCTCGAGCGGCCGACCGGCGCTTGGGCCGGCCGGCACCGGCGGACGGCCGGATGCTCGCCCAGAACCGGAGCGCGGGCTCAGGCGGAGCCGAGCGCCCTGCCGATGAGGTCGGATTGCTCACGGTGGAGACGTTCGATGTCCTCACCCCGGCGCGGGATCAGCTGCAGCCCCAGGCGACCGCTGATCTCGCGGTAGGACAGGTCCAGCCCGTTCTCCTCCAGCTGCAGCCGGGCCACGCGCACGTCGGAGAGGAACAGGTCGCGCATGCCCACGCTGAGGTGGACCGGCGGGAGACCCTCCAGGCTCGCGTTGATCGGTGAGAGATCCGGGTCATCCAGCCGGGCGCGGCCGGCATAGCGTCGCGCGGCATCGCGCAGCAGGCGACGCTCATGGACGGGGTCGACCTGGTCGGTCTCGGTGATGCCGGCGTTGGTCAGCTCGAGGTCCAGCCACGGGGACATCGCCACGAGCGCGGCCGGTGCCGGGATCTCGCTGCGCTCGCGCAGACGCCGGGCGATCGCGAAGGCCAGTCCCCCGCCGGCGTGCTGACCGGCCAGCACCCACGGCTGCCCGGCGAGCCGACCGTCGGAGACCAGAGAGGTGAGCACGGCCTCGGCGTCATCGAGGGCGACCGGGTGCTGGTGGTCCGGGGCGTTGCGGTAGTCGACCATCAGCCCGGCGCAGCCGTGGTCGTCGACCTGGCGGGAGAGCCACGCCCAGTCGCTGACGAAGGGACCGGAGACGTAGCCGCCGCCGTGGAGGAAGACGATGATGCCCTTGTCGGCGCGATGCCCGTCGAGCCACACGGTGCGCGTGCGCCCGATCATCTCGTTCTCGACGGCGTGGGCCTTCTGCACCGGGGCCGGGGGCTGGGGGCGGCGGGCCTCCCGCAGCGCCTGATGGGACACCGTCGACGGGATCGGGATGCGACGCACCGCGCGGACTCCTGTCACCACTGCATCTCGGACGCGACCCATGACTGCCTCCTACCTGCGACCCGGAGGTCGCCTCGCTGCGGATGGTGCCAGCCTAACGAACGGGCCGCAGCCCCGCTCCCGCGCCCGGTGCGGGTGCCGGCCGGCAGCCGGGTAACCTGCCGTCATGACGACCTCCTGTGATCCGACCGGGCCGCTGCTGGTGCTCACGGCCATGCCGGAGGAGGCGAGTCCCGTCACGGCCCGCCTCGCCGGGCCCCGCGAGCTGCCGACACCGTTCACCGGGGGCGTCGCTGCGGTGCGCGGCACGCTGGAGGGTCTGGACACCGTGGTGGTGACCACGGGCATCGGCGTCGCGGCCGCAACCGCCGCCGCGACCTGGGGGATCCTCTCCCACCGGCCTCGGGCCGTGGTCGCCGCGGGGTCCTGCGGCGGGCTCGCGCCCGACGTCGAGGTCGGCACGGTGATCGTGGGCGAGTCCTTCACGTACTCGATCGCCGACGCCACCGCGTTCGGCTACGCCCCGGGGCAGCTGCCCGGTGGGCCCGAGCGCTTCCTCGCCGAGCCCGGCTGGGTCGACGCGGCAGAGCAGGCGGCCCGGAAGGATCCGGGCGACCCGGGCGTCCGTCGCGGGCTGATGCTGACCGGGGACGCCTTCGTCACCGCTCCCCTGGCGGAGCCCATGCGCCAGCGGTTCCCCGCGGCGCTGAGCGCCGACATGGAGACCACCGCGAGCGCCCGCACCGCGTCCCAGCTGGGGGTGCCGTTCGTCGCCCTGCGGGCCGTCTCGGACCTGTGCGGCCCGGCCGCGGGCCAGCAGTTCCATCTCGAGATCGACCTGGTCGCGGAGATCTCCGCCCGGGCCGTGGCGGGGCTGGCGCGCGGCCTCGCCGAGTGAGCGCCGGCGCGCTCAGCGCGAGGCGACGTGCTGGATCTCGGTGCCTTCCACGAGGGCGCGCACGTTGTCGCGGATCCGCTCGTCGGCTCCCACCGGGCGGCCGCCCGCTCCGTGCGGGGTGATCAGCAGCCGCGGGGCGTCCCACAGCGGGTCGTCGGCCGGCAGCGGCTCCGGGTCGGTCACGTCGAGGCCGGCACTGCCCAGGGTTCCGGCCTCCAGCGCCTCGCGCAGCGCGGCCTGGTCGACCGTGGTGCCGCGACCGACGTTGATCAGCACGGCGTGGTCGGGCAGGGCCGCGAGGACCTCGCGGCCGATGGCGCCGGCGGTCTGCTCGGTGGACGGGAGGATGTCGATGAGCACGTCGACCTCCGGGAGCGCGTCCAGCACGTCCTCGTCGGCGATGACCCCGAAACCGGCCCGGGTCCCCGCGCTGCGGGCGGCGCCGCGCACCTCGGCGCCCAGCGCCGCGAGGGTCGGGGCGAGGTTCTGACCGATCTGGCCGAAGCCCCAGATCAGCACCCGCGCACCGATCAGGGAGGTGATGCGCCCTTCGGGGTGCAGCGGCTGCAGCCCGCCCAGCTCCCGGGACCACTCGTGGCGGGCCTGGGCCTCGGCGGCCTCGGGCAGACGGCGCAGCAGGCTCAGCAGCAGCGCGAGGGCGTGCTCGCTGACCGTCAGCGAGTGCAGGCCTGCTCCGGAGGCGATGACGACGTCCTCCGGGAAGCCCGCGGCGAGGATCCCGTCCACCCCCGCGGAGAGGGACTGGACCAGCTTCAGCTGCCCGAGGTTCTCCGCGGCGGAGCTCAGGTTCCTGCGGGAGGAGCCCCAGACCACGAGCACATCGGCATCGTGGTGCTCGGCGGGGATCTCGGCGCGGGCGTCGATAACGGCGGACTCCCAGCCCTCCGGCAGGGCGGGGTCCAGCGGGATGGTGTCTGGCAGCAGGATCTTCATGGCCACAGGCTACGGCGTGCCCGGGCCGTCGCGCCCCTGCCGTCCCGGCCCGGGTTCGATACCCTGCCCCCATGGGATCTGGCTCCGCATCGTCCGTGTCGGCCCTCTCGGCGGTCCTCGGTGGCGCCGCGGACGTCGTGCGGGGGGCCACCAGGAGGACCGGCCGACGGATGCGGCGGGCCGCGATGAGCCGCCCGCTGTCCACCGGCGGGTTCCTCGGGGCCTCGATCACCGGATGGATCTCCACCTCCCCGAGCCTGCTGCCGCGGACCTGGTGGATGTGGACGGCCAACATCGGCTTCTCTCAGATCTACGGCTACGCGACCGGCGTGCTGACCGAGCGGCTGGTGCTGCGGGCCGCCTCCGAGATCGGCCTGCACGTGGAGATCGCAGAGGACCGTCGGCGTCGGGCCCGCGGTCTGGGCGCCGCGGCCCTGATCGGCATCTCCGCCTATTCATGGGTGCGCGGGGTGCTCCGCCAGCGGGAGATCAGCCATCTCGTCCAGCAGGAGCCCAAGAACCTCGCCACGCACATCGTCGGCACGATCGGGGGGCTCTCCGCCTCGTTCGGGACCCTGGTGACGGTGCGCGCCGTGATCGCGACCGCCCACCTCTACCGGGCGCTGCTGCGGCCCTACCTGCCCGCGCGGACCGTGGGCGCAGTCTCCCTGATGCTGACGGCCGCGACCGTCACGGCGCTCGCAGAACGGATCATCCGCGGCCGGCTGCTCGAGCAGATGATCGAGAGTGCCGAGGCGGCGAACCGTCTGATCTCCCCCGACGTGCCCCGCCCCACCTCACCCCTGCGCTCGGGCAGCCCGGACTCGCTGGAGTCCTGGCAGTCCCTGGGGGCTCCGGGCCGCAAGATCGTCTCGGCCGGTGCGGGCGCGGACTACATTGCGCGGACCACCGGCCAGGAGGCCATGGAGCCGATCCGGGTCTACGCCGGGAAATCCTCGACCCGCACCCTCGAGCAGACCGTCGACGCCGTGCTCGCCGAGCTGGACCGCACCGGCGCCTGGGACCGGGACGTGCTGGTGCTGTTCACCGGGACCGGTACGGGCTGGCTGCAGGAGTGGTCGCTGTCGGCCATCGAGTTCCTCACCGGCGGGAACTGTGCGACCGCTTCCCTGCAGTACTCGGTCTACACCAGTGCGCTGAGCTATCTGCTCGACGGGCGCTCCCCGCAGCGCGCCGGCCACCTGCTGTTCCATGCGGTGCGCCGCCGTCTGGATCAGATGCCCGAGGAGTCCCGGCCGCGGCTGTTCGTGGCCGGGGAGTCCCTGGGCTCCGTCGGCGGCCACGCGGCGTTCCGCGATGTCCAGGACATGCTGGCCAAGGTCGACGGCGCGGTCTGGACGGGCACACCCAGCTTCACGCCGATCTACCGCGAGATCACCGAGCGCGGCCGACGGGGTGCCCCGGCGATCGCCCCGATCCTGGACAACGGCCGGCACATCCGCGTGGTCACCCGCCCGCGCGACCTCGAGCACAACTACTGGGGCGGGTTGTACGAGCCGTGGCAGCGCCCGCGCGTGGTCTACGCCCAGCACCCGTCGGATCCGGTGGTCGCCTGGCGGCCGTCCCTGCTGTGGGAGGAACCGGCCTGGCTGCAGGAGCGCGTGGGTCACGACGTCACCCCCGCCATGCGCTGGTTCCCGTGGATCACGTTCTGGCAGATCGCCGCCGACATGCCGCTGTCGATCAAGGTCACCGGCGGCCACGGCCACTCCTACCACGAGGAGATGGTGCCCATCTGGGCCGCGGTGCTCGGGGAGGACGCGAGCGCGGCGGACCGTACGGCCCGGCGCCGCCGCCACCTCGCCATCATCGAGGCGATCCGGGAGATCCACCCGGGCACGTGAGCGCCCGGCGCGCCCGCAAGCCGTCCCGGAGAACGCCCGACTCGTTCAGCGCCTGGCACGGGCAGCTACTGTGACGCCCATGCCCGAGAGCTGGCTGTCCGAGACCCGCGCCTCCTACGACGCCGATGCGACCGGCTATGCGCGCACCGTCGACGGTCTGCTGCAGCGACGGCCCCATCTGCGCGGAGGCCTGGCGATGTTCGCCGAATCGGTGCGCGAGAGCGGGAGCGGGACCGTGGCCGACATCGGTTGCGGGCCGGGCTACGTCACCGACCATCTTCACCGCCTCGGGATCGACACCGTCGGCATCGATCTCTCCCCCGCGATGGTCGATATCGCCCGGCACCGATACCCGCATCTGCGGTTCGAGGTGGGTTCGATGACCGATCTGGCGCTGAGCGAGGAATCCATGGCCGGTCTCGTGGCGTTCTGGTCCGTGATCCATATTCCCGATCACGCTGTCCCCGGCGTGTTCGCGCAGTTCCGCCGAGTGCTGCGCCCGGCCGGCCCGCTGCTGGTCGGCTTCCACGTGGGCGAGGGGACGCACCACTCCTCACAGGGCTACACGGGCCGTCAGATCTCCGTGGACAGCCACCACCGCCCGCTGAGCCGCGTCTCTGGGTGGTTGCGGGACGCCGGGTTCACGATCGAGGCCGAGCTGCTCCTGCGACCGGACGACGAGATACCGGGAGCGATGGTCTTCGCGCGCAGAGGAGCCTGAAAGCTCGGAGCACATCCGCGGGTCAGGGATTCGGCCCCGTGGCGACCGGACGAGAGTCGTCGGCGCTCCACTGCGACCAGGAGCCGGGGAACATCCGCACCTTCCCGAATCCGGCGCGCTGCAGGGCGAGGACATCGTGGGTGGCGTTCACGCCGGAGCCGCAGTAGACGATGGCCTCACCCTCGGGCCGCACTCCCGCCGCGGTGTACCGCTCGGCGAGGTCCTCGGGCGGCAGGAAGCGCCCGTCCTCCCCGAGGTTCCCGGTGAAGGGCAGGTTCACCGCGCCCGGGATGTGCCCGGCGCGGGGGTCGATGGGCTCGCTGTCGCCGCGGTAGCGCTCGGCGGGCCGGGCGTCGATGACCACGGAGCCTCCGGCAGCGACCTCGTCGGCGGTGGCGATCGCGTCGGCCGGCCACGGGCGTGCCGGCACGTCGCCGGGCGCAGGGTGCTCGTCGGCGGTGCTCAGCTCGCCGTCCCAGGCGGCCAGGCCGCCGTCGAGCATGGCCGCCTCATGGCCGAGGGCGCGCAGCATCCACACCAGGCGTCCGGCGGGGGCGCCGCCGGAGTCGTCGTAGCCGATCACCACGGAGTCCGCCGTCACGCCGGCGCGGCGCAGCGAGGCCGCGAAGTCCTCCGGGTCGGGCAGCGGATGGCGGCCGGCGTCGGGCCGGGGAGGTGCTGACAGCTCGGTATCGAGGTCGATGTACACGGCCCCGGGCAGATGCCCCTCGAGGTAGGTGTGGTGGCCCTTGGAACCGTCGAGTGCCCACCGCACGTCGAGCAGGTGGACGGGACGGCCCTGGTCCGCGCCCCGGTCGAGGAGCTCGTGGAGCTGGGCGACGTCGATGATGGGGTCGAGCGCAGGTGCCATGCCGCAGATCCTCCGTGCGCGGGCCGAGCCATGGAGCGGCGGCCCGTGGTGTGTCAGCTCAGGAACGCACCTGGATGTCGAGGCGCACCAGGCGGTGGTCCGAGGTGGGGAAGGGGTATTCACCGGTCAGCTCGCTGCCGGGCGCACCCTGCTCGGGCCAGAACACGGCGGAGGAGACGACCTGGAGGTTCTTCTCCGGCAGGACGTAGTCGACGCGCAGGTTGCCCGGGCTCGGGTCGTCCGAGAAGTCGGCGGTGTCGAACTGAGGGTCACTGGAGTGGCCAGCGTTCGCCCCACCCTGCAGCTCGGCGGCCTCGACCGCCCCGCTGCTGCGCGGCTTCGGATCATGGATGCGGGGATGCGAGAGCAGCTGGTCGATAGCGCCCGGCCAGGAATCGCCGTCGGCCGGATCGGAGTTGTAGTCGCCCAGGATCACGAACTTCTCCTGCGGGGCGAGGCCTCCGCGTTTGCCCTCATCGTCCACGATCCACTGCGAACGGCTGCCGGGGCTGAGATAGTCGGCCCACAGGCGGATCTCATCGCTGTTGCGGCGCTGATTGCGCTTCTCCGGACCGTCGAAGCTCGGCGGCGTCGGGTGCGCCGCGAGCACGTGCAGCGTCGAGTTGCCGACCCGCACCGGCACGTCCCAATGGGACTTGGAGCTCAGACGCAGCTCGGCGGCGACCTCTTCGCCGTAGAACTCGGTGGGCAGCAGGTTGCTCGGCATGTCGGCCCAGCGGAGATTCTGGAAGGTGCGCACCTGGTCGGTGAGGATCGGGTGGCGGGAGAGGATGACCATCCCGTACTGGCCGGGGAACTCACCGAAGCCCCATGCGTCGTCCGGGCCGCCGACGGTGCCGTCGGCGTTGAGGTCGTACCCGCTGGCGACCCCGGTGTTGACCGGAGCGGTGAAGGCGTAGGGGTAGTAGACCGGGGTGCGCCCGTTCTGGCCGACCTCGAGGTAGTTGCTGCGGAAGAGATCGATTCCCTGCTGCTGATCGTCGTGATCGAACTCGTTGATCAGCAGCACATCGGGATTGTTGGTCTGGATGACCTCGGCGACCGCGCGGATCTGCTCGTCCTCGCCGGTCTCCAGGTCCGCCAGGAGCTCTCCGGCGGCAGCCCGGTTCAGCGAGGCGTTGTAGGTGGCCACCCGCAGCTGCTCGATGCGCTCGCCGCGACGGGCCGGCTGCTGCCCAGCGTAGGCAGTAGCTGCCGGCAGGCTGAGGCCTGCCGCGGCGGCTGCGGCGATCGCTCGGCGTCGGCTCATGCGCGGTGTCATGGTCTCCATTGTGCATGCTGGTCCGCGCGAGCGACACCTGATGTGGACGATCACTCCTCCTCATCCAGCCTCCCGCTCGGACGGAAACGCCCCTGGACAGGGCGTTTTCCCCGTCTTCAGGTCGCTGCTTCGTGTCAGATAGACATGCGCGTGTCCCGGCGGGTCTCCGACGGGCCCGCGCGGATCCCGCCGGACCTCCGGACCGACGACGGCGACGACCCTTCCCCTGAGGCCTTCGACCGGCCTCCTGCCGTGACCCTCCGGTCGGCCATCCGCCCACCGGCGAGAGACGCAGCCGCCCCTGACAGCGCCGGGATCGCAGTGCCAGACTGGACGCATGAGAATCGCGTTCCTGGGCACCGGCCGTATGGGCACCGAACTGGCCCTCCACCTGATCCCCGATCATCAGCTCACCGTCTGGAACCGCACGCGGGAGAAGACCGCCCGCCTCGCCGACGCCGGGGCCGCGGTGGCCGAGAGCCCGTCGGAGGCGGTCGACGGAGCCGAGGTCGTGATCACCGCGCTGTTCGGTCCCGACACCGTCCGCGAGACCGTGACCGGCCCCGGTCTGATCCCGGCGGGCGTCCCCTGGGTGGACACCACCACCGTCTCCCCCGCTGACGCCGACGAGTTCGCCGCGGCCGTCCCCACCTACGTGGCCGTGCCGATCCTGGGCACCCTGGGCCCCGCCCGCAACGGCACCCTCGGCGTCTACGTCGGCACCCCGGACGACGCGCTGCGCGCGCAGGTCACGGAGCTGGTGGCGCCGTGGGCGGACCCGGAGCGCCTGCACGGCGTCGAGTCCGGTCGCCGGGCCGCCACCGGCAAGCTGCTGGCGAACCTGGCGCTCGCGGTGACAGCGCAGGGACTGCGCGAAGCACTGGCCCTGGGAGAGGCGGCGGGCGCCACGGACGAGGAGACCCTCGAGATGCTCGGCTCGACCGGGCTCGCGGTCATCGCCGGGATGAAGGGCCCGTTCGTGCGCGGGGAACGCAGCACCGAGGGTGGAGACTTCTCCGCGAATGCGATCGCCAAGGACACCCGGCTCATGATCGACACGGTCACCTCCGCGTCGGCCGACGGGCCCGCACGACCCGGCTCCGATCTGCCCGCACTGCGCGGGGCGCTGGCCTCCCTGGAGGCGGAGATCGCCGCCGACCACGGCGAGCACGACTTCTCGACGATGCTGCTGCCGAGGGCCGAGCCCACCGGGCAGTGACGGCTTCGGGCCGCCGGCTCAGAGACCGACGGCGCTCAGCACCGCCCGCGCTGTCTGCTCGGGAGTCGCGGCGACGGGAACGGAGACGTCCTCCACGTGGGCGGCGTCGAGGATCTCGGTGAGCTCGTCGAAACGCTCCAGATGCCAGTCCAGGCCGTCCGGGTCGAGCTCGTGGCGCCGGTGCAGCCGGGCACGGACCAGGTCACGCGGCGCCTGCAGCCGCACCACCGTCAACGGGCACCCCATCGCGTCCTCGTAGTGCGTCCGGTCCGCGCGACGCTCGAGCACGCCGGCGGCGACCAGCACTCGCGCCCCGGCGTCCCGGTAGTTCACGGAGACGGCGCGCAGGTTCGCCAGCTCGAGCCGGCCGTGGAAGCGGTCGCCGTCGGGAGCGGGCCAGCAGCGCCGCAGCCCGTCCAGGTCGATTCCCGCCCCGGGCACGCCGCGGCGGGCGAGTTCGCTGCCGACGGCGTCGGTCACCGTGGTCTTGCCGACGCCGACGGCACCGGTGATCAGCAGGGCGCGCGCCGAGGGAGAGCCCATCTCAGTCCACCGTGATCCGGCGGACCCTCTTGAGGTGGTCGGTGGAGTTGTTCCCGCTCATGGTGCGGGACTTCTGGCGGTTGTTGGTGCCGACCTTCGCGTCGCGCTGCTTGAGGTTGCCGACGGAGACCTCGGTCTCCTTCTCGAAGTGGTGGCGCTTGTCGGTGTTGCGGTAGTAGCGGTAGATGCCGCCGTAGACCGCGGCGAACACGGCCGGCCCCGCCAGGAACGGGAAGGACAGGCCGATGACCCGGGAGTCCCCGTCGGCCAGCAGCATCGTGGTCGCCGGATCCCCGGCCAGCTCAGCGAGCAGTGGCAGCATCGTCTCGGCTCCTTTCCTCATCCATTCTCGACACCCTCATCCTGCGAAGAACCAGCCGAAGCCGACGACGGCGCCGACCGCCGCGGCGACGCTGCCGGCCAGGCACGCGACCGCGAAGATCTTCGGATGCGAGACCGGCACCGACCCCATGGTGTTGCCGTTGCGCGCATTGACGGCGATGTAGTGGGTCAGCGAGTTCTCGCCCTTGGCGGAGTCCGCGTAGCTGTACAGCCACACCGGCACGTACACCGCCACCCAGCGGGTCCCGTGCACGGCGACGCCCTCCTGCTCCCAGCGCACGCCGCGGTCGTACCGGCCGATGGTCGGCAGCGCCTTCGCCCGCGCGATGGCCAGGAACTTGTCCTCCACCGCGTCATCGACGTCCTGCACGTCGAGGTCGCGGCGCTCGGAGGTGAACCCCTTGAGGTAGTTCGAGTTGTAGGCGACCGCGTTCTCCGTGTCGTACGGCTGGACGGCGTTGAGGATGTTGTTGGTCGCCTGGGAGTTGTCGCGAGCGTTGAAGCGCTGGGCGGATTCCACCGTCAGGTCGTCCACGAGCAGGTCGAAGGCACGCTGGACGTTGTAGACGTCGGCGTCGTAGTAGGTCTCGGTGACGTAGTTGTCCTTGCCGACCCGGCGGCGCACCGTGTACTGGCGCGTCGTGACCTCGCCGGTGCCGCCGAGGACGGCGTGCATGTTCCCGTCGACGACCATGTACGGGATGTACACGCCCATCACGTTGTCGGGCACGAACTCCTGCTTGAAGCGGCCGTGCGCGAAGGCCTTGCGCTTGCCGGCGAACTCGTCGATCCGCTCGATGGCCTGCTCGCGGGTGAGCTCGAAGGGCAGCACCGCGTCGGGGACCGCGCCGTTGGGGATCTGGGTGTTGACGGACAGAGTCTGACGGCACCAGTGGCAGCGGGCCTGCAGCTCCTGGTCGACGTTGATGACGACTTCCGCGCCGCAGCCCTGGCATTTCAGGGTGACCACAGAGACGTCCTCACGGATGTCCGCCGTGCCCGAGGCCATGGTGTGGCCCTGCAGCTCCGCGATCGAGGAATCCAGGCCAAAGGCCTGCTCGGCGTTGTCCTCGTTCCACTGATGGCGGCAGTACGCGCAGACCAGCGCCTTGGCGCTCAGTGAATACTTGATGTCCGTGCTGCCGCAGCGGGGGCACTTGCTCAGTCCGTCGCTGCGGCCCGAGCTGGTGTCGATGATCCGGTGTGCGGCGTGCTGGCGCGCGGCCTCCGTCGCTCCGGCGATCTGATCGTCACCGAGCATCTGCGCAGGGGACTTCCCCTGCTGCGGCGGCCCGGACTGCTGGGGGGAGCCGGACTGGTGCGGCGGCCCGGCCTGCTGGGGCGGCCCGGATTGCTGGGGGGAGCCGGACTGGTGCGGCGGCCCGGCCTGCTGCGGCGGCCCCTGCACGGCCGGCTCCCGCCCGCTCTCGGCGGGTGGCCGGGCGGGCTGGTCCGGGCGCGCCCACTCCGGGTGCTCGGGAGGTACGGACATCTCAGAGACCGAGGGCGGCCTTCTTCGCCGCGTCGTAGTCCTCCTGAGTGATCAGGCCCTGATCCAGCATCTCCTTGTACTGGGCGAGCTTGGCCACCGGATCCTCCTGCTGCGGCGCTGCCTGCTGGCCGCCCTGAGGCGCCTGCTGGCCGCCCTGCTGCGGGGCGCCGCCCTGGGGCGCACCCTGCGCCGGGCCGCCCTGCTGCCCGGGCGGCGCCCAGGGCTGTGCCGGGTTCACCAGGCCGCCGGTGGCTCCCATGCCGGCACCGAACATGGCCAGCCCGGCGCCGCCGCCGTTCTCGCCGGCGTTCTCCACGCCGCGGGCCACGGACTGATTGAGGAAGGACTGCGAGCGGGCACCGGAGAGGGCGTCGGCCTTCTGCACGTCGGTGAGCAGCTCACGGGTGCGCTGGTCGTACTCGATCGAGGCGATGGCGGTCTTGACGATGGCCAGGCCGCGGTCCGTGGACCAGCGGTAACCCTCCTCGACGGCGGCGGAGAGGGACTGGGCGAAGCCCACCGAGTCACCCTGGATGCGGGAGATGCGGTTGCCCTTGTCCGGATCGTTCGTGTAGCGCGAGAACGCCTGGGCGAGGGAGCCGACGACCTCGCGGAACAGCTGGTTGCCGGCGGCGTTGTCCGGATCGGAGAAGTCGAAGACGGGGGCGTTCGGGCCGATGAAGGTGGCAGGCACGAAGTTGTGCACGAACAGCAGCGGGTCGATGATCCGCATCGTGTAAGAGCCGCGCGCGACAGCGCCCACCTGGGCGTTGAGGTAGGCGTCGTCCCAGTAGATCTCCGACTGGGTGCCGAACTTGTTGTCCGGGATCTCCTTGAGGCTGACGTAGAAGCCGAGCTGCTGCGAAGTGGGCCGGCCGCCGAACTTGAAGCGCTCCCAGGACATGCCGACGGTGGAGGCGAGGATGCCGTCGTCGGCGAACACGGACCGCGAGTCCGGGGACTGATCATTGAACTCGTAGCCGCCGGCCTCGGTGATCAGGCCCGTGGCCCGCCCGTCGACCACGGTGATCAGACCGTAGCCCTGGGGCACGAGGATCCGTGAGCCATTGGTGATGACGTTCTCCGAGCCGCGGACGTTGGAGCCGCGACCGGCATTGGTGCCGCGCGGCACGGCCGGGAACAGCGCCGCGGTCTGCGGCAGCCCGTTCGGGACGGTGAGGAAGTCCTGCCATTGGTCGGCGAACATCCCGCCGATCGCGCCTTTGAATGCCTGGATGAATCCCATGTGAGCTCCTTCGTCGCCCCCGGACGTGTGACGGGAGACATGCTATCCCGTGCCCCCGAACGCCCCCTGAGCCGCTCGCACTACCGTAGCGACCCATGGACGGGAGCCGAGGTGTCGAGCCCCGCGAGCGGAACGCGCGCGGTGCGACGAGCACGCTCGCGGCCTGGGCCGGCCGTCTCGAGCGTCGCCAGGTGCCGATCTATCTCGCGGCGATCGCGGTCGGCGCCGTCCTCGGCGCCCTGCTGCCCCGCGCCGCTGGAGCGATGGAGACCGCGGTCGAGCCGTCCATCGCGGCCCTGCTGCTGGTCACTTTCCTCGGGGTGCCGCTGACACGCTTCCGGGTCTCTGTGGCCGACGGCCGCTTCCTCGCGGCGCTCCTGGTCCTGAACTTCGTCGTCGTCCCCGTGGTGGTCTGGGCGATCACGCGTCCGCTGGCCGCCTCCCCGGCTCTGCTGATCGGTGCTCTGCTGGTGCTGCTGGCCCCGTGCATCGACTACGTCATCGTCTTCACCGCCCTGGCCGGCGGCGACCGGGAGCGTCTGCTCGCCGCGACTCCGGTGCTGATGCTCGCCCAGATGCTCGCGCTGCCGGTGCTGGTGCCGCTGCTCGGCGGCGGCGCGAGCGGTGTCGCGGATCTGATCGACGTCGGCCCGTTCATACGCGCTCTCGTCCTGCTGATCCTGCTGCCGCTGGCAGCCGCGATGCTGATCCAGCGCGTCGCACCGCGCTGGGATCTCTCGGCGACGATGGTGCCGCTGATGGTGCTGGTCCTCGTCACGGCGGTCGGCTCCCAGGTCCCCTTGATCCGCACCGGTGGGGTGCAGCTGCTGGCGCTGGTGCCCGTCTATGCGGCCTTCCTCGTCCTCGCCACGGCAGCGGGCCTGCTCCTCTCGCGCGTGGCCCGCCTCGAGGTGCGCGCGGCGCGGGCGCTCACCTTCTCCGGTGCCACTCGCAATTCGCTGGTGGTCCTCCCGCTGGCCCTGGCGATGCCTGCGCAGCTGGCGCTGGTCCCGGCGGCGGTGGTCACGCAGACGGTCGTGGAGCTCGTGGGCATGGTGGTGCTGGTGCGGGTGCTGCCGCGACTGCTGAAGGGGTGAGTCGGCTCGCGATGGGAGCTTCTGTCCCGTCGAGACCCTCTCAGTGGTCGCTATGACCCTCGGTCAGCGACAACTCAGGCGGTCTCGACGGGGACGACGGCGGACACGAGCACGGCGGAGACGGGGAAGGCGAGCGTGGCGCAGGAGATGCCTGGTGCGTCGGCCACGCCACCTCCGCCATCCGTGGCGTACGCGCTCCACAGCTCCCGCGCTCGCCGCTCGATGGCGGCGCGGACCTCTGGCTTCTGGGCGCGGTGAGTTTGGCCAGGGGTGGCGACGCCTCCCGCGATCCCGGCCATGAGGTCGTCGGCGGTGATGTGCCAGGTCCAGGTGATCTCCTCGGCGCTCTCGACGCGCAGCCCGGCACCACGCGCCAGGTCTGCCAGGCCGTGCGGCGTGCGCGGGAAGTCGAGCTCCGGAGGAAGGCGCGTGCTCGCGACGGGCACGGCACCCGCGTTCCGGGCGGCCTGCCCATACGCCGCGAGATGGGGCCCGGGCTCGGCCGGCCAGATGGTCATGGCGAGCCGTCCTCCGGGTGTCGCGACCCGCGCGAGCTCCGCGATGGTGGCTCGGGGCTCCGGTACGTGGTTGACGACGAAGTTGGCGGTGACCGCGTCGAATACCGCGTCCGGCAACGGCAGTCCCGGGGCCCCGGCCCCCACGACGCTCACGCCCGCGCCGTCGGCCTCGACCGTCCGACGGGTCAGCGCCACCATGTCGGGCTCCGGGTCCGCCGCGACCACCCGCCGCCCGGCCCGGGCCGCGGCGAGCGCGAGATCACCGGTCCCGCAGCCGACGTCGAGATGCGAGACGGCCGGTGCCGTGGCCTCCAGCAGAGCGGGCACGGCGCCCCTGCAGAGGGTCGCGAACGACCACCGGTACGCCTCTGCCACGCCGTCCCATGCCATGGCTCCATCTTCTCCTCCCCTCTCCCGACCTCTGGCATATTTCACCGCTCGTCAATATCATCGCGTCATGACGTCCTTCGGCCTGCTCGCCGATCCCGTCCGCCGTCGGATCGTCGAGATCCTCAGCGACGGTGAACGATCGGCGGGCGAGATCGGGGAAATCATCTCGGCGGAGTTCGACATCGGCCAGCCGGCAGTCTCCAATCAGCTGAGGGTGCTGCGCGAGGCCGACGCCGTACAGGTCGCCGCTGCCGGATCCCGCCGCCTCTACACGCTCTCGCCGGACGCCTTCGACGACATCGTCGCCTGGGTCGACCGCTATTCACGGCTCTGGTCCCGACGCCTGGATGCGCTCGAGACCGAGCTTGCCCGCGCGAAGCACCACAGCCTCCGCGACTCACAGGAGACCCCGTGCACCGATCGACGTCCCGCGCTCTGACCGGCACCCGCGATCGCCCGCAGCTGACCTTCAGACGCAGGTATCGGACCAGCGCCGAGAACCTGCGCGGCGCTCTCTCGACCCCCGAACGCCTCGCCCGCTGGTTCGGCCGCATCGAGGGCGAACCGTCCGGAGTCGGGGACTCCTTCACGGCCGATCTCTCCGGCGACGGATCCGACCCTGCCGGCGGCAAGGTCCTCGCCTGCGAACGCGATCTGGTGCGCGTGAGCTGGAGGTGGCAGGGGGAACCCGAGAGCGTGATCACCGCGCAGATCATCCGCCTCGCGGAGAACGACACCGAACTGCGCGTCGACCACGCTCTGCGCGAGTCGGAGCACGTGGCCGGATACGGCGGCGGATGGGAGCAGATGCTGGAGTCGCTGTCCCGTTCGGTCGCAGCGTCGACGGCAGATGCACCCGCCGACGAGGTGATCGAGCGCGAGGCGATTCAGCGGTGGGAACTGCTGCGTGCCGCACCGCTGGAGTTCCGGGAGCGAGTGCCGGCACCTGTCCATCGAGTCTGGGAGGCGTTCGCCTCGGCGCACGAGATGCGCACGTGGTTGCGACGACGATGCCCCGACCTGCACGTCGAGGCCGACGTCCGCCGTGGGGGCGGCTACCGCATCACCGCCCCGTCGGCCGGGTTCGCCCTGGAGGGCACCTATCTCGAGGTGGAGGCGCCCGAGCGCCTCGCCTTCTCGTGGACCCGGGCGGGGCACGGGGGCGAGAGCAGTGACGAGGCCGTGGACCTGCGTCTGGAGCCCGCCGGGCCGAACGCGACGCTGCTCAGCATCCGCCACTGCGGCCCCTGGACCGGCGATGAACCGGCCGGAGATCGCCGGCGGCACTGGGCAACCGCCCTCGACGGCCTCGCGGAGAAGCTGTCCTCGCCGGCGTGAGACCGGTCTGAAATCTCGCCCCGCGAGGCCGAATCCGTCTCTCGGCTCAGCCCGTGATGTCGTACTTGGCGAGGCGCCGGGTGTCGCCGGAGCTCTGGAGTTCCAGCAGCTGGGCGTAGATGCCCCCGGTCTCGGCGAGCTCGGACGGGGAGCCGATCTCGTCGATGACGCCTTCGCGCAGGGTGATGATGCGATCCACCTCGGCGATCGTGGACAGGTGGTGGGCGATGATCAGCGAGGTGCGGCCGGCCATCAGTTCGTCCAGGCCCTTCTGCACCTGGATCTCCGCCTTCGTGTCCAGCGCCGAGGTGGCCTCGTCGAGGACCAGCACGGGGGCGTCCTTGAGGATCGCGCGGGCCACGGCGATGCGCTGGCGCTGACCGCCGGAGAGCTTCAGGCCGCGTTCGCCGATCACCTGCTGGTAGCCCTCGGGGAAGCGACGGATGAAGGCGTCGGCGTTGGCGCGGCGGGCGGCCTCGCGGACCTCCTCCTCGCTCGCCTCGGGGCGACCGTAGGCGATGTTCTCCTGGATCGTGCCGGAGAAGAGGGAGGCGTCCTGGAAGACGACGCCGATGTGGGCGCGCAGCTGGTCCAGGGGCAGGTCGGCGCTGGGGTGGCCGATCACCTCGATGCTGCCGGTGCGCGGCTCGTACAGTCCCAGCAACAGGTTCACGATGGTGGACTTGCCGCCTCCGGATTCGCTGACCAGCGCGATCTTCTCGCCGGGCTCGATGTGGAAGCCGATCCCGTGCAGCACGTCCTCGCCGTCCTCGTAGGCGAAGCTGACGTCCTCGAAGGCGACCACGGGCGCGCCGGGCACCGGCTCGATCAGCGGGGACTCGGTGAGCGTGGCGACGGCGGAACCGGCCGCGGGAGCAGAGCTGGGACCAGAGGCGGAACCGGCCGCGGGAGCAGAGCTGGAACCCGAGGCGGAACCGGCCGCGGGAGCAGAGCTGGAACCCGAGGCGGACCCGTCGGCGGGAGCAGAGCTGGAACCCGATGCGCCGGCACCGACGAGCATCGGGGCCTCGGCCGCCCGCCCGTCGGCCGAACCGGCGTCCGGAGCATCGGCCGGGCGTGCAGCCATCACGGCGGCGGTGCGCGGATCGACCGGGGTCTCCATCACCCGGAAGTAGTCCTTGGAGCCCGCGATCGCGCGCTGCGCGGAGTCGATCACGAAGCTCATCGACTCCACCGGTGCTTTGGCCATGGTCATCAGCTGGACCAGCAGCACCATCTCACCGAGGGAGAACTGACCCTGGACGGTGCGCACGAAGATGATCGCGTAGATGCCGAAGAAGATGAGGTTCAGGAATGCGCGGCGGATGATGTCCATCCGGTGCCAGTGCGAGGACTGCTCCCGGGTGGTGGCGTCGGTGGAGCGGAAGCGACGGGAGAAGTCCGCCAGTTCCCCGCGCTCGCGCACGAACGACTTCACCACGCGGATCTGCCCGACCACCTCCGCGAAACGGCCGGAGGCGATATCGACCTGCTCATTCTTCTCCCCCTCGAGCCGCTGCCATTTCACCGACGTGAGCGAGGTCAGCCACACGTAGACGGGGAAGACGATCAGCAGCAGCAGCGCCAGCGGCCAGGCGTACCAGGCGCTGATCACGAGGACGGCGAAGGTCGTGATCAGCATCGACGCGAAGTTGTTCGACATCATCTTCACGAAGTTCGTGATCTCGGTGATCGACCTGTTCAGCCGAGCCACGATGGTGCCGGTGACCTCGCCGTCGAACCATCGCTGGGGCAGGTGGAGCAGCTTGTCGTAATAGCGCACCGAGAGGATGGTGCGCATCCGGTTGCTCATCACGTCGCCGAACCAGCCGCCGACGTTGGAGACCACGGTGTTGGCCAGCTCGGCCAGCAGCACCGCGCCGGCGATCAGCAGGACGGTGCGCACAGCGGTGCCGGTGGGCGTCTCCCCGTTGACGGCGGAGGCGACGGTGTCGGTCGCGTTCCCGATCAGGAACGGCACCACCAGTCCGGCGACCGCGGTGAGGACCGAGGCGAGGATGACCGCGGCGTACAGAGGGGCGAGGGAGCGGGTGAAACGGATGATGCGCAGGAGGGACGACACCCTGCCAGCCTATGTCGCCGACACCGACGAGCCCACTGGATTCCGCCCCGAGCTGAGCAGAACGCGACCGCGGGATCCGCGAGGTTGTTGGTATGGGTGCCCGGATCCAACCGGCTCACGGATCCCGGGGCGCTCCGGCGTGAGGAGGCGGGTGCCACGAGCGAGCGGGTACGGCCCGGAACGTGCGACGCGGCCGCGCCTCAGTCCGTCTTGGGGCCGACGACGCCCAGCAGCACCCCGACCGAGCTCTTCTCCCCCGCCCGGCGCCGCCGGGCCAGTCCGGTGACCAGGGCATAGGGCACGAGCATCACGAAGCCCACGGCGCTGAGCAGGAGGATCGCGATGGTCACCGAATCGGTGACGCCGTCGGAGCGGGCCACCAGCAGGGCGGCGGCGATGTTGCGCTGGCTGGAGAGGATCGCGGGTCCGTCGGGCACCGTCAGCACGTCCCCGGCGAGATCGCCGGCGACCCGGCCGGCGACGAAGGCCAGCGCCACCAGGCCCGCGGCGACCAGCAGCACCGGGGAGAGGATCAGCTGCAGCACCAGGGCGGAGTTGGAGCCGAAGCCGGAGAGGAACATCAGCACCGCGGCGACGGCGGCGACCGTGCCGGCGGCGCGCGCGAATCTGTCGGCGTGGTGCGGGAAGACCGCAGCGATGGCGATACCGGCGATCATCGGGGAGAGCATCGTGCCCAGCAGCAGCCGCGCCACGGCCCAGCCGTCGACCTCGATGTCCTGCAGGAGCAGCGGCACCACCAGCGGCATGAAGACGATCGAGCCGAGCAGCAGCACCGCCATCGGCCCGGCGGTCTCGCCGTAGGGGATGCGGGCCATCGCTCCCAGCTGCAGGACGAACGGCGCGCCCGCCGCGCACAGGGCGATGACGAAGCCCTCGCCGGTGTGGTGGGGCAGCAGCCCGTTCAGGAGCCAGACGATCAGCGTGCCCACCGCCGGGATCACCACGAAGTTGGCACCGAGCACGGAGAAGACGGTGCGCCGGTCCCGCATCTGGAGGGCGAAGGCGCGCAGCGGCGTGCGCAGACCCATGGACAGCATCGACGCGATCGCGAATGCGGGGACGCTGACGTCGATCAGCAGACTCAGCAGGGATCCGATCGTGTGCACCACGAAAGGTTACGCGCGCACGGCGCGTGATGGTCAGATCCAGCCATTGTCCGAGGCGGTCCTCACGGCCTCGGCGCGGCTGCTGACCCCGAGCTTGCCGATCGCGGCGGAGACGTGGTTGCGCACGGTGCCCTCGCTGAGGAACAGCGTGGCGGCGATCTGCGCGGTGCCGGCGCCGGTCGCGGCGGCCTGCAGCACCTCGGTCTCCTTCGGGGTCAGCGGGCTGGGGCCGACGGCGAGGGACTGCGCGGCCAGTTCGGGGTCGACCACCCGCAGCCCCTGGTCGACGCGGCGGATCGCGTCCACCAGCCGCTCGACGGGGGTGTCCTTGACCATGAAGCCCTGGGCCCCGGCCTCCATGGTGCGGCGCAGGTACCCGGCGCGACCGAACGTGGTCAGCACGATGATGCGGGGGCCGGTGCCAGGTGCTTCCCGCAGCGCCTCGGCGACGGCGATGCCGTCCTCGGGGCCGGGCGTACCGTCGGCCGAGGCGCCGGCAGGCATCTGCACATCCAGCAGCAGCACGTCGGGGCGGTGCTCGGCCACGGCCGCGAGGGTGCTCGCCCCGTCGGCCGCTTCACCGACCACCTCCAGGTCCGGTTCCAGGCGCAGCAGAGCAACTAGGCCCGAGCGCAGGATCGACTGGTCGTCGGCGACCACGAGCCGGATCATGCCGCCTCCCCCGCGGTCACTGCCCCCATGGTCGCGGTCAGCCGGGTGCCGTCCTCCCCGGAGTCGACGTCCAGGTGCCCGCCGGCGATGGCGACACGGGCCTCGAGGCCCTGCAGCCCGGAGCGGCGGGCGGTCTCCGGGAAGCCGGTGCCGTTGTCGCTGACGCTCACCGAGTTCTCGTCCACCGCGATCGTGGCGCGGGTGGCGCCGGAGTGGCGCACGATGTTGGTCACGCCCTCGCGGATGACGTAGCCGAACAGTTCGGCGCGCTCGTCAGGCAGCGGCGGCAGCGCCGTCGGGACCTCGGCCTGGATGCCGACGGTGGCGAGCACGGAACGGGCCGAGGCGATCTCGGAGGCGGCGCGCACGGCCTGCATCCCGCTGGCGGTGGCGCGGACGTCGGACAGCGCCTGACGGACGGTGTCCTCGATGTGCACCAGTTGCTCGCGGGCGGCCTCGGGGTCGCTCTCCAGCAGCCGGCGCGCCAGCTGGGCGGAGATGGTCAGCGAGGTCAGGGAGTGGCCGAGCAGGTCGTGGAGGTCGCGGCCGATGCGCTCGCGCTCCGCGGCGACGGCGAGCACGGCGTTGCGCTGCTGGGCCGCCTCGAGCTCTTCCTGCAGCATCTGCTGGCGGATGCCGTAGCCGATCCCCCAGGCCATCACCATCCCCATGATCGCGAGCCCCGCCGCGACGTACTCCCCCACGGCGATCGCGGTGGAGCCGACCAGAATGCACATCACCACCATGGAGGGCACGGCCCACCGCCACGGCAGCAGCAGCACGTGCGTCATCGCCTGGAACATCACCATGTACAGCACGTACACGCCGAGGATCGGCACGAGCACCAGCAGCAGCCCCGTGCACACCGCGAACCACGCCAGCCGCACCCGCTGGGGGTAGAGGCCGACGCCGGTGGCGTACATGAACAGCGCTGCGTAGACCATGAGCAGCAGCGTCACGGCCGCGGCGCGCGGCCCGGGGCCGTCGATCCATGCCATGACGATGGGGACGGCGGTGAACATCACCGGAGGCAGCGCGAAGGGCAGCCCACCGGAGTCGACGGCCGCCCGGTGTATCGCCCGCGGCGTCAGGGGCCGGGCGGCGGCCTCGCTCTCGCTGCCGCGCGCCCAGGATCCCCAGCTCGGCGCCTCGGTGGTCTCCATGCGGGCCATTGTGTCAGCGGCCACCTCAGCGGCGGGTCAGGCCCACGGCCCGGGTCATGCTCACCGCGCACAGCACCGCCAGCACCACGGTCCAGGCGCCGATCACCAGCAGCCCGGTCACCGGCAGGTCGCCTCCGTACAGGGTCCATTCGCCGAGGCTGGAAATCCAGTAGGTCGGCAGTGCGCGACCGAAGTCCTGCATCCACTGCGGGAACATCTCCAGCGGCATCCACAGCCCGCCGAAGATCGCCATCGCCATCATGGTGACCACGCCGCCGGCCATCGCAGCGCCGCCCTTGAGGACCATGCCCAGCACCAGTCCGATCAGGATGGTGGGCAGCAGTCCCAGCCACAGCACGGCCAGGGTCGCCAGGAGCGGGCCGACGGCCGTCTCGACGCCGGTGACGGCCCCGACCAGGCCCACGGCGATCAGCGCAGGGACGATCACGGCGCTGGCGGCCATCACGGAGCCGACCAGGAACGAGCGCGGAGACAGCCCGGCCACGATCAGCTGGCGCAGGAATCCGTTGCGCTGGTCCTCCTGGATCTGGGTGCCGGCGGTGACGGCGGCGCCGAGCCCGCCGTAGGCGGCCATGTTGATCATGACCATGCCGCGGGCCTGGCCGCCGTCCATGTCCCCGAGCATCATCGAGAACAGCAGGTACATGCCGACCGGCAGGGCGATGGTGAAGACCATGAAGATGACGTTGCTGACGGTCATGCGGGTGGTGTGCAGCGCGTAGCGCACGGTGCGGGTGGCCGCCGACGGGACGGCCGAGGCGCGGACGGGGAGCGTGGGGGCTGCGGTGCTCATCGCTGGGCTCCTTCGGGATCATCGGGGTCCGTGTGGTCGGTGATGTGCAGGAACGCCTCCTCGAGGCCGGGCGCGGAGACCAGCACCTCGTGGACGTCCTCGGCGAGGGGGCCCGTGAACAGGGCGGCCAGTGCCGCGTCGGAATCCGAGCAGACCGCGCGGACCCGCCCGGGGTCGGTCTCGTCGACCCCCGCGCTCTCGACGCCGGGCAGCTGCGCGAGCTGCTCGGGCCCGGCGCCGCGGAGGGTGATGACGCGGCCGGCGACGATCGCGCTGATCTCGGCTCCGGTGCCGTCGGCGACGACGTGTCCGCGGTCCATGACGACCACGCGGGCGGCTTCCCGCTCGGCCTCCTCGAGGTGATGGGTGGCGAAGACGATGGTGCGGCCGGTGGCGGCGACGGCGCGCATCTGGACCCAGAAGGCGCGGCGGGCACCGACGTCCATGCCCACGGTGGGCTCGTCCAGCAGCAGCACCTGCGGGTCGCCGAGCAGCGCGATCGCGAAACGGACCCGCTGCGCCTCGCCGCCGGAGAGGGCGCCGATGCGGCGCGTGAGGAGATCGCCGACGGCGGCCTGCTCGACCGCGTCGGCCAGCGGCATGGGGTGGGGCTGGAGGGCGTGCAGCATCTGCAGCATCGCCCGCACCTTCTGGTCCGGCAGCAGCGCCCCGGCCTGGAGCATGGCGCCGATCAGCCCGGTGCGGGTGGCGGTGACGGGGTCGGCGCCGAGGACGCTGACCGCCCCGGTGTCGGGACCGGCCAGGCCCACCATCATCTCCATGGCGGTGGACTTGCCGGCGCCGTTGGGGCCCAGCAGCGCGACGATCTCGCCGTGACCGACCTCGAGGTCGAGGTCCTGGACGGCGCGGACCTGGCCGTAGTGCTTGGTGACGCCGCGCAGGCTGATGGCGGCGGCCGGAGGGGGCTCGTGCGGTGCACGGCCGGGGGCGGGAGCAGTGGGGCCGGGAGCGGTCGTGGTGTTCATGGCAGCGAGTCTTGCGAGCCTCGGCCCCCGGCCCCAGACCCTGCGATCACCCTCGACCCATGACAGTCGTCATGGCGCGGGGAGCTACGCTGGATCGGTGCTGATCAGACAGGTGCGGCCCCTGGATGCCGCCTCCGGCGAGGTCCCGGCCCGGCCGGTGGACCTGCGCGTTCGTGACGGCGTGATCACCGAGGTGGCCGCCGAGCTGACCCGCTCCCCCGGGGAGGAGGTCCTCGAGGGCGGCGGGGCGCCGGCGATCCCCGGCCTGTGGGACCAGCATGTCCACACAGGTCAGCTCGCCCAGGCGCACTCCCGCCTCGACACCAGCGGTGCCGGGAGCGTCGGCGTGATCCTCGAGCTGGTCCGGCGCGAGCTCGGGCGCCGCCGCGAGACCGGCACCGATCCTCGACAGGCGCTGATCGGATTCGGCCACCGGCTGATCGACTTCGCGGTGCCGCCGACGGTGCCGGCTCTGGATGAGGCCACCGGCCCTGTGCCGACCGTGCTGATCGGCGGCGACGCCCACCACGCCTGGCTGAACTCCGCGGCGCTGGAGCTGCTGGGGCTCCCGGCGCGGGACGGAATCGTCGCCGAGGACGAGTGGTTCGACCTCGCCCCGCAGCTGACAGCGCTGCCCGGCGTCGCCGAGTCCTTCGCCACCGGCGCGGCGATGATGCAGCGGCAGGCGCTCCAGCGCGGCGTCGTCGGCCTGGTCGACATGGAATGGGGGCGGCCCTGGCTCGAGTGGCCAGCCCGCTCTCCCCGGTTGCGGGTGCGCACCGCCGTGTACATCGCCGAGCTCGAGAACGCTCCGGGGTCGACGGGCACCGTGCTCGACGAGACCGGACTGGTGAGGATGGGCCCGCTGAAGGTGATCGTCGACGGCGCGCTGGGCTCCCATTCCGCCTACACCCGCGAGGCCTATACCGATGGGCACGGGTACGCCGGCCGCGGCGTGCTCAGCGTCGGCCCCGAGCAGCTCACCGCGGCACTGGCCCGGGCGAAGGCGCTGGGGCTGACGGCCGCGATCCACGCGATCGGGGACGCCGCCGCCGCGGTCGCCCTCGACGCCGTCGAGCAGGTCGGCATCGCCGCCCGCATCGAGCACGCGCAGATGCTCACCGACCGCGACGTGGCGCGGATGGCGGCCCTGGGAGTGACGGCCTCGGTCCAGCCCGCGCACCTGCTCGAGGACCGGGACGTCACCGAGAATCTGTGGCCCGGACGCAGTGGCGAGGCCTTCCGACTGCGGGACCTGCTGGGGGCCGGCGTCCCGCTGGCGCTGGGGTCCGACGCCCCCGTGGCGCCGCTGGATCCGTGGCTGGCGATGGCCGCCGCCGTCCACCGCAGCGCCGACGAGCGCGAGGGCTGGCACCCTGAGCAGCAGCTGCAGCCGCTCGAGGCTCTTGCCGCCTCGACCGACGGGATCACGGCCCTGCGCCCGGGCGGCCCGGGAGACGTGGTGCTGCTGGCCGAGGATCCCTTCGCCGACGTGCCGCTCGGGCCCGACGGGCTCATGGTCGACACCGCGGCGCGCGAGGCGGCGGAGAAGCTGCGGGCCGCGGAGGTCCTGGCGACCGTCGTCGGCGGGACGATCGGCACGAGCTGACCGAGCCGGCCGGGCCGGTCAGCGCGCGTCGGACTCCGGGAGCTGCCCGGTCTCGGTGACGTCGCGGGCGATGTCCCGCAGCTTCCGATTCAGGTGGTTGCTGGCGTGTTTGAGCAGCTCGAACGCCTCCGGCTCGGTGACCCGATGGACCGACATCAGGATTCCCACAGCGGCCCCGATCTGCCGGCTGGTGCTCAGCGCCGCACCCAGCGTCGCTGCCTCATGCGTGCTGTCCGCGAGGGCCATCAGCACGGAGGCGTGGGTCGCGAACAGGGCACCGAGCGTGACGGCGTCGTCGTCGAAGGCCTCGCCGGTGCCTGCATAGAGGTTCAGCGCGGTGGGTGAGGGCGTCTCCATCAGGTGGAAGGCGAGCACACCCCGCACCGGTGTGTCCTCCAGGGCGAGAGCCGTGAACTCCGGCCAGCGGGTCTCCGTCGAGAGGTCACTGCTGCGCACGGACTCCGATCCGGCGGCGGCCTCCAGGCACGGTCCCTGGCCGGTGCGGTCCTGGAGCTCGTCGAGCCGGCGGGCGATGTCATCGCTGCAGGCGACCAGGCGCGCCTGGCCGTTCTCGGGACGGGCCGTGATGCCGGCCCAGTCACAGCCGGGGATGGACGTGGGCGCGAGATCGACCAGACGCTGGCGAGCGACGGCCGGCGAGCCCCCGGAGGTGAGGTACGTGCTCAGGCGACGGAATTCGAGTGCCAGCTCGTGAACAGTCCTGCCAGGCATCCGCGCGCCTTCCTTCCGGTTGTGCTCCCACAGTCACGTACCTGCGTTCGTCGAGTTCCCGTTCGGCCGCCATGCGAGGCCGGCGAGGTCCAGGACCTCCTGGACAGGCGTGTCCTCGCTCGCGAGCAGATCGAGCTCGTGCCCATAGGCGACGAGCCGTTCCCGCATCTCGAGCAGCACCCGGACTCCTGCCCTGGCCAGGAACTCGACAGCGGTCAAGTCTACGGTCAGGGGGTGCAATCCGCCCCGGCAGGCACCGTCCAGATGGTCGGCGAACCGCTGCGAGTTCGTGGTATCGACCTCGCCGGAGGCAGTGACCGTCGGCGGCAGGCCGTCGACTCGCAGGCGCAGCTCCGGCATGTCCAGGCGCGTCCGCTCGGGACGGAGAGAGGACCGCGGCGCCCGCCGCAGGCGTCGATGCAGGATCACGACGGTGCCGTCCTCGTCCCCGTCAGATTGGCCGTGCCGGATGTCGAGCGCGTCGGTGAAGGTCCGAGCGATCCACAGGCCGCGGCCACCGGCGGCTCCGGGCGCAGCGGGAACCTGCCACTGTCCGTGATCGCCGACGACCAGCGTGAGCACCCCGTCGACCTCGAGCGTCCCCTCGACGCTCACGGTCCCCGCGGCACGGTCGCGGTACGCGTGCTCGATCGCATTGGTGACCAGCTCGACGGCGGCCACGTCCACGTCCTGCCTGTCCGCATCCGAGCATCCCAGCTGTGCGAGCCAGTCCGCGAGCGCGGTGCGCACCTCGCTCAGGCCGGCGGCCGAGGCGACGACGTCGCAGCGCAACGGCGGGATGGCCTCCTCTCGACGACGGGCCGCAAGGACGGCGATATCCCCATCGGGGCCGGGGCCGGCGAACCGCTCGATCGCCTCACGGCAGATCTGCTCCGCCGTCGACTCGGGGTCCTCGACCGTCCCCATCGCTGCCGTCCCCTCCGGCGTCGTGGCATTTCCCGGCAGATCGCGGATGTTCCCGGTGCAGAGCACCACCGTCTCACCCGGCTCGAGACGCACCGTGGTCACCAGCGGCGGGCATCCGGTGCCCAACGGGGGCGATCCGCTCGCCACCAGGGAGCGCCGCGACCCGTCGGCCGAGACGATCAGCGGAGGCGGATGTCCTCCCGTGCAATAGGTCAGCTCACCACCTGCCGGGTCCAACACAGCGAGGCACACCGTGGCGGTGCGGATCGTGCGCACCCGGGAAGCGACGGAATCGACCTTCCCTACCGCGTTCCGCACATCGCCGGTCTCGAACAGGGTCTCGGCGAGCAGCAGGCGAGGATGACTTGCCGCGACCGCAGCCCCCAGCCCTTGGCCGGGGCTGTCGCCGACCATCAGCGCGACTCGGCCACCGGCGAGTGGCACGGCGTCGAACCAGTCGCCCCCGCGTTCCTGCTCACCGGATTCTCCGTCGTGCGCAGTCGTGTACTGCACGGCGATGTCCACCAGTGGCAGCACCGGGAGCTCGGCGGGCAGCAACGCCTGGTCGAGCGCGAAGTCGGCCTCCCGGCGCCGGCGCACCCGCTCGCTCACGTCGATGTGAACGATCAGGACGCTGTCGATCCGCCCCTGGTCGTCGCGCCGGGGCCGGAGATCGACGTCGACGAACGACTCCCCTGTGCCCCCGGAGGCACCACGGGGCACGAGCCATTCCCTGACCGTGACGCTTTCGGCGGTGGACATGACCTGCTGTGTCGCCTCGAGCAGCCGCTGTCCCTGCGGGGATGGGAGAACCTCGCCCAGTGGGACGCCGAGCAGGTCGTCCCGGCCCGCGAAGCACCGGTAGGCGGCGTTCGCCGCCGCGATGAGGTGAGCAGACCCGTGGACGATCACGACGGGGTACGGAAGACCCTCGAAACCCTCGCGGGCGACCTCGTGATCGCCGATGCGCCGCATCGGATCGGCGGGGTCGCCGGAACCGGTCATCGTGCAGTCCTCTCGTTGGCGGGCAGGTTACGACAAACCCCGCCCGACGGCGCAATTCCCCGCCCTCACCCGCCCGTCGTCTCCTATCGGTCGCGTCCGTGCGTGCCCGCTGTGGGCTTGCGCACCATCGCGAGACGAAGTACTTTCACCAGTAGGTCCGGCAAGTGGCCAAGAGTTTTCGTCCTGCGCGAATCGAGGCTTGCCATGAACCCTCCGCTACTCGTCAACCACCCCGCCGATGGCGGGTGGAGACCCCATACGCAGTCGCCCACCGGGATGAGTTCCACCCCGGGGCCCGCGACCGCAGGAATCCGGCCGGCCCAGCATGGCCCGGCCGACACCGCGGGGGTGCAGTCATGACGCGCGCACCCTCCACCGATGAAGGTTCCCTGGTCACGTCCAGCCGAACCACCGCGACCACGGCCACCCCGGCGACCGGGACCACGTCCCCGCGCTCGGCGACCCCGGCCGGCGCCCGGTCGGGACGGCCCGATCTCAACGTCGTCGGCGATGCGCCGGCACAGGCACCGGCGAAGATCGAGCACGGGTCCCGGCGTGAATCCATTCTGGACGGCGCGTCCGAGCTGTTCGCGGAGTACGGCTACTACGGGGCCAGCCTGCGCGACATCTCCCGCCGGGTCGGGCTCTCCCATCCCGGGATGCTCCATCATTTCTCCTCGAAGGATGAGCTGCTCGGAGGCGTGATCGACCGGCTCGAGGCGCATGCTCAGCAAGCGCTCGATCGCAAGGAGGAGTTCTGCTCCGACGGTGACGCGCTCCTGCGGGGCCTGACAGAGATGTGGAACCCGGGCTCGCACCTCATCCAGCTCTTGGCGACCCTCGACGCCGACGCCATCAGCGACGACCATCCCGGCCGATTCCGGATGGCTCGGCTGCGCCGCGTGCACGAGCACGTGCTCGAGCACTGTTTCGTCGCGCTCGAGAAGAACGGCCAGCTGCGCAGCTGCGTGGATCCGGAGTTCGCCAGCCGCGCCATGCTGGCGCTGATCCTGCGGGACGCGGTGCGTGAGCGCACGGTGCGGACGCTGCAGCGCGAGGACCACAACGACTCCCCCGTCAAGGACGTCTGCGACCTGGCGCGTACTTTTCTGCTGGACCGCACGGAGTGAGTCGGGCGTAGCGGGTCCCGCGACCGGGGCTCGCGCGTCCGAGTGCGGCGATCGGGGGCTCGGCTGTCCCCACATCGGCACCTGGCGGTGCGCTCCATGAGAGCGTGCCGGGCAGGTGCCGATTCGCGTCCCGGGAGACGGAGGAGCCGGTGCTGGGCCGTCCGCGGGAGACCTACCGGTTGCCCGAGCACGAAGCCCACCGCTCCGAGGCCGAGTGGATCATCGAGAATGCCACCCTTGAGCGCGCGTCCATACATATGTATGCTTGAACCCATACAGACGTATGGCTGGAGGGTGCCGTGTTGCGAATGATTCAACTCGTCGGGCTCGCCGCTCCGATCATCGGAGCCGCATTCCTCGTCCTGTTCCGGCAGCGCGCTCCCGGCCCGGTCACCGTCGGGCTCCTCGCCTGCGCAGCGGGCATCGCTGCATCGATCATCGGCCTCCTCAGCGAGAAGTCCGTCTTCCTGGGCAGAGACCTCGAGGGGATGACGCATCACCTCGAAATGTGGGGCATGGTGCGTCTGACCGTCATCGCTCTGACCGTCGTACTTCTCATGACGGCAGCGGGCCTCGGACCCCATGTCTCCCCCACCTGGATTCCTCTGCTCCTGACCGGCGGCGTCTCCTCGGCGGCCGGAGCGGCGCTGCGCTTTGTCCCTATCGATCTCGGCCCCGAGCACGAGGGGCTGACGTTCCTCGCACTGATGGTCAGTGAGGCGTTGCAGTTCGGACTGATCGGCATCGGGATGATCCTCATGTGTCTTGCGGTGGTCGCCTCGCGGCCCGCCAAGGATGGCCGGGATGAGCCCCTGGCCCTGGCCCGGCGCATCGCCGGCTCGCTGTGGCGGCTACGCCGGAGCCTCCTGCGTTCATAGTCCTAACATCGGAAGATGTCCCGAGAACTCATCCAGCGCGCCATCATCGACACGATCGCCGAGGGGGGCATCGCCGGGCTCAGCGTCCGCGCCGTCGCCTCCCGTGCTGACGTCGCCATCGGAACAGTGCAGCATCACTACCGCAGCCGCACCGACATGCTCCTCGCCGCGATGGAGAACATCATCGCGACCACAGGGCTGGAGCACGGGAGATCGCCCGACAAGACGACAGAGAGCCAGCTTCATACTCTGATCGATCTGATGCTGCCCTCGCCGGACCGGACCACCGTCGCCCGCGTCTGGCTGGCCTTCGCCGCGCAGGCTGCCGTCGACCCTACTGTCGCCGAGCGCTACCAAGACATCTGGCACCGCACCCGTCGAGGGCTGACCGAGCTCCTCGCCGAGGCGCGCCCGCACGCATCCTGGGCGCAGGCGGAGTCGGCCGCCACTGAGCTGCTCGCTCTCCTGGACGGCCTGACCGTGAGCGTGCTGGCCGAACCTCGGAGCGTGTCGCCTGACACGGCACGCTCCATCGCCGGGACTCGGCTCCGAGCGCTCCTTGCCGACGTCGGGTGAAGACAGGAGCCGCTCAGGGGAAACCGGGCGCGGGCAGCACGCAGAACTCGTTGCCCGACGGGTCGGCGTATACGCGCCATGGGAGTTCGCCCCAGTCGGGATGGAGCTCCCGACCCCCGCGCTCAGCGATCCCCGCAGCGACCTCGTCGGCGTCGTCACCCGGCTCGAGGCGGATGTCCAGGTGCATCCGATTCTTCCCCTCGCCCTTCGGCGCGGACTCGTGGCACAGCTCCAGCAACGGCCCGCGCTGCGAGGGGTGCCGCAGGCTGCGAGGGGCGACACCCGGCGCGTCGCCCCACCCGCTCAGCCAGGACCAGAAGTCGGCGTCCCGCTGCGGGTCCGCTGAGTCCAGCGGCAGAGCCGCGATGGGGCCCGTCTCGACATAGACGTCGCGGTGCTCCATCACGCAAAAGGGGTTGCCTTCGACGTCGCCGAGCACGATCCACGGCACGTCACCTTGACCGATGTCGAGGTCCCTCGCTCCGAGTTCGCGAAGTCTCTCAGCGACCTCGGACTGTTCGGCGCCGCCCGCGAGATCGACGTGCAGCCTCACAGGAGAGACCGGGGGCTCGGGGACACGGACGAAGCACAAGTCCAGGTACGCGTCATCGGTGAGGGGCAGGCGCGTCTCATAGACCTCGTCCTCGACGGTCAGCGCCGTCGTGCCGAGCGCCGCTTCCCAGAAGCGCCCGAGTCGTACCGGATCCGTGGCGTCGATGCCGATGTTCTCCAGAAACATGGATTCAGTCTCGCCCGGCGCGGACCGCTCGGCTACTCGTTTTCACCGAGCACGTCCGCGCGAGCGCCGACGATGCGGTAGCCACGGGGGATGTCGGGGTCCTCGAGCAGGACGAGGACGTCTTCGCCGTCAGGAATCAGACTGACATCGGGATACCTGCCTTCCTCCGCAGGAAGCATCGTGGCGTTCCACGTCTCCCCCGCGTCCAAGCTCGCCCACACGCACGCCCCGACGCCGACCTCCGGGGCCTTCTCGTTCTCGGCGGCGGGCCGATCTATCCACCCGCCCGAGAGCATTGCACCACCGCCGAGGTCGAGAGGAAGTCCCCTGTCCTCGATATCGGTGGACCGATAGTTCTCGGAGATCGAGCCATCGGCTGCCACCGTGGCCACTGACCATCGGCTTCCCCAGCGGCTACGAACCATCGCGTTCCCCGCGACCACGGAGCTGCCGTAGAACGTCGAGCCGGCCGGCGCCCCGTCCACAGGGATGGGCGTCCAGCTCTGTCCCTGCAGAAGGAAGGTGCAGAGCCGCTGGGCATCGGATGCGTCGTACGAGGTACCGACCCCAATGATCTGACCGTCGACGACGGTGACGAACTGGACCCGCGCACCGTTGGCGGCCAGGTCCGGTACGGGGAACGCTGCGTCGAACGCCCCGACTCTCTCCCATGTGAGGCCGTCCTCGGAGCGGTAGACGACCGGCTCGATCTTCGACGCGGATCCGTCCCGCGGCACCCACGACGACAAGGGGAAGTAGTGGATCCCGTCCACACTGACGGCGTCGCCGATCTCGACGTTACCTTCGGGAATCTCGATGCCCGTAGGTTCCTGCCACGTGGTGCCATCGGTGCTCACGCGTACGTAGAGCGATGCGGCGTCGTCGGAAGACGGAGGAACGCCGGTGTAGAGCGTGATGCCGCCGCCGAGGTGATGGATGTATGCCTCACTGGGATCCTGCAGGCCGACGTCCGGGTCGTGCGGGCGAACGACCTCGTCGCCCTCGACACCGACGGGGAGCCGACCCTCGCGGTCCCCCCACGCGATTCTGCGGTCGTCGCGACGCAAGTACCCGGTATCCCAGGTGGACATGGCAACGATTCCGTCGGCGGAGCTGCCGGCCGAGAGCTGGAGCTCGCGCGTCGGGGCGTACGCGAGGCCCGCTGTGTAGCTCGGGTCGTCGCGCTTCTTCACGTACACGCACGCTTCGGTGCGCGCGATAGTGCCCTCCTCGTCGGCGACACAGCTGAAGATTCTCTCCGGCGAGTATGCGTCGACGTCGCTGATCGACCAGGCCCCGTCCGCCCCACGTCGAGCCGTGCGACAGTCGTCAGCGAAGTAGACGGCCAGCGAGATCGACGCATCGTCTGCTGCGACGACGGAGGATCCGAGTTCCAGGTCCGAGAAGTCCATCGGAGTCTCGGGGTCGAGATCGCCTCGAGTGTCGTGCTCGAATCCGTCGATGCCCCACGTCGGAAGGGGAATCTCCTCCTGCGCGAAGGACGATCCGTCTGTGCTCGACCAGGCGATCGGGCGACGGTACCTCTCCCCCTCCGCCCAGTCGGCGGGAATGAGATGGTCACCCATCACCACGAACGCGTCGCCCTGAACCTGCAGGTCCTCGGCGCCCGGACGCTGCGCCTTATCAGGCAAAGCCACAGGCTCGCTCCAGGTCGCACCGCCATCTGTCGAGGTGACGACGGCCGGTTCCCACGCCTCTGTTCCCACCTCGCGCATCACCAGGACGACGACGGTCTCCTCGATTCGCCGGACTGCTTCGGGCTGCCAGGTCTCACCATCGGGAACAGCGAGGGACTCCAGCTCCGTGACTCCCCCGTCCGCGGCTACCTCCCAGATCCGAATCCTGTGATCGCGAGGCAGGGCCATGACCAGCCCGCCGCCGACGACGGTGAAATCGGCATCGATGCCGTCGGCGAGCTCGACCGTCTCCCAGTCGGAGAGGTCGGTGGAGGTGCACATGGAATAGGCATAGACGTCCTCGATGATCCGACGCGAGTAGACCCTCACGCGTTCGCCGGATCCATCGACCCGAATCCCGGTGGCCGCGGGCTCCACGGGAACCTCGATTCCTTGCGGCTCGGCAATGGTCACGACGCTCACCTGAGCTTCGAGCGACTTCTCGCGGTGGACCAGCATGGCCAGCGGACGGTCGGCGGTCGGCGCGAGCCCCCATTCATTGATCCGGACGGGCTCCTCGGCGACGAGCTCCGAGGAGGTCGTCAGTGGCGCGAGGGTGACGCTCGCCCGAGGTTTCTCGACGAAGGGGAGCCAGCTCATATCCGCGTCGCACCCGGCGAGCGCGAACGGGGCGAGCAGGGCACTGGAGAGGAGGAGGGAACGACGGGTGGGGCGGAGCGGGGCTGAGAACGCAGGCACGCTGCCATCCAATCATCGCCGACCTCACAGATTGGGCAACTGTCCACAATCACCTGGACGTTAGCCCGACGGAAAATCACTCGCCCCTCATGGGTGTCCGCAATACCGTGGCCCCAGCTCCGGCCCGGAGCCCTGAGGGAAGGAGGAACTGATGGTTGTCGCCGTGCTGACCCCTGCCGTCCTTCCTACCCTCCAGGAGATCTGCCATGACCCCGTCCTTCGACCGGGACGACTTCTTCGCCAAGTCCCTTCTGACCGCCTACATCGCTGACCTCGACGAGGATCAGCGCTGGTCCACGTGGCCGGAGACCGCTCATACGCTGGATCGCGGCCCGCAGCCCTTCCCCGAGTGGGTCGTCCAGCACGACGGTGCGATCGACACCGAGCTGGGCATCCTCAAATCCGGCAAGGAGGCCGACGCCTTCCTGCTCGAGCGCGCCCTGCCCGAGGAGCACCGCACCGGCGCCGCCGGCGAGACGACCCTCATGGTCGCCAAGCGCTACCGCTCCCCCGAACACACCACATTCCACCGTTCCCACCAGTACACCGAGGGCCGTCGCACCAAGGATTCCCGCGAGGCCCGCGCCATCGCCAAGGGCACCGCGTTCGGCCGCCAGGTCGCGGCCGCGCAATGGGCCCGCACGGAGTTCGACGTGCTCGCCCGGCTGTGGTCCGCCGGCCTCCCGGTGCCCTTTCCCGTCCAGATCGTCGGCACGGAGGTGTGCATGGAGTTCATCGGCACCGATGACGAGCACGGCGCGGTCGCCGCCCCACGGTTGCAGGAGTGCCGGCCCACCCTCGAGGAAGCCGAACGCTGGGCGCGTCGGCTGCGAGACGTCGTGATCGACCTGGCCGAGCTGGGGCTGGTCCACGGCGACCTCTCCCCCTACAACGTCCTCGCCGACACCCGTCTCGCCGAGCCGGATCCGGTGGTGATCGACGTTCCGCAGGTCATCGACCTCGTCGCCAACCCGCACGGGAACGAGTTCCTGCGGCGGGACTGCGAGAACATGTGCACCTGGCTGCGAGCGCACGGAGCGCCGGCATCGGCCGCTGACCCGCAGGAGTGGTTCGAGGCCGCACAGCGCCGAGGAGGGCGACGATGATCAATGAGGACCGCCTGCGACGGGTCGCCGACGAGGTGACAGGAGTGCCCGGGATCGAGGCGGTCGTGCTCGGTGGCAGCCGCGCCCGCGGCACCCACCATGCCGGCTCCGACGTGGACCTCGGGCTCTATTACGAGGCGGCGACCCTCGATGTCGCGGCGCTGACCAGGGCGGCCCGTGGGGTCGTCGGCGCACCGGTCCAGGTCGCGGGGCCCGGTGGCTGGGGGCCGTGGGTGGACGGCGGCGCGTGGCTCGAGGTCGATGGGACGGCCGTCGACCTGATCCTGCGTCACGTGGAACGGGTGCGCGAGCAGCGTGACCGGGCGATCCGCGGCGAGATCGGATTCCACTGGCAGCTCGGCCATCCCCTGGGTTTCCTCGACGTCACCTATGCGGCGGAGATCGCCACCTGCCGCCCGTTGGCCGACCCCCGGCGCCTTGTGCCGCAACTGCGGGCGGGCCTGGACCCGTATCCTGCGCCGCTGCGGAAAGCGCTGCGAGAGAACCTGAGCAGTGCGGAGTTCCTCATGGGCGGTGTCGCAAAGGCGACCTCGCGCGGCGACGTCGGATACGTCCAGCTGTGCTGCGCCACCGCACTGATGTGGTGCGCTCTGTCCTGGCACGGAGAGGCCGACGTGTGGGTCACCAACGAGAAGGGTCTGATCCCGGCCGTCGCCTGGCTCCCACTGGACACGGGCGGCTTCGCGGAGAAGGCCAGTGCCGCGTTGGCTGCGATCGGCGCGGATCTCTCGGCCGACGGGCTCGCAGCGGCGGTCCGCGACGTGTCCGCGCTGGTCTCCGACACGCGCGAGACGCTGGCCGTGTCGGCCTGAGGCCCTCGGTCAGCTCCGGCCGAAGGGCCACCAGCGCCGGCGGGGCCGCGGCTTCTCCTCGGTCTCCGTCGGCTCCGGGGCCGGTCGGGCCGCGGCCGCGGCCTCGCGCAGCTCTCGCCAGCGCTTCGCGGCGTCCTCCGGGTACATCTCGGGCGCGATGGTGCGCTGCAGGGGATTCGCGCGCCGGTCGTCGTGGACGCGGCGCGTGTAGTCCTCCGCGTACTCGCGGGCGGCCTCCTCGGTGGGGAGCTCGGCGAGAGTCTCCTCGCGTCGTTCGAACTCTCGGCGCAGCAGCATGACCACCGGCAGCAGTGCGTCGCGGTCGATGTCCCCGTCCTGGACGCGCTGCCTGATCCACCAGTCCGGGTCGTGGGTGTCCGGCAGGTTCAGCGGCTTGCCGGCGCCTGGCAGGTCGTCGAAATCCCCACGGGCACGCGCCTGTTCGAGCGCGGATTCGACGCGGGCGACGTCCGGGGCCATCGGCGGCCGGCGGGGTCCGTCGGTCTCGCTCATCATCCCTCGCCCTCATCGACCAGCGAGGCCAGACGGTCGAGGGAGGCGCGCAACGAGTCCGCGGTGACGCCCTGCGCCGTGGACACGCGGTGCGGATCGCGCATGTCCGTCCAGTCGTAGGTGTGGATGACGCGCGTGCGATGCTCATCCACCGGCTCGAGGGACAGGGCCCAGATATGCCCTGGTGGATGTGTGCCCTCCTCGGCCGGCTTCCATGCGATCTCGCGGCCTTCCTCGAAGGCGACGACGTGGTTCTCGCGCACGGAGTCGATCGTCAATCTGGTGCGGAACACGTCGCCGACGCCGCGCACGCGCTGGCCGTCCGCGGCCTCGGCGAGGTTGTCGTTGGCGTCCCAGCGGGGCTGCTGGGCCGGGTCGGCGATCAGCTCGAAGAGCACGCTCGCGGGCGCCGCGATCACGCGTGAGACGCTGACGACGCGGTCTGCCTCTGCCCTTCCCTGGGTCATGTCCCTATCGTGCCACCTCAGAGCTGCGGGCGTCCCTGCAGGGCGATCTCGCGGTAGGCGACCTGGTACCCCAGCTTCTCGTTGATGGCGATCATCCACGGGTTCACGTGCGAGTTCCACGTGACCAGCGCCCGCACCTGCGGGGCGCGCTCGCGCAGCTGACGGTGGGTGGCGACCTTGAGCGCCAGTCCCAGTCGGTGCCCGCGATGCTCGGGCATCACCAGGGTGTTCTCCTGCCATGCCACGGTGGTGCGCGGGGACCGTTGGACGTGGATCTCGGAGTTGCCGACGAAGCTGCCGTCCGGGGCGACGGCGACCGCCAGGATCGGCCGCACCCCGATCTCGCGCAGCCGTTTCTCGATGATGCGGATCCGTTCCGGTGTGTACTCCGGCGCCTCATGCTCGACGTCCTCGTCCGGCTCGTCGAGCTCGAGCTGCCGCAGCAGCACCCCGTAGGCCTCGAGGTGCTGCTCGGGCACGCTCTCGTCCCACAGCTCGACCCGGTAGTCGCCCAGCTTCTCCTCGGCCTCCGCCTGCAGCCGGTCCAGCAGCTGCTCCTCCAGGGGCAGGGCGAGGGTGCGGCAGACGGCGACGTTCTTACGCGTGATGCCCAACCGCGCGGCCAGGCGGTTGACGGGCTGGGCGGGGTCGTCGACGTCCCCGTCGGCCGGGATCTCCCCGTAGGCCTCCACCAGGCTGCGCCCGGACTCCCGGATCGCGGGGATCAGCGCCTCCTCGAGCAGGGCCGTGGCGACGCCGTGACCGCGGAAGGCGGGGTGCACGGCGACGGCGACGGAGATCGTCTCGAGGTTCTCCTGCTGCGGCAGGTAGACCGAGGCACGGCCGACGATCGTCTCGCCACCCTCCATCAGCTCGGTCACGGCGACCCAGCGCCGGGTGCGGTAGTACGGGGAGTCCTGCAGCGAGGCCCTGCGCTGCTGGACCGTGAACGCCTCGCTGCCGCCGTAGTTGGCCTCGTCCAGGGCTTCGTCCAGCGCGTTGTACTGGACGAGGTCGACGTGGGAGAGAGCCTCCAGGGGCCGGATCGAGAAGCGCATGGAGAAAAGTGGACCACACGCGATCCGTGCAGGTCGACGTAAATTCTCAGCGGACGCGGACCATCCGGATGATGCCCGTCACCACGGCGATCACCGTCACCACCAGACCGACCACGAGCGCCGGCCGGCCGGCACCTCCGGTGACGGACAGAATGATGCCGAGGTAGATCGACTGGAGTCCCAGAAGGATCACGACGAGAAGCCGTTCACCCTCGCGATAGAGGCGCTGAGCGTTCTGCTCGGTCACCGCTATCGGATAGTTCAGCAGCCGAGGCCGCGTCGAGAGCCAGGCGATGAGCGCGGACAGCACGATCATCACGCCGGCGAGCACCAGCACGCTCACCTTGCTGCCGTGCTCATCAGGGTTGCCCTGGGCCCCGAAGTGCGTCGGGACTGTATCCGGGAGGGAGGGATAACGGACCAGGACCCAGCCGGTCAATGCCGCGGTGATCAGCAGTGCGACGCCGCGCAGGACCCGCACTGCCGCCCCGGCGGCCTCGGTCCGTGCCGGCCGCGGGGACGTCACGCGAGCTGCACCCCGGCCTCCGCGAGCTCCGCCTCGAGCTGCTCGTTGCCGGCGGGGTGCACGGCGGCGGTGAGACGGCGCAGGACCCGCACCGGGGCGCCGGTGGCGACCGCACCGAGGGCGGTGGCGCGCACGCAGAAGTCGTAGGCCAGGCCCACCACGTCGACCTGATCCCAGTCGCCGGATCCGATCAGCTGCTGCACACTCTCCTCGGTCCCGACGGTGGCGCCCTCGAGGGCGCTGTAGGAGGGGATGCCGTACCCCTTGCGGGCGATCTCGATGCGGCCCACTTCAGCGACCAGTGCCTCGATCTCGGGATGGAACTCGGCACCGCGGGTGCCGGCCACGCAGTGCACGGGCCAGGTCTCGGAGAAGTCGGGCTCGGCCGGCGGGGTCGCGAAGTGGCCGCCGTTGTCGGTGTCGCCGCGGTGCCAGTCCTGGGTGGCGAGGATCCGGTCGTAGTCGGCGGCGTGCTCGCGCACGAACTCGGCGGTCCGGACCGCGACCGCGGAACCGCCGTCCACGGCGAGCGCGCCGCCCTCGCAGAAGTCGTTCTGGACGTCGACGATGATCAGCAGTCTCCGGCTCATGCGGCCCAGCCTGGCACAATCGCCGCATGTCCGCGCCGCTTCCCCGCCCGACCGTCGGCCCTCCCTCGCCCACCGCGCTGTCGAGGCTGCTCTCGCCGCTGGACCTGGGGCGCTTCGAGGTGCGCAACCGGATCGTCATGGGGTCCATGCACGTCGGCCTCGAGGATCAGCCGCGGGAGGCGAAGAAGCTTGCGGCCTACCTCGGCGAGCGCGCCCGGGGCGGAGCGGGACTGATCGTCACCGGCGGCTACTCCCCGGACCGCACCGGCCGGCTCACGCCGCGCGGCGCCCAGGCCGACGCCCGCACGCTGCGGGCCCACGATGTCATCACCCGCGAGGTCCATGAGGCCGACGGGCGGATCATCCTGCAGCTGCTGCACGCGGGCCGGTACGCCTTCCATCCGCTGGCGGCCTCCGCCCACGCCGGCCGCTCCCCCATCTCCCCGTTCCGCTCGCGCCGCCTGACCCGCCGCGGCGTCGGCCGCACCGTGGAGCACTTCGCCGCCGCCGCCCACCGGGCGGTCGAGGCCGGGTACGACGGGGTCGAGATCATGGGCTCGGAGGGATACCTGCTGAACCAGTTCCTGGTCCCCGCCACGAATCGGCGCCGCGACCGCTGGGGCCGTGGGCCCGAGGGCCGACGGGCACTGCCGCTGGCGATCGCGGCCGCGGTGCGCGAGGCGATCGGGGACGACGCCCTGCTCAGCTACCGCATCTCGCTGCTGGACCTGGTGCCGGACGGGCAGACGTGGGAGGAGACCGTCGCCCTGGCCCGTGGCCTGACCGAGCGCGGCGTGGATGTGCTCTCGACCGGCATCGGCTGGCACGAGGCCCGCGTGCCCACCGTCGTCACCTCGGTCCCGCGGGCCGCCTTCGCCGAGCAGACCGGGATGCTGCGCGAGGCGGTCGACGCGCCCGTGATCGCCTCGAACCGGATCCACGACCCGGCGGTCGCCGAGCGCGTGCTGGCCGAGGGCCGGGCGGACCTGATCTCCATGGCGCGGCCGCTGCTCGCCGATCCGCAGCTGCCGGCGAAGCTGGCCGACGGCCGCGCCTCGCAGGTGGTCGCCTGCATCTCCTGCAACCAGGCCTGCCTGGACAAGGTGTTCGAGGGCAAGCGGGCCAGCTGCCTGGTCAACCCGCGCGCCGGCCACGAGACCGAGCTGGAGCTGACTCCGGTGATCCAGCGCCGCGCCCGCAAGGTGGCCGTCGTCGGCGCCGGGCCCGCCGGGCTCGAGGCGGCCGTGACCGCCGCCCAGCGCGGCCATGTGGTCACCCTGTTCGAGGCCACCGAGGAGATCGGCGGGCAGCTGCGACTGGCCGCCCGCATCCCCGGCAAGGAGGACTACGCCCAGGCCCTGCAGTCCTGGCGGATGCGGCTGGCCGCGGCCGGCGTGGGGATCCGGCTCGGGACCCGGCCGTCGGCCCGGGACCTGACGGGCTTCCACGATGTCGTCGTCGCCACCGGGGTCGAGCCGCGCGTGGTGGACCTGCCCGGCTTCGCCCCGGGCAGCTCCGAGGGCGGGCCGGACGTGGTCAGCTACGCCGATCTGCTCGAGGGCCGCGCCGAGGCCGGCGAGCGGGTCGCGATCATCGGTGCCGGCGGTATCGGCGTGGACGTCGCGGAGTTCCTCTCCTCCCCGCGCCCGTCGCCGACGCTGGATGCTGCGGCATGGAAAGCGCATTGGGGCATCGTCGATCCCGATCAGCAGCGCGGAGGGGTGGTGCCGCGCCGGCGCGACGGAGACGGTGATCCGGCCGACGGGCGGCTGGCCCGCGAGATCCACCTGCTCCAGCGCAAGCAGACCCGGATCGGGGCGAGCCTGGGGCGGACGACCGGCTGGGTCCACCGCGCCGAGCTGCGCCGGGCCGGGGTGATCCAGCATCGCGGCGTCTCCTACCGGCGGATCGATGCCGACGGGCTGCACCTCGTGGAGGACGGCGAGGAGCAGGTCCTGGAGGTGGACACCGTGGTGGTCTGCGCGGGGCAGATCAGCGTGGACGAGTTGGCCGGCGAGGTCCGCGAGGCCCGGCGGGGTCGCACGCCCCGGGTCCACGTGATCGGCGGGGCCGACCTCGCCGTCGAGCTCGACGCGGAGCGCGCCATCCGCCAGGCGGTCGAGGTCGCGGTGGCCATCTGAGGGGATTGCGCATCTGAGGGGATACTGGCCACATGAACCCTCCCAGCACCCTCACGCCGTACGACGAGGAACTGCTCGCCCGCGCCGTCGACCTGGCGAGCGCGAACGTCGCTTCCGGAGGCGGCCCCTTCGGAGCGGTGGTCCGCACCGCCGACGGCCGCCTCGTCGACGGCACGAACCGGGTGACCGCGACGCTCGATCCCACCGCGCACGCCGAGGTGATGGCGATCCGGGCCGCCTGCCAGGAGCTCGGCACGTTCGAGCTGACCGGCGCGGTGCTCTACGCGAGCTGCGAGCCGTGCCCGATGTGCCTGGCCTCGGCGCTGTGGGCCCGCGTGGACCGGGTCGTGTTCGCCGCCGATCGGGCCGACGCCGCTCGCGCGGGCTTCGATGACGCCGCGTTCTACGAGTTCTTCGAATCGCCCGGCCACCGCGCCCTGCTGCCGACGGAGCAGAGCCGTCCCGCGCAGGCGCTCGAGCCGTTCGAAGCGTGGCAAGCACTCGAGGACCGCACCGAGTACTGAGGCTAGGTCTCGGGGTCACGAAGTCTCGGGCTCCGGGACCGCCGACGCCCTGGTCTCGGGGTGCTGAGGTCGCGATCAGCTCGCCTGGGCGCCCTCGAGCACTTCGCGGGCGATCGGGCCGGCGGTGACCGAGCCGTAGCTGCCGTCCTCGACGAAGGCGGCGACGACCAGGTCGCCCTGGGCGACGATGACCCACGAGTGCAGCGCCAGATCACCGTTCTCGTCGGTGTACTCGGCCGTGCCCGTCTTGCCGATGACCGGGTCGCCGGGCATGTCCGCGAAGTCGTCGAGGCTGCCGTCGGTGACGACGCCGCGCAGCAGTTCCTGCATCTGGGACGTCTCGTCCTCGGTCAGCGGAGTCGGCACCTCGGCCGGGGCGGAGTCGTCGTCGGCGAGGATGCGGGGGCTGACGGTACTGCCGTTCTGTACGCTGGCCAGCACGGTCGCCATCGCCAGCGGCGAGGTCAGCACGCGGCCCTGGCCCATCATCGCGGCGGCGTGCTCGGTGCCGGTGTCCTCCGGGTCGATCGAGCCCATGAACGCCTCCAGGCCGTCGGGGGCCTCCTGGCCGATGCCGAGGGTGGTCGCGGCGTCGGCCAGCGAGCTCTGGTCGACGGTGTCGTACTGCAGCAGCATCGCCGTGTTGCAGGAGTGGGCGATCGCCTGGCGCAGCGGCATCGACCCGAACAGGTCCGGCGAGAGCGAGTCGGCGTTCTTGAAGCTGCGGCCCTCCACGGTGGCCGTCTCGGGGCACTCGACGGTGGAGTCCGGGGTGAGCCCGGCGCGCAGCAGCGACAGGGCGGTGACCGTCTTGAACGTCGATCCGGGCGCGTACTGGCCCACCAGGCCGATCGGGTATTCCTGGCCCGTCGGGCCCAGCGCGGAGGCGAGGACGTCCCCGGTCGAGGGCTGCATCGCGATCACCGCGCTGGGGGCGTCCTCGTCGGCGATGGCGTCGGTGGCCAGGCGCTGCAGGTCATCGTCGAGCGTGGTGGCCACGTCGGCGCCGTCGGTCGGTTCGACGCTGTGCAGGGAGCGCTCGCTGCCCGCCTCGGAGTCGACGGCGACGACGTCCACGCCGGGTGTGCCGACCAGTTCGTCGTGGCGAGCGGAGACGACGCCGCCGGTGGCCACGTAGTCGCCGGCCTCGATCTCCCCGTCGGAGCCGTCGATGTCCTCCTTGGTGGCCTCCCGCAGGGAACCGAGCACGCCCGGGGCGTAGTCGCGCTCGGCCGCCAGCGGCTGGCTCTGCTCGAGGGCGCGATAGCCGGTGATGTCCTCCGCTTCGCCGAGGGGGTAGTTCCCCTCGTCCTCGGCGCGGATGGTCAGTGCGGGCACGAAGGCGTCGTCCCCGTAGTCGGCGACCTTCTGGGCGTAGTTGTCGGCGTTGATGCCGAGCAGTCCGGCGAGGTCCCGCGCGGTGGCCTCCGGGTCCGCGCCGTCCAGGAGCGTCTTGTCCAGGCCGAGCACGCGGACATCGCGGGGACCGTAGAGGTCGGTGCCCTCGCGGTCGGTGACGGTGCCCATGGTCGGCTGGAGGGTCTTCGCCTCCAGGTGCTCGGTGGCGGTCAGGCCCGGGGCATACGTCTCCGGGCCGAGGTCCGCGGCCCAGCCCTCGCCAGTGCGCTCGAGGGTGGCCTCGGTGGTGTAGCTCCAGGTCCCGGCCTCGTGCGGGAGTGTCCAGGTCCACTCCAGGGTGGCGGTGCGGGTCCCGTCCTCGGCGGTACCGGGATCGGTGAGCTCGACCTGCGGCGGGGCGTCGGTGGCCTCCAGCAGCGGCCCGAGGATGCGCTCGTGCTCCTCCGCGGCGGCGGCCGGGTCGTCGCCGGTCAGCGGGACGTCGGCGAAGTCGCCCGCGGGCAGCGCCGCGGCCAGGGCGCGCGCCTCCTCCTCGCCGCTGCCGAAGCGGTCGCGCCACAGGATGACGGCGAGCACGAGGGCGGCGATCACGGCGACGGCGAGGGCGATGAGCAGCGGCGCCCGACGACGGGAGCGGGTAGGTGAGGCGTCCATGGTCGTATCGTCCAGCTTCCGGCGCCGTCCGTCCACACGGGCCACGCCGCGGACACTGCGCCGCCTACACTCACCCCATGGCCCGCGTGCTGCACACCGCCCAGGCGCTCGTCGACGTCGTCGTCGAGGTGGACGAGCTGCCCCCGCGCGGCGGCAACGCCAACGCCCGCAGCGAGCACCACTACGCCGGGGGCGCGGTGACCACGCTGGTCGCCGCCGCTCGCACCGGTGCCGAGGCGGTCCACGGCGGCGCGCACGGCGTCGGCCCCCATGGCGACCTGATCCGCCGGGCACTGGCGGCCGACGGGGTGGCGCTGTCCGACGAGCCGCGCCGGAGCCAGGACACCGGCCACTGCCTGGTGCTGCTGGAACCGTCGGCCGAACGCACCTTCGTGACCGTCTACGGCGCGGAGCGGGAGATCACCGCGCAGTCACTGGGAACGCTCGCGCCAAGGCCGGGCGACCTGCTGTGCCTGTCGGGGTACAGCCTGTTCGAACCCACTCGGGAACCGCTGCTGGAATTCCTGGAGACCGTGCCCGCGGGCGTGGAGGTGGTTCTCGACCCCGGCGCGCCGTTTTCGACGTTCCCGCGCGAGGTGCAGGAGCGCGTGCTCGCGCGCACCACCGTGTGGACGTCCAACGCCGAGGAAGCCCGGGGCCTGACCGGGCTCGACGCCCTGGAGGACACCCCGGAGGCGCTGCGGCGGCGCATCGGCTCGCAGTGCGTCGTGGTGGTGCGGGACGGCGCGCGCGGCTGCATCGTCTTCCACCACGGCCGGGGCACCGAGATCCCCGCCTTCCCCCGCACCCCCGTCGACACCAACGGCGCCGGCGACACCCACACCGGGGTGCTGCTGGCCGAGCGTGCCCGCGGCGCCGACTGGGAGTCCGCCGCCACCCGCGCGAACGCCGCCGCCGCGATCGCCGTGACCCGGAGGGGACCGCAGAGCGCCCCCACCCGGGACGAGGTCGACGCGTTCCTGTCCTGAGCCCCGCCCGCCTACGATGATCCGATGGGCACCCACGACGCGTCGACGTTCCACGACTTCCGGGCGCGGACCATCGACGGCGAATGCCGTGAGATGAGCGAGTACCGCGGGCAGCTGGTGCTGGTGGTCAACACCGCCACCGAGTGCGCCTTCACCCCGCAGCTGCAGGGCCTGCAGTGCCTCCACGACCGCTTCGGCGAGCACGGCTTCACGGTCCTCGGCTTCCCGTCGGACCAGTTCCACCAGGACCCCGGCACCGATGCGGAGACCCGGGAGTTCTGCACCTCCACCTACGACGTCACCTTCCCGCTGTTCTCCAAGGTCGACGTCAACGGCCCCGACGCGCACCCGCTGTGGCAGTGGATCCGCCAGCAGAAGGCGGGCGTGATGGGCGGCCGGATCGCCTGGAACTTCACGAAGTTCCTCGTCGCACCCGACGGCAGCGTTCTGCGCCGCTACGCCCCGCCGGTGCCGCCGGTGCGCATCGCCCGGCGGATCGAGATGGAGCTCGGCCTGCGCTGAGGCACGGTGCGAACGCCCAGGTTGGTAACCTGGGCCACAACACCATCCCTCGTGAAAGGGGAACCCATGGAAGGCGTCATCATCTTCCTCGTCCTGGCCGTCGGCGTCATCATCGCCCTGGCCATCATCGCGGCGCTGCTGTTCGGCGGCCTGCGCACCTCGTTGATGTTCACGGTGCACTCCCGTGAAGCGGTCATCGTCGAGCGCTTCGGGAAGTTCCGCCGCGTCGCGCACGCCGGCCTGAACTTCAAGGCGCCCTTCATCGACAACATCACCAAGCCGATCTCGCTGCGCGTCCAGCAGCTCGAGGTCAACATCGAGTCCAAGACCAAGGACAACGTGTTCGTCACCGTCCCGGTGGCGGTGCAGTACGTGATCAAGGAAGAACAGGTCGTCGACGCGTACTACAAGCTGTCCAACCCCGAGGCGCAGATCCGCTCCTACGTGTTCGACACCGTGCGCTCGGCCCTGTCCAGCCTCGAGCTGGACGCCGCGTTCGAGTCGAAGGACGACATCGCCTACAGCGTCGAGCAGACCCTGTCGGCCCGCATGCAGGAGTTCGGCTTCAACATCATCAACACCCTGGTCCAGGACATCTCCCCGGACCAGCGGGTGCGCGATTCGATGAACTCCATCAACGCCGCCCAGCGTGACCGGGTCGCCGCGCAGTCCCTGGCCGAGGCCGACAAGATCAAGCGCGTCACCCAGGCCCAGGCCGAGGCCGAGTCCAAGCGCCTCCAGGGTGAGGGCGTGGCCGGTCAGCGCAAGGCGATCGCCCTCGGTATCGCCGAGCAGTACGAGATGCTGCGCAAGGTGGGCATCGAGAACTCGGCCGAGCAGCTGCTGCTGATGACCCAGTACTTCGACACCATGCAGGACGTGGCCCGCAACGGCCGCTCCAACGTGCTCTACCTGCCCTCGAACCCGGGCGCGGTGGGCAATATGGGCGAGGAGATCCGCACCGCGATGCTGCAGTCCCAGGCCGCGGCGCAGGCCGATCAGGACGCCGATGTCGCCGACGCCGCGAACCGCGAGCGGATCTCGGCCGATCAGCTGCGCGAGCAGGAGCAGGCCCGCGCCGAACGCGCTCGCAGCGAGGCCGAGCGCCGCGCCCGCGAGGCCCAGAACCAGGCTCGCCGCGCGGCCGAGCAGGCGCAGGACTCCGGCTACCCCGGTGGCGACCAGCCGCCGTGGGCGCACCCGGGGTCCGCGAACCAGGGCTGACCCACTCTCCGGCAGGGCCCGGGACGCTGCATGCGTCCCGGGCCCTCTGTGTCCGGGCCGTGCTGCGCGGGCCGCGCTGCGTCCGGGCCCTCCATCGAAAGTCGAAGCCGGCCGGTGCCCGATGCCGACTGCCGACGGTCCGCGCCGCACCCGTCGGCAGATGACGTGCGCACCTGGGGGCGATGAGATGCAGGCATGACCGCTCCCGCTGCTGAGACCACGACCCCTCCCCTCGACTCCTCCCCGGCCGACGGCGGCGACTACTCGGCCGAGAAGCGCATCGGCCGGCTCGCCGTCATCACACTGGGCTGGTGGGCGCACGGCGGCGTGCGCTTCCTGCTGGCCGCCGCGATGCTGTACTACGGCTTCGCGAAGCTGGTCCTGGGCCAGTTCGGCGTCGCCGACGCGGGCGACGCCCTCATCACCCAGGGCGAGATGAGCCCGATGGGGATGCTGTGGCGGATGGTCGCCTTCTCCCCGCTGTTCCAGGTCCTGGCCGGGCTCGCCGAGTTCGGCGCCGCCATCGCCCTGCTGTGGCGCCGCTCCGTGCCGCTGGGTGCCGTCATCGCCGCCGGTTCGATGGCCCTGGTGTTCGTGCTGAACCTCGGCTACGACGTGCCGGTCAAGCAGATCTCGCTGGCACTGCTGATCATGGCGCTGATCGTGCTGATCCCCTGGATGCCGCGGCTGGCCCGGGCTTTCGTCGGGCGTGGGGAGGTCCCGCGCGGCCCCCTGCCCACCCTGATCCCGTGGCGTCCCCTGGCCCGGGTCACCGACATCCTGGGACCGATCGCCGCTCTCGGTCTGGTGGCGCTGATCGGGTACGGGGTGAGCCAGATGTACCCCCAGCGCACCACCGACGAGTCCGCGCCGGCCGGGGTATGGAGCGTCCAGGAGGACACCGCCGAGCCCGCCGTCCAGCTCGCCGATGACGACCGCTGGAGCCGGGTGGCCTTCGGCTCGACGCTGTACGGGGACGCCGCCCAGGCCCAGCTGCGACTGGCCAGCGGCGACCTTTTGACCGGTCAGTACCGGCGCACCGGGGACACCGCCGTCGAGCTCGAGCTGCGGCCGCTGCGGGAGCCCGGCCATTCGGTGGCCGACTATGCGGACACCGAGCCCCGGACCCTCACCCTGGGCGTCGAGGAACGGGCCGACGGGACGCTGCACGTCACCGGCGACGGCGTGGACCTCGTGCTCGCCCCGGATCCCTCCGGGTCGATGCTGTACGACCGCGGCTTCAGCTGGGGCATCCGCCCGGACGACCCGTTCAACCGGTGAGCACCCGCCGCTGATCGGCCCCGGCCGGGTCGCGCGCTGAACCGTCGGCCCGCTCCTCTACTGTGGAACCGCACGCGCCGGCCCGGGCGTGCGAGGAGCCGAGGAGCAGGAAGCCCAGATGCAGATCGAGTTCGGCTGGTCCCTGGACAACGCCGCCTGGGCGGACGGCTCGGCGGCGACGGGGACGGTGCGGATGGGGCCGCGCTCGCTGGTCCACCTGCTGCAGACGCGGCTCGCGCTGACCCGCCCGGACGTCCACCCGGCGGTGCGCATCGCGCAGTACTCCCGGGCGATCGCCGCCGCCGATCACCCCTGGCCGCGCGCCTCCTTCGCCGCGGACCCGTGGGCGACCTCGGCGACCCTGCTGACCTGGCGCGACGCCGCCGTGGCGGCCGGGGCCGAGCTCCGGGACCATTCCGAACTGCCTGCGCGCATCGATGCCCTGCGCAGCATCGAGGAGCAGATCCGCGGGGCCGACGGGTCCGCGAGCGGGGGCCCCGCTCTCGCCCTCTCCCCCGGTGCGTCCGACGATCTGCGCGAGCTCGTCGACCTGCTCGAGTCCGTGGTGGCGAGCGGATCGCCGTGGCCGCTGGGCATCGAGATCATCCGCTGCCACGAGGATCCGCAGCGGCTGCCCGGGCTGTGGGGACGCCTGCTGACGCTGCTGGAAGCCGCGGGCGTCGCCCTGGTGCGACCGGATCCCGGTTCCGGTGCCGGCGACGCGGGCCGACCGGAGCTGGTCATCGTCGAGGCGGAGGACGAGTGGGCGGCCGCCGAGACCGCCGCCCGGTACCTCGCCGGCCGCGCGGCCGAGCCCGCTCCCGTCGGCAGCGCCCCGTCACTGCAGGTCCTCGCCACCGCGGACACCGTCCTCCTGGACCAGGAGCTGCATCGTCGCGGCCAGGCGGCTCTCGGGGTCGCCGAGCCGTCGGCCGATCGCACCGCCCTGCAGATCCTCCCCCTCTACCTCTCGATCGCCATCGCCCCCGTGGACGTGCAGCAGCTCGCGGCCTTCCTCGATCTGCGGGTGCTCGATGCGCCCGAGGACGATCGCGACCCCATCGGCCTCGTCCCGCGGCCCGTGCGACGCGGCTTCCTGGACGCGCTCGCCCAGGAGCCCGGCACCGGCGGCCCCGCCTGGAACGCCGTGCTCCAGCAGCTCGCCGCCGACGTCCAGGGGGCCGGCCCCGAGGAGCGGCCCCGGGCCGAGACCGCCCTGGCCACCGCACAGTCACTCTCCGACCTGGTCACCTCGCCCCTGCAGCCCGAGACGCTGACCCCGGCCCGGCTGCGCGAGGTGACTGCGTGGCTTCAGACGCGGCTGCGCAGCCTCGGCCAGGGCGATGCCGACCTGCTGCGCGCCTCGGCGCATCTCGCGGTCTTCCACGACGTGCTGGACACGCTCCCCGCCAGCCATGTCCTGGGCCGCCGCGAAATCGCCCAGATCCTCGAGGCCGCCGGCGGCCGCGCCGCCTCCCCCTTCGCCCGGCCGGAGGCCACCGCCGCGTGGTGCACCTGCACCCGGCCCTCCCAGCTGCTCCCGCGCGGCGGGGACGTGCTGTGGTGGGGAGCCGATCGCCACGATGCCGCCACCGGCGTGACCTGGGACGATGCCGAGGTGGGTGCGCTGGTGGACCTGGGGGCGCGCATCCTGGACCCGGCCCACGTGGCCGCCCTGGAGACCGAGGCCGGCCTGCGCGGGCTCTCCGGCACCGACCGCCTCGTCGTCGTGCGCACCCGTACCCGCGCGCAGAAGGCCACCGCCCCGGCCTCTCTCCTCGCCCACCTCGCGGCGGAGCGGGCCGGGCGGGCCGGGCACGGCGAGGATGTCGCCGCGGTGCTGTCCCGCCACACGCACGCGCCCGCCGATGCCATCGGCCACGGGGTCTGGGAACTCGCCGGGGCGCGCCGCGAGCTCACCATGCCCGCCCGGACCCGGCCCCCGCAGCTGCCCGGGACGCTGACCAAGCACGCCGGCCCCGCGCCGCACCTGCTGCCGCGCTCCCTGTCGTACTCCCAGGCGGAGAACCTGCTGGGCTGCCGGCAGAAATGGACCTACCGCTCCGGGCTGGGGATCCGCCCCGCCTCGGTCTCCAGCGTGCCCACCGGGAACCAGATGATCGGAACCCTGGTGCACGCGGTGGTCGAGGATCTCGTGGACACCGCCCGAGCCGCGGGCCGGATGGGCCCGCCCACCGGCGAGGAGATCGGCGCCGCGTTCGACGCCAAGGTCCCCCAGCTCGCCTCGGAGCTGCTGCTGCCCGGCCGCGAGGTCGAGCTGACCACCACCCGCGAGAACGCCGTCACCTCCCTGCAGGAGTTCTTCGCCCGGCTGGTCGAGGCGGGGCTGACCATAACGTCGGTCGAGTCGAGGTTCGAGGAGACTCTCACCCTGCATCTGCGCAGCGGTGACGTGGACGTCCCGTTCACGGGCTTCCGCGACGTGGTCGCCGAGGACTCCGCGGGCCGGCCCACGGTGATCGACCTGAAGTGGACGGCCGCCGCCACCAAGTACCCCGATCTGTTCGAGACCGGCGAAGCGCTGCAGCTGGCCTCCTACGCCTGGTCGCTGCACCGCGAGGATGCCGACGTCGGCTACTACCTGCTCAAGCAGGGCGAGTTCGTCTCCGCCAACCCGGCGCTGGACCCCCACGGCCGGCCGACGCTCGACATCGACGCCGCCTGGTCCACGACCACGACCGGCATCACCGAGGCGCTGGACGCGATCCGCGCCGGCGAGGTCGACGCCGCCTCCGGACAGATCCTGCTCGATGCCGGCCAGGATCTCGCCACCGCGCGCACGACCGCCAAGAAGACCTACGAGAAGGCCCGGGAGGCCGCCCGCGCCGACGGCGGGATCGTGGTCGACGCCCGCTGCGACTTCTGCGACTTCGCCCTGCTGTGCGGGCTGAGAGGCGACGACTCATGAGCTTCACCCTGATCAATGCCTCCGCCGGCTCCGGCAAGACGTACACGCTGACCCGCGCGCTCGCCCAGCGCATCGCCGCGGGCCTGGATCCCTCCCAGGTCATCGCGACCACCTTCACCGTCAAGGCGGCCGACGAGCTCGCCCAGCGCGTGCGCTCCACCCTGCTGGACCGGGGCCAGATCGAGGCGGCGCGAGGCATCGACAGCGCCCTGCTGGGCACGGTGAACTCGGTGGCCGGCCGCCTCGTGACGGAGTACGCGCTGGACGCCGGGATCTCCCCGGACGTCGAGGTCCTGGACCAGACCACGCAGAAGGCCGCGTTCTCCGCCGCCATCGCCCGCACGGCCGCCGTGGCCGGGGCCCGCTGGGCGGCGATGCTCGCGCGCACCGAGCACGACGGCGACGAGAACGACACCGGATTCGGGGTGCGCAAGCAGGCCTGGCGCGGCCGGGTGAAGGACGTCGCCGACGCCGCCCGCACCAACCTCCTCGGCGCCGAGGAGCTGCGCGCCGTCGCCCCGGCCTCGTGGGAGGAGTTCCGGGCCTCGGCCGGGCTGCCGGAGCCCGGCGAGGACCTCCGCCCCCGCTGGCTGCACCGGCTGGGGCAGTGCCTGGAGGACCTCGAGGCGGACCTGACCGCCTCCGTCGGCCCCGACGGCGAGCCCGTGCGCGGCGGGCCCATCGCAGCGCGCAGCGTCCCCGGGGCCCGCAGTGACCTCGAGGCGCTGCGGACGCTGCAGCGCCGGCTCGCCGATCAGGACCGTGCGCCGTGGTCGAGTTGGCTGAAGCTCGCCCGCGGCGCCGAGACCGATGCGAAGGGGAAGTCCCGCGGAGCCTTCCGCGCGCCGGCGAACCAGGCGCTTCTGCCGCTGTCGATCGAGATCTCGGAGACCTTCGCCCAGAACCCTGCCTGGCAGCAGGACCTCCGGGATCTGATCACGCTGATCCTGGAGACCGCGGCGGAGTCCCTGGAGGCCTACGAGGACTACAAGCGCGAGCTGGGCCTGATCGACTTCATCGACCAGGAGGTGCGCGCCCTGCGCCTGCTCCAGGAGTCCCCGCGCGTGCGCGCCTCCGTCGCCTCGAGGTTCCGCCTGCTCGCGGTCGACGAGTTCCAGGACACCTCCCCCATCCAGCTCGCCCTGTTCCTCGAGCTCTCCCAGCTGATCGAGGAGAAGATCTGGGTGGGTGATCCCAAGCAGGCCATCTACGGGTTCCGCGACGCCGACCCGCGTCTGATGGGCGACATCATCGCCGCCCTCGAGGGCGGCGGCACCGTGTTCGGGCAGGGCACGGTCGAGAACCTGTCCCACTCCTGGCGTTCCCAGGAGCTGCTGGTGCGGCTGACCAACGCCGTGTTCACCCCCGTCTTCGCACCCGACGGCGGGGACACCTCGCGCATCACCCTGTCGATTCCGCCGGCCCGCGCGGCCAGCGCCGGCGATGGCGCCCTCGAGGTGTGGGAGGCCAGGAAGCAGCGCCGAGGAGTGCTCGGGGCCGACAAGCACGCCGCGATGATCGCCGAACAGATCCGCCGCCGGATCGAGGACGGCACCTTCACCCCCGCCAGCACAGCGGTCCTGGTGCGCAGCAACGCTCAGCGCAACGCCGTCGTCGCCGCCCTGCAGAGACGCGGTGTGCCCACCGCCGGTGCCGCCCATCCCCTGCTGGCCACCCGCGAGGCGCAGCTGGTGCGCGCGGCCCTGGCCGTCACGCTCGACGGCAGCGACACGCTCGCCCTGACCGAGCTGGTCACCCTGCTCGAGGACCACGCTGCCCATGACAGCTGGTTCCGCGACCTGATGGCCGCTCCCGACGCGGAGGCGCGCCGGGCGGTCTTCGCCACCTGGTGGAACGACGACTCCCTCGCCGGTCTGCGCGAGGTGCGGCGGGCCTGCATCGGCTTCACTCCCGCCGAGATGATCAGCGCCCTGATCGACGCCCTCGACCTGCCCCAGCGACTGAAGAGCTGGACCGAGCAGGGCTCGCGCCGCCGCACCCTGGATGCCCTGCGATCGCTGGCCGAGGAGACCACCGCCCGGCGCCGCGCCGAGGGCTCTCCGGTGACCCTGACGGGCCTGCGGGCAGATCTGGACGCCTGGGAGGAGGGCCCCGATCTCTCCGGGCTGCCCGACGCGGTCTGGGTGGGCACCATCCACGGTGCGAAGGGCCTGGAATGGGACCACGTCGTCACCTACCTGGCCGCTTCCGAGAAGGAGCGCGACCACGCCCACGGCGTGCTGGTCTCGACCCCGGGCGACATCGACGTGACCTCCCCGCCGGCCGGCCGCACCTTGCGCTTCTGGCCCGAGGTCCCCGCTCCGCAGGAGATCGCCGAGAATCTGGCGGCCTCCGAGTTCGCCACCCGCCGCGCGAGGGCGGAGGCCGAGGAGGCGGGCCGCCTGCACTACGTCGCCCTCACCCGCGCCGCCCGTACCGCGGTGCTGGCCGTCCCCGGTCCGGCGACGGTGCTGGACGGGCTCGTGCCGCCGCAGGCCGCGGCGGCAGCCTCACCCTCTGCCTCCGCTTCCGGTGGCGCAGCAGGAGGCTCCGGCGCAGACTCAGCTGGGGCAGCCGGAGTTGCTGGGGAAGCTGGGGGAGCCGGGACAGCTACCGTCGGTGAGCCGGCGCAGCTGGTGCGCTGGTCCGACGACGCCATCACGGTCCTCGGCACGGCGGACCCGCTGCCCGCTCGTGTGACCCGGGTCGACATCGACGAGCTCATGGATACCGTGCCCGCGAAACTGCCGCCCGGGGAGGACCCGCTGGCCGCGACCGATGTGCCCCTGCGGCCCGAGCAGACCGCCGCAGCAGGTGTCGTGCACTCCGCCGCGCGCTTCCAGGCCTCGGCCACAGACTCGGCCGACACCCTCGGCGAGGTGACCCCACCCCGGTCCATCGGCCCCGCTCTGGTCTCCGGCGGCGGCCCGCAGTGGGAACGGGTCGGCGAGGCGGTCCACGCGTACCTGGCCCTGCCGCTCGCGGCGCTCTCTGCCGAGCAGCGCGAGGCGGCCGCCGAGCGGCTGCTGGAGCGCTGGTCCGTGACCCGCACCGTCGGCCCATCGGTGCTGCTCGAGGCCGGTGCCTCCTGGGCCGCGTTCCTCGCCGCCGAGTTCCCCGGCGCCGTGCAGCTCACCGAGCAGCCCATCACCTGGTGGAACGAGGACGCGCAGGTGATGGAGGGCTGGATCGACACCCTGCTGCGACTTCCCGACGGTGACGTCGCCCTCGTCGACCACAAGAGCTACCCCGGCACGGACCCGGTCGCTCACGTGCGCGAGCAGTACCTCGGCCAGATGTCCACCTACTCCCGCGCCCTCACCGCAGCCGGCACCCGGCCCCAGCGCATCCTCATCCACCTGCCCCTGCGCGGTGAGATCGTGGAGGTGATGCTGCATGAGCACGCCCGCTGACCGCGGCAGGTCCGCTGACCGTGGCAAGCCCGCCGTCCGCAGCGAGCCAACTACCCGCGCCAGACCAGCAGAAGGCGGCGGAGGGCCGCCCGTGCTGTCGATGGAGGAGGCGACGGCCCGCGCGCTGACACTGCTCGATGAGGCGATGCGGTCCGGGACGCGCCGTCTGCTCGGCATCGCCGGGGCACCCGGCGCCGGGAAGTCCACGCTCACGGATGTGCTGACCGAACAGCTGCCCGCCAGGTCCTGCATCGTCGTCCCCATGGACGGCTTCCATCTGGCGGACGTCGCGCTCGAGCGACTGGGCAGGCTGGAGCGCAAGGGCGCCCCGGACACCTTCGACGCCGCCGGCTACGTGGCGCTGCTGCAGCGGCTGCGCACCGCGCGTCGGCAGGATCCGCCGGTGTGGGCGCCGATGTTCGAACGCGACCTCGAGCAGCCCCTGGCCGGAGCGATCGAGGTTGCCGGCCACGTGCCGCTGGTGATCACCGAGGGCAACTACCTCCTGGCCGACGATGCCTTCGCCCATGTGCGCACGATGCTCGATGCCCGCTGGTTCGTGGAGACGCCCGACGATCAGCGCCACGCACGCCTGATCGCCCGCCACGAACGGTTCGGCAAGAGCCCCGCCCGGGCCCGCGACTGGGCGCTGGGGCCGGACGAGGCCAATGCCCGCCTGGTCGCCGCCACGCGGGACCGGGCCGATGCCGTCGTGCGCTGCGGCTGACCGGGCCTGCCGATCAGCGCCCGCCAGCGCTCGCCGAGCCACGAGCCCGGTCCTGCCCGAGCCAGTTGTCCAGCACGTTCCGGTCAGTCTCCCCACGCCCGCCGGAGCACCCCCTCTGAGTGGCCGTTAAGGGCACCTCAAAGCGGCCTCACAGCGGGGGTGCTCGACGTGGAGCGGCCCCACAACGGGGGTGCTCGACGTGGAGCGGCCCCACAACGAGGATGCTCGGGATGGGGGCACGTCGGTGCCGGCCCTGGCAACGGCTCCGCGGCGTGCGCTGCGGCTGACGCCGGTCAGCGGGTGCGCACGGAGCGCACGAACGCTGCCGAGCGCTCCTGCAGCCCCGCGATCTTCTGCTCGCGGTAGTACTCCAGCAGTGCCGGGTCCTCGGTGCGGATCTCGACCGGGGTCGGCGCCCGTCGCACGTTCTTCGAGCAGCGGAAGTCCGCGCAGATTGCGGTGCCGATGGAGTTGCCGCGCCGGCCGGAGTCCCCGGCGAGCGGGGCCACGAAGGACGCGGCGTGGAGGCCGTCGATGACGTCCTCGCACCACGCGCACAGCATCTTGCGGGTGGGAGCGGTGTCGTTGCCGCGCAGCAACAGGCAGGCCACGGAGTCGTCGACCTCGAGGGCGACGTAGTGCAGACGGGGCCGCTTGGCGTCCTGCCAGCCGAGGTAGTCCAGCTGGTCCCACCGGACCTGGGCGAGGTCGGGCAGGCTCGCCCGCTTGGCGTCGCCCTTGCTGGCGTTGACGAAGGAGCTGCGGATCTGGGATTCGGTCAGGGGGTTCATGGGTGCGTCCTCACGACGGGCGCGCGGGACCGCCCCGTACTCGGACGGGTGTCCCTGCGCGCGGGAGAGTGTTCAGGTGAGCGTCGTGGTGGCGTGCGGGCACGCCGAGGTCACACCGAGCAGGCCGCGTGGGCCGCCCCGCTTCCTGCATGCGTCGTGGGCATGCTGTGCTCCTCTCCCGTCATGGACGCGGACACGCTACGCCCGGCGTGGGCAGCCGGCAACCCGATTGAGGCGCGCATCGCCCCGCCAGGGCCGGTAATTTCCGTTGCTGCTGCCCGCCACGGGTCGACACCGCCGTCGTTGTCGTTATGGCGTACGCATAGCGACCACTACGGCGGTGTCGGCGCCAGGGTCACACGGACAATCCCCGGGACCAGGCGATGATCTCGCCGGGATCAGACGGACATCCCCCGGGATCAGGCAAGCATCCCTGGGGATCAGACGGACGCTCCCCGGGGTCAGGCGATGATCTCGCCGAGCTCGGCGAGATCGGTGTCGGTGAGCTCGAGCGTCATGGCGCGCGCGGAATCGACGATGGACTCCGGGCGGCCCGCGCCAGGGATCGGGACCACGTGCTCGCCGAGGGAGAGCTCCCAGGCGAGGACGACCTGCTGCGGGCTGACGGCGTGGGCCTCGGCGATGCGCTGGATCTGCGGGAGCCGCTCCCCCACGGCGCGGGCGCCGCCGCCGGTGCCGCCCAGCGGCGACCACGGGACGAAGGCGATCCCGTGCTCACCGCAGTGGCGCAGCTCGCCGGCGCTGGTATGGAAGAACGTGGGCGAGAACTGGTTCTGCACGGCGGCGAGACCGCCGTCGCCGAGCACCTCGCGGGCCACGTCGATCTCCTCGACGTTGGCGTTGGAGATACCGATCTCGCGGATTAGGCCCTCCTCGCGCAGGGCGGCCAGGGCCTCGACGCCCTCGGCGTAGCGGATGCTGCGGTCGGGCCGGTGCCAGTAGTAGAGGTCGACGCTGTCGGTGCCCAGGGCGTTCAGCGACTTCTCCAGCGCGGAGCGGAGGTAGGCGGCGGAGCCGTCGCGGCCACTGACCTCGCCCTCGCTGCGGGTGATGCCGCCCTTGGTGGCCAGGGTGATCGCGGAGCTGTCCCCACTCCAGGAGCCCAGGGCCTCGGCGACCAGCTTCTCGTTGTGGCCCATCGTGTCCCAGCTGGGGGCGTAGATGTCCGCGGTGTCGATGAGGGTGATCCCGGCGTCGAGGGCGGCGTGGATGGTCGCGATCGCCTGCTCGTGCGGGACGGGCTCGGAGCGGCCGAAGGAGACGGGCATGGCGCCCAGTCCGAGGGCGGAGACGGTCAGGGATCCGATGCGGCGCGTGGGTGCAGTCATGGGAGGATCCTATGTCTCAGCTCACAGCGCGGGGACTCAACTGCGCGGCTGCGTGGACTCGCGCTCGATGATCCGTGAGCGCAGCAGCGTGGTGGAGGGGTCCTCGTCGGGGTTGGCCATGCGCTGTCCGAGCATGCGGGCCGCGGCCCGGCTGGTGGCGCGCACCGGCTGGTGGACGACGGAGATCGACGGGGTGACCAGGCGAGTCCACAGATCGTCGTCGGTGGCCAGCAGCGCCGGCACCTTGCTCTTGCCGCGCACCGCCTCGAAGGCCCCGGCGGACATGCGGTTGTTGGTGACGTAGACGCAGTCCGCCGCGGCGCCCTCGAGGATCTGCTCCATCATCGCGGTGCCGGATTCGACGTGGAGGTCGCCGCGCAGCACGGCGGGGTCGTCCACGTCGACGCCGGCCTCGCGCCATGCCGTGAGGTACCCGGCCACGCGATCCTCGGTGGTGCGCAGGTCCGTCGGCCCTGCGATCACGGCCGGGCGGCGGAAACCGCGCTCGTGCAGATGGCGGGCGGCCTGGCGGCCGGCGTCGAGGTTGTCGGTGGCGACCAGGTCCGTGTTCGCCCCCTCGATCCAGCGGTCCACCAGCACCACCGGGATGCCGGCATCGGCCAGCGGCGTCAGGTCGGTCAGGGTGCTGTGGACCGGGACCAGCAGCACCCCGGAGACGTGCCGACCCACCAGCTGGGCGAAGCACTCGCGCTCGACCTCGAGGTCGTCCTCGGTGTGGGCGACCGTCACCGAGTGGTTCCGGCCGCGGGCGATCCGCTCCACCTCACTGATGATCTGGGTGAAGTAGGGGTTCTCCGCATCCGGCGCGACCACGGCGATCTGCGAGGTACCGCCGCGGCGGAGGGACCGGCCCATGGCGTTGGGCACGTACCCGGTCGAGCGGACCGCCGCCCGCACTCTCCGGGTGAGCTCCTTGTCGACCGTGGAGGCACCGTTCATCACCCGCGAGACCGTCGCCGAGGACACCCCCGCTGCGCGCGCCACGTCCATGATCGTCGGCCGTGGCGTCACCATGTGCTTCTCCTGGGTCGTTCCGGTGGTCCGGTCGGTTCATGCCCTCTTCGGGCGGCGACGGGAGAGCCCGTGCCCGTCGCTCGGTCCCGGACGTCGCTCAGTCCTGGACGATCTCGGCATCGCCGCACAGGTGCACGATGACCCCGAGACGCTCGAAGAAAGCTGCCTTCGCGGTCAAGGCGCGGTCGGCCGCGCCCTGGTCATCAGCGTAGACGAGCTGGGCATGGTTGGCCTTGTGCCGGCCCATGAACTGGTCACGGCTCACGCCGTGCAGCACCACGTTCGCGATCGGCCACTCGGGGTTGGTGAGCTCCTTGCGGCGGCGCACCTCCTCCTCGGGCAGCTCGACGACGCTGCCGCGGCCGAGGTCGACGTGCAGGCCGCCGTCCTGGATGTAGACGCGGGACCAGACGATCTCGCCGGGCTTGGAGACGCCGTTGATGGTCGAGCCGCCGGCAGGGAAGAACGCCGGGCCCTGCCGCCAGCCCTCCGCGTCGGCGTAGCCGCGAGGGAAGTGACTGGGCGGGACGGAGCCGGAGATCTCGTAGACCCACACGTACTGCCCGTCGTACTCCTCGCCCCAGCGGACGTCGTGCAGCGTGGTGGCGGGGTCCATGCCCATCGCGGTCCAGAGGCGATTAGTGACCAGCGCATCGACGGCGACGCCCTCGTCGACCTCGTTGAAGTTCGGCAGGGCCTGGCCCTCCCACAGCACGCGGGAGCCGTCACGGCTGGTCACCGGGGGGCGCTGGACGTTGTTGAGCAGACCTTCGACGAGGTCCGAGGCCGGGGTGACGTCCTTGAGTCCCTGCTGGTACTGGATGCCCACGGCGTCCAGGCCGAAGTCGTCGCTGATCCGCAGCGCCGCGATGTACATCTTGTACTGCCCGCGCAGCTGGTTCTCGGTGAGCTCGGTGGCCTCGTCGGTGCCGAGTCGGAACGTCATCCCGGCCTCCTGCAGCCAGGCGCCGACGGCGTCGGCCTCCTCGTCGGTGACCGTCTGCATCTCGGCCCACAGGGCGGACTGCGAGAGCCGCTCCTTGTAGATGCCCAGCGGGTTGAGCATCTCGTCGTCGATGATCGCGTTGTACATGCCCATGCAGCCCTCGTCGAATATGCCGATGATGGCCTTGTCGGCGCGGAGCTGATCGGCCAGGGCCCGGCCCAGCTCGACCTCGGCATTGGCGGGCAGGGGCGGCAGCGGACGCACGTGGCGCTCGTCGTGCTCGAGGCGGCCGGTGGAGAGCCAGGTGGCCACGCCCTCGCGGAACCAGTCGTCGGTGCCGTCGACCGTCCAGAGGGTGGAGTACTCGCGGCCCATCTTGGTCAGGCCGCCGTTGAGGTTCAGCAGGCCCACCAGGCCCGGCCACTCGGGCGCGAAGTTCGCCACCGTCAGGATCGGGCCGCGGTGGCTGCGCAGCCCGGCGAGGACGTGGTGGCTGTACTGCCAGTTGGCGGTGGCCACGATCAGCGGCGCCTCGGGCGGGATGTGCTTGAACACCTCGATGCCCATGCGCTGGGAGCGGATGAAGCCGTGGCCCACCTCCGGGTCCGGTTCGAAGCCGCGCCGCACCTGCCCTCCGGCGGCGCCGACGGCGTCGGAGACGAGACGCTCGAGCTCCTGCTGGAACGGCCAGGCGGGGAGGTTCGCGCTCTCGCGCGAGTCACCGCTGGGGATGAGGTAGACGGTGTTCTCCGGGGCGGGGGCGACCTCGCGGGGCGCCGGGAGGTCGTAGTTGCGCTGGGCGGCGGTGGTGGTGGTCATGAGCGCTCTCCCGAGTTGTGGTCGGTGCGGGCGGGACCGGCGGGGCTGTGGGGAGCGGCGCCGGATCCCAGGTGGATCTCCATGTCCTCGAACGTCGGGGCCGACGGGCGGGCCGTGGCGGGCCGGTCGAGGTAGAACACGGCGGTGGAGGCGATGTCGTCGCGCAGCGGCAGGTAGCGCCCGGCGGACTTCCACCCCAGCGCCTGGATGTCCACGCGCGGCAGGCCGGTGGAGAAGTGGATCGGGTCGGCGATGTGCCAGCGGTACATGCCGAAGCGCTGCTGGGCGATGTAGAGACCGTCGGGCCGGATCACCTGCGGCATGCCCAGGTACGGGGTGGAGAAGGCGGTGTACCCCTGGCCGGGGATGTCGAAGTTCCAGGCGCCGCCGAAGTAGTCCTCGGTGCCGGTGCCGGCGATCGTCGGGAAGCCACCGTCCCGGCCGCTGGCGAGGTCGTCGTCCATGTAGAACTTGATCTCGCCCTCGCCCCACCAGCCGTTGGAGTTCACGCCCCAGGCGATGTAGGTGCCCACGTACTGTCCGTGACCCTCGACGTCCTCGAGCAGCACGTGCTCGGTGGCCTCATCGAGGGGGTTGGAGCGCCGCCATTGGGCGTGGAAGTAGGCGTCCTCGCTGTGGTCACCGCCCAGCTCGTAGGTCACCTGGTAGTAGACGCGGGCGTCGGCGTCGGCCGTGTTCTCGAGGGTCAGGCGCGCGCCCTCGCGGAAGGGCATCGGCCAGTACGAGTTGAAGCCGCCGTGCGGATTGGCGGCGACCATCTGCGAGTCGACCTGCGAGAACAGGCCCCAGCCGTTGCAGAAGAAGTCGCCGTAGGGGACTTCGACCGCGGGCTCGTCGCTGCCGTCCCAGTAGGCGCGCACCACCAGGTGGCGCCAGTGGTCGGTGTGGGTGGTGATCCAGATGTGGGTGATGACGCCGGCGGAGTCGATGTCGGCGAGGGTGAAGGTCTCCCCCGCCTTCACGTTGACGCTCGGCGAGACCTTCCAGCCCTGCCCGAGATCGCGCGCGGCCTCCGCGCCGGTGCCGTCGGTGGCGCGGCCTCCGCCGCCCGGGGAGCCGTCGAAGTTCTCGGGACTGATGGAGCGGGTCTGCACGGGACGCAGGCGGGCGACGGGGCTGGGAAGGTGGGTCACGCGGGTACTCCCTGGGAGTCGGATCAACGGTGATTCGTCGTCGGTGGCCCCACCCCGCCATATCGCAGGGAGGAACCGGGGCAGAGGACGGCGGGTGGGAAACGATTACTGGCACGATACGAGAGGCGGCGCGCACCGTCAATCCACCCGGGCCTGGGTGCGGGAGGGTGGAGTCCGACAGCGGCCCACGAGCCGTGGTTGACGCCGATCTCCCCTGCCTCTACCGTAGCGATAAATCGATTACTGACGACGGCCGGGCATAGACGCCGGAGCGGACGCCCATGCTCCCTCCTCCAGACGGCCGCGTCGAGACCTCCGCAGCTTCGCCACCGCACCGCGGCTGCGCCACGACGACGTGTTCCGAGGAAGGCCACGTGCAGACCTCCCCACGCCACGGAAGGCGACCATGAGAACCCACCCTGCGAGCAGAGAACCTCTCCTCAGCCGGCGGAACCTGCTGCGCGGCGGGGCCGCGACGGCCGTCGGCGCCGGCGGCGCGCTGACCATCGGTGGCTGCGGCTCCGGCGGCGGTGCAGGCGCGTCCGATCCGATGCAGTTCTGGCAGTTCTACGCGCCCATCGATCAGCAGGATCCGAACCTCGTCGCCCAGAACGACTGGTTCCTGAACGTGCTGAAGACCTGGGAGGACGCCGGTGGCCGACCCGTCGAACCGGTCTACATCCCCGGCTACACGGATCCGACCAACACCCGGTTGGTGACTGCCTTCGCCTCCGGGGCCGGACCGGACATCTTCCTCATCTCCCCCGGCGATTTCCTGCGCTATTACAACGGCGGCGTACTGGTGGACCTCGCTCCGTACATGAGCCAGGAGGCGATCGACGACTTCTACCCCCAGGCGCTGGCCACCCGCACCGTCGGCGACGGCATCTACGGGCTGCCCATGGAGCAGGAGCCGCTGGCGATCTTCTACGACGTCGCCACCTTCGAGGAGCACGGGCTCTCCGAGGGCGACCTGCCGACGACCTGGGACGAGATGCTCGAGCTCGGCAAACGCATGACCGGCGGCGAACGCGCCGGCCTGGTGCTGGAGACCCTGCCGGGCTACTACCAGAACTTCACCTTCTACCCCTGGCTGTGGCAGGCCGGCGGGGACGTCATCGACGTCGAGAGCCAGCGCCCCGTCTTCGACAGCGAAGCCGGCATCCAGGCTCTCCAGCTGTTCCAGGACGCCATCACCAGCGGTGCCGCTCCCCGCACACGCCCGGCCAACGGCGACATCGTCAGCGCTCTGACCGGCGGCTATGCCGCCATGTGGCAGGGCGGCATCTTCGACGTGGAGGCGCTGCGCCAGAACGCGCCGGACTACGAGTACGGCGTCTTCTCGCTGCCCGCCCCACCCGGCGGCGAATCCGTGACCACGCTGGGCGGCTGGGCCTGGTGCGTCAATGCCCGTGGCCGCGACCCCGAGGCCGCCGCCCAGCTCACGGTCGAGGTGATGGGCTCGATGAGCCAGGAATCCATCGACGCCGGCGTCCAGTGGAACGGCGTCGCCAAGGGCAACATCCCCGCCCGCACCTCGGTCACCGAGGCGATCGGGGATACCGGCGCCTTCGAGGAGCCGATCCTCCAGCAGTTCCGCGACGAGATCCTCCCGACCGGCCGCGCCGAGCCGCGCTTCCCACCGGTCATCTACAAAGCCGTCTCCAACGCCATCCAGGCCACCCAGCTGGGCGGCGCCGACCCTGCCGAGGAGGCCGCGACCGCACAGGACGCGATCGAGAGCTACCTCGAGACCTACGAGGGAGGGCCCCTGCTGTGAACACCGTCCGCCTCGCCCGCACCGCGGGCACCGCCACCGGGACGGGGACCTCCCGGCCCTCCACCCTGGGCAACACCCGGGCGCGCCGGGAACGCCGCGCCGCCTTCTGGTTCCTCCTGCCCGACACCCTCGGACTGCTGGTCTTCGTCGCGGTGCCGATGGTGCTGGCCATCGTCCTGGGTTTCTTCCGGGTCGACGGCTTCGGGTCCTTCGACTTCATCGGTGTGGACAACTACGTGCGCATGATCGGCGACCCGCAGTTCTGGTCCAGCGTGCGCGTGACGCTGCTGTACCTGGTCGCCGTGGTCCCCCTGATCTTCGTGTTCGGCCTGGGGCTGGCGCTGCTGGTCCAGCAGAAGCTGCCCTTCGTCGGCCTCATCCGCAGCGCCCTGTTCGTGCCCTACGTGGTCAGCCTCGTGGTGGTCGCGATGGTCTGGCAGTTCATGCTCGCCGACCGGGTCGGCGTGCTCAGCCGGATGCTGGGCCTGCTCGGCTTCGAGAACATCTCCCCGCTGGGACAGCCCAACCTGGCGCTCGGCACGGTGGTGGTGGTGACCGTGTGGTTCCAGATGGGCTACTACATGATCATCTTCCTGGCCGGGCTGCAGGACATCCCCGGCGAGTACTACGAGGCGGCGCGCATCGACGGCGCGAGCGCCTGGCAGCGCTTCGGCCGCGTCACCCTGCCGCTGCTGCGGCCGACCAGCTTCTTCGTGCTGATCACGTCGACCGTGGCCGTGATGACCGGCGGGCTCGACCTCATCTTCGTCCTCACCGGCGGCGGCCCCGCCGGTGCCACGTCCCTGCTGATCTTCTACATCTACGAGCAGGCCTTCCTGTTCGGTGAGCTCGGCTATGCGGCCGCCATCGGCTCCGTGCTGGTGGTCGCCATGCTCGCCTGGTCCGCCGTCATGTTCGCTCTGACCAAGGGAGGTCGTTTCGAATGAGCGACGCAGTCTCCACCCCGCACCCCTCCCCCGCCCACCGGGCCGAGCCGCACCGGGCAGGATCCGTATCCGACCGGCCCGCGATGAGCCCGAGCCGCCGGCGACGCTGGACGCCGACGACGACGCTCCTGTTCATCCTCGGCGTGCTGCTGGCGCTGATGACGATCTTCCCGCTGGTCTGGATGGTCACCGGTGCCTTCAAGCCCGCCGCCGAGGTCAACGGCTCCGCGCTGCTGCCCTCGGAGCCGACGCTGGAGAACTTCACCTACGTGTTCACCCAGGTGCCGTTCCTGCGGTACATGTTCAACAGCTTCATCGTCTCGGCCGCGGTGACGGTGCTGGCGCTGTGGTTCCACTCGATGGCGGCCTACGCCCTGGCCCGGCTGCGCTTCCCCGGTCGCGAGACGATCTTCCTGCTGATCTTCTCGACCCTGCTGGTGAGCCTGCCGGTGATCCTGATCCCGACGTTCGTGGTCGTCCGCACCCTCGGCATGGTCGACTCCTATGCCGGCCTGATCATCCCGGCGATCTTCAACGCCTTCGGCATCTTCCTGCTGCGCCAGTTCTACGTCTCCCTGCCCGCCGAGCTCGAGGAGGCGGCGCTGGTGGACGGCGCCAGCTACTGGCGGATCTACCGCAGCGTGATCCTGCCGCTGTCTCGCCCGATCCTCTCGGCCCTGACCGTGTTCTTCTTCCTCACCAACTGGAACTCGTTCGTATGGCCGCTGACGATCACCTCGGATCCGGACCTGCGCGTGGTCCAGCTCGGCATCGCCACCTTCCAGCAGCAATACGCCTCGGACTGGAACTACGTGCTGGCCGCCTCGACGGTGGCGGCGATGCCGACGCTGCTGATCTTCTTCTTCTTCCAGCGCCAGATCGTGGAGTCGATCAAGTCCTCCGGGTTCAAGTGAGCCTGGCGCGGCTCGGGCCCCGGCGATCGCGTCAGAAAGCCGAGACGATGAGGTAGATGATGCCGACGAGCGCGAAGGCGATCACGGACTGCAGCGCCTGCTGGACGGTCCAGGTCTTCAGCGTCGTCTTCACGTCCATGTCCAGCAGCCGGCCCACCAGCCAGAAGCCGGAGTCGTTGACGTGGCCGGCGAAGACCGAGCCCGCCGCGGTGACCAGCACGATGCAGGCGACCTGCAGCGAATTGAAGTCGCCCGCGATGACCGCCGGGGATGCGAGACCGGCAGCGGTGACCAGGGCGACGGTCGCGGAGCCCTGGGCCAGTCGCATGATCACCGCGATCAGGTAGGCGGCGATGAAGACCGGTAGCCCGATGCCGCCCAGGGAGTCGGCCAGGGCATCTCCGATGCCGGAGGCCTGCAGCACGCCGCCGAACATCCCGCCCGCGCCCGTGATCAGCACGACCGAGCAGATGGGGCCGAGCGCAGAGTCCAGCACCTTCTCCAGGGCGGAGCCGCTCTCGCCGCGCCGGTGGCCGAGCACGAACGTCGCCACGATCACGGTGATCAGCAGCGCCATCGCCGAGGTGCCGAGGAAGGACAGCACGGCGACCCACGTCGCGTCGGCATCCACCGCGCCCACCGAGCCCAGGGCGTCCAGGCCGGTGTTCATGAGGATCAGCAGCATCGGCAGCAGCAGGAGGGCGATGACGGTGCCGACGGCCGGCGGGGCGGCGGGCTGGTCGTCGTCGACGGTGCCGAAGATGGTCGGCACCGGGAGCGGGACGCGGGCGGCGACGATGCGGCCCCATACGGCGCCTGCGGCGTACCAGAGCGGGAAGGCGATGAGGGCGCCGATCAGCAGCACCAGGCCCAGGTTGGCCTCGTAGAGCTCGGTGGCGGTGACCGGGCCGGGGTGCGGGGGCAGGAAGACGTGCATCACCGAGAACGCCGCCGCGGTGGGGATGGCATAGAGCAGCACGGAGCGGCTGGAGAGCCTGCGAGCAACGGCGAAGACGATCGGCAGCATCATGACCAGGCCGGCGTCGAAGAACATCGGGAACCCGAGGATCAGTGCCGAGATACCCAGCGCGAAGGGGGCGCGCTTCTCGCCGAAGGTGTCGATCATGCGGTCGGCCAGAGCCTTGGCGCCCCCGGAGTGCTCGACGAGGCGGCCGAGCATCGCGCCCAGGGCGACGAGGATGGCGACCGAGGCCAGCGTGGACCCGAATCCCTCGGACATGGTCTCGTAGACCGCCGCCATCGGTACGCCGGCGGCGATCGCGGTGAGCGCCGAGACCACCACCAGGGTGATGAACGCATGTACGCGGAAGCGCATGATGAGGATGAGGATCAGGGCGACCGCCGCGGCGGCGATGCCGAGCAGCGGACCTGCTCCCAATGTCTGTGTCCAGTCGTCCATGTGAATCTCCGTCGATCACCAGCCGGACGGTGTGCTGCGAGCCCGCTGCCTCACACCGGATAACACGGTGAGCCTGTCATACGGACCGGACACAAGTCGCGCATTCGGCATCGACACGTCAGCCGTCGCTCAACCGCCGCCCCACCGTTCCCGGACGATCGCGAAGAGCGAATCGCGACGGCGCCGGCGGTGCTCCCCCAGCAGGGGCAGCGTCGGATTGTGCGGCAACCGCGCCGCGTCGACGAAGAACCCGAGGATCCCGACGAGGACATCGGTGCCCATCCTCCGGGGGTGTCCGTGGCGAGCGAGCACCTCATCGACACGATCGTTGACCCGCAGGGTGCCGTCGACGTCGTCGATGCTGGAGAGCAGCTGGAGGGCGTCGGAGACACGGCTGCCGCGGGAAGCGTGGGCCCAGTCCACCAGGCTCACGTCGCCGTCGTCGGTGATCAGCATGTTGTCGGCGCGCACGTCGGAGTGGGAGAGCGTGTCTCCCGCCAGGGCGTCGATGCCGCGGAGTGCTGCGGCGCGCAGGGCGTCGAGACGCTCGGCGAGCCACGGATCCAGATCGTCCGGAAGGTTCTCGGCGACGCGCTCGAAGCCGAGCATGTCCGGCCCGAGATGCTCCGGCACCGTGGGCAGGCCGGCCACCGGGCACGGCGTGGTGGCTGCCTGCAGTGCCTCGAGCGCCGCGAGCACCTGGTCCAGCTGCCGGGCTGTCCACGGCTGCTGCGGCAGGGCGCCGGGCGCCGCCTCGGTCACCAGCACGAACCAGTCGCCGTGGTCGAAGGCGTCCACGAGGCGGGGCACCGGGGCCTGCGTCGGCATCTGCTCGAGCACCGTGGTTTCGGCGCGGTTCAGGGCCGGTGAGTCGGGGTTGTCCTGCTCGCGGACGGCTTTGACGAACATGCTGCGGCCGGAGGCTCCGCTCAGGATCTCGGCGCTGCTCGGGGAGAACCCGCCGCGACACGAGTGGGTGTGGACCACGGGTTCACCGAGCAGCTCCTCGAGGCGCCCGCGCAGCGAGGTACCGAGGTCCGTCCAGGTCAGTCTCGGGGTCATCGGCCCACCTTTCCACGGGCCGGCGAAGACCGCACCGTCTTTTCGGCGGACCGCGTCAGACGTCGACGATGCCGGCGGCGGTGGGCCGGAACAACCCGTCAGCCAGGTAGAACGGCCCCGCAGCGACCTCGAAGTCGACGTGGAGCCATTCGACGGGGCCGGCTCGGCATTCTTCGATCGCCCGACGGACCAGTTCGCGCCCGATGCCTGAGCCCTGATGGTCAGGGTGCACGGAGGTGTCGAGCAGGAACGCGTGCCGGCCCCCATCGGTGACGACATTGCAGAAGCCCACCAGGTCCGAGCCTCTGCGCGCCGTCACCCACCCCAGCGAGTGCCGTTGCAGCCGTTCGACCCACGGCTCCATCTCCTCGGCGTGCGCGAAGGCTGCGGCGTGCAGGGAGGCGACCTCCTGATCGGAGACGTCGTCACGCCAGGCGTAGTTGAGCGGCTCCATCGTTCCCATGGCGATCAGTGTTCCGCAGGCCGGCCCCGCGACCTGTGGGCCCCTCGATGTTCGGCGCCCGGCGGGCATACCGAATCAGGGGCAACGGCGGATGCTGCGCGGTGGCGTGCGCGCCAGGGACGGCCGTACCGGTAACCGGTCTGTGCTGCCTCGTGCGACGGATCGAGATCAGCGAGGACGACCTGGGGCGCCCCGTCCTCCGCGCCGCGAGCCAGCCACCGGGCGTCGGCGGAGGCGACGCCCGAGCGAGGGTGGCCGGGTTCGAGGCCGGGCGCGGCGAAGGCGATCCACATCTGGGTGAGCAGGGCGTGCGCGAGCGGGCGCTGTTCGTCCAGCGAGTCCGGGTCCGTGCTGTAGCTGGCCAGGAGCACGCAGTCAGCACCCATCGCTTCGTACTCGATGAAGACCTCCGGGAGCCCGGCCTCGATGCACAGCGCGCACCCGAATCTGAGCCCCTCGACCTCGAACGTCGTCGGCCGAGTGCCCGCGGCATAGAGGAACGAGCTCTCCGTGGTCGAGAGGTACCGCTTGTCGTAGCGGTCCACGATCACCCCGGCGTCACTGATCACGTGCAGGCTGTTGGAGGGACGCCCGCCCTCAGACGACGGGTGAACAGATCCGACGACCGTCCACAGCTCGAGTTCGCCGGCCAGCTGCGCGGTCAGTTCGAGTTCGCGCGCGAGGACGTCCCACGCCACGAGTGCCCAGTCGGCGTCCGCAACCTGCGCGGGATCGCTGGAGATGAGCCGCTTGTGGGGATACCCGGACAGCGCCCCTTCAGTGAACAGGACCAGGCGCGCCGAGCCGGCTGCCGCGACGCGCATCAGCTCCCGGACCTCGCGCCCCTGCGCGGCGATCGAGGCCGCGTCGAACCTCTGGGTCCCCAGTCCTTGCGCCACTGCAATGCGAACCATGGGCCCATGGTCGCCGACTCGGACCGTCTCCGCCCCCGTCCCGCGTCTCACCGGGTGCATGCCCGTCCGAGTCGTGTCACCAGCTCGTGGCGGACTCCCTCGATATCCAGCGCCCGCACGATCCGGTGCGGCCCGTCGGGATCCGGGTCGAAGTCGGTGCAACCGTCCGCGCCGTCGATGCGGATCCGGCCGCGCTCGAACCGGAACAGCTCGGGCGCGACCATCGTCAGCACTGCAATCGGGTCGTGCGGCGTGTTCCAGTCGTGCCCGATCACGGACCAGTACCGGTGCACCTCACCGAGAAGCAGCTGTCCAGGTTCACCGTCGAGACCGGTCAGGTCGGCCTCCGTCAGCCGGACCTGCTCGGTGATCTCGAGGCCGACGGCGGTGAGCTCGACACCGGCATCGAACACCACGCGGGCGGCGTCGACGTCGGAGCGGATGTTGTGGTCCGTGCGCCCGTCGAAGGCGCCGCCCATCATGGTGATCTCTCTGATCGCGCACCGAGGATGCTCGAGAGCCGCGGCCACGTTCGTGAGAGGGCCGATCGGGACGACGTGGCCGCCGGCTGCCAGCACATCCACCGCGCTGACGTTCTCCGCGAACTCCTGCTCGTCCAGGTCCTCGATGGTGGAGCCCTCGTGCCCGGCCCACCACGCGGGCTTGCCGGACCGGGTCTCGGCGAGGCCGGCCGCGATGATCGGGGCGGCCCGCCCGGCGGAGGCGAAGACCTTCGCCACCAGGCGGGCCCGCAGCTCCACGTCGCCGTAGACCGTCGTGACCGCAGTGGCGTTCAGCTCGGGGAACCCAGGATGACCGCGAGCGCCAGGAGGTCGTCGACGTCGGTACCGATGTCGGTGTCGAGCACCAGCGACATACCGTCGGTCTCTGCCATCAGTCAGTCCCTCTCCGTTCTTCGGCCCGACGGCAGTCTGCTATCGGTCGTAGGCATCTCGGCGGTGCGCTGCCCGGACGATCGTCACCGTGAGCTCTTCGTCGAGCACGTCGTAGATGACCCGATAATCACCGGCCCTGATCCGCCACGCCGTCCGCTCACCGACCAACTTCGTGGCCCCGTGGGGCCGTGGATTCGCAGCGAGGTCCTCCACGGCCGCGAGGACACGTTCCCGCGCCGGCCTCGGCAGCTTTTTCACCTGGCGCGCGGCAGCGCTCGTGAAGACGACTCGGTACCTCACAAGGCGATGTCGCGGCGCAGGTCGTCGAGGTCGATGCGCTCCCCGTCATCAGCCGCCTTGGCTTCTCGATACGCAGCGACATCCTGAGCCATCTCGTACTCCTCGAGCACCTGGAAATCTGCAGGGCTCACCAGGACTGCTGCGAGCTTTCCATTGCGCGTCACGCCGATTCGTTCCCCTCCGTACATCGTGCGGCCGAGCACGTCGGCAAGCTGGCGCCGGAGCTCTCGTGTGGACACTTCACTGCTCATGCTGTTCTCACCGCTCGACATGCAGCCACTGTAGCGCTACCGGTCACTGTGTACACACGGAACGCAGCGATGGGAGGCCTCAGTTCTCGAGCATCAGCCCGAAGCCCGGGGTCTGCGGGAGCACGATCTGCCCGTCCTGCAGCGAGTACGCCGAGGCGTCGACGCCCTCGGTGGTGCCGGGAACCGCCTCGACCACGGGCACGCTGCCGAGTCCGGCCGCCAGGTGCGCGGCGTACAGCGTCTTCAGCGGGTGCCCCCACGCGTGGGGCGAGGCGACGACGCCGATCTCGCGGACGGTGGGCATGAGGCGCCGCCAGGCGGTGAATCCAAAGGAGAGCACGTCCATCAGCAGTACGTCCAGCAGCCCGTCCCGGGCGAGATCGAGCACGTGGTCGACGTCGGGGTCGTACTCCCCATCGGCCACCATGACGTTCGAGCCGCTGCGGTCCCGGTGCGCTCGAACCTGCTGCAGACCCTCGGCGTGCTCGGCGAAGGGCTCCTCGATCCAGTACAGGTCGCAGTCCTCGACCTGTTCGAGAAACCGCAGGGTCTGCTCGGGGGTATAGCCGTCGTTCATGTCGACCAGCAGGCGGGCGTCCGGGTACGCCTCGCGCACCGCGCGGACGACCTCGAGGTCCCGGGCCAGCCCCGCCTCGGAGGGCATCCAGCGGTTGCCCCGGCCGATCTTGAGCTTGAAGGCGCGGTATCCGGCGTCCCAGTCGGCGGCGCAGGAGGCCAGCACGCCGCTTACGCCGCGCGGGGAGTCGTCGGGGTCGAGATCATCGAAGTAGATCGCGCCGGAGTAGCAGGGCACGGGCGCGGTGCCGAGCCCGCCGAGCATCTGGTGGACGGGCACGTCGAGGATGGTGGCGGCGAGGTCGTGCAGCGCCACGTCCAGCGGCAGTGCCGCCGGGTCCAGCACGCCGATGGCCGGGTCGAAGATCTCCTCGATGGGCGCGCCGACGCACGCGGTGAAGTCCGCCTCGGGCCCCTCGTACATGCCCCAGCCGACGTGCCCGGAGTCGGTGCGTGCCACGACGGCGAGCGCCGTCGGCCCCTCACCGTGCGCGCCGAGGCGGGCATTGCGGCCGATGGGGCGCGGATAACGGCTGCGGATCGGCCGGGTCTCGACGGCGGAGAGGCGGCGGCCGGTCAGATCGGTGGGGTTCATGCGCGGATCTCCAGGTCTCGGATGGTCAGCCCGCCACGGTCCCAGCCGCCGCCGGTGATCCAGGTGCGGGCAGGGTTCTCGGGGTCGGTGACGATCTCGGCGCAGTGCTCGTCGAGGTCGACGTCGACCTGCCCGGCGTCCTCGAAGTGCAACGGGTCGCGCGAGTAGTAGGCCAGGGTGCGGTCGTACTCCCCCGATTCGCAGACGAACAGCAGCCAGCCGTCGCCGGCGCGGATGACGAAGGGCGACTCCGTCGGCCCGCCGACGGTGCCGGAGACGGTCGAGCGGTAGGCGACCGAGGGCTCCGACCAGGTCACCAGATCAGTGCTGGTGCGCACACCGACCTCGTGGAAGCCGCCGGTCGGCTCCGAGGTGCGGGTGCAGTAGAGCAGCCAGCGCTCGCCGTCGCGGAGGACCATCGGGTCGCGGGCGTCGTAGCCGTCGGCGAAGAGCGACCCGCCCTCGTGATGGGTCCAGGTGAACAGATCGGTGCTGATGGCGAGCTCGATGCGGTAGTCGGCGTGGTCTGCGCGGCCGCCGCAGTAGAACATCCAGTAGCGGCCGTCGTGGTGGATCACGTGGGGTGCCCAGACGTGCGTCTCGCCGATCTCCGTGCGGGCGTGGAGCACCGGGTCGTGGATCGTCCACTCACTGCCGGTCAGGTCCGGGGCGGTGGCGTGGAGGAAGAGGTTCTCCCCCAGCGGATCGGCGGGTTCGGGATGCCAGATCCCGAAGACATGCCAGGTGCCGTCCGCGTCCCGGATGAGGGTGTGGTCGTTGATGTACCAGGGGTCCTCCGCCGACGGCGAGGCGTCGAGCAGGCGACGCTTGGCGCCGGGGATGAGGCGGACTGGTGCTGGGGGCACGGATGCTCCTCGTCGAGCAGGTGGCGGCGGGGAGTACGACAGCAATCGTGTACTCGTCCCGTCGACCCTAGCGTCACCCTCGCCCGGCGTACATGGCCGCCCACCTCAGAGCGGGGCGATGTTGAGGGCGGAGAAGAACGTGTTGTCGGGGTCGTAGGCGCGCTTGACCTCGCGCAGTCGCGTCAGCGTCTCGCCCGGATACGCAGCCGCCACATCCTCCTCGGTGGTGGGGTCGGAGAGGAAGTTGGGGTAGCGCCCCGTCAGGCCCAGTGCCTGCTCGGTGGCGTCGGCCCACTGCCTCGCGGGCTCCAGCTGCCCGGGATCCGCGGTGGCGGCGACGACGGCCACGGTGGCCTCGCGCTGCCGGTGGGCGAAGGCGGTCGCGTCCTCGGCCACCTCCGCCACGGCGCCGCCGAGGAAGCGAATCTGTACGGCGGCCATATCTGTAGCGCGCCGGCCGAGGGCCTCGAGCGCGGCGGCCGCCCAGGACGCGTCGGCGCCGTCGACGAACCCGGAGCGCACCACCGGATGCAGCTTCGCCGGCGCCGGAGGAGGGCCCTTGATCAGTTCGGGGTAGGGCGTGGGGCCGACCGTATCCAGCGCGGGCTCGCCCAGCTGCCTCAGCGGATCCAGCACGGACGGCGCATCCTCGGGGGCCCCGGAGTAACACAGGGCCATCACCAGCACGGGGGTGCCGTGGAGCCGTTCGGGCAGCCACGGCACGGGAGGGGCGGCCATGAGATTCAGCATCGCCCCGAGTTCCCGGGGCCCGGTGCGCACGGCCCGGATCGCGCCGGCGAGCACCTCGGCGGTGGCGGGCACGGCGAGCATCCCGCCGGCGACGGTGCCTGCCGGGTGCAGGTCGAAACTCAGCTGCGTGACCACTCCGAAGTTCCCGCCCCCGCCGCGCAGTGCCCAGAACAGCTCGGGGTGCTCGTCGGGGCCCGCCATGATCACGCTGCCGTCGGCCAGCACCACCTCGGCCGAGCGCAGGTTGTCGATGCTCAGCCCGTCGCGCCGGGTCAGGAAACCCACACCGCCGCCCAGGGTGATGCCGGCGATGCCGACCGTGGGGGCGTCGCCGAAGCCGGTGGTCAGGCCGTGCTCGTGTGCGGCGGCGAGATAGTCGGCGGCCAGCACCCCGCCGCCGACGGTCGCGATACGGGAGTCGGGGTCCATGGACAGCTGATCGAGTCCCCGCATGTCGAGGGTGAGGGCCCCGTCGACGATGCCACGGCGGGAGTGGCCGCCGCTGCGCACGGCCAGGGGCGCCCCGGCCTCGCGGGCGCCGCGCACGATCGTGGCGACCTCCCGCGTGCTGGTGGGTCGAGCGGCGGCGAGCGGGGAACGTCCGGGGGTGGCGAAGGGGATGTCGGTGGCGAGGTCATAGCCGGGCGAACCCGGCCGGAGGAAGCTGCGGCCGAGTGAGCGGGCCAGAGCGGGCACGGCGGTCATGGTGGCTCCTGCGGGGTTCGGCAGACGAGTGCAGAGTTCACTTCGCTCCCTGAACGTTAGGGCCCTAAGTGATCTGCGTCAAGGGCTCGGGTGACGGCGAGTGGCCTCTAAGCTGTCCGGCATGATCGACTGGACGAGGAAACCGGTGGCGGCGCTGATCCGGCACATGGATCAGCACACCAGCCAGGCGGCGGAGACCCTCTTCGCCCGCCACGGCGGCAGTCGGCCGATCTACTTCATCCTCCTCGCGCTCCACGAGAAGGACCGCACCACTCAGCGCGAGCTGGCCGCGGTGGTCGACCTGCGCGAAGCCACCCTGAGCGAGCACCTGCGCGTGATGGCCGAGCGGGACCTGATCACCCGATACCGCCCACCCGAGAACCAGCGCACACAGCAGATCGCGCTGACCGAGCGCGGCACGGAGCTGTTCACCACGCTGCGCACGGCGATCGAGGATTTCGATGCCCACGTGCGCGCGGCCGCCGGGACAGAGGCCGACCTCGCGCTGCTCTACGAGATGGGGCCCCGCATCGCCGCTGCGGCGGACGAGTACATCGGCCGCACGACCGGCAACTGACGCCCCGGCTGCTCAGGGGGCCGCCGGGCCCCCACGAGATTGCAGGGAGACGCAGGTGAACACGGCCCCCTGCGCATCCCGGGCACGGTAGAGGTAGTCGTCCTCGGTGACCACGCGGCCCGAGCCCCCGGCCTCGATGAGCTGGACATCATCTCCGTCGACGATCTCGAGAGCGCCCTCGATGACGTGGATCATCGTGCCCGGCGAGGGCACGCCGGAGCCGCCCTGGTAGACGTCATCGCCGGTCAGCTTCCACTTCCACGTCTCCACCGACAGCCCTTCGGTGTCGATCGCGTCCAGCAGCACCGACCAGCTGCCCCCGTCGGTCGACCACACCTCGACCCCGTCCGGCGGGGCGTCGGAGCCCACCCCCATCAGCGCCGCGAAGGTGGTGCCGAGGCCGGCGGCGATGCGGTCGAGGATGAAGACGCTGGGGTTGGCCTGGCCGAGCTCGATCTGGGTGAGCATGCGGCGACTGACGTCACTGAGGTCCGCGAGCGCGCCGACGCTGAGGTCCTGGTCCTGGCGCGCGGCGCGGATGCGCTCGCCGAGCTGGGCGACGACCGCGGGACGCATACCACCGGGCATGTCGGACCTCCTCTCGGTGATGCACGCACGCTCGAAAGACTGAGACGTGACCAGAAGCGTATCGGGAGGCTCACCCGGAACGGACGTGACGGGAACTATATTGCGCATCGGCGCGGGTGGGCATTATGTTGCCCAAGGCCCCGCTGTGGCCCCGCCTGCGCTCACCCGCCACCGCAAAGTTCCATCCCGTCGAAGGAGGTCGTCCCCGTGACCAGCCACGCCCCCGCGTCCACCACGCAACCCGCGCCGGCCTCCCGCCCGGATGGCCGTCTGCTGCGCTGGTTCATGTCCTACGGCTCCTTCGCGGTGCCGCAGGCCGCCGCCCCGATCGCCTTCGCACTGATCGCGCTGCCCCTGACCGGGGATCCCGGCAGCGGCGCGGCGATGATGCTCGCGATGACGATCGCGCAGGTACTCGGCGCCGTCCCGATCACGCGCCTCGGGCGCCGCTTCTCCCCGCTGCCCTTCCTGCGAGTGCTGATCGGGTTGCGGACCGTGGCGCTCGCGGCGATCGCCGTGTGCGCCGGGCTGGGCGCACCCTTCGCCTTCGTCGTGGCCGGGGCCGCACTGGCGGGCCTGGTCAACGGCGCCGCCTACGGACATCTGCGCGCGGTGCTGAACCACCTGGTGCCCTCGGGCCGGCTGCCGCGGGCACTCGGCGTCGCCGCCACCCTGAACGAGGTCACGTTCGCGGCCGCGCCGCTGGTGGCCGCCGCCCTGGGGAGCGTCTCCCCGCAGGCCGCCGCGTGGGCGATGGTGATCCTCGGGATGGGGCCGATGCTGCTGCTGCCGCGGATCCCCACCGCGACCGCTCCGGGGCCGGAACAGCGCCGCGATCGCCTCACCCTGAGGCCGATGATCATGCTGTGGCTGGTGTGCGGAGGCGCGAGCGCGGCCTCCATCTCCGCGATCGAGATCGGGGCCGTGTCGATGGCGGTCTCGTTCGGCATGCCTGCAGCGTGGGGCGTCATCTTCCCCCTCGCTCTCTGCGTCACCTCCGTCGCCGGTGGGGTCTGGGTCAGCATCCACAACCGGGTGCCGCGCCGTCGCACGGTGCTCGCTTGGCTGGCCACCACCGCCCTCGGCGTCGCCTGCGTGGGGCTCGGCCACTCGGTGACAGCCACTCTCGTGGGCGCGCTGCTGGTCGGGGCGGTCCTCGCCCCGCTGGCGACGTACTACTCGCTGATCCTGGACCGGCTGGTCCCGGCCGAGCACCGCGCCGAGGTCTTCGCGCAGCTGCGCACGGCCAATGCGCTCGGGATCATCACGTCCAGCGGCCTGATCTCGCTGGTCTCGCTGCAGGCGACGTTCACCGTCGTCATCACGGTGATGACGGGCGTGATGCTGATGGCCGGCGGCGTATTCACCGCAGCCTGGCTGCACGGGCGTCGTGCCCGCGCAGCGCGGGAGAGCGAGGACCGGCGGCTCGCGCGGGTCGAGGCGCCGACGGGCCAGGACGACGCGCCCGCCGAGGGGCACGCCGTGCCGGCCACGGTCGGCTCCGCTCCGGCGGCGGCCAGCTCGGTCCCGGCCGCGAGCGGCACGCGGCCGGGAGGCACCTCGCCCTCCGAGGGTGCACGGATCCCGGAGTTTCACGAGTAAACGATTGCCCAGCGGGGAGCGACTCCGTACGGTGGGAACGGAAACGTGCGAGCGGGACCGCGGCAGAGCTGGCCGGCGCCCGCCGCGACCCCGCCCGTGGATGCGCGGGGGCATCCGGACCTGGAGGAGGTCCCGCTGTGATCACTCGTTCCACCTTCTTGCGCGGCGCAGTCGCTGCGGCCGGCGCCAGTGCGCTGACCCCCGTAGCCGCCGGCGCCCATCCCGGCGGCGGCGCGAGTTCGCCATCCAAGCCCCTGGGTGACGGCCCGGCCGGCACCTCGCCCGCCGAGTCCCCGGGCTTCGGCCCCGTCCCCGACACCTGTCCCCGGATCGAGCGGATGGCCCCGGTGACCGGCCCGGGCGTCACCACCCGGTTTCGGATGGAGGCCACCGATCTCGGTGCCCCGGCGGTCACGCCCGACGGCCGCTCGCTGTTCATCTTCGGCGACACCTTCGAGGACGCCGTGGTCGGTGGCGGGTTCTGGCGCTCTCCCGTCGGCCTGTACGCCGACCCCGACGTCCCGCTGGACGGGGGCATCCGCTGGACCAGCGCGGTCGGCGGCGAGACCGCCGAGCAACTGGTCCCCTACGAGCACGACGACGATCCGGTCTCCACGATCCTGCCCGGGGACATCATCACCATCGGCGACACCATGTACCTGTGGATGATGGTCAACCACGGCTTCCCGACCGTCGGCAGCACCGAGATCTGGACCTCCACCGATTCCGGGGAGACGTGGGATCGCACCGCGGAGATGTTCCCCGGCGACCACCTGGGCGGGTTCATGCAGCAGTGCACCTGGTTCCGCGCCCCCGCCGAGCACTACGTCTACCTGCTGACGACGGGATTCCAGCGCGACAAGGGCGTGCTGCTCCACCGCGTCCCGGTCGATTCCGTGCTGGATCCCGGCGCCTACGAGACCTACGGGCCGGGCGAGGAGAGCTGGGGCTGGGGCGAGGAGCCGGCGCCGGTCATCGACGGCGCCATCGGCGAGATGTGCCTGCGGATCGTCGACGGCGAGTGGGTGCTGACCTACTTCGACGCCGGCAACTACCGCGTCGACATCCTCGCCGCCGACTCGCCACTGGAGGTCCGTGACGCCACCGCCTCGACGCTGCTGCACGGCGGTGACTGGGGCGCCGAGGAGCACAACGTCGTCGCCCAGCTGTACGGGCCCTACATCGTGCCCGGCTCCACGCTCGAGGTGATGCATCTGCTGTGCTCCCAGTGGCGCACCGGGCCCGACTGGCCGTACCACGTCGAGCAGTTCCGCATCGAGGATCCGCTGGGACGGCACTGCGGGGACTGACCCTGCCGGCCTACCGGACGCCGGCCCGTGCGGCTCGCTCGGGCCGGCTGTCGGCGTCCCGCTCAGCCCAGCTGCAGTCCGTGGCCGATCGGGTAGGCCTCCCCGCTGCCGTCGGCCGCGGGGATCGCGACCGGGAGGGTGCCGCGCGGCTCGACCGCGCCCGCGACCACACCGGCGACCGCGCGGAGGTTGCAGGCTGAGTTGCCGTAGGCGGCCAGTGACGCGGCGACCTCGCCGACGTGGACCACGTCGTAGGGGTTGCGCAGCGACGCGTGGATCACGGGCACCTCGGTTCCGGCCAGGGCACCGACGAGGGCGACCTGAGCGGCCGGGGTCTCGAATGCCGACGACGAGGTGAACACCAGCACCGCGTCATGGTCCGCAGCGGCGGTGGCGGCTTCCTCGGCGGTGGTCTCGTCGAGCGGGTCCAGCACCAGAGCCGTCGCCTCGAGGCCGTGCTCGTCCAGCGCCTGGACGGTCACCTCCAGCTTCTCCTGCGTGCCGACGCCGGTGACCAGCACGCTCGTGCCTCCCGCGAGGGGCAGGGTCTCGTCATCGGTGATGACGGTGACGGCGTCGTCGGCGATCTTCTGCGCGGTGCGCGCCGAGCGCTCCGTACCCACGGCGGCGACGGCATCGGCGACGTCGACGTGAGCGTCCTCGAACAGGCCCCGGCGCAGCTTCTGGGCGAGGATGCGCCGCACGGACTGATCCAGCCGCTCCTCGGTGATCTCGCCGCTGGCCACCGCCTCCTGGACGCCGCCGATGGCGACGGCCAGATCCGGTGGCATGAGCATCTGGTCGGCGCCGGCGAGGATGGCCTCGACCGGCACCCGGTCGTCCCCGAACATGGTGCGCACACCCTCCATGGCCAGCGAGTCGGTGACGATGACCCCGTCGTAGCCGAGCTCCTCGCGCAGCAGACCGGTGAGGATCGGCTGGGACAGGGTCGCGGGCCGGCCGGAGTCATCCAGCGCCGGGACCACGATGTGTGCGGTCATGATGGCGTCCACGCCCTGCTCGATCGCGGCGATGAAGGGTGGCAGATCGATCTCGTCGATCTCCTCGCGGGTGTGGTCGATGACCGGCAGGCCGACGTGGGAATCGGTGGCGGTGTCCCCGTGGCCGGGGAAGTGCTTCGCGGCCGCGGAGCAGTTCGCCTTCTGCAGTCCCTTGATGTGGCGGGCGGCGAGGTCCGCGACGGCCTCCGGGTCCGCGCCGAGGGAGCGCACCCCGATCACCGGGTTCTGCGCCGCGACGTTGACGTCGGCCACCGGGGCGAAGGCCTGGCCGATGCCGGCCGCGCGCAGCTCGGAGCCGATGATGTCGCCGGCCTTGCGGGCGTGGGAGCCGGAGCCCGTGGCGCCCAGGGCCATCGCCCCGGGCAGCGGGGTGGCCGGGGCCGGCAGCCGGTAGACGACGCCGCGCTCCTCGTCGGTGCTGATCACCAGGGGGATGCCGCCGGCCGCGAGCGCCGCGTCCTGGGCCTCGTTCGAGAGGGTCGCGATCTGCTCGATGCTCTCGAGATTCTCGCTCCAGACGAAGTAGATCAGCCCGCCGACGTGGTGGGTGGAGATGATCTCGGCGATGGTGTCCACCCCGGTGCTGGAGGTGTTCGAGGGGTGGGGCTCGTCGGCCGCAGAGCCGTAGCCGACGGCGACGAAGAGCTGGCCGATCTTCTGCTCGAGGCTCATGCCGGCCAGCAGCTCGTCGAGACGGGCGTCGTGCTTGTCGCCGCCGCGGGCGGGGGCGCTCCGGGTCCCGGCGGCGTGCGCGGTCGCGGGCAGTGCGGTGGCCGTGCCGGCGAGGGCCAGGGCACCGAAGCTGCGCCGGTCCAGCAGGTGGCCGGGCCGTCGGCGGCTGCTGGAGGCGGCGTGGTTGCTGGAGGCGGCGTGGTTGCCGGAAGTGGCGTCGTCGGGGCCGGAGGGGGTGGGGATGCTGGGGGTCATCGGGGGCTCCTGCTCAGTAGAGGCGGTAGCGGCGAGCGGTGGCGACGAACTCGTCGAGCTCGTCCTGCCAGGCGGCGACGATCTCGTCGGCCGGGTCGCCGGCCTCGAGCATCGAGCGGGTGCGCTTGGTGCCGGAGAGGCTGTCGATCCAGCAGACGTCGGCCTCGGTGCGGCAGTCCTCGCCCTCGCGCCAGTCGACCTCCGGGACCTGCCTGAAAAGGGCGGCGAGCACGTGGATGCCGGTGCGCACCGGTTCGTACTCCTCCGGATCCGTCACGTGCAGCTGCAGCCCGCCGCAGAACTCCCCGGCGTGCTTGCTGGTGGTGGGAGTGGCGAACATGGGCCGGACCAGCACACCGGGTAGGTCGGCGAGGTCGGTGATGATCGCGTCGATCTGGGACTCGGTGATGAACGGGGCGCCGAACCACAGGAACGGGGTGGTGGTGCCGCGACCCTCGGAGACGTTCAGCGACTCGATGAGGCCGGTGCCCGCGTAGACGATCGCGGTCTCGGCGGTGGGGATGTTCGGCGAGGGCAGCACCCACGGCAGGCCCGCGTCGGCCGGCTCCTCGGGATCGTAGCCACTCATCTCGATGACCTCGAGATCCACTGCATCGCCGAGGAACTCGCCGTTGAACAGGCGGGCGAGCTCGCCGACGGTCAGGCCGTGGCGCTGCGGGATCTCCTTCAGGCCCACGAAGGAGGACAGCGCCGGTTCGAGGATGAAGCCCTCGGCCTCGGCGCCCAGGGGGTTCGGGCGGTCCAGGACGAGGAACCGCTTCTCATTCTCGGCGGCGGCCTCCATCGCGTAGTAGAGGGTCCAGATGTACGTGTAGAAGCGGGCGCCGATGTCCTGGATGTCGAAGATCAGGGTGTCGACGTCGGCGATCATCTCGGGCGTGGGCTTCTGCGTCTCTCCGTACAGGGAGCGCACCGGCAGGCCCGTCTTCTCATCGATGTAGTCGCCGACCTCGCCGCCGGCCGGCTCCGCACCCCGCACGCCGTGCTCGGGGCCGAACAGCGCGACCAGGCTGAAGCCGCCCTCCTCCTCGGCGCCGATGAGCAGGTCGATGGTGGAGGTCAGCTCCCGGTCGGTGCCGGTGGGGTTCGTGATCAGGCCGACGGTCGCGCCGTCCAGCGTGGACAGCTGGTCGGCCTCGAGGAGATTCTCGACACCGAGGGCGAAGCGCCCCTTGCCGTGACCTTTTCCGTGGCCGCCGCCGTTGCCCTTGCCGTGTCCGTTGCCCTTGCCGTTGGTGCCGCCGCCGTTGTCCGCCGGGAGGGCGCTCGCGGCGCCGGCGGTGGCCAGCACTGCACCGGCCGGAAGGGAGGCGAGGACGCGCCGGCGCCCTGGGCGCTCTGCTCCTGCCTCGGGGTCTCGGTGGTCGCCCGTGGAGGGCGTACGCGGGGGCTGGGCAGGCTGGAGCGCCGGGTTGTTCACGATGAGAATTCCTCCGTCGTCGGGTCCGCCGCGCGAACGCTCGTGCTGGTCAGCTCTGCGTGCCGTCCGGCGCGGACACTGCGCCGACGCCGTGCGGCTCCATCGCGCGCGACTGACGACGCTAGCAACGATGGCGTGCCGTGACAACCGTCACACAGAGTGGGCGCGGTGGGGCCATGCGCCGGCCCGGCTACCGTGGAGCTCGTCGCATGACGCCGTCCCACCGGCCGAGCAGAGGAGCGCAGATGCCCGCACAGCCCCCGTCCTCCGCCGGCGCGGACGGCGTCCTGGTGATCGGATCCGCGTCGGTCGACGTGACCGCGTTCGCCGGCCGGATGCCGCGTCCGGGCGAGACGCTGCTGGGCGAGTCCTTCTCCCTCGTGCTGGGAGGCAAAGGGGCGAACCAGGCCGTCGCCGCGGGGCGCGCCGGGGCACCCGTCCGCTTCGTCGGCTGCGTGGGCGATGACGTGTTCGCCCCGCTGGTGCAGGAGGGCCTGCGCGAGGCCGGCGTGGACATCTCGCACCTGCATGAGGTCCCCGGCCAGACGGGCGTGGCGCACATCCGTGTGGACGGCGCCGGGGAGAACGACATCGTGGTGGTGCCCGGCGCGAACGGCCACCTCGGCGCGACGCATGTGGACGCGGCCCTGGAGGAGTTCGCCGCGAGCAGCAGCGTGCTGCTGACCCAGCTGGAGACTCCGCTCGAGCTGACAGCGCACATCATCCGCAGCGCCCGCGAGCACGGCCTCACGGTGATCCTGGATCCCGCCCCCGCCCCGCCGGGCGGCCTCGACGAGTCGATCTGGCCCCTGGTGGACGTCGTGACGCCGAACGAGACGGAGGCGTCCTTGCTGACCGGGATCGAGGTCGACTCCCGCGAGACCGCCCAGCGTGCGGGCCACTGGTTCCTCGAGCGCGGGACGGGCCACGCGGTGATCACGATGGCGGGCGCGGGCAGCGTCCTCGTCGATCGAGACGGCACCACCGACCTCGAAGCGCGCCCGGTCGACGTCCTCGACACCACGGCGGCGGGCGACGCCTTCGCCGGCTACCTCGCGACCTCGCTCGCTGCAGGCCAAGACCTGGCCACGGCCGCGGACCGGGCGGGGGCGGCCGGGGCGCTGGCGGTCACCCGACGCGGGGCCTCCCCCAGCATCCCCGCTGACAGCGAGGTCACGGACCTGCTGGCGCGACGCTGAGAGAGGTGGCGGACCTGCCCGGGCCGGCTCAGCTGCCGTCGGGATCCGTGCGGAAGGCAGACACTTCGCCGTCGGCGGCCGGGAAATCGTCCCCGTCGCCGGACGCGAGGTCGTCGCGGATCGCCTGCAGGCGTTCGCGTGCCCCGATCGCGCGATCCCGGTCCTCGACCGAGAGGCGGGCGATGAGGACGTCGATGAGCGTCCACAGCACGAACGTCTCCGAGGTGGGGGTATCGCTCGTGCCCGGCAACCGCACCCAGTCGATGCCCGGTGCGGCGCCGTCGGGCTCGTCGAGCTGGCTGATCATCACCGAGCGGTGCGCGCCCCGGGCGGCCGCTCGGGCGAAGCGGCGCAGGTCGGGGCCGACGTTGATGGGCGCCAGAGTGAGGACGCAGTCGCCAGGCCGCAGGGCGAAGACCGCATCGGCGAGGCTGTGCCCGCCTCCGGTCAGCGCTACGGCCTCGACCCCGTTGCGGCGGCACTCCAAGGCTGCGTAGGTCGCCACGGAATAGGCGGTGCCGAGCCCGAAGAAGACCAGCCGCGAGGCGGACAGGCACCCCTGGAGCAGGGCGGCATAGCCGGGAGCGGTGAAGGTCTCGGAGAATCCCTGCTCAACCTCCGAGTGGCTGCGGAGGATGGAGGCCTCGACGTCCTCGCCCAGCGCGTCGAACCGCCCTTTGATCACTTCGGGCAGCGCCGCAGCGGTCCGATGTGAGGCCAGGCAGGCGGCCTTGAGCTCGGGCAGACCGGCGTATCCCAATCGTCGGGCGGTTCTGACGACCGTCGCCTCGCTGACCTGCGCGCGCTGGGCGATGACCTGGACCGAGCTGGTCGCGAATCCCAGCGGGTCGTGCCGGGCGAGCAGTGCGACCTTCTGCTGAGCTGCGCTCAGGGGGCGCTCCGTGCCCGGGCGGACCCCCTCGGCCGTGCCCGACGTTCCGGCGTCATCCCTCGCCTCATCCATGGTCCTGCCTCTCTCCTGCGCTCTCGGGCTCGCCCCATCGTCGTCCACCATGTGGTGAAACATTTCCTTCATAGTGACAGCCAAGTGAAACTATGGTTACCTGCACCACATTGATCTCCGAGGAAGAGGGTCCGTTGAGAGAAGCACAGCACGTCATCGTCGGCGCCGGGGCCCACGGGCTCGCACTCGCCTCGCGCCTTGCTCGCCGCGGCGAGTCGGTCCTCGTCCTCGAGGCCGCCGCGATCGCAGCGGGCGCCTCGGGTGGCCTGGGCAAGCGCGGGGTGCGCGCCAATCGCCGGGACATCCGCGAGCTCGCGCTCGCGCGGCTCGCCCAGGAGATCTGGCCGGGCCTCGCCGAGGATCTCGGCGGGGACACCGGGTACGTCCGCAGCGGCGGCCTGTACCTGCGCGAGGCCGAGTCCTCCGGGTTCGCCTCGAGCCTGGGCGCCTCGACCGTGCGCGCCGCCCACCAGAACTCCGCGGGGATCGCCACCGAGCTCTGGGACCGGCAGACCACTCGCTCGCAGCTCCCGACCGTCACCGAGGACGTGCTCGGGGCGAGCTACTGCCCGCACGACGGTGTTGCGAGCCACGAGGCGACCACCCACCTCTATGCCCAGGACGCGATCCGCCACGGCGCCGAGATCCTCGAGGCCTCCCCCGTGCACTCGGTCCGACGGGATGAGGCCGGCCGAGCCGTCGGCCTCCTCCTGGAGGACGGGACAACTGTCACCGCCGGCAGCTCGGTCACGCTGGCCGCGAACGCCGGGACGAACGGCCTCCTCTCCCGCTCTCAGCTCGACGAGCTCCCTCTCTGGCCGGTCTATCCCCAGGCCGTGCTGGCCAAGGCCGCCCACCCCACGCAGATCCGCTACCTGGTGGCACACGACGGGCGGCCGCTCTCGGTGAAGATCCTCGAGGACGACGTGGTCATGCTCAGCGGTGGATGGCGCGGAGTCCGCTCCGAGGAGACGGGTCGCGGCACCGTGGTCCCGGCCAACGTCGAGGGCAACCTCGCGCAGCTGGCCCGCACCTTCCCGGGACTCGGCGAGCTCACTCTGCTCGAGGCCGACGCCTCCCGTGCCGAGACGGCCTCGCTGGACGGCATCCCCGTCATCGACACCGCCCCGAAGGCCCCGAATCTGTTCATCGCTGCCGGGTGGAGCGGGCACGGATGGGCGCTGGTGCCCGCTGTCGCAGCCCTGCTCGACCAGTGGCTGGACAGCGGGCAGAAGCCGACCGAGCTCTCCCCGTTCAGCTGGACACGGTTCTCCCGGAAGGAACCCACCCATGTTTGATGTCGTCCCTCTGAGCTCGGAGCAGCTCGAATCGCTGATGCTCTCGATCGGCTTGCTCGGGGTTCTGCTCCTGGTCGGCGTCCTCCTGCGGCTGGTGATCCCGGCGCTGCGACGGTTCTTCATCCCCGCTGCGCTGATCGGTGGGCTGATCGGCATCGCCGCGGGCCCGTTCGCGCTCGGCCTCGTCTCCGAGGAGATGAACGAGACCTGGTCGGCCATGGGCGGCATCCTGATCGCCTTCGTGTTCGCGCCGATGCTGATGGGCTCCAAGCTGCCCAGCATCAAGGAGGCAGCGGGCGTCGCCGCACCCCACGTGCTCTACAGCTACCTCAGCACGCTGGCGCTGGTGGGCGCCTCCGCCCTGGTGTGCGTCCTGCTGCTCACGCCCGTGTTCGGCACCCATCCGCTGGCGGCATCGCTGCTGGAGATCAGCTGGCCCGGCGGTCATGGCACGGCCGCGGGCATGGCTCCCGTCTTCGAGCAGTTCGGATGGCAGGACGGCAGCTCGCTGGCGCTGGGCCTTGCCACGTTCGGTCTCATCTTCGGGATCTTCGGAGGCATGGTGCTGCTGAACATCGCCTCCCGCCGGGGGCAGCTGCGCACCTCGGCGCCGGGCGGTGACCAGGCGGGCCGGGAGGACCTCCTGGTCGACGGCGACGGCGAGGTCCAGTCGGTCAGCCGTCTGCACAAGGCCTCCCTGGACAATCTGGCCTTCCACTTCAGCCTGATCATGGTCGCGATCCTGATCGGGTGGGCGCTCAAGGCGCTCATCGACCTGGTGTTCACCGGGGTGCCGCTGTTCCCCCTGGCGATGATCGGCGGGCTGCTGGTGCAGCTGGTCATCCAGCGCACGGCGCTGTCGCGGATCGTCGACCGGCGCACGTTCAACCAGATCGCCGGGATCGCGTTGGACTTCCTGGTCGTGGCGGCCGTGGCCTCCATCCAGCTGCCCGTCCTGCTCGAGAACCTCGCCGCGATCGTGGTGCTGACGGTGGTGGCGATCGTGATCAGCGTCGTCATGTTCTACGTCGTCGGGCCCCGCCTCTTCCGCACCGACTGGGTCGAGAACAGCATCGTCAATTTCGGCGCCATGACCGGCGTCTCCTCCGTCGGCCTCATGCTGCTGCGGGCAGCTGATCCCGGGCTGCGCACCAAGGCCGGTGAAGGGTTCGCCCTGCGCGCACCCTTCTCGAGCCCATTCGTGGGCGGCGGCCTGGTCACGGCGCTGGTCCCCGTGGTGATCGTGCAGTTCGGGAACCTGGCCGTGGGGCTGGGATGCGTGGCGCTGTGCGCCGCGCTGCTGTTGGTCGCGAAGCTGACCGGGCTGTGGCGCGCTCCCGCGGGCGCAGTGCGGACCGCCGGTTCGCAGGCAACGGCGGTCTGATGCGCATCGTCGTCATCGGTGCGGGGGTGATCGGCCTGTCGATCGCCGACGCCCTCGCGCGCCGCGGCGTACGGGACTTGGTGGTGCTCGAGGCCGGGGATCACCCGTTCGAGGCGGCCAGCGGACGAGGGCTGGGCTGGGTCAATGCCAGCAACAAGACGCCGCGGGAGTACTTCGCGCTGAACGCCGCAGGTCTGCGCGCGCACCGTGACCGCTCCGCCCGGTCCCCGAGCCCGTGGTTCACCGAGAGCGGCACCCTGACGACGGGGCACTACCGGCAGGGATTCGCCGAGAGAACGCGGCACCTCGAGCAGTGGGGATACCCGTTGCACCGGACCCGGCTGCACGAGGTGTTCCGTGACCGGGGCCTGGCCCTTCCGCACGTCGCCGATGAGGAAGCCGTCCTCTACCCCGAGGAAGGATGGCTCGACCCCGCGCTCTATGTGCGCCATTGCCTCTCCGGGCTCGGGGCCGGCACGGTCCGGACGAGCTCGCCCGTGCGCTCCATCGCGCACGAGGCCAACGGATACACCGTGGTCACCGACCGCGAGCGCCTGCACGCCGACGCGGTCGTCAATGCCGCCGGACTCGGCGCGCCGGCGGTGGCCGCGATGCTGGGCAGGACGCTCCCGCTCACCTCACGGCCCGGGCTGGTGGTCCGAGTACGCACCGGCGACCCGGTCACCCCGTTGGTGGTGATGCATGAACTGCTCGACATCCGACCGACCGGCGGCACGACGTACCTCCTCCACAGCGATGCGGTCGATGCCCACCTTGGCCAGGCCGACGGCACCGCCGCCCCACCAGCTGACGCGGTGGAGGAGCTGCTGGGGCGGGCTTCAGCCTTCCACTCCGGGTTCGACGGGGCGGACCTGGTGGCGGCCCGCGTCGGTGTGCGCCCCCTCCCCCGCGACGGGATGCCGATCCTGGGTGGCATGGCCGAGCTGCCCGGGTACTACGAGGCCGTGATGCACAGCGGCATCACACTGGGCCCGGCGATCGGCGATCTGCTCGCAGAGTGCATTCTGGAGCGGTCGATCGCACCGGATGCGCCGGCGATGTTCCACGCCTCGAGGTACTGACCGCCCTCCTCAGGCGGCGCGGCGTCCGTCGGCGAGGTCGAGCAGGTGGTCGAGCACCCGGTCGCCGCCGGCGCGCAGGCCGTTGTGCTCGTACTCGCTGGTGACCCAGGTGCGCAGGCCGGGCAGCAGCTCGGCCGTGGCCAGGGAGTACCGGCGGGGCACGTAGGCGTCCTCGAAGTAGATCGCCGCGGCGCCCGGCACGTCGGCCGCCCGCAGGGCGGCCTCGTCGTAGAGCCGGGGCCATTCGTGCTCGGCCAGCAGGTCGGCGGCCTCCGCCCAGGGGGCGAGCTCGGGATCCTCGTCGAACAGGTCGCGGTGGATGTGCTCGCCGGCCAGCAGCGTCGCATCCTCCCGCACCTCCTGGGGCATCATGCGGTCCCCGGCCCAGCGGGTGGCGGTGCCGTCGGCCCAGCAGGATTCGTGGATCACGGCGTACAGCGGATTGCGGCCGCCGAAGGGCAGCGCCGAGGCGAGGTCGTGCGCGAAGGCGGGCGAGGCCGGATCGAGGTCGAGGAGATAGTGCAGCTTCTCCTGGCCCTGAGAGGCGCCCAGCAGGTGGCCGAGCCGGCGCAGGCGCTCGATGCCGACGCGCTGCCCGTCGGGAAGGCGCAGATGCCCGTCGGCGGCGAGATCGGCGAGGCGGCGGAAGCGGTCCCGGTCGCCGGGGAAGCGGGCCCAGTACCGCTCGCTGCGGGCGTTCATGCCCTGCCAGGTGGTGGCGTAGGCGGCGTCCATGTCCGGCCCGACAGAGGGCAGGCCGCCGGTGAACAGGGCCTTGTCGACGGAGCCGGCATGGGCGCTGAGGTAGCGCAGGGTGGTGAACCCGCCGAAGGACTGGCCCAGCAGCGACCATTTCTCGGCGCCCAGATGCTCGCGCAGCAGCTCGGCGTCGCGGGCGATCGCGTCGGCCCGGAAGTGGGTGAGGTAGGCGGCCTGCTGGGAGGCGGTGGCCTCGCGCAGGGTGGCGGCGCCCGCGATGGCACCCTCAGGCAGAGCGGTGTCGAGCCCGACGGGGGTGGAACGGCCGGTGCCGCGCTGGTCGAGCATGACCACGCGGTGCTCGCGCAGGGCGCGGGCCAGCCAGGGCGGGTTCTCGGCGCCGAGCGGGCGCGGGGCCTCGGCGCCCGGGCCGCCCTGGAGGAAGACGAGGTAGGGCTTCTTCTGCCCGTCGGGCTCCGAGATGATCCGCGCGAACAGCTCCAGGCGCGGCGAGCCGGTCTCGGCGTGGTCCAGCGGGACCGGCAGGGTGATGTCGCGCAGCTCCAGACCGGGCAGGGTCCAGGTGGTGCTCATGTCGTCGGTCGTCAACAGCGGTCTCGGCATCTGCCCAGAGTATCGGCGAGCGCGGTCGCCGTGCCGTCGGCGATGGCGCCGTGCAGGCGGCAGGGTGCCGTGCAGGCGGCAGGCTGCCGGTGCCGGTGCCGGTGCCGGTGCCGGTGCCGGTGTCAGAAGATCTGCCCGCCGGTCAGCAACTCCAGCGCCGGGCCGAGGGTGTTCAGCGCGATGATGGCGCCGACGATGCCGACGGTCCACGAGAAGGCGCCGGCCGCGCTCTTGACCGACCAGCTGTGGACCCGCTCGAGCACGGCGTCCCCGCGCGCCCCGAGGGCCGCGCGCACTCCGCTCAGCACGATGCCGGGCACGATCATCACCGCGCAGTAGCCGACCAGCACGAGCGAGCCGACGCCCAGGCCGATGCCCATGTCGGCGATGATGCCCATCGCCGCGAGGTACGGGATCATGGAGGCCGCTTCGATGACTCCGGCCAGGAGAGCCAGGCCGACCAGCGTCGCGGGCCGACCCGAGGCACGGCGCGCGCGCTCAGTCCACTTCCGCGCCGAGGCCTCCGGATCCCCGCCGCGCTTGACGATGGACTTGGGGTCCAGGCGGAAGGACCAGATCACCAGCGCCACGCCGAGCGCGGCGAGCAGCACGGTCACCGGTGGCGCGGCCAGCAGGTGCCCGAAGGTCTCCATCAGCGGCAGCAGCCCGGCCAGCAGTGCGACGCCGAGGATCAGGTAGAACACGGCGATCACGACGAGGTAGAGCAGGGTGCGGCCGGCCACGCGGAGCGCCCCACCCTCCCCGACGACCAGCAGGATCACCGGGATCACCAGGGTGCCCATCGAGGTGGAGTCCACGAGGGCGAGCAGGAGCAGGCCGAGCGGTCCGGCAGTGTCGACGAGCGATTCCATGCCGTCGATCCTGCCGGGCGGTGCCGCTGCGGTCCTCCTCCGAAGGTGCCGACCGCGCGCGCAGGGGAGGTGGCGTACGCCACGGCGTCGTAACCTCGGAACATGTCCACTTCCCCGGCGCCGGTGGCGGCCGACCCCTCGCCCGAGGATCTCGGCCGCCTCGGCTCGGAGCGCCGGGACCTGCTGATCGCCGGCGGGTATGCGGCGCTGGTGCTGCTGCTGGCGGCCTCCGGGGCGAGCAACTCCGGTGTCGTCGAGGCCGATGAGAGATGGCCGCTGTGGCTCTCGGTGACGCTGATGCTGGCCGGTTGCGCGAGCATGATCTGGCGGCGTCGCCGGCCGGTGGTGACCCTGGCCGTGGCCGGCCCGCTCGCGGTGCTGGAGATCGTCGTCGGTGGGCAGATCTCGGCATACTTCCTGCTGTTCGAGGCGCTGTTCGACCCGGTCATGCACGGCAGCCACCGCCTGGCCCGCGCGACCACCGCCCTCGCGGTCGCGGCCGGCGCGATCGCGCTGATCACCACCGTCGTGATCAACGGCGTCGGACCGATCCTGCTGGTGGTGATGATGGTGACGGTGCTCGTGGTGACCACTCCGCTGCTGTGGGGCTGGGAGGTGCGCCACCATCGCGGGGCCCGGGAGGCGGCAGAGACCCTCGCCGGGCTCGAACGCGAGCTCGCAGCCACCCGCGCCGTCCATGCCGTCGAGACGGAGCGCCGCCAGATCGCCCACGACCTGCACGACGTCATCGCGGGGCATCTCAGCGCGGTCTCCCTGCACACCAATCTGGCCGCCTCCCTCGAGGACGAGCAGGCGCGTGGACGCTCGCTGGTCACGGCCCGGGAATCGGCGCACGCGGCGCTGCGCGATCTGCGCTCGATCATCGGGGTGCTCTCGAGCGAGGAATCCGGCGCCCTGCCCACCGCCACGCTGGACTGGCCCTCGCTCGAAGCGCGGCTGCGAGGCCGGGACCCCGCGGCGCGCGTGGAGATCGACCCCGCCGCCACGGACCCGGCGCGCGTGGATCCGTCGGTGCAGGCCGCGCTGCTGCGCATCGCCGCAGAGGCCGTCACCAATGCGGTCCAGCACGGTCGGGCGCCGATCTCGCTGGTGGTGCGCGCGGAAGCCGACGCCGTGACGCTGGAGCTGGTCAACGGCCTCGCGGAGCAGTCGGAGCCCGGTGCCGGCGTGGGGCGCGGCGCGATCAGCCACCGTGCCACGGCCGTGGGCGGCACCGCCGTGTCCGAGCCGATGGCCTCCGATGCCGGCGAGTCGGAGGCGTGGCGGGTCCATGCGTGTCTGCCCGTCGGCCGCACCGAGGTCTCCTCGCGAGCCGCCCAGCCCGCCCACGCCGGTCCGCACAGGCCCACCGTCTCCCACGAGGATCAGGAGCGCACCTCATGAGTGAACCCATCCGTCTGCTCGTCGCCGACGACCACCCCGCGGTGCGCTCCGGGCTGGTCGCGCTGCTGAACTCGGCGCCCGACGTCACCGTGGTCGCCGAGGCCTCCGACGGCACCGGGGCGCTGGCCGCGGCCCGCGAGCACCGGCCCGACGTCGTGCTGACCGATGTCCGCATGCCCGGCGCGACCGGTATCGAGATCACGCCGCGCCTCCGGGAGACGGGCGCGAACGTGCTGGTGATCTCAGGATTCGACCTCGATGAGTACGTGCTCGGTGCGCTCGCCGCGGGGGCCGACGGCTATCTGGTCAAGACCGAGGACCCGGAGCGGATCCTCGCCGCGGTGCGCGACGTCCACCGGGGTGACGCCGTGCTGTCCGCGGCGGCGACCAAGGCGGTGGTGGGGGCGCTGCGGGGGCGCGCACTGCCGTCCCGGCACGAGGCGACAGCCACGCCGGCCGCCGGTGCGGGCCACGTGGCCATGGACCGGGGCGCCACCGATGCCGGGGCCGCCGAGGCACCCGGACCCGGGCCCGGCTCCCGCTCGGGGATCGCAGATGCGACCGCACAGGCCGCTCCCACCCCGCCGCTGACCCGCCGCGAGGAGGACGTCCTCGCGCTCGTCGCCCAGGGCATGTCCAACCAGCAGATCGCCAGCGACCTGTTCGTCGAGATCACCACCGTGAAGTCCCACCTGTCCCACGCCCTAGCCAAGCTGCAGCTGGACTCCCGGGTCCAGGCGGCCCTGTGGTGGCAGCAGAACCGCGGCTGAGGGCACTGCGTCGCGTCGCGCTCTCACCCGGCACGCGACCTCACGCGGCGCGGCGGACCCCGCGCAGGATGAGCCGGACCAGCTCAGCGACGAGGCCGGAGAGCACGCCGACGATGACCCCGGTGAACAGGCTCGAGATGACCGCGACCAGGCGGAACACGATGGCCTGGGCCGTCGGATCGAGGTCGGAGAGATTCCCGCCCAGCGACGGGCCGCCGTCGGGGAAAGAGGCGCCCCAGAAGATCTGGTGTCCGATCGCGAGGAGCACGCCGTAGCAGGCGCCGATCGCCAGCAGGGTCAGGAACGGTCGTGGCACCCTCGCGGCGATCGCGACGACGATCCACACGATCACGGGAACGAACACCAGCAGCATGTTCGCCAGCGTGCCGGGGTGGAGCACGCCGAGGTCGTGCAGGATCACGAGCGGAACACCGAGCAGGGCGAGGCCGAGGATCGCGAGGATCGACAGTCCCAGCGGGCCCCGAGAGGTGCGGACAGGAGCGGAGGACGCGGTCTGGTTCGTCATGCCCGGAACAATAGGAATCGGCTGGCCATCTCCACATCCGTCGGCCGTCGCGAGCCGGGTACGCCGCCCGCCGACACCGCGATGTCGCCTCGCGGCCGACGCCGACGTCGCCAGGCCCGGCTTACGCTGTCACCGTGACCACGCCCTCCACCTCCCGCCTGAACGCCCCGACGGGGCCGGCGCGCGGACTGGGCGGCCGGCCGCTGGACATCATCCTGGCGCTCGCGGTGACCGGGGTGCTGGTCGCGATCATCTCCGCGGGCGTCGGCGGGGACACCGAGTCCGATGCCGTCACCTACCTGTGGGCCGCCGGCCTGGGCGCGGTGATGCTGGTGCGTCGCCGCTACCCGGTCCTCGTCCTCGCCGTCTCGGTGCTGGGCCTGTTCGCCTACTACTCCTTCGGCTACCCGGCCATCGGGGTCGCGGTGCCGGTCGCCGCGGCCCTGTTCTCCGCCGCCGAGGCCGGCCGCCTGCGCTGGGCGATCGGCGCCGCGCTGCTCGTCGTCGGCGCCAGCGTGTTCTTCCGCCTCGCCGAGGGCGAGGCCGCCTCCTTGGTGATCGGGTACGAGCTGGCCGGCCACGTGCTGCTGATGGCGGCCGCGATCGCCCTCGGTGACGGGCTCCGCTCGCGCCGCCGCCTGGTGGCCGATGCCCGCCGCATCATCGCCCTGACCGTCGAGGACGAACGCCGACGCACCGCCGAGAGTGCCCGCATCGAACGCGAGGCGATCGCCCGCGACCTGCACGACGCGCTCGGTCACCGCACGACCGTCATCTCGTTGCACGCCGACGTGGCCCGCGAGGCGCTCGATCGAGGAGACCGGGCCGCCGCCGACGCGGCGCTGGGGATCATCACCGACTCCTCCCAGGCGGTGCTCTCGGAGCTGCGACGCACTGTGCGACTGCTGCGGGCCCCGGACGAGGCGCACGCGCCGGCCGAGTCTCTCTCCGCCGTGCTCGAGAGCCTGCCGACGCTGCTCGTGCCCGGCACGGAGCTGTCGACGTCGGTCCAGCTCGATGCCCCACTGCCCGGACCGGTCGACGCGGCGGCCGCCCGGATCGTGCAGGAGTCGGCTGTCAACGTCGTCCGTCATTCTCGCGCAAGCAGGGTGGAGGTGACGGCGCGCATCGTCGAGGGCGTACTCGAGCTGTCGGTGATCGACAACGGCGACGCGGGGCCGCCGGCATCGCACGGGGCGGGCATCGTGGGCATGCGCGAGCGCGCCGAAGCCCTCGGCGGGCACCTCACCGCGGGCCCCGAGAACAGCGGATTCGCCGTCCGCGCGGTGCTGCCGCTCGCCCACGACGAGGAGGCGCGATGATCCGCGTGCTGCTGGCCGACGACCAGGACCTGGTGCGCGCAGGTCTGCGCGCCCTTCTCGAGGGGGCCACTGGCCTCAGTGTGGTGGCTGAGGCCCGCTCCGGCCGAGAGGCCGTCGAGCTGACCCGACGGCACCATCCCGACGTGGTGCTCATGGATATCCGGATGCCCGATACCGACGGCATCGCCGCCACCGCCGAGATCACGGCCGACGGGGACCTGGATGCAGTGCGGGTGCTGATCCTCACGACGTTCGACGACGAGGCCGAGATCCTCGCCGCCGTCCGGGCGGGCGCGGCCGGATACCTGCTCAAGGACACCCCCGCCGGCGACCTGCGCGACGGCGTGCGGACGGTCGCGGCCGGGGAGAACCTGCTCTCGCCGCGCATCACCCGACAGGTCATGGCGCAGCTGGCATCCTCGGCCGTCCCACAGGCACCGGATCCGCGCCTGGCGCGCCTGACCGAGCGCGAGCTCGCCGTGCTGCGCCGTATCGCCCATGGCGAGACGAACGCAGAGATCGCCCGCCGCCTATTCGTCTCCCCCGCCACGGCCCGCACCTACGTCAGCCGTATTCTCACCAAGCTCGACGCCCGCGACCGCACCGAGCTGGCCGTCATCGCGCACCGCTCCGGGCTCTACTCCGAGGACGAGGCCTGACGACCGACGAGAAGCAATGACCGCAGGTCAGAACACCTCGAAGTTGGCCATCATCATCATGTCCTCGTGCTCGAGGTTGTGGCAATGGACGACGAACTTCCCGGTGAACTGCTCGAAGCGCACCAGGATCTCCGCCTCCCCGCCGCTGCCGAGATTGACGGTGTCCTTCCACCCGCCGTTGTAAGGGCCCGGATCGTCCCCGCCGCCCGTGCTGAGCACCTGGAACGGCGAGAGGTGGACGTGGAAGGGGTGGGCGAGATTCAGCGCACGGATCCGCCACAGCTCCACCTCGCCCAGCTGCGGCGCCGCCTCGATGCGGTCGGGGTCGAAGGGTTCGCCGTTGATCGTCCACAGGGTCATGCCCTCGTGCTCGGCGCCGCCGCGCTGGAAGACGAACTCCCGCTCGACGGTGACCTCGTCGCGGGAGAGCGGCGTGACCTCGGAGAGCGTCTCGGGGATCCGCGCCTCCTCCGGGCCTTCGCGGGCGACGACGAAGCGCATCACCTGGCCGGTGCCGTCCTGACCCAGCCGGTTCACGAGCGTCACCTCGTCCCCCACCGAGTACGCGGAGAAGTCGACCACCACGTCGAACCGTTCGGCCTGCGCGATCTCGATCGACTCGTGCGCGACGGGCGCGGCCAGCAGGCCTCCGTCGCTGCCGATCTGGACGAACGATGCCCCGTCGGCCGACGGCGGATCCAAGGCGAGCTCGTACCGTCGGGCGTTCGAGGCGTTCAGCAACCGGAAGCGGTACATCGTGTTCGTGAGTTCCAGGATGGGCCACGCGGCGCCGTTGACCAGGATGCAGTCGCCGAGCACGCCGCTGAGGTATTCCTCCTCGACCCCGGGATGCTCCTGCAGCGTGGGGTCGATCGAGGGGTAGAGGAACGAGCCGTCCTCGGCGAAGCTGCGGTCGACGATCATCAGCGGGATCTCCCGCTCCCCCGCCGGCAGACCGAGCGCGTCCTCCTCGTCGTCGCGGATCAGGTGGAAGCCGGCCAGGCCGCGGTGGACCTGCGGCCCGGTGAAGTCCATCCGGTGGTCGTGGTACCACAGCGTCATCGCGCGCTGCCGGAGCGGGTAGACGTACTCGCGGCTCGACCCAGGCTCGACGAAGTCGGTGGGGTAGCCGTCGTGCTCGGCCGGCGTGACGCCGCCATGCAGGTGCACGACGGTCGGCACGTCCAGCTCGTTGTGGTGGGTCACGACGGTCTCCCGGCCCCGCCGGGTCTCCAGGGTGGGGCCCGGGAAGATGCCGTCATAGCCCCACACCTCGGTGGTGACCTCCGGCAGGATCTGCGCCTGGCCCACCTTCTGGGTGAGCTCGTAGCGGTCCGCGTCGCCGTCGGTGCTGACCGGTTCCAGCACGGGCGGGATCGGCAGGGGTGCGGTGAAGGGCTCCGGCAACCGGGCTGCGCTCTCGATCACGACGCCGGCGCTGCCCTGGGCGCTCTGGTTGCCGGCGAGGAGCCCGCCCGGCAGCAGCCCGCCTCCCGAGCAGCCGGCGAGGGCGGGAAGGGCGAGGCCGGTGCTGGTCAGAGCGCCGAGGCGCAGGGCGTCGCGGCGCGAGGGTCGCTGTGGTGACGTTCCTGTCTGCATACCGTCGGACGCTACGGAGCCGGGTACCGGTCCGTCGTCGGCCTCCCGTCGCGGCCCGGGTCGCTCGCGGGCGACGTCCGGGGTCGACGGGAGGCGACGGGACGGGCCGGGCACGCCGGCGACGCAACACGGCATACTCGGGGACACCGGATGGTCCCGCTCTCACGGACGCTGCCGTGGTCTCGGCGAGCGTCGGCCCGACAGCTCGTGCGGCGCACCTTCCCCGCACCGGCTCAGCTTCCCGCGAAGGACACCCCGCATGATCGACGTCCCTCTCACCGACGAGTTCCTCCTCGGCTCCGCAACCGCCGCTGACGGCGGCCTGGAGCGGACCGCACGGGGCGTGCGGCCCCACCGGCTGCCCTCGTGGCTGCGCGAGCGCTGGCCCGAGCCGCAGCTGATGGCCATGGAGGCACAGCCCTCCGGGGTGCGCCTGGAGCTGCGCACTGCGGCAGGGCAGGTGGAGCTGGTCCTGCACCCCCGCCGCGTGGACTACGTCGGTGCGCCGCGCCCACGGGGCGCCGTGGACGTGGTCGTCGACGGCGAACTCCTGCGCAGCGAGAGCCTCACCGGTGGTGACGCAGTCCAGGTCGACCTCCGGGACGGCAGCACGGAACTGGTCACCGGATCCCCGCACCGGGTCCTCCTCGAGCTCCCCTCCCCCGGTGAGCACCACGTCCAGCTGTGGCTGCCCCACAACGAGGAGGTCGAGATCCTCTCCGCGCGCGCCGACGCACCGGTGCGGCCCGCGGAGCAGACGGGGCCGCGGTGGATCCACTACGGCAGCTCGATCAGTCAGGGCTCGAACGCCACCCACCCGACCGGCATCTGGCCCGTGGTCGCCGCCCGCGCGGCCGGCATGCGGCTGCGGAACCTGGGGCTGGGCGGCAGCGCCATGGCCGATCCGTTCATCGGCCGCATCGTCCGTGACGAGCCGGCCGACGTGGTGAGCCTCGCGATCGGCATCAACCTCGTCAACGCCGATGCCATGCGGCGCCGCACGTTCGTCCCCGCACTGCACGGGCTGCTCGACACCGTTCGCGAAGGCCATCCCGATGCTCCGCTGCTCGTGGTCACCCCGATCTACTGTGGGATCCACGAGCGCACTCCCGGCCCGGGTGCTATCGACCCCGAGAGCATCGGCAGCGACCAGGTGCGCTTCACGGCGACCGGGGCCCCCGGCGACACGGAGCTGGGGAGACTGACCCTCGAGGTGATCCGGGACGCCACGAGGGAGGTACTCGAGGGGCGCAGCGACGACCAGCACCTGCACCTGGTCGACGGGCTCTCCCTGTACGGCGAGGCCGACGCCGACCGGCTGCCGCTGCCCGACGGGCTGCACCCTTCGACCGCAGCGCATCGCCTGATCGGGGAGCGATTCGCGCAGCTGGCGCTGGGGCGCGCAGGGACGGCAGCTCGCTCGGCTGCGACTCACTGACGCGATACAGCAGCCGCGCGGACCGATCCGCGGCTTCTCTCCGTCATCCTGAGAAGTGATTCATGAGTTCAGTGCCCGTCGCTCACATCCTCACTGCTGACCATCGAGAGCGCGCCGAATAGCCGCGCACGATGCCCCGACGGGGTTCGAACCCTTCGGGGCATCGACGCCGGGCCGGCGGGCCCGTCAGTCCACCGGCGCGACGCGGATGCGGTTCCCGTCGGGGTCGGCGACGACGAAGGTGCGGCCGAAGACGGCGTCGTGAGGGGGCTCAAGCACCGTGACGCCGAGGCCCGCCCAGGTGCGGTGCTGCTCCTCGACGACTTCCGGCCCGCCGGGCAGGCACAGGGTCACCTCGCTGGTGCGCACCGGGTCTCCGGCGAGCGCGTCGCCGTGACCGCTCCACAGGGCCAGGTCCACCCCGTCGGCCAGGGAGAAGGCGGCGAACCCGGGGCTGGGGAAGAAGCTCGGCTCGATGTCGAAGAGCTGTCGGTAGAAGTCGACGGTCCGGACGACGTCGCTGACGTAGACGATGAACATGTTCGGACTGGTCATGGTGGAGTTTTCCTCTCTGATCGGGGTGTGTGCCTCCAGGATCAGGCGGCCGCGCGACAGCAGTCTGTCGGGGTTTCGACCCGAACTTTCGCCGTAGTCCCGGTCGCGCTCTCTACCCTGAGAGGATGCGCCGCAGTGAACGTCACCACGCCGTGCTCGACGTGCTGCGAGCCAACGCCGAACGCCCCATCTCGGTGCCGCGGCTGGCCGCGCGATTCGGGGTGAGCACCCGCACCATCGAGCGGGATGTCCGCGCGCTGCAGGAGGCCGGCGTCCCGATCTACGCCGAGCCCGGGCGGCGCGGCGGGTACGCGGTCCGACGGGACTACTCGCTGCCGCCGCTGGCCTTCACGCCGCAGGAGGCGACGGCGGTCGTCGCCGGGCTCAGCGTCATGATGGGCTCGCCCTTCGCAGGAGATTCGCGCCGGGCGATGGATAAAGTTCTGGCCGCTCTGCCTCCCGAGCGTCGGGAGATGGTCCGGGACCTCGCCGGCCGGGTGGCGAGCATGGCCCCGGAGGGCAGAGCCACCGAGGACGTCGACGCGGTGATCCGCGATGTGCTGGTCCGGCCGCGCGTTCTCGAGCTCGAGTACGTCTCGCACCTCTGCGGCGAGCGCACCCAGCGGCACGTGGAGCCGCTGGGACTGATCACCGTGCGCGGCGCCTGGATCCTGGTGGGCTGGTGCCGGCTGCGCGAGGCAGTGCGCGGCTTCCGCACCGACTGCATCGCGCGGATCGAGAAGACCGACGAGTGACCCCCTCGGTCACGCCCTCTGCATCGGTCCAAACGGTCAGCTCGCGCAGGGTGTCCTCGGGCTCGCCCGCCAGGACGCCCCCGCCGTCGGAGGCCTCCATGGCGCTGACCTCGGTGAGGAACGTCCGGATCGACACGGGCACCTCTCGGGCCCGGTCCACACTCATCAGCCGGGCGTGCTCGTAACTGTCGCTCTTCTCGTCCAGCTGCTGGAGGACCACGGGGTTGGCGAGGGACAGCATGGCCAGCTGCATGTCCGCGGCGACGAGCCCCGGCGGGCATGTTCGGGTGCCGGGAAGGCGCGGCCTCGAGCCGTCAGCACGTCACAGCAACCGCGCGAACCGCTCCAGCGCGGCGACGCCGACGACGTCCTCCTCCCCCAGCGGGATCTCCTGCAGCGGCACCTCCGGCAGCGCGGAGCGGAGGGTGGCCAGATGCTCCTCCTCCAGTGCCCGGCGGCGCTCCAGGAAGTCCCCGCGGCCTGCCGGGGAGCGCTTGTTGACCACGAGTGCGCCGACGTCGACGCCGGTGCGGGTCAGCTCCTCGTGCAGCTCGATGGTCTCGAGCACCGGCAGACGCTCGGCGGCCAGCACGATCGCGAAGGAGGTGGTCTCGGCGTCGGTGAGAACCTCCCGGAGGCCAGCGAGGCGATCGCGGCGGCGCAGCAGGATGGAGCGGATCTCCTCGTCGCGCTCCGCGACGGGGTCGCGCGGGGCGGCACTGCCGAGGATCTTCGAGCCGTGCCCGTCCAGGCCCCGCAGCGCCGCGCCCAGCTTCTCGGACTTCTCCCGGCGGCTCAGCAGCCCGTCGGTCCAGGCCGTCATGACCTCCGGCAGCGTCATCAGTCGGGCGGTATGACCGGAGGGGGCGGTGTCGACGACGACCAGGTCGAAGTCCTGCATCCCGGTCTCGACCAGCTCGGTGATCCGCTCCAGCACAGCGGCCTCGTGGGTGCCCGGGGAGCGGCGGGAGAGGCCCATGTGCTTGTCGACCTCGCCGGCGAGGTGCTCGGGCATCAGCCGCTTCAGGGTGCTGCCCACCTCGGCCAGGTGCTGATCCGTGGTGGCGTCGGGGTCGATCTCGATGCCGGCGAGCAAGCCGCCGCTGGTGCCATCTCCAGCGGCGGGACCGGCGCCGACACGCGGGCCACCGTCGCCATCCATCGCAGCCGCGGCACCTCCGTCCCCGTCCAGCGGGGTGATGCGATCGCCGATCCTCTGATCCCAGAGGTGGCCGAGGTTGTGGGCCGGGTCGGTGGAGACCACCAGCACCCGCCGGCCCTCCCGCGCGGCGGCGAGCGCGAGCGCGGAGGCGACGGTGGTCTTGCCGACGCCGCCCTTGCCGCCCAGGAACAGCACGCGCCGCTGGGCGGCAAGGCTCAGCAGCATCGGAAATCCTCCAGCGGGGAGCGCTCCATGCCCATGCGGCGGTGCCAGTCGTGGAAGCTGTCGTAGAGCACCGGCAGCAGCTCCGCGGTGTAATACGAGACGGGGTTCGGCACCCCCAGCATCTCGCTCATCACCAGCATGCGGAACAGGTCGTCCTGGTCGCGCCGGGCACGGGCGAAGGTGCGGCGGTACGGGGCGACGTAGAACTCGCGCAGTCCGTCGCTGAATGCCCGCCAGCGGGAGCGCGCCATCAGCGTGCGCGGCCCTCGTCGGCGGTCGTCGCGGCCGGCTCGTCCAGTTCCGGCTCCTGCCGGCGCGCACGGTTCAGGGCGATGGCGGATTCGACGATCACCCACACCGCCGCGATCAGGATGACGATGTCCATGATCAGCAGCAGCCAGTTGCCCTCGGCGAGGAACCCGCCGAGCTGGATCAGCAGGGCGTAGACGCTGACGAAGAGGACGAACAGCAGCGGGATCATCACCGGCAGCACGGGGCGGCGCTTGCGGGTGAGCATCACGGCCAGGATCGCCAGGGTCAGCCCGGCCAGCAGCTGGTTGGTGGTGCCGAACAGCGGCCAGATCAGCATGCCGCCGGACCCGTCGGCCCCCGCGCCGAAGGCGAGTGCCAGGCACACCACGAGCACGACGAGGGTCGCCGAGAGCGTGCCGAGTTTGAGGCCGACGATCTGGCCCATCTCCTGGACCACGAAGCGCTGCAGTCGCACGCCCGTATCCATGGTGGTCGCCGCGAACAGCACGGCCATGGTGGCCAGGATCGTGGCCGACAGCGACGTCGGCAGGCCCAGGCCGGCGTTGAGGATCGCGCCGCCGCCGTCGACGAACGCGACGACGCCGCCCTCGTTGAACGCCGAGTAGACCGATTCCCAGTCGGCGAGCGTGCGGAAGCCCGCAGTGGTGGCGATGATCGCGCCGAGCGCCAGCAGCCCCTCGCCGACGGCGCCGAAGTAGCCGACGAAGCGGGCGTCGGTCTCCTTGTCCAGCTGCTTGGAGGAGGTGCCGGAGGAGACGATGCCGTGGAAGCCGGAGATGGCGCCGCAGGCGATGGTCACGAACAGCAGCGGCATCACCCCGGGCGTGCCCTCGGGCACGCTGGTGTTGAACGAGGGCGCGACGATCTCGGGCCGGAAGATCAGCACCGAGCCGTACAGCAGGCCCAGTCCGATGAACAGCTGCAGGCCGTTGATGTAGTCGCGCGGCTGCAGCAGCACCCACACCGGCAGGGTCGACGCGATGGCGGCGTAGACGAACAGCACCAGGATCCAGAACGCCTCGGCGGACATTCCCAGCACCGTCTCCGGCAGGGCGACGGGGAACCGGTCGCCGACCAGGATCAGGGCGTACAGGGCGGCCACGCCCACCACGGAGACCACCGGCAGGCTCCACTTCAGCCGGTAGATGGCCTGACCGATCAGCACCGCGACCACCAGCGCGCCCCAGACGGGGATCACCGCCGTCGGGGTCGAGACGAACAGCCCGGAGATCACCACGGCGAAGGCGGCGTTGACCATGAGCAGCAGCAGGAAGATGACCACCAGGAACAGCCGGCTGCCGCGGGCGCCGATGTAGCGGGCCGAGAGCGTGCCGATGGACTGGCCGCGGTTGCGCACCGAGGCCCACAGCGCGCCGAGGTCGTGCATGCCGGCGAAGAAGACGGTGCCGAGCGTGACCCACAGGAACGCGGGCAGCCAGCCCCAGATCACGGCGACCGCGGGGCCGACGATGGGCGCGGCCCCGGCGACGGAGGTGAAGTGGTGCCCCCAGAGCACGAACTTGTTGGTGGGCACGAAGTCCACGCCGTCGCGCAGCTCATGGGCGGGGGTGCGGAAGGCCGCGTCGAGCTTGTAGACGCGACCGGAGAGGAAGCGGGAGTACAGCACGTACCCCGCGACCATCATGGCGATGCCGACGACGGCGAGGATCAGCGAGTTCACTGGGGGAAGCCTTCCTGTCATGTGCGGTACGCGCGCCGGTGGGCGTCCACGATCAGGGGCCGACGGCCGCCGTGGGCGGCGTGGCTCCGTCCGCGTCCCCATCGCGCGCGTTGGCACACACGGTAGCCGACGACGGGGGCGCTGTCGGCACCGCTCCGGGTGCGCTCTCGCCGCCGCACGGCGGCATTCCCGGTGCCGTCCGGCGGCGATGTCGTCGCGGTCCGCTGCGATCCGATCTCGCCGTCGCCCCGCTGCGCATCCGGACGGTCGCGCCGGACGTCAGATCAACGCGGTCACGTCGGGCTCGGAGCCGGTGGAGATGGTGCCGGTGACGGTGAAGGCGTCGAGGTCGAGGATCGCGACCGTGTCGGCATCCAGCAGGGTCACGAACGCCGTCGGCTCCGAGGGGTGGAAGGAGATCCCGGCCGGCGTCCCGTCGAAACCGATGGAGGTCTCCTCGGCGAGATCCGCGTCGTAGCGGGTGACGGTGCGGTTCTCGATGTCCGTGGTCAGCAGCTTGTCCTGGCCGGGGATCACGTAGACGCGCAGCGGGTCGCCGGGGACGTCGGCCCGCTGCTTCTCCTTCATCGTCCGCGCATCGAGCCGCACGAGTGCCTTGTCCTCGCGGGCGCCGACGTAGAGGTGCTTCTCGTCCTGGCTGAGGGCGCAGCTCTCCGGGAGCAGCCCCGGGGAGGCGATCACCGGGGCGACGGAGGCGTCGTGCGGGTCGACCAGACTCACGGTGTGCGACAGCAGCCCGGTGACGTAGGCGCGGGTGCCCTCGCGGTTGAGCGTGACCATGTGGGTCTTGATGCCGCCGGTGTGCACGGCGGCCGACGGGGCCTCGGCCTCCGCGGGATCGTCGATCCGTACCAGCACGGCCTTCTCCTCGCTGAGGACGTAGAGCCGGTCCTGCTCGTCGATCGCGATGCCGTGGAGGCGGTTGAACGGGCTGAGGTCGATCGTCCGCACCAGCTCGCGGGCGTCGAGATCGATGACGAACACGCTGGTACCGCCGCTGCCGACATCACCGGACATCCGCACCCCGTAGTGGCCGACGTAGGCGTACTTCGAGGCGCTGTCGATGACCATCTCGTGCGGGTACTCCCCCAGCTCGATCCGCTCGAGCAGGGTCCCGTCGGCGGCGTCGTGGAAGGCGACGGCATGGCCGCTCTTCTCGACCACGACCAGAGTGCCCTCGAGGTCTCCGCCGCTGGGGGTGTTCTCGGCGCCTGCCGGGGAGGTCATCACGGTCGGGGCCGCTCCTGCTGCGAGGAGTCCGCCGCCCACGGCGCGGAATACGGTCCGTCGGGTCACCATGTCGCTCTGCCCCTTCGCTCGTCCACTCGGGACGCTCGGTTCGTTCCGGAATGCTCGGTTCGCTGCGCAGGGCACGGTGGACGCCGCTGCGCGACCGCGAAACACGGTAGACGCGGGGCGAGGTCGGTTCAACGACGTGACGGCTCCGGTCCGCGGTGGCGTCCACCGCGAGCCGGCTACCGCACTGTGCGGGTCCCGCACCGCCGGAGGATGTCGTCCACGACGTCGGCCACCGGTGCGGTGGCATCGATCGGGATGGCGCCGGCCGGGACGTCCTCGTGATTGCGGTGCCATTGCTCGATACGGGATCGCTCAGTCGGCTTTCCTCCGCCCCACTCCTCGTCCGGCCGCGCATCCAGCCGCCGGGTGAGCGTGGCGAGGTCGACCCGCAGCACGAACACCTCGTCGAAGAGGTCCTGGAACTGCGGGAGATTCCTCGAGCCGCCGCAGAAGAAGGTGGCGGGCGCCGACTGATCGCCCGCGAGCTGCCTGACCTTCCGGGCGTCCCAGATGTGGTGCTCGTGGAGCTGGGTCTCGGTCGGCTCACCGGTCTCGGGGTCACCCTGGTAAGCCAGTTCCCGGTCCCCGTGGATCACGTGGTGGCCGCGTCGCTGGAGCTCCTCGGCGACGGTGGTCTTGCCGGTGCCCGAGAGCCCTTCGATCAGGTAGTTCTTCGTGCCCATGCGGCTGTCACTCCCTCAGATCAAGCGTGTCGACGACCTCTCGCACGCGAGAACGGTCCTCCTCGGTGAGGCCGCGCAGCGGGCGCGGCAGGGAGGGTGCGGCGACCAGTCCGAGGTGCTCGGCGATCGCGGCCGCGACGCGCAGGCTCCCGAAGTCGGCGATCAGGTCCCACAGAGGGCGCAGTCCCTCCGAGTCGGCCAGCGAGCGCTCTGCCCGGGACGTGCCGTCGGCTCGGGCCGCGAGTGCGCTGCGAGCGACGCCGGCCATGGTGCGAGGGAGGGTGCCGCCGAGGGACGAGAACCAGGCGTCGCATCCGGTCAGCAATCCCGTTGCCGCGAACCCGTCACCGGAGATCCCGAGCTTCACGTGGCCGGGAACGACGGCACGGATCGCCTGCACGCGCTCACGCACCTCGGCGACGCTCCCCGCCACCGGTGGGATCTTGATCGCCTCCACCTCGGGCAGCCGGGCGATGTGGGCGTAGAGCTCGAGGGAGAAGGTGAAATGCGTGGTGCCGGGGTTGTCATAGACGACCAGCGGGACCGAGAGCTCGGCGGTCACGTCCTCGTAGAGCCCGGCCACGTCGTCCTCGGTCAGTGGCTGGTAGCTCACCGGGGCCAGCAGCACGGCAGATGCCCCCGCCTCCTGGGCGTCGGCGGCGAGAGCCCTGACCCATGAGGTGCGCAGCGCTCCGATGCCGACGATCACCGGCACCTCGCCGGCGTGCTCGACGGTGGCAGCGGCGACCGCCCGCCGCTCGTTGCGGTCGAGGTAGGCGTAGGAACCAGTCGACCCCAGCGCGCCGATCGAGTCCACGCCCGCCTCGACCATGCGAACGACCAGGCGTGCATACGCGCCCATGTCCACGTCGTCGTGCCGGAACGGGGTGAGGGGAAAGGCGCTGAGACCGGTGAGCATGCGCCCGAACGTACAGCGCCCGGATCCGCCCCTCTACAGGTTTCTCAGCACCCGTGTCTCAGGACCCGGCTGTCAGAGCCTGGCGGCGCGACACTCAGCGCACGGCGACACGACCGGCGGCGGAGGCGATCCCGAGCCACGTGTGGCGGTTGCCCCACCAGCACCAGCCGAGCTTCGGAGCGTCCTTCCGCTCGCGCCCGTCGCGCCCGGTCCCGTTGCTGATCCACAGCGCCGGGGTGCGGGAGTCGAACTTTCCGCTCTTCGTCGTCAGCCGGGATCCGATGGTCATGAAGCAGTGGTTGCGCTCCAGGACGCCCGGCTGCTGGAGGACCCAGTGCAGGCCCTCCGTCAGCAGCAGCGGGCTGCGACCGGGACCCGTGATCTCCGAGAGGCTCTCCTCGGGCGTGCGGTTGGCGAAAGTGTCGCCGCGGTCGATCCCCTCGACGACGTACACCGGGGTCGAGGGGACGTCGATGCCGACGGGTGCGAACTCGTCCACATCAGTCATGTCCTCGACGACGAAGCCGGGCTTGTCGGCCCGTCGCATCAGTGGTGCCAGGGCCGACGGCGGCGCCAGGTCGGGGCGGATCGCCAGCAGCGCATCGGTGCGGGCGCTCCCCCGCGAGTCGGCCGCAGCGTGCAGGGCCTGCGCCGTGAGTCCGGCGCGGGCATGGACGTCGAGGTCGATCAGGCGCTGGGCCTGGTCGGCGAGGCTCGGCAGGGACACGGCGGTGAGGGCGGCGTTCGTCGGCAGGGCGGCGTCGGGCTGCGTAATGGCGTCTCCTCGGGCAGGGGCGGCAGTGCCGGGATGGTGCGGGGCGCGGCGTGACGAGGGCACGTCGGCCGCAAGCACCCCAACGTGGCGGAAGCGTGCCTCATTCCTGGCGCGAGAAGACGTCGCCTGCCTGCGGCCAGGTTTCCGCCGCACGAATCCGGTACTGCCCCTCTGACCCGGACGCTCGGGCAGTGGTGCTGCGAGCCGCGGCGCCGTCAGCCAGGCTGACTGCACTTCCCCAGTGACCGCTTCCCCGCGTCGCGCCCGTCGGGAGCCGCTGCCGCCCGCCCGGTCGAACCCTGGGCAGCCCGCCCGGATCCGGCCTAGGCTGGAAGAAGGTCCGCCGACGGACCGGGGCGGGCCGCGATCCCAGGAGGAACAGCGCCATGGCACTGAACGTCGCACAGAAGCTCATCGACTCTCACCTGCTCGAAGGGGACCTGGCGCCCGGCTCCGAGGTCGGCCTCAAGGTCGACCAGACCCTCACCCAGGACGCCACCGGCACCATGGTGATGATGGAGTTGGAGGCGATGGGCCTCGATCGGGTGCGCACGGAGCTGTCGGTCCAGTACGTCGACCACAACCTGCTGCAGACCGACGAGAAGAACCCCGACGACCACCTCTTCCTGCAGTCCGCCGCGCAGCGCTTCGGGCTGTGGTTCTCCAAGCCCGGCAACGGCGTCTCCCACCCCGTCCACCAGGCCCACTTCGGCCGGCCCGGCACCATCCTCATCGGCTCGGACTCCCACACCTGCGCCGCGGGCGCCCTGGGCATGCTCGCCATCGGCGTGGGCGGCCTGGAGGCGGCGATGGCGATGGCCGGCCAGCCGCTGTACGTCGGCGTCCCGGAGATCTGGGGCGTGGAGCTGACCGGGACCCTGCCGGACTGGGTCTCGGCCAAGGATGTGGTGCTGGAGATGCTGCGCCGCCACGGGGTCAGCGGCGGCGTCGGCCGGATCATCGAGTACCACGGCTCCGGGCTCGCGCAGCTGAGCGCCATGGACCGCCACGTGATCGCGAACATGGGCGCCGAGCTCGGCGCCACCGCGACCGTCTTCCCCGCCGACGACGCCGTGCGCGACTACCTGCGGGCCGTCGGCCGCGAGAACGAGTTCCAGCGCATCGAGGCAGACGAGGGCGCGAGCTACGACCACACAGAGCACATCGACCTGGCCACCCTCGAGCCGCTGATCGCCAAACCCTCCTCCCCCGGCAACGTGGTGCCGGTCGCCGAGGTCGCCGGAGAGGACGTCTCGCAGGTCGTGGTCGGCTCGTCGGCCAACCCGGGGCTGCGCGACTTCGCCGTGGTCGCCCAGATCCTCGATGGCCGCCAGGCGCACCCGGGCGTCTCGGTCGACATCAACCCCACCTCCCGCGAGGTCCTCGCCGACCTCATCTCCGGAGGCTGGCTGGCCGCGCTGGTCTCGGCCGGCGCTCGCATCCACCAGTCCGGCTGCATGGGCTGCATCGGCATGGGCCAGGCGCCCGCCAGCGGCCGCAACTCGCTGCGCACGATGCCGCGCAACTTCCCGGGCCGCTCGGGCACGGAGGAGGACGCAGTGTGGCTGTGCTCGCCGGAGACCGCCGCGGCCGCCGCGCTGACCGGGAAGATCACCGATCCGCGCACGCTGGTCGACTCCCACACGATCGTCTACCCGCGGCCGACGATGCCCGAGCGCTACAGCGTCATCGACGACATGCTCACCCCGCCGCTGCCGCCCGAGGAGGCGGCGAAGGTGGAGCTGGTCAAGGGCCCCAACATCTCCGCGCTGCCGGACGCCGAGCCCATCGAGGACCACCTCGACGTGCCGGTGCTGCTGGCGATGGGGGACGACGTCTCGACCGACGAGATCATGCCGGCCGGGTCCAAGGCCCTCCCCTACCGCAGCAACATCCCCAAGATCTCCGAGTTCGCCTTCACCCGCATCGATCCCGACTACCCCGCCAAGGCCCAGCAGACCCCCGGCGGGCACGTGGTGGTGGCGGGCAAGAACTACGGGCAGGGCTCCTCCCGCGAGCACGCGGTGATCGCTCCGCAGTACCTGGGGCTGCGCGTGGTGATCGCGGAGTCCTTCGCACGGATCCACTGGCAGAACCTCGCCAACTTCGGGATCCTCGCCCTGGAGTTCGTCGACCCCTCCGACCGCGAGCAGATCAGCGTCGGGGACCAGGCGGTGCTCGAGGGCATCCACGACGCACTGCAGGCCGGCCACGACCTCACCGCCACCATCGGCGGCCGCGAGGTGCGCCTGCGCCACCGGCTCTCGGACCGGCAGGTGGAGATGATCCTGGCCGGCGGACGCATCCCGCTGGCGGCGCGCGAGGTCAGCTGAGGCGACCGGGTCCCGCGTGCTCACGCGCCCCGCGCCCTGACCGGCCGGTCATAGCGCCTTTACGCGGCCTGCCCTCTCCCGCACTATGAGGGCACCGGGCTCTGCTGACGCGAGCACCCCGCACCACGGTCGAAGGAGATCGAACATGACGCGCCACGTCTTCGTCCTCGGGCTGGACCAGCACAACCTGGAGATCCTTCGCCGCCTGCCCGGCGCCGCGGACCTCGAGTTCCACCGCCTGCTGGCGCGCCGGGACCTGCAATCGACCCACATCGACATCCACGAGCTGCTGCACCGGGCGGAGGAGGAACTGCGCGACGCCGCCGATCCGATCGACGCGATCGTCAGCTTCTGGGACTTCCCGATGGTGGAGATGGTGCCGATCCTGTGCTCCCGCTACGGGCTGCCGTCGGCCGATCTCCGGGCGGTGCTGCGCTGCGAGCACAAGTACTGGGCGCGGCTGGTCCAGGCCGACGCGATCGAGGAGGTACCCGCGTTCGGCCTGCTCGACCTCGACATCCCCGAGCCGGTGCTGCCCGAGGGCATGAGCTATCCGGTGTGGATCAAACCGGTCAACTCCGCGTCGTCCGAGGGCGCCTACCGGCTCGAGGACGACGCGGATCTGCGCCGCCACCTGCCGGACGTGCGCGCCGTCATCGACCGCCTCGGATCCCCGTTCCAGGACGTGCTGGACATGGTCCCGCTGCCCCCGGAGATCGAGCGCATCGGCGGGCAGGCCTGCCTGGTCGAGGCCGCCGTGGGCGGGCGGCAGATGACACTGGAGGGGTTCAGCCACGGCGGCGAGGTCGTCGTCTACGGCGTGATCGACTCCTTCGACTACCCGGACAGCTCGAGCTTCCTGCGCTATCAGTACCCGTCCTCGGCTCCGTGGGAGATCCAGGAGCGCCTCAGCGACATCGCGCGGAAGGTGATCACCGCGACGGGGCTGACCGACTCCACCTTCAACGTCGAGTTCTTCTGGGACGAGCGCACCGGCGCGATCAACGTGCTCGAGGTCAACGCCCGCCACTCCCAGTCCCACGCGCTGCTGTTCGAGATGGTCGACGGCGTCTCGAACCACCAGGCCATGCTGGATGTGGCCTTCGGACGCACGCCGCAGCTGCCCCACCGCACCGGCCCCTACGGGATGGCCGCGAAGTGGTTCCTGCGCGTCTTCCGCGAGGACGGGATCGTGCGCGCAGTCCCCTCCGGCGAGCAGATCGCCGAGCTGGAGCGCGAGCTGCCCGGCACCACCATCGAGGTGACGGCGGTGGTCGGCGAGCGCCTCTCGCAGCGGGTCTCGGAGGACGCCTACAGCTACGTGATGGCCACGATCTTCACGGGCGGGGACGACGAGGCCACCATCACCCGTGCCTTCCAGCGCTGCGTGGAGGCGCTGGACTTCCGGATCGACGAGGTCGCCGCCGACGGGACGACGATCTCGGACTCCGGGCTGGAGCTGTGACGAGCGCCCTCGAGCCGGGACGAGCGCTCAGGCTGTGACCAAGGCCCGGAGCTGTGACGAACGGACCAGAACCGTGACGAGAGGAGACGTGGAGACCGGATGAGGACCGTGACGAGCTTTCCGCACGAGGTCACCGAGACCGAGCACCTGTGGATCGAGATGTCCGACGGGACGCGCCTGGCGGCGCGGATGTGGCGGCCGGTCTCCTCGGACACCGAACCGGTGCCCGGGATCCTGGAGCTGATCCCCTATCGCAAACGCGACCTCACCGCCCAGCGCGACTCCATCCACCATCCCTACATGGCCGGGCACGGCTACGCCTGCCTGCGGGTGGATCTGCGCGGCAGCGGCGACTCCGAGGGGGTGCTGACCGACGAGTACCTCGAGCAGGAGCTGCGCGACGCCGAGGAGATCCTGGCGTGGATGGCCGAGCAGCCGTGGTGCTCGGGCCGCACCGCGATGATGGGCATCTCCTGGGGCGGGTTCAACGCCCTGCAGGTCGCGGCCCGTCGGCCCCCGAGCCTCGGCGCGATCGTCACCGTGTGCTCCACCGATGACCGCTACACCGACGACGTCCACTACATGGGCGGCTGCCTGCTCACGGACAACCTCTCCTGGGCCTCGACCATGTTCGCCTACAACGGCTGCCCGCCCGACCCGGCCGTGGTGGGCGAGAGCTGGCGCGAGATGTGGCTGGAGCGGCTGGAGAACAGCGGGCTGTGGCTGGATACGTGGCTGCGCCACCAGCGGCGCGACGACTACTGGCGCCACGGCTCCGTGATCGAGGACTACTCGGCGATCGAGGTGCCGGTGCTCGCCGTCAGCGGCTGGGCCGACGGATACTCCAACGCCGTCTTCCGCCTGCTGTCCGGCCTGGACTCCCCGGTGCGCGGCCTGATCGGCCCGTGGAGCCACAAGTACCCCCACCTCGGCGAGCCCGGACCGGCCATCGGGTTCCTGCAGGAGATGGTCGACTGGTGGGACCACTGGCTGAAGGACCAGCGGGACAACGGCGCGATGGACCGGCCGGCGCTGACGATCTGGATGCAGGACCACGCCCCACCGGCCACCACCTACGAGGAGCGGCCGGGCCGCTGGGTGGGCGAGAGCTCCTGGCCCAGCGACCGCATCGAGCCGACGCACTACCCGCTGGGCTACTACCGGATCCATCCGCCCGGCTCCGACCCCTCCAGCCCGCCGCGATCGGTGCGCTCGCCGCTGTCGGTGGGGCAGTTCGCCGGCAAGTGGTGCTCGTACAACGCCCCGCCGGACATGCCCTACGACCAGCGCGAAGAGGACGGCGGCTGCCTGGTCTTCACCTCCGACGAGCTCACCGAGCGGCTCGAGGTGCTGGGCTCGCCGATGGTCTCGCTGGACGTGGCCGTGGACCAGCCGATCGCGCAGGTCATCGTGCGGCTCTCGGACATCGCGCCCGACGGCGCCTCCACCCGCGTCAGCTACGGGGTCCACAACCTCACCCACCACACCGGCTCCGACGACCCCAGCGAGCTGGTCCCGGGCGAGCGGCAGACCGTGCAGGTGTGGCTGAACGGCATGGCGCAGTCCTTCCCGGCCGGGCACCGGCTGCGGGTCTCGATCTCCACGTCGTACTGGCCGGTGGTGTGGCCGCCGCCCGAGCCCGTGCGGCTGACGATCCACCCCGAGGCCAGCGAACTGGTGCTGCCGGTGCGTCCCCGCCCGGAGGACGAGGTCAGCCCGCAGTTCGGCGAGCCCGAGGGGGCTGAGCCGCTGGCCACGACCCGGTTGGAGCCGGGCAACCACGAGTGGAAGGTCAGCCGTGACCTGGTCGAGCTCGCCGGCCGGCTGGATGTGGTCAAAGGGCTGGGCACCGTGCGCTTCGACGACATCGACCTCACCGTCAGCCGCGACGCCCACGAGACCTACAGCTTCGTGGGGACCGACGTGAACTCGGTGCGCGGGGAGACCCTGTGGGACATCGGGTTCTCCCGCGGGGACTGGGCAGCGCACACCACCACCCGCACCGTGCTGACCTCCACGCCCACCGACTTCCACGTCTATGCCGAGCTCGATGCCTGGGAGGGGGTCGAACGCATCCACTCCCAGACCTGGAGCACCACCATCCCCCGCGACTACGTGTAGGGGCGCGGGGCCGCGGACGCCCCGCGAGCACCCCCTCCCCCCGCCACTACGTGAAGGGGCGCGGGGCAGCAGGCGCACCGCGAGCACCCCCTCGTTGAGGCCGTTTACGCGGGGTCCAAGCGGCCTCTACGAGGGGGTGCTCCCCCGGACGCCGGCCGGGGCCGCCGTGCACCGCGGACCGCCTCGCATCAGAGCGTCCCGCACCTCGCGGCCATACCGCCGTAGTTGCCGGTCTGCGACCCTTATTCCGACCACTGCGGCGGTATGGCGACCAGAATCGTTCGCCCGGGGCGGCTGACGGGGCGCCGCACTGAGCACCTCGAACTGAGCACGTCGACACAGCCACTAGGAGCACGCCATGTTCTTCATCTTCTCCATCGCCCCGAAAGAGCGGGACCTCGGCCCGGGAGCGACGCGCACCTGCCCGCGCTGCCACAACACGGCTCAGTGGATGCGCCGCAAGGCCTTCCAGCAGTTCACTTTGTTCTTCGTCCTCCCCGTGGCGCGCTGGGGCCGTAGGGAGTACGAGCAGTGCCCCATCTGCGGAGCGACCCTCGGGGCGTGAGACCCCGCGCGACCACCCGGTCGAGAGTGCTTCGGTGTGGTTCGTATAGTGGGCGGCCAGAACGGAACGCATGTTCGCGTCGACACCAGGAGGCACCGATGAGTGCAGACGAGAAGTTCGAGAACGCGAAGGACAAGGTGACCGGCCAGGCGAAGGAAGGCTTCGGCAAGGCCACCGGTGACAAGGAAGCAGAGTCCGAGGGCCAGGCGCAGCAGACCAAGGCCGCCGCCAAGGACAAGGCGCAGGATGCCCGGGACGCCGTCAAGGGCGCCCTCGACGGGCTCCGCGACGACAAGGGCGACGGCTCCCGCTGACCAGCGCCCACGACCGGCGCCCCCTCCCGCGCGCTCCCGGACGACGCGCGTTGGGCGCCACGGTGGCGGCTCCACCTCGGTGGGGCCGCCACCGGTGTGTCCGGCCCCTTCCACGGTGGCCGCTGATGTGCGGCGGGCCGACATGGCGCGGCAACGGCCGACCGGCATCGTCGCAGGATCGGACAACGCCAGGCGCCTGCGAAGCTCTAGTCTGAGTCGACGCATACCCGTTCGCGACCCCCGCCGCGACGACGCCCGAAGGAAGCACGCGATGACCCAGCGAGTCCGAGTCCAGAACTTCAACGTCTCTCGCGATGGCATCGGCGCCGGCGAGAACCAGACCCTGGAGCGGCCCTTCGGCGAGGTGGACCCCGGTGACCTGTTCGGCTGGGCCGGCGCCACCGCAAGCTGGGTCAACCGCACCGACCCCGGCGGCACCCGCGGCATGGAGGACTACATCACCCGCGACTTCGCCCGGAACATCGGCGCCGAGATCATGGGCCGCAACAAGTTCGGCCCCATCCGCGGGCCCTGGCCGGACCTGGAGTGGGAGGGCTGGTGGGGCGAGGAGCCCCCGTTCCACACCCCGGTCTTCGTCCTCACCCACCACCCGCGGCCGGACCTCACCCTCGGCGAGACGACCTTCCACTTCCTCGAGGCCACCCCGCACGAAGCGCTCGAGCGCGCCAAGGAAGCGGCCGACGGGAAGGACGTGCGCATCGGCGGCGGCGTCACCACGCTCCGGGAGTTCCTCGATGCGGACCTCATCGACGAGATGCACGTGGCCGTCTCCCCGACGGAGCTGGGAACCGGGCTGCGGCTGTGGGACCGGCCCGAGGATCTCACCGATCGCTTCCACCTCGAGAAGGTCACCCCGCCCAGCGGCATCACCCACTGCTTCTTCTGGCGGCGCTGAGAGGCCGAGAGCGACGCCGACGCGGACAGGGGCAGGATCCGCGGAGACGCCGCCGCGGACAGGTGCACGATCCGCGGGATCCCTGGGGATGCCGACTCAGACCGCCCAGTCCAGCCGCGTCGTTTCCGGCCCCTGGTAGGGCCGGTCGCCATAGTGCTCCTGCAGCCGGGCCAGCTCCGCCTCCAGCCGCCGGCGCACCTCGGCGTACGCCGGAGCGTCGGCGAGGTTGGTGAGCTCGGCGGGGTCCGCCCCCGAAAGTCTGGACAGCGCTGTCCGAGCGGTTGTATGTTCACGTTCTCGCTGTGCAACCCAGAGATCGACGACGCTCGAAGGGGCCCATCATGCTCACCACCTCGCTCCCCCGCACCCTCTCGCAGCACGACGGCACCGCTCGCAGAGGCTGCCCATCAGCAATTCCGCTGCATCCTGCCTGCTCGGCCCTACACGTCGCAGGCACCGGAGCCGGGCGACGGCGGCCCCGTACCCCGCGCCGCCGCACCGTCTTGGCCGGCGGGCTCACCTCCTCGATGATGCTGGCCGCTTGCGGCCCCTCGGCCCGAGAGGCCGAGACATCGACGGGGGTGAGCTTCGTATTCTGGGGCCCCGGCTTCTACCAGGAGTTCACTGCCGAGATGGTCGATGCGTTCCGCGAGGCCAATCCTGATATCGAGGTCGAGCTGCAGCCTTCGGAGTGGGACGGCTACTGGGACAAGCTCGCCACGCAGGTGGCCGGTGGAGACGTGCCCGACGTCATCAACATGGACGGCAAGTACATCGCTGAGTACGCCGGTCGCGGGGTCCTCGCTGACCTCGAGTCCTTGCCCGGCCTCGACCTCTCCGGCGTCGATGACGCCGACCTCGACGCGGGCCGGGTCGATGGCGTCCTGGCCGGTCTGTCCACCGGCTCCAACGCCTGGGTGGTCGTCGCCAATCCCGAGCTTTTCGAGCAGGCCGGCGTCGAACTGCCCGACGACACTTCGTGGACATGGGAGGACTTCCATGACATCGCCCGCCGCATCAGCGATTCCGGAGTGGCCACAGGCGTTACCGGTGGCGCGAGCTACGCGGACCTGACGATCTTCCTGCGCCAGAAGGGCGAAGACCTGTGGGGCGCCGATGGCATGGGGTGCACGCCCGAGTCGCTGACGGAGTGGTACCAGCTGTATCTCGACCTGCAGGAATCCGGGGCGACGCTGCCTGCCGACGCCGCGGTGGAGGACGGCACGGTGACTCTCGAGCAGCAGGCGTTCTCGGTGGGCCGGTCCGCGATGAGCTGGACCTGGACGAACCAACTGCAGTCGGTGCGCGATGCCGTCGGCTCCGAGGACGTGGTGATGCTGCGCCCGCCGTCGCAGACGGGCTCGGCGACAGAGAACGGCCTGTTCAAGAAGGCCTCGATGTACTGGTCGATCGGAGAGGGCTCGCAGAGTTCCGAGCAGGCGGCCGAGCTCGTCGACTTCCTGGTCAACGCTCCCGAGGCGCAGGCGATCCAGCTGCTGAACCGCGGTGTCCCGTCGAATCCGGCAGCGATCGAGGCGATGGGTGATGCGTTGACGCAGGCCGACCGCGACGTCGTGGAGTTCCTCGAGGCGGTGACGCCGGAGCTGGCCGAGGCCCCGGCCATCCAGCCCACCGGCACCGCGGATGCGCAGAACACCTTCACCCGGCTGCTGACCGACGTGCGCTTCGGGAGCGCCACTCCCCGCGAGGCCGCGGAGGCGACCATCTCCGAGGTCAACGGGATGGTCGAGTGAACTGACGGGGCCTCACGCCCCGATCGCGCCCTCCATCAGGTGGACGAACAGCACGATGACCGGCCCGCCGAGCAGGAAGTTGTTCAGGGCGTGCATCAGCAGCACGTGCCAGATGTTGCGCGTCCACAGGTAGACCAGGTTCATGACCAGGCCCGCTCCGGCGTAGGCGAGAGTCAGCAGCCAGTGCCCGTCGAAGTTGTTGACGTGGATCAGGCCGAAGACGAGGGCGTTGCCCACCACCAGCAGCGCGGCCAGGGCGGCCTTGTTCCACACCGGGAACTTCATCAGCAGGGTGTGGCGGAAGGTGAAGTCCTCGACCAGCGCGGTCACCGTCGGCCCGAGGGAGGCGAACAGCACCACCCCGAAGGCGATCGACGCCTGCTCGGGCACAACGCTCTCCTCGGTGAGGTCCGCCCCGGACAGCGGTCGCAAGATCGCTCCCAGCAGGGAGATCACGATCTGGATGACGACCATGCCGACGAGGATGAGCCCCAGCGAGCGCCACTTGGCCCGCCACATGGCCCGCCAGTGCCGGGCCAGCAGCTCGCGGTTGGCGATCACCAGCACGATGAACAGCAGGATCCGGATGCTGGTGTCGGAGATGGCGAGGACGGTGGTGCTCTCGGTCGCCGCCTCGACCAGCCAGCCGCCCAGGAAGATCAGGGGGACGGCCGCGATCGCGATCCAGTCGCGCAGGGCCCAGTGGGCGGTGGTGGGCAGCTCTTCGGCGCGGACCAGCTCGAGGAAGCCGGGTCTATGAGGGGAAGAAGGGGATGCGCTCATGTCCCGACCCTATGTGCGCGGCTGCCGGATCGGAGGCGTTTCGACCTGGCATGGCGCGCGCCGATCGATCTCGACCGACTGCCCGGATCCCGAGATGAGCCCCCGCGACTGCGGCGGGGACGAGCCGTCGCGCTAGCGTGGCCGCGCGATGGGGGACGCCGCACGGGCGCTCCGGCCGGTACCGGTGGAACCGACGAGGAGAGAACGCATGGGCCTGTTCGATTGGCTGCGGGGACGACGCACAGAGCGCGGCGACGCGGGTGCGTCGCCGGGCGCCGCACAGTCCTTGAGTGTCGAGGAGAAGCTGCGGCTGCTCGAGGAGGCCGGGATCCCGCGGCGCGAGGGCGTCGACATCTCCGTCTTCGACGATCCCCTCATGGACGATTCCTGGGGGTACTTCCTGGGCGCCGAGGGCCCGGACCCGGCCGATGACCGCTACGACGTCGGCGCTTTCTGGTACGTCTATGCCGTCCCGGATTCTCCGCTCGATGATCCGAGCTCCGACTGGCCGGACGTGGTCAAGACCCTCGCCGAGGTGCTCCGCCACGCCGGTGAGCCCGAGGTCGAGACGCGCCTGGATGAGGACGGGGACGGCCACCTCCTCATCACGGTCGACGGGACGGAGCACGAGATTCCCGTGGAGGGCATGGGCAAGCATCTCGACCTCATGGCGCTCGGAGAAGCCGCCGATCTCTTCACGCCGGAGGATCGGGAGTACATGGCCGTGGACGACGTGTGGCTGTGGCCGTACGCCTCCTCCGTCGGCCGCCTGCAGGAGGTCATGCAGGCCGGCTGAGGGCGATGGATGCGCCGGGCTCCCCCGCCGACGGACAATGGTTCCGTTCCTACACGAGTCGGGGACATCCCGACACGAGAGAGAGGCTGGTCGCCCATGATCACCGTGCTGATGTGGACCGGAATCGTGATCGCCGCGATCGGCGTGATCCTCCTGGCACTGTCCAGCCGCTGGGTGAAGTCTTGGGGCGACCAGTACGCCACGACGAACATGCCGGCCGCCTGCCTGGGCTGGCTGCTGCTCGCCGTCGGCTTCGCCCTGCTGGTGGGGCCGGCCGTGTTCACGGGGCAGCTCAGCTAGCCGGGGCCTGCGGACCGCGGGGGCAGGTCAGCTAGCCCGCAGCCTGCCGAGAGCGGGGGCGGTCCTCAGTGGGCGAGCTTGAGCCCCACGACCCCGCCGATGATCATCAGCAGGAACAGAACCTTCGTCACCGAGATCAGCTCTTCCCCGGTGGCCATCGCATAGACGACGGTGAGCACCGCCCCGATGCCCACCCATACGGCGTAGGCGGTGCCGGTGGGCAGGTCCTTCATCGCATAGGTCAGGCCGGTCATGCTCGCGGCCAGGGCGACGAAGAACACCAGGGTGGGGGCGAGCCGGCTGAAGCCCTCGGACTTCCCCAGCGCGGTGGCCCACACCGCTTCGAGCATCCCGGAGAGCACCAGAACGAACCACGACATCACAGCCTCCTGCGGGCCGTCTTGTCGCACTCCGGGTACGGCACCCCTCGTCCGGGAGCCCGATTCTCCGGGCTCACTGTCAAGATCGCACGCCTGGTGGCCGGCGACAACGTCAGGCGCATCACCGCGCGGTCACAGCCAGCGAATCGTGCGACCGCCTCCGGCCGTGACCGTCCGCGGGACGCCTCCGACCGCGACCGTCGGCGGGACGCCTATCGCACCTGCCGCGCCATACGCAGGGCAGATGCGATAGGCATCCCGCGCATGGACAACCGCGTCCGGATGGGTCGTCCATGATCGTGCTCGATGGCGGCCGACGGGGTGGCTCCCGGCCGCCGCGCGGTCATCGCGCGAGGGACTCGTAGTACTCGCTCATGGACGGGTAATAGCTGTGCCAGTCGACGTCGTCGGCGTCCTCCCCCTCGAGGGTGCGGGCGAGGCGGTCGAGGTAGTACTCCCAGCCCGGCCCGACGCTGCCGAGGGGGTCGTCGCCGAGCGCCTGGGCGAAGACCACGGTGGTGATGCCGTCCTCGTGGCTCAGCTCGAACCGCAGATGCCAGGCGCCGTCGCCGACGCTGGTGTCCGCGGCGAAGCGGTGAGGCGGGCTGCACTCCGTGATGGCGAATTCTTCAGGCTCGACGTCATCGCCCTCGGCGGTCATGTAGAACGTGACTCTGCCCGTGGCCGGGTCGCCCTCCCATCTGCCGATCCACCGCTGGAGTCGCTCGGGCTCGGTCATCGCGGCCCAGACGTCGTCGATAGGGGCTCGAAAGCGGCGCTCGATGCGGACCTCACGTCCGTGGGGCCCCTCCCCCAGCTGTCCGTTCGGTTGCGGCGTGGCGTTCATGCGGAGTTCTCCTGTCGGTGATCCTGTCTCGCGGGGCGGTCACGCACGGTTCGGCGCACTTCCAGCTCGAGCGCGTCCAGATGATGCTCGGAGACCGGCGGCGCTGGTTCCGGGGGCGAGGCGATCCGTTCGACCAGGTCGCGAACCGGTTCCAGTCCCTGGGCTCGCAGCGCGTAGAAGCGCTGCCGTCCGTTCTGCTGCACATCCAGCACGCCCGCCTCGCGGAGCACCTTCAGGTGGCGGCTGATCGCGGGCCGCGAGATGGTCTCCGTCCGAGCCAGGTCCCCGGCCGTGTGTGCACCGTCGGAGAGCTGCAGGAGCAGGCGGCGGCGCGTCTCGTCCGCCAGCGCGTCGAACACGTCCATGCCGAAAGCGTAACACTGCGGTTACGCATAGAGCGCCGGTTCGCGCGATGTGTGGACGGGCCCGCACCGGGGAGGAAGACTGACGACCGAGCACCGGAGCACGTCTGCGGACACTGCCCGCTGCCCCGCGACGGGCACACCTCAGCGTCTGCCGATCCGGCGGCTCTACGATCCAGGACACGGGAGGACGGCGAGCAGTCGGGCCCCGTGCGGCAGCGAGGACACTGATCATGGCTCAGCACTACGACGCGGACGCGATCGTCGTCGGCAGCGGATTCGGCGGGGCGGTCGCCGCGGCCCGCCTCGCGCAGGCGGGACTGTCCGTGATCGTGCTCGAGCGCGGTCGCCGGTGGGCCCTCGGCGAGTTCCCGCGTCGGCCCGAGCTGGAGGACCGCTGGCTGTGGCGGGCCGGCCAGGGCCTGTACGACATCCGCTGGCTGGACACGATGGGCAGTGTGCAGGCGGCGGGTTGGGGCGGCGGCTCCCTGGTCTATGCCAACGTCTTCTCCCGCCCCTATGAAGGCGTCATGGACGAGCGCTGGCCATCGCACCTGCGGCGCGAGAGCCTCGACCCGTACTACGAGCTGGCCGGGCACATGATGGGCATCGCCCCGGCCGGGGACGATCCGGCGACCGGCAGGCCCGCCCCGCGCACCTCACTGATCGAGCAGATGGTCCAGGGCATGGACATCCCGGCCACGGTGCGCCCGAGTCTCGCCGTGACCTTCGGGGATCCTGAGACGTGGCATCCCAACGTCCACGGGGTGCCGCGGCGCGGATGCGCTTTCGTGGGCGAGTGCATCATCGGCTGCAACCACGGCGCGAAGAACACCCTGGATGTCACCTATCTCGCGGTGGCCGAGCAGCACGGGGCCCGCGCGGTCACCGACGCCGAGGTCCGCCGGATCGAGACTCATCGCGACTCCTCCGGCCGATCCGGCTATGCGGTGACCACCACGTCCCCGACGGACCCGTCGGCCCCGCCCCGGACCTGGACGGCGCCGCGGGTCGTGCTGGCCGCCGGGGCGGCGGCGACCAACGAGCTGCTGCTGCGCGCCCGCGATGTCCACGGAACCCTGCCCGACCTCTCGCCGCAGCTGGGCCGGGGATTCTCCGGCAACGGCGATTTCCTGACTCTCGCCGAAATGCCGCGGGATGCCGCGGACATGACCACGGGCCCGACGATCACCACCACGACTGTGCTGTCCGTGCCCGAGGGCGGGCGGTCGGTGTGGTTCCAGGTGCAGGACGGTGCGATCCCGCCTCCCCTGCAGGAACTCTACGACGCGCTGCTGCCGGGGCGCACCGTCCGGCGCTGGTGGAAGCACCTGCGCGGCAGCGACCCCACGCGCACCTTCGCGCTGCTGGCCATGGGCCGGGACTCGGCCCGGGGCACGCTGCGGTTAGATGACAAGGGCGAGGCGGCGCTGAGCTGGAGCAATCGCTGGCAGGCTCACCTGTACCGCTCGCAGCGTCGGGTGGGGCCGCTGGTGCGGCGGCTGCTGGGCGGGCGACAGTACAACCCGCCGACGTGGTCGCTGCTGCGCCGCACCATCACCGTCCACCCCCTCGGCGGGGTGCGCCCCGGGGCCGACGCGGCATCCGGCGTGGTCGACGACATCGGCCAGGTGCACGGCTATCCCGGCCTCTACGTGATGGACGGGTCCGTGGTGCCCGCCGCGACGGGCGTGAACCCGTCGGCGACGATCCTGGCCGGCGCCGAGCGCGCCATCGAGGCCGTGATCCGGGCCGCCGGACGGCCCGAGTGGCGCGCCCCTGAATGGGACGCAGTGCAGGCGACTCCCGTGCCGGAGGACGGCGCCTTCGCCCATGCGGCGGCCGCGCGCGAGGCGACCAGGGGCGACGGGGTGGTCTTCGCCGAACACATGGCGACACCGTCGGGCACGAGACCGCGAGCGGAGCTGCGCCTGCGCGCGGAGGTGCGCAGCATGGACGGCTTCCTCACCGACCACGCTCATCCGATCGCCGTGCACGGCTCGATCGATCTCGAGGGCATCGCCACCGGCGCGGAGACCGCCGGCACGCTCTCGCTGTTCCCGCGCGGGGGCGACGAGGCCATGCGGTACTCGCTGGAGTTCGCCGACGACGACGGCAGGCCCCGCCGGCTCATCGGCGTCAAGCACACGTCCGGCCGCCGCCCGCTCGCGCTGCTGGCGGGGCTGACGACGCTGCACATCGAGGTCTCCCCCGCCGACGGGGCCGACGGGGCCGAGGGTGTGGCCGACGGGGCCGACGGGCAATCCGTCCGGACGGTCCTGAGGATCAGCGCACCGGACCTCGTCCGGCTCCTGACCTCGATCCGGGGGCAGGGCTTCACGCGGGCCCGACGGCTGACAGCAGCCGGGCGCTTCGCCGGGTTCTTCGTCCGCTCTGCGCTGGCGCGGCCGAGACGCCGGGTCGCGTCTGCCGGTCCCGGGTGAGCGACGGCATCCGAGCCTGGGTGGCCCCCTCCACGGCACGGACCAGCCGGGCCCGGATGCGGACACCGCACGGCCGCCCCATGCGCGAGGATGACACTGCGATCGACCACCCGCCAAGATCGACCACCCCCGAGCGACCACGGAACGAGGCAGCCGAGCATGAGATGCACACTGGTCACTGGAGCCTCCCGCGGGATCGGACGCGCGACCGCGATCGCCCTCAGTGAGCGCGCCGACCGGGTGGCCGTCCACTACGGCGCCGACAGGGCGTCGGCGGAGGAGACCCTCGCGCAGTTGCACGGCGAGGGCCACATTCTCGTCGGCGGCGACCTCTCCGACCCCGAGACCGCTCGCCGCGTCGTCGAGGAGGCCGAGGCCGGGATGGGGCAGATCGACATCCTCGTCAACAACGCCGGCATCGCGCCCGGGGAGGCCACCTCCCACCGCGTCGACGAGGTCGACTACGAGACGTGGCAGCAGCGCTGGAGGCGGATGATCGACGTCGATCTGAGCGCGCCGGCGAACCTGACCTATCTCGTGGCCAGTTCGCTGATCGCCCGCGGCACCCAGGGAGTGGTCGTCAACGTCGGCTCCCGCGGCGCCTTCCGCGGCGAGCCCGACGCCCCGGCCTACGGGGCGGCGAAGGCCGGACTCCACGCGTTCGGGCAGTCCATGGCCCTGGCCCTCGCGCCGCACGGCATCGCCGTCGCATCGGTCGCCCCCGGCTTCGTCGACACCGAGCGCCAGCAGCCCAAGCTCGACGGCGAGAACGGTGATGGCCTGCGGGCCCAGAGCCCCTTCGGGCGGGTGGGAACCGCCGACGAGGTCGCCGCGGCGATCCTCTACCTCACCTCACCCGAGGCGCAGTGGGCCTCCGGGGCTGTGCTCGATCTGAACGGGGCGTCGCACTTGCGGACGTGAGTCGAACAGGGCTGCTCACGCCTCCTCCGGGCGCTCACTCCCGCCGGCCGAGCCGCTGGCCTCGTGGGCGGCCGCGACGTCGTCGTCGGCCCGCGCAGCCCGTACAGCCACGAGCCCCTCTCGCAAATCCTCGACGAAGAACTCGGGGGCCTCGAGCGAGGGGAAGTGCCCACCGGCGTCCGGTGTCCGCCACCGGACGATTCGCCGGAACCGCTCCTCGGCCCACACCCGCGGCCACTTCTCGATGTCGCGGGGATAGACGGTGATGGCCGACGGGACGTCGACCCGAAGGACGGGATCCAGCGCGGCGTGGCTCTCGAAGTAGATCCGCGCGGACGAGGCGCCGGTGGCAGTCAGCCAGTACAGAGTCACGTTGTCGAGCACGTGGTCCCGGCTGATGGTCTCGAACGGGCTGTCCTCGGTATCCGTCCACTCGGCGAACTTGTCGAGGATCCAGGCGAGCAATCCCACGGGTGAGTCCACGAGCGAGTAGCCGATGGTCTGCGGCCTGGCGGCCTGCTGCTTCGCATACGCGGCGCGGTGACTCCAGAAATCGCGGGACTCGGTCACCCAGGCGCGCTCGGCCTCCGTCAGGCCCTGCGTGGTGAGGCCCGGGGGCGGCTGGGCGACGGTGGTGTGCAGGCCGATGACGTGCTCGGGGTACCGGCCGCCGAGGACTGTGGTGATCACCCCTCCCCAGTCGCCGCCATGGGCGAGGAACCGGTCGTAGCCCAGTCGCTCCATCAGCTCCGCCCAGGCGGCCGCGATTGCCTCGATGCCCCAGCCGGTGGTGGTCGGTTTGTCGCTGTAGCCGAAGCCGGGCAGCGACGGGACCACGACGTGGAAGGCGGGCGTCTCGGCCGAGTCGGGCTCGGCGAGCTCGTCGATGATGTCCACGAACTCGGCGATGCTGCCCGGCCACCCGTGGGTCAGGATCAGCGGCGTCGCATCGGCCCGGGAGGAACGCCGGTGCAGGAAGTGGATGCCCAGGCCGTCGATGCTCGTGCGGTACTGACCGATCCGCTGCAGACGTGCTTCGAAGCGTCGCCAGTCGTACTCGTGGATCCAGTAGCCGACGAGCTCGACGAGGTCCGCGCGCGGGACGCCCTGGTCCCAGCGGCGCGGATCGGGCGCGGGGCGATGGACCGTCTCGGTCTCGGGCAGGCGTGCCGCGGAGAGCCGCGCACGCAGGTCAGCGAGGTCGGCGTGACGTGCTCTGGTCTCGATGGCGTCGATGTCGCAGGGCGCGTTGGTCATGGGCTGTCCTCTCCGGGACTCACTGGAAGCGGCATTGCGGGACCGGCAATGCTGGAACCGGCATCACTGGAACCGGCATTGCTGGTTCTATCACGCTGCGTGTGACAGGGGCAACCAGCTAAGGTGGTTCCATGTCCACGGCGCACCCCGAATTCCGCCTCGGCACGGTGCTCGCGACCAGCTTCACGGCGACCCTGTCGGAGCGTCACGGTGAGCCCGTCGAGCGCATCCCCACGCCGAAGCGGCTCCTCGACTGGTTCGCCGTCAGCGGCCTGCCCGTGGACTCCTGCGACGGCGCCGATCTCGAGCAAGCACTGGAGCTGAGGGAGTCCATCCACGTCGCCGGGACGGCGGTCGCACAGGGAGAGACTCTCCCCGCCGACCGTCTCGAGGTGATCAACGACTGCAGCGCCGGCGGGCATGCCGCGGCCGTCCTGACCGCCGACGGCACCCGGCGCTGGCAGCTGGGCTCCCTCTCCCCCGCCCGGGACGCCCTGGGGGTGGTTGCCGCCGATGCCATCGAGATCCTCTCCGGCGAGCGGGACGGACGCCTGGCCATCTGCGCGTCACCGACCTGCCGTGCCATCTTCTTCGACACCAGCCGCAGTCGCACCCGCCGCTGGTGCGACATGAACACGTGCGGGAACCGGCAGAAGAAAGCGCGCTTCAGGAACCGGCACTGAGCAGTCGCCCGTACGCAGCTACCGACCCCGTGTGCAGGGCCGCGGCCCGCACCGTGCGAAGATCGGCCCATGACCGACCGATCCAAGTTCCGCGCCCTGGTGGAGGAGCTGCGCGCTCAGATCGAGGCGCTGCCCGTCGGCACCTCCGTGCCCAGCGAGCGGGCGCTCGCGGCCGAGAGCGGCGTCTCGCGGATGACGGCACGCCGCGCGCTGGATGAGCTGACGCGGGAAGGCCGGGTGGTGCGTGAGGTGGGCCGGGGCTCGTTCGTCGCACGCCCCGCGGTGAATCTGCCCCTGCATCTGACGGGGTTCACCGAGGACATGGCCGCCCGCGGCATCCGCGCGGGCTCGCGGGTGCTCAGCCTTGTCGAGGCGCCTGCCGACCCCTTCACGGCGGAGGCCCTCGGCCTCGGCGACGGCGCCCCGGTGGTGCGGCTGGACCGCGTGCGCCTGGCCGACGAGCGGCCGATGGCCATCGAGCGCACCGCGCTGGATGCGAGCGTCGTCCCGGGATTGGCCGAGGTCGACTTCTCGACCCAGTCGCTGTACAGCGTGCTGGAGTCCCGCTACGGCGTGCGGTTCGACGCCGGCGAGCAGACGATCCGCGCGGCGATCATCCGCCCCGAGGACGCCGACGAGCTCGGGGTCGAGCGGGGCTCGGCGGCGCTCGAGTTCGTGCGTGTCTCCGGCCGCGGCGGGCAGGCGATCGAGCGCACCGTCTCGACCTACCCCGGCGACCGTTTCGAGCTCTCCGCGCAGATCGCGCCGGTCACAGCTCAGGAATCCGGGGGGCGAAGCGCTCTACGAGTGCGGCGTTGAACTCATCGGTCCCGGCCACGTTCGCGCTCTTCCACCGCGGCACCTCCGGGGCGATGGTGTCGATCCGCCGCAGGATCGCCGTCCACAGCGAAGCCGTCACCAGGGTCGAGGCGGGCGCAGTGACGGGCTCCGACGGCGGCCAGGTCACATCCCCCGCCGGCACCTGCGTGTCCAGGACGATGTCGGAGAGCTCGAACAGCCGGCCCTCGGCGCGCTGGGGCGCGGTGCGGCTCGCCTGGACGGAGGTCATGGCGATGACGGTGGCGCCGGCCCGTCGGCCCTGCTGCGCGATCTCCACCGGATAGGGGTTCACGCCGGAGTTGGAGAAGATCAGCACGGTGTCCTGCGAGCCAACCCCGGCGCGTTCGGCCACGGCCTGACCGAGCCCCGCCTCCCGTTCGGCGGCGGTCGAGGCGCGGGCCCCGGCCAGCGGCAGCACTCGCTGATCCCACAGGGGCCGGACGAAAGCAAGGCCCCCGGCCCGGAAGAACGTCTCCATGACCGCGGCGAGGGAATGCCCCGCCCCGGCGGCGTACAGCAAGCCGCCGTCCCGGCCCGAGGCGGCGACGGCCTGCGCAGATGCCTCGATCCCGTCCCGGTTGTCCTCGACCACGCGGGTGAGCATGCTCGTGAGGTCGTCGATCATCGGGTCCTCGCTCATCGCCATCCTTCTTTCTGCAGCGCCTCGGAGATGCGGCTCTCGACGTGGTCGACGTCGACGAAGTTCTCGATCGGGACCATCACCGGGGCGATGTCGCCGAGCTCCTGGAGGTAGCTCTGCTGGGCGACGACGATGTCGGGGTGCTCACCGCGGGCGGAGCCGACGTCGGTGTGGCGCATCGTCGCCTCGATCCCCATGCGGTCCAGCGCTTTCTCGGCCGTGGTGCGCAGGATGAGGCTCGAGCCCATGCCCGCCCCGCACACGGCGAGGACGTCCAGCGGGCCGGAGGGCGCGGTGGGTGTGGGCGCGGAGGCCGACGGGCTGGTCGCGGCGTCGGCCCTCGGAGCGGCGTCACCGTCGGCCGTCGGGGCGGCGCCACCGTCGGCCGTCGCGGTCCGCCCCTCCGCCGCGGCGGTCGCACCGACCGTGGCGGGCTCGCCGCGGTGGCTCTGCGGGGCGTCGGTGCCGGTCGAATCGGTGCCGGTCGGGTCGGCACCGGTGGAAGCGGTGGCCTCGGCCGGGGCGCGGCGGCCCAGGGCGACGAGGATCGCGATGGTCACCAGGAGTGTGACGGCGGCCAGCACCCAGATCGCCCAGGTTCCCAGTGGCGAGAGCAAGGCGCCGAGGCCGATCAGTGCCCAGCCCACCGCGTACCAGTCGGCGTCGGCCAGCGTGGCGATTTCCGGCGCGGTGCCCGCGTACAGGCCCCAGCCGATGGCCTGGCCGATCGCGAGCACGATGCCGTTGAGGATGCCGCCGAAGATGGCGCCGCGCCAGCCGGCGACCGCGTTGCCGAACACGCCGCCGGCGCCGCCACCGAAGAACAGCATGATCATCGGCGGGACGAGGACGAACCAGCCGGTGGCGGCGAAGATCAGCATCAGTGCCAGGAACACCACGGTCGAGACGAGGAAACCGATCATCACGGCGGTGGGGGCGCGGGTGAAGGCCACCGGCAGGTCCAGGGCGGGCTTCGTGCCCGGCAGCGCCTTCTCCGAGAGTCCCTTGAAGGCGGGGACGATCTCGGCGAGGAACATGCGCACGCCGAACAGCAGGATCGCGATGCCCGCGGCGAAGCGCAGCGCCTGCAGCACGGCCCAGACCCACGGCAGCAGGGTCTCATCGCCCATCTGCTCGGCGACCACGCCGGAATCGGCGAACAGGATCGCCACCAGCATGATCACGCCGATGATGGTGGCGGTGGAGACGTTGATGTCCTTGAAGAACGAGACCGGCTTGGGCAGGCGCACCCGCTCGGAGTCATGCTGCTCGGGGTCGCCGAGCTTCAGGGCGCGCGCCCCGTACCCGGAGGCCACGGCGATCAGGGAGTCGGTGTGGCCCAGACCCACCTCGTCATCGCCCATCACCTTGCGCATCAGCGGGCGGGTCCACAGCGGCTGGAGGACCCAGTAGCAGCCGATGAGGATCGAGCCGACTCCGGCGAGCACCCAGCGGTTGACGTCGCCGAAGGCCTCCACCAGCGACGCCGAGATCACCACGGACATCCAGTACATGAGGTGTCCGGTGAGGTAGACGAAGCGGGCGGCGGGGAAGATCCGCACCAGTGCCAGGTGGACCACGAAGCCGCCGGCGATGATCAGCGGCACGACGGAGCCGGCGCCGGCGGTGAAGTCGGCGAGGGTGGAGGTGGCCTCCGGCGGGTCCAGGCCCATGGCGCTGGAGACGATGGCCTGGAAGCTTGACAGTCCCCCGGTGAAGATCTCCACGCCGATGTTGAGGATGACCACGCCGATGGTGGCGCGCAGCGCCCCGGCGACGACCTCGTCGAACGGCTTGCGCTGCAGGATCAGGCCGACCAGCGCGATGAGCCCGATGAGGATGGAGACCTGGGCGAAGAGATTGTCGGTGATGACGCGTATGACGTCTTCGAAGGTGTTCATGGGCGCGCTCGCTCCTGGACGACGGGGCGGCAGGCGATGCCGCCACTTGATCCGGAAATGGTATAGCCCACTTGGGGTGGTGGCAACGGGGCGGCTCGGCGCGACGGTGCCCGGCAGGGCGAGCATGGATCACGGCGACGGGAACGCGGGGGCCGTCGTGCCGCGACCCGGAACTCGCCAGCCGATGACTCCCGGCAGGCCGCCACCTCCGCCACATGCGCACGATCCGAAGACACGAATATTCTCGCCGGGTAAGCGAATTCCCAGCTCAGCAAGCCCCCAGAGATTCCATCGATGACCTGCCGACGCACCCGTCGAGCGCCTCTCCGTGCTATCCGCGACCCCGCCAGACGCCCGTGAGGCAACTTCTGGCAACCCGTCGAACACCATGCTCTTCTCACGTAGGAAATGCCGTGCTTCACATCACAGCACCGCCCCGGAGCGCAAAGGAGCCGCTCACGGGAGGCACCTTCGGCACGATCACCCGAGACGACAGCAGGGTGCACGCGCCTCCCACGACGACATCTCATCGAGGAGAACGTCCGCCATGGCCGTCATCGAGAACCAGGCCCCGCCCCGCGAGGCCTCATCACCTCCGCTGGAGCGAAGATCCAAACCCACCCTGTGGCGCCGCATCCTGCGCGACCGCATGGTGCTGGTGCTCGCCGTACCCGGCATGCTGCTGCTGATCGGTTTCCAGTACTACCCGCTATTGGGCAACGTCATCGCCTTCCAGGACTACCAGCCCTACCTAGGAATCCGCGAGAGCCTCTGGGTGGGATTCCAGAACTTCGAGATCCTGGTCTCGGGCGACCCTGCGTTCCTGAATGCGCTACGCAACACCTTGATTCTCACGCTGATCCAGTCGGTGCTGATCTTCCCGCTGCCGGTGGTCCTCGCCCTGCTGCTGAACAGCCTGATGTCCAACAAGATGCGCCAGATCGTGCAGTCGATCCTGTACCTGCCTCACTTCTTGTCCTGGGTGATCGTGGTCGCGATCTTCCAGCAGATGCTGGGCGGTTCCGGCCTGATCAACAACGTGCTGCGTTCGCACGGGCTGGCGACGCTGGACATCATCGGCAACGCCGACATCTTCAAGGTGCTGCTGACTTCACAGGTGATCTGGAAGGACACCGGCTGGGCCACGATTCTCTTCCTGGCCGTGCTCTCGGGCATCGACAAGGCGCTGTACGAGGCCGCGGCGGTCGATGGGGCCTCGCGCTTCCGGCAGATGTGGCACGTGACGCTGCCGGGCCTGCGCCCCATCGTGATCCTGCTGTTCATCCTCCAGCTGGGCAACTCCCTGACCGTCGGGTTCGAACAGATCATCCTGCAGCAGCAGGCGGTGGGGATCGACGCCAGCGAAGTGCTCGATACCTACGTCTACAACGAAGGCATCGCCGGCGGCCAGTGGGGTCCTGCTGCCGCCGTGGGCCTGGTCAAGAGCGCGCTGGGCCTGTGTCTGGTCCTGGCCGCCAACAAGGTCGCCCACGCCTTCGGCGAGGAAGGGGTCTACAAGGCATGACCGCCGATACCCGCATCCCTGACAGCCCCGATACCTCCGGTGCGCCCCCGCGCACCCCCGCTCGCGCCCAGGTGCGACGCCGCAGCCTGCAGGACACCGCGAGCCCGCTCGAGAAGGCGCTCAAGGCCGTCGTACTCACGGTCATCTGCGCCCTGGTGATCATCCCCTTCATCGGGATCGTCTCCACTTCGGTGGCCCCGGCCGATCAGGTCACTGAATCCGGCGGCTTCGTGCTGCTGCCGCGCGAGATCGACCTGACGGCATACCGTTCGATCCTCTCCGGCGGCGTGGTGGCGCGCTCCCTGGTGATCTCCATCGGTATCACCGCCGTCGGCACCTTCATCAGCCTCGCGCTGACCGCCATGCTGGCCTGGGCCCTGTCCCGCCGCGGCACCGTGGGCAATCGCCCGATGCTGCTGCTGGTTCTGATCAGCCTGCTGTTCTCCCCCGGCCTGATCCCGACCTACCTGGCCGTCCGCCAGTTCGGGCTGATCGATTCCTATTGGGCGCTGATCCTGCCGACGGCCGTCAGCGCGTTCAACGTGATCGTGGTGCGCTCGTTCTTCGCGAGCCTGCCCCAGGAGTTGATCGACGCCGCGAAGATCGATGGCGCCTCGGAGTGGCAGATCTTCCGCCGGATCGGCCTGCCGCTCTCCCGTGCGGCGCTGGCCGTAATCGGGCTGTTCTACGGCGTGAACTACTGGAACGCCTTCTTCAGCGCCCTGCTCTACCTCAACGACGCCGCGAAGTGGCCGCTGCAGATGGTGCTGCGCACCTACGTGGTCAACGGCACCGAGATGGGTACCACCGAGATGGGCACCGTGATGGAGGCTGCACCTCCGCAGACCACGATCCAGATGGCGATCCTGGTGATCTCCATCGTGCCGATCCTGTGCGTGTACCCGTTCCTGCAGCGCCATTTCGCCAAGGGCGTGCTGACCGGGGCGGTGAAGGGATGACCGACTCGTCGATGCCGCCCGGCGCCCCCGCAGCGCGCACACTCCCCGACCGCTACCGTTCCCATTCGGGCCGCACCGTCCTCGCGCCGGCCCGTCGGCCGCTGACCGACCCGGAGGCCCTGCGATGACCGCACCCACCCGACGCTCTCTTCTCACGGCCGGCACCCTCGGAGGGGCCGGCGTCCTCGCAGCCTGCAGCAACGAGGGCCGCGGGGGCATTCCCGCAGAATTCGCCAATGCGCCGGTCGAGCTGCCCGACCACATCCCGTTCGAGGGCGCCACGCCGGATCTTCCCGGTGACGCGGAGTCCGGCCTGATGGACGGGTACTTCGAATACCCGGCCGAGCCACGGGTCGCGACGTCCGGAACTCCCGGTGATGGCAAGGAGATCGCGTCACTGGTGCGCACCGACTCCCCGGTCCCGCCGTCGGTCTCCCGCAACGCGTTCTGGCAGGAGTTGAATTCGAGACTCGGCTCGGATCTGCGACTGAACATCGTTCCGGGCCCGGACTGGGAGCAGAAGTTCGCCACGATCGTCGCCGGAGATTCGCTCCCCGACCTGTTCTGCGTCGACAGCGGCACCCCGCAGCTGCCCCAGTTCATCGACGCCTCGGCCGTGGATCTCACCCCGCACCTGTCCGGCACCAAGATCGCCGACTACCCGTTCCTGGCGAACATCCCCACTGAGACGTGGAGGCCGACGGCGCTGAACGGGAAGATCATGGGCGTGCCGATCCCTCGTGGGGTGATGAGCACGTTTATCCTCTACAAGCGCCAGGACCTGCTGGAGGCCAAGGGGATCACCGAGGACCCCAACGACTTCGAGGAGTTCCTGGATCTGTGCAAGGAGCTCACCGCACCGCAGGAGAACGTGTGGGCGCTGGGTTCCGTGCCGCTGGATCTCATCCGTCAGATGCTCGGCATTCCGAACACCTGGATGGAGCAGGACGGTTCGCTGATCAGGAACTTCGAGCACGAGGCGCAGCGGGAAGCCCTGGAGGCCGCGCGGCGCCTGGTCGAAGCCGGTGTGCTGAACCCGGACACGTTCGCCGCGCAGGGCAACGATGTGAAGAACTGGTTCGGTTCGGGGCGCAGCTACTTCACCTGGGACACCTTCTCGGCGTGGCCGCAGTTCCACCGCGAGCAGACCTCCGGCGAGGACTTCGCGATGGCGGCGATGCGCACGCCCGACTACGACGGCACGGGCGGGACCGCCTGTTCCTGGCTGTCCAATCCCACCTACGGGATCTCGGCGATCCGGAAGGACGCCGAGGACCGGGTCGAGACATTGCTCAGCGTGCTGAACTGGCTGGCGGCCCCGTTCGGGACGGAGGAGTACCTGTTCCGGGTGTACGGCAGCGCGGGCGTGCACTATGACCTCGACGGGACCGACCCGGTCCTCACCCAGCGCGGGACCAGTGAGACCCCGCTCGGCTTCCGCTATCTCACCGATGCGCCGTGGCCGATCTACGTGCCCGGCAATCCGCAGTCCACGCAGAACTGGTACGACGGCCAGAAGGTCGCCGTGGGGTATGGCTCCGCAAACCCGACGCTGGGACTCTATTCGGAGACCGACACCGAGCGCGGTGGAGCCATTACAGGCCGCATCGACGACCTCACCAGCGACATCCTGCAGGGCCGTAAACCCGTCGACGCCTGGCCTGACGGCGTGAAGACCTGGAAGGCCGAGGGCGGGGACCAGATCCGCGACGAGCTCGAGCAGGCGATGGCGGATCGGAAGGGGTCGCTGGACTGACGCCGCCAGGTCGGGTGCTCTCGTCCGGAGATCACCTGCTCTCGTCGCCGCCGGTCTCCTCATCCTCGACCCTCACCAGCCCGCTCGCCCCGTCGATCGTGATCAGCTGCCCGGTGCGGATCGCCGACGTCGCGTCCTTCACGCAGATCACGGCGGGGATGCCGTATTCGCGGGCGACGGTGGGGCCGTGGGCCATGGTGGCACCGGTCTCGGTGACCAGGCCCGCGGCCGTGAGGAACAGCGGGGTCCAGCCCGGGTCCGTGGTGGGCGCGACGAGGATCTCCCCGGGCTCGACCCGCGCCCCGTGCGGGTCGCGGATCACGCGGGCCCGGCCCGTCGCGGTCCCCGCGGCGGCGCCGATGCCGGTCAGTCCCTCGGCGTTCTCGGGCACGGGGAGGGTGGCCTCGACATCGGTGCCGTCGGACAGGAGCACCACGGGCACGTGGCGCCGTCGCAGCTCCCGCCGGTGGGTGGCGCGGCGGGCGGCGGCCAGCTCCCGCTGGTCGGTGCCGGTCTCCGCGGCGGCGCGGACCTCCTCCCGGTCGAGGAACATGATGTCCCCCGCCTCGGTCAACAGCCCCTGCCCGGCGAGGATCTCGCCTGCCGCGAGCAGTTCCTGGCGCACCCGGTCCAGGGCGTACAGCCACAGGAACTTGGGCAGTTCGCGCAGCCCGATGAGCGCTCGGGTCCGCCGCAGCAGGAATGCGATCAGCGGCGCCAGCGGTGCGCGCCGCCGGCGGGCCCGCGCAACCAGCTCCTCGATCGCGGCCTCGCCCTCGGTGGCGGCTCGGCGGAAGCGCACGTCGGGCGCCTGATGGGGATCGCTCTGGCGCAGGTAGTTGGTCAGGGCGTCGAAGACGGGGGCGGGGTTCTCGGCCCAGCGGGGCACGCCGACGTCGATCTCGGCGGCGGAGCGGTGACCGTACGCGGCCAGGAATCCCTCCAGCCCGATGTCCGGCAAGGAGCCCTCGCGGTACCGCGAGACCAACTGCGCGACAGGGGTCTCGGTCAGCAGCTGCCGATGCTCCGTCGCCTCGGCCGCGATCTGCCACAGCCTCAGATCCATCTCGGTGGTGACGTTGTGCGGGGCGCCGCGGACGACCGCGGAGACCTCGCTCTCGGTGGCGAGGCCGTGCAGCAGCACCGTCGCAAGGCCCTGGCAGCCCATCGCCGCCCACAGAGGGTTCAGAGCATCGAGCATGGGGCCGGACAGCACGTCGAGGTGGACCTCCTCGGCAACGGCGAGGTGCTCCTGCGCCGTCGTCACGTCGGACGGGGCCCGGCATGAGGCACGCACCGCCGGAGCGGAGGCCAGGACTCGCCGGCGTTCAGCCTCGGGCCGACGCAGAGCGCTGATGATGCCGCGCAGCATCGGCGGCCCGGTGCGTGCCACCACCCGCGCGAGAGTGCCGACCGGGATCCGCAGACGCCGCGGGGTGAACCGGGGATCCTCGAGGACCTTCTCGACGGCGGCGACCACCCGCGGCCCGTAGAGGGCCATCGACTCGGGCAGCTGCCGGCGGATGCCCGGGGCGCGGACGAAGCCGGTCAGGTCCACGAACAGCCGGCCGCCGATGATGGTCAGCAGGGAGGAGACATCCGCGCCCTTCGCCCCGAACATCTCGAACCATTGCCGGGAGACCTGGAGCATCACCGAGGCGCCCATCGGGGTCATCGGCTGCAGCATGCCCTGCATGTGCCCGGTCTCCATGTACACCCGCAGCTCGCCGCCGGCAGTCTCCGGCACGGGGAAGAGGCTGGTGACGGCGCGGGACTGGAGCAGCCAGAGGGTGCCGCCGTCGTCGAGCGCCCACTCGATGTCCTGCGGCGATCCGGCATGCTCCTGGATGCGGCGGCCGACGGACTGCAGCTCGGTGAGCTGGGCGCGGTCGAGGCACCCGCCCGGGTGCAGCGGGATCTGCTCGCCCAGCACGTAGTGGTCGGCCTCGATGCTGCCGTCGACCACGCCGGATCCGCGACCGGGGGCCGCATCGATCACCATCTCGCCGCGGGCGCCGGTGATCGGGTTGGCGGTGAACAGCACTCCCGCGGCCCGCGGTTCGACCATGGTCTGGACGACGACAGCCATCTGCGCCTCGGCGACGTCGTTCGCCTCCCGGTAGGCGCGGGCCCTGGCGGTCTCCAGCGATTCCCAGCAGGTCTCGATTGCGGTGACCAGGTCATCCAGCCCGCGCACGCCGAGGATCGTGTCCTGCTGCCCGGCGAAGCTGGCCCACGGGAGATCCTCGGCGGTGGCGCTGGAGCGCACCGCGACGGGCACCTCGCCGCCGAGCTCGGCGTAGGCGGCCGCGACCTCCTCTCGCGGAACGGCGCCGGCTTGATAGGCCTGCGTGGTCAGGCAGAACCCGTCCGGGACGCGCTGACCGGCGGCGATCAGCATGGCCAGCCCGGCGGCCTTGCCCCCGATCCGCTCGGTGTCGCCGGGGTCGAGGTCGGTCAATGGGATCACGGTCATGGCGCATCCTCCTCGGTGCCCTCGCCCGCCCTCGCCCGCGGAGGACCGCCGCATCCTTGCCGATCGCGGCCGAGGTGTCCGGACATACGACACCTGGGCCGCCCCGGGGGTCAAGGGATATCGGCGGGATGATTGATCGCCAGAGACGGGGAGCCAGGATCCGGCGTGAGCCACTGCCGCATCCACTGATCGGTTGACCCTGTCGCCGCCGGTTGCCGGATCCGCGAGAGCTTCGCAGCCTCCACGCTGAGGACATGCACGCAGAACCGACCCCGCGCGAGCCGGCCGTCGTCGACGGGCCGGCAGTCGTCGTCGAGGGACTCCGCAAGACCTACGGCGACAAGGTCGCCGTCGAGGACGTCAGCTTCACGGTGGCCCAGGGCGAGATCTTCGGCATCCTCGGCCCCAACGGCGCCGGCAAGACCACCACCGTCGAGGCCATCGCCGGGCTGCGCAGCAGCGACGCCGGCAGCATCCGGGTGCTGGGCATCGATCCGTGGACGCAGCATGATCGCCTCGCCCGGGTGCTGGGCATCCAGCTGCAGGAGAGCAAGCTCCAGCCCAAGATCACCGTGCGCGAAGCCCTGCGGCTGTGGTCCACCTTCTACGACGATCCCGCGCCGTGGCAGGACCTGGCCGAGCGAGTGGGCATGAGCGAGCACCTGGACCGGCGTTTCGCCACGCTCAGCGGCGGCCAACAGCAGCGCCTGTCCGTGGCGCTGGCGCTGGTCGGCCGGCCGGAGGTGGCGATCCTGGATGAGCTCAGCACCGGCCTGGACCCGCGGGCCCGACGGGAGGTGTGGGACATGGTGCGCGGCCTGCGCGACAGCGGCGTGACCATCCTCCTGGTCACCCACGCCATGGACGAGGCCCAACAGCTGTGCGACCGGATCGCCATCTTCCAGCACGGGCGCCTGGCCGCACTGGACACGCCCGACGGCCTGATCAGCGCGACCGCGGCGGCCACGGTCACCTCCTTCCGGGCCGACGATCCCGTGGACCTGGAGGCACTGCGGGATCTGCCCGACGTCGCCGCCGTCCAGACCGACGCCGGACGCATCCTCGTCCACGGTCAAGAAGGCGTGGCCCTGTCGGTGGTGCGCCACCTCGAGCAGGCCGGCGTCACCCCGCGGCAGCTGCGAGTGGTCGACGGATCGCTGGATTCGGCCTACCTCGACCTGACCGACGAACAGCCGCATCGCGCCGAGGAGCCCGCATGACGTCCGCATCCGCCGCCCTGATCCGCAACGAGGCACGCCTGTATCTGCGTGAGCCCATGGCCTGGTTCTGGGTGATCGCCTTCCCCACTCTCCTGCTCATCGTCCTGGGCTTCATCCCCACGTTCCGGGAAGCCGATGCGGATCTCGGCGGGCAGACGGTCATCGGGCTCTACGTCTCCATCTGCATCCTGCTGTCGATGGTCATGGTCGGAGCCACCGCCATGCCGATGACGCTGATCGAGTACCGCTCCAGCAGGATCCTGCGCCGGCTGCGCACCACACCGGTCAGCCCCCTCACGATCCTCGGTGCGCAGGCTGTCGTGTTCGGCGTCTCCGTGGCGATCGCGGCCGCGCTGTGCCTGACAGTGGGCCGGCTCGCCTATGGCGCTCCGCTGCCGCAGCACCTGCTGGGCTGGCTGGTGACGTTCATATTGGCGCTGGCGGCGATGCTGGCCACCGGCGGCGTGATCACGGCGCTGACGCCCAACGCCTCCGTGGGCAATGTGGTCAGCATGATGGTCATGCTGCCCACGATGTTCACCACCGGGGTGTGGTTCCCCGTCCAGACGATGCCGCAGACGCTGCAGACGATCGTGCACTGGACGCCGATGGGCGCCGCGACCGAGGCGCTCAACCAGGCGACGATGGGTGCCTTTCCCGATGCCCTGTATCTGCTGGTGGTGGCGGGGTGGACGCTCGTTCTGTCCATCGTCGCCGTGCGCACCTTCCGGTGGGAGTGAGTGGCTGACTCCGCGTCACCTCACGTGCACGTCATAGTAGAGATGCGTGGTCCGGGTCGAGGATTCGGTCCCGGTCTGCTCCAGACGCACACGACTGTCCTCCACGCCCTCGAACAGACGAACCCCCGACCCGAACAGCACGGGCGAGATCGCTACGTGGAACTTGTCGATCAATCCGGCATTCAGATACTCCACGATCGTCGTGCCGCCACCCGCGACGCGGACGTCTCGACTGCCCGCCGCCAGGCGGGCATGATCCAGGGCGGATTCGATCCCGTCGCCCACGAAGTGGAATGTCGTCCCGCCCGGTCGTTCCCACGGCTCGCGCTCTTCGTGCGTCACCACGAATACCGGCGTATGGAACGGCGCCTGTTCCGGCCACATCTGCTCGCCGGCGTCGAACATGCGCTTGCCCATCACGCTCGCACCGGTGCGCTCGAACGTCTCGGTCACGATGTCGTTGTCGCGCCCCTCCTCGCCGCCCTTTCCGAGCCCGAGATTCTCTCGGAAGTGGCGCTGGCGAAAGACCCACTGCTGCAGCTCCATCCACTGCGTGCCCATCAACTCCTCGGGCGAGTCGGGGGCGATGAATCCGTCCAGCGACATCGACACACTGAAGAACACCTTCCCGGCCATCAGCCCTCAGCCCCCTTGCGGACGAGCTCGGCGGCGTAGGCAGCGAGGTTGCCCAACGTCTGCTGACCAGCCTCGACCGCGCCGTGCTTCTCGATCGCCTCGTCGCGCAGCTCCTCGGTCGGGAACACCGCGAGCATCTCGACCCGGGTCGCTGACCCGTCGGTCTCGAACGTGAGGACCGATTCGAACACATTCGGGTCGTCGCGGTGCTCGCCGTGGAGCATCGTGATCCGCTCCGACGGGACGATCTCCGTCCACTGGATCCATTCCTGGTAGTCCGTCCCGTCCGGACCGTGCATCACGAAGTCCCACACACCACCGACACGGAACTCGAAAGCCCGCGTGGTCGTGGTGAACCCTTCCGGCCCCCACCACTGCGCCAAGTGGCGCGTCTCGGTGAATGCCTCGTAGACCAGCTCTCGCGGGGCATCGATGACCCGCGAGACGACAATCTCGCGGTTCGCCGTCTCGTCCCGTTCCGACCTTCCGGATCCCATGGAGTTCATGAGCTACTCATCCTGCCTCTCGTGTTTGAGTTCCTGCACGTACGCATCGAGCCGCTCGAAGCTCTCGCTCCAGAACTGCTCGAAGCCCCCGGTCCATTCATGGACTGCCTTCAACCCATGGGCATCCAGGCCGTACACGCGCTGCTTGCCGTCCCGGCGATCGCGGACCAGCCCGACGTCTCGGAGCACGCGAAGGTGCTTCGAGGTCCCCGGCTGCGGCAGGTCCAGTTCGTGCGACAGTTCGGAGACCGGCCGCTCACCTCCCCGTAGAAGCACGAGGATCTGGCGACGCCGAGGTTCAGCGATCGCATTGAAGACGTCCGACGTGGTCGCTGCTCGTGCCATGACTCCCATCATATTCCTATATAGGAATATGACAACCCCGTGCGATCTGCACGGGTGTGGAAGGGGCGCCCTGCGCGGCGCGTGGCACCCGGGTCAGGCGTCAGGCATCAGGCGTCAGGCGTTAGGCGTCAGGCGCAGGATGCGGTCGTCTCTCTCGCCGGGATCGCCCCGCCCGTCGGTGTTATTGGTCAGCACCCACAGCGAGTCATCAGGGGCCACCACCACGTCACGCAACCGGCCAGCGCCCTCAGTCAGCAGCTCGCGGGAATCCTCGGGGGCGGCCAGCGGGACCACGCGCAGGCGCTGACCGCGGAGATTGGCGAGGTACAGGTTTCCACCGCTGATCGCGATGCCGCTGGGGCTCGCCTCGTCCGGCGACCACTGCTGGATCGGGTCGCGGTAGCCCTCTTGCTCAGCTATCCCTTCGGTCGCAGGCCAGCCGTAGTTCCCGCCGGGCTCGATGATGTTCAGCTCGTCCCAGGTGTCCTGGCCGAACTCGCTGGCGTACATCGTGCCGTCCTCGGCCCAGGCGATCCCCTGCGGGTTGCGGTGCCCGTAGCTGTAGACGAGGGAACCGGGCAGCGGGTTGTCCTCCGGCACTCCTCCGTCGGGCGTCATCCGCAGGATCTTCCCGCTGAGGGCGTCGACGTCCTGGGCGCTGTCGCGGTCCGAGGCGTCGCCAGTGGTCGCGTACAGCATCCCGTCGGGCCCGAACGCGAGCCGGCCGCCGTTGTGGACCTGGGCCGACGGGATGCCGCCGAGCACGGTCGATGCCTCTCCGAGCCCGAGACCGCCGGGCTCTCCGGCCAGCGGGCGGCGCTCGATGCGGTTCCCGTCCGAGGCGGTGAAGTACATGTACAGCTCGCCCTCGTGCGCCGCAAGGCCGAGCAGCCCGCCCTCCCCTACGGCGACGACGGGGTCGATGACACCGACCTCGCGCGGGGTGCCGTCCGTGGCGAGCTCGAGGATGCGGCCGGAGTCGCGTTCGCTGACGAGAGCGGTCTCGCCGGCGAAGGTGATAGACCACGGGGCCTCGAGGCCGGTGGTGACGAGCTCGGCGGGTCCGAGGGATTTCTCTCGGGACGCAGTGCTGCTGCCCACACCCGGCCCGTCAGCGGTCCCAGTGCATGCTCCCACCAGTGCACCGACGGCGAACACACCGCCGAGCACACCGATCTGGCGTCGTGTGGTCACAACGGCCCCTCCCGGTGGACGAGGTCATGCATCTCCCACGGTAGATCGTGCTCACATCCGAGGTCGGCTGCATGCGCCGGTCGGCGCTCCCTCATCACGGCAAGGCAGCGCCCGCGGCCTTCAGGGCGCTGTGTACGAGACTCCCGGTGGCGGCAATGTCAGCGCCGTGTGCGCAGGCTTGCCACTCGGCGGCACGACGGTCCGTCCCGCAGCGTCGAACTCGACTCCGACCCCGAGCAGCAGGGGGTCACACGGTCGTGAAGCCCCCGTCCATGAGGTAGTTGCTGCCGCTGATCATGGCGGCGTCGTCCCCGGCGATGAACGCGATCAGCGCCGCGACCTCCTCGGGCTGGGCGAAGCGCCCCACCGGGATCGCGGCCTTCGCCTTCTCGCCACGCTCCCCGGCCCACGCCGCCTTGCCGAGCGGTGTCTCGACGACCGTCGGGGAGACGGCGTTGACGGTCACGCCGTGGCGCGCCCATTCGAGGGAGAGGGTGTGGGTCAGCCCGACCACCGCAGCCTTGCTCGCGGAGTATGCGGCGTGCTGGTCCAGTCCAATCACGGCGGCCTGCGAGGCCAAGTTGATGATGCGGCCCTTTCCCGCTTCGATCATCACCTTGCCGGCGGCCTGCGCCATGTAGAAGGTGCCGCTGAGGTTGACGTCCAGAGTCAGCTGCCAGCGCTCCGCCGGGACACCCACGGCTGGGTCCAATAGCGCGACCCCGGCGGAGTTGACCAGGATGTACGGTGTGCCGACCTCGCGGACCGTCTCCTCGATCACCCGGCCGGCCGCCGCAGCATCGGTGAGGTCGGCGACGATCCCGTGATGCCGTCCGCCCGGCATGTCGGCGAGCATCTCGCCGATGTCGGGGTTCAGGTCGACCCCCACGATTCGGGCACCGCGCTCGGCGAGGTGCCCGGCGACGGTGTGGCCGATTCCGCTGGCAGCTCCGGTGATGACGGCGATCCTGCCCTCGAATGTGCGCTCCATGGTCGCTCCTTCTCTCGTTCTCTCGATGTCTTCGGATCGATCGTTCAGCGGTGCGCCGGGGAGGTCCCGGCGTCGGTCGCGTCCCCTCCGGGCACGGGAGCGGGGAGCTCCTTCGCCTCGAGGGTGTGCTCGTGCTGCGCCATGTCCTCGGCGAGCGCCTCGACGAGGAGCGCGAAGGACTGCGCCCCGGCGTCCGGCGTGCCGAGGCTCTTCTCGGCGAGGGGGCGGGCCCGGCCCTTGCGAGGCAGAAGGTCCTCGGTCGCATCGGCCGCGAAGCGCGCGGCCCGGCCGGCCGCGCTCCACGCCGCGGGAAGGCTCATGCCCGAGCGGACGGAGTCATGCAGGCTCCGGTGGAACGGCACGGCCGCGTCGATCAGGGTCTTGTCGCCGACCTCCGCGCGGCCGAGTTCCTGCACGGCCTGCACGAAGGCGCCGACGGCCTCGGCGACGTCCTGGCCGTTGTAGGTCTCGCGCGCATCGCCGAGGGACTCACCCGCCGCCTCGAGCCCGGCTCCCCAGAGCACGCCGGAGGTGCCGCCCGCCTCGGCGGCCCATGCCCTGCCGGCTGCCCTCAGCGTCCAGGCCGGGCCGACGCCTGTCAGCGAGTTCGCTGCCTGCACGGCGGCGCCGGCTCCCTTGACCATCCCGCGACCGTGATCGCCGTCGCCGGCCACGGCGTCGATCCGGCCCAGCTCGTCCTCATTCCGGCGCAGCACCTCCAGCATCCGGGAGAGTCCTGACGCGATGTGCGCGGAGAGCCGCGCACCGGCCATGGACGGCTGCGGCGCCTGTGCTGCCGAATCGGGAGCGGCGCCGATCTCGACCGGTCGCAGTGCCGCGAGCGGGGAGGCCTGCTTCCGGTAGGCGGGGGTGTAGGCATCAGCGCCCCACCAGCGCTCGAGGTCCCCGTCGAGCCACGTGAGGGTCAGGGAGCAGCCGCCCATGTCGAGACTGGTCACCAGCTCCCCGACCTCGGGCTGGACGGGGGTGAGACCGCGAGCCTCCAGCAGCCGGCGCACCTCGCCCCACAGCAGGAACAGTTCCTCCTGTTTCGTCGTGCCCAGGCCGTTGACGATCACGGCGACGCGAGTGGACTCCGTACGGGGCCGCGCGGCGAGCACCCCGTCGACCATCATCGCGGCGAGCTCGGAGGCGGGGGCGATCGGGGCGTCGCGGATACCCGGCTCGCCGTGGATGCCGAGGCCCACGCCCATCGTCCCGGGCGGCACGGTGAACAAGGGCTCCTCGGCTCCCGGCATGGTGCACCCGGAGAAGGCGACGCCGAAGGTGCGGGTGGCGGCATTCGCGGCGCGTCCCGCCTGCTCGACGGCGTCGATGTGCGCCCCGGTGGCGGCGGCCGCTCCGAGTGCCTTGAACACGACGAAGTCGCCGGCGATCCCGCGCCGCTCCTCCTCCACGGCCGAGGAGGCGACGTCGTCGGTGACCAGCACGATCCGGGCATCGATGCCCTCGCGGCGCAGCCGCTCGGCGGCGATGCCGAAGTTCATCACGTCCCCGGCGTAGTTGCCGAAGGTGAGGATCACGCCGCGCCCCTGGTCGGCGGCCTTGGCGACCGAGTAGACCTGCGCGGCCGAGGGCGAGGTGAAGATGTTGCCCACCACGGCTCCGGCGGCGAAGCCGGGGCCCACCAGGCCTGCGAAGGCCGGGTAGTGGCCGGAGCCGCCGCCGGCGACGACGGCGACCACGGGATCGGGGCCGCGATGGCTCACGACGCCGCCGGGGACAGCGCGCAGCCGGTCGGCGTAGAGGGAGGCGAAGCCCTCGAGCTGCTGGTCGACGAAGTCGGCGGGGTCGTTGTGCACCCTGGTCATCGCCGGCTCAGCGCTCCTGCCCGGGGAGGCCCTCGTAGGCGATGTCCTCGGAGGCGAGATTCTCGTCGATGAGGTCCGGCAGCTCCTCCATGAAGGACTCCCGCTCGGTGACGACGTTCTCCATGACGGCATCGACGTTCTCGGATGTCACCGCGGGCATCGTGTAGACGGGCTCGGTGGGGACGTCCTCGCCGCGGGCGATCCCGGCGGCGACGGCGAGCCCGGCCGCCAGCTCGACGGTCCCGTGCTGGAGGGAGGTGCCGATCATGTCGCCGGCCCTGACCGCTTCGAGCCCGTCCTCGATGCCGTCGATGCCCACCACGGGGATGCCGTCCATGCCGGCCTCCCGCAGCGCCTGGATGGCGCCGAGGGCCATGTCGTCGTTCTGGGAGATCACGCCGGTGATCTCGTCACCGAAGGCGGAGATCCAGTTCTTCATCTGATTGACCGCCTCGTCGCGGCTCCAGTTCGCGGTGTCCTGGGCGAGCACCGTGACGCCCGGGTTCTCCGCCAGGATATTCTCGATCCCCTGGCCGCGGTCGAGCTGCGGGGACGAGCCCAGGGGTCCCTCGAGGATCACCACGGCGCCCTCGCCACCGAGCGCCTCCATCATCTGCGTGGCCTCCTGCTCCCCGGCGGCGACGTCATCGGGCTGGACGCTCGCATCGACCTCCACCCCGGACAGCGCGGTGTTCACCGCGATGACCGGGATCTCGGCCGCATTGGCGGCCTGGACCTGGGGGCCCAGGGAATCCGCCTGGACGGGGACGATGATGATCGCGTCCAGGCCCGCGCTGACGTACTGGTCGACCTGGCTGGCCTGGGAGGAGACGTCTCCCCCGGCCGAGTTCCACTGCAGCTGGATGTCTCGGGCCGCGGCGAAGGCCTCCATGCCCTCCCTGCCCTGCGTGATGAACGAGGACATGTCGTACACCGTCACGCCGACGGTGACGGAGTCCGCGCCGGCGCTGCTGGGATCGCCTGCGCCGCAGCCGGTGGCGGCGAGGGTCGCGCCGACGGGCACCGCGGCGAGCATGAGGGTGGTGAAATTCCTGCGCTTCATCGGATTCTCCTTGAGAGAGGGCTGGCGGGTGGTGGGATCGGTGTCGGGGGTCGTGAGCGGCGGTGAGACCGGGCGCCCCCTGGGCTGCCGGCGGCGGTGTACGGGGCAGGTCGGGAGGCTATTTGCGGTTGCGAGTGTTGGCCCAGACGTCGGCGGCGACGGCGGCGACGATGATCACGCCCTTGATGACGTCCTGCCAGTAGGCCGGGACCAGCAGGAGGTCCAGGCCGTTGTTGATGGTCTGGATGAGCAGCAGCCCGATCGCGGTGCCCCAGATGGTGCCGCGACCGCCCATGAGGCTGGCCCCGCCGATCACCACCGCGGCGATCGCGTCGAGCTCGTAGCCCTGCCCGAGGTTGGGCGAACCGGAGATGACACGGGAGGAGAGCATGAGCCCGGAGATCCCGGCGAGCAGACCGCTGATCGCGTAGACGCTGAAGAGGATCCCGCGCGAGCGCACCCCGGCGATCTCGGCGGCCAGCCGGTTGCCGCCGATCGCGTAGACCCGCAGGCCATAGGTGGTGCGGCGCATGAGCAGGGCGAAGCCGACGATCGCTGCGATCATCAGGATCACGGGAACCGTCAGCCCGCCGATGCCCGTGTTCGCCCACATCCCGAACGAGGCCGGGAGGCCGTTGATCGGGGCACCCCCGCCGATGACGTAGGCGACGCCGGAGGCGAGGGTGAGCATGCCGAGGGTGACGATGAAGGGCGGGACGTTCAACCAGGCGACGACCACCCCGTTGGCGGCACCGGCCAGCAGCCCCGCGAACACGGCCGCCAGCAGCGGGAGGATCGGGTTGTCACCGAAGGCCTTGGCGGTCCATGCGGCGGCCATGGCGCTGGCGGCGATGACGCTGCCGACGGAGAGGTCGATGCCGCCGGTGAGGATCACCAAGGTCTGCCCGAGGGCGATGAGGGCGAACGGGGCCGCTGCGACGAGGATCGTCAGCAGGTTGTCCGGGGTGGCGAACCGCGCGCTGCGATAGGCGAAGAACGCCACGATCCCCAGCATCACCACGATCATGATGTGGCGGATGAGGAAGTCGCGCACGATGGTCGCCCACCTGCCGGACGGAGAGACTGAGGTCGTGGTCGCGGTGTCGTGAGTCACTGGAGGTTCTCCTGGTGGGAGGTGAGATCGGTGGACGGTGCGCCCGAATCCGAGGAGTCCTCGAGACCGGAGGCGAGGCGGAAGATGGTCTCCTGCACGCCGGGGGCGTCCAGCTGCTCCCGGGAGAGCTCGCCGGCCACGGCCAGGCCGCGCATGACCAGTGCGCGGTGCGAGAGTGCGAGGATCTCGGGCATGTCGCTGGAGGCCATGACGACCGCCATGCCCTGCGAGGCGAGATCGACGATGATGCGGTAGATCTCGCTGCGCGCTCCGACGTCGACACCGCGCGTGGGCTCATCCAGCAGGAGCACATCGACGGTGCCCGTCAGCCATCGGCCGAGGACGACCTTCTGCTGGTTGCCGCCGGAGAGGTGCTCCATGCTCTGGCCGAGGCCCGCGGACTTCAGCCGCACCGACTGCATCGCGGATTCGATCGTGGTGCGCCGGCGGCTCTCGGAGAGCACGCCGAACCTGGAGAACGCGGCGATGCGGGGCAGGGTGGCGTTGTCGACGACGCTCATGGAGAGCACCGCGCCGGCGCCCTTCCTGTCCTCGGGGACGATCGCCACGTTGCGGGCGATGGAGTGGCGCGGACTGCCGGGGCGCAGCACACGCCCGGCGATGCTCACCCGGCCGCCGGCGGGCCGACGCGAGCCGTAGAGGCATTCGATCAGCTCGGTCCGGCCGGCCCCGACGAGCCCGGCCAGGCCCAGGATCTCCCCGCGACGGACCGTCACGGAGATCGGAGCGGTCTCGGGCTCCACCGCAAGGTCACGGACCTCGAGGACGGGCTCGGGCGTGTGCTCCGGGCGAGTGGGGAAGAGGTTCTCCAGCTCGCGCCCGATCATGGCGGTGACGATTTCGTCGTCGGTGATCCGCCCGATCGGGGAATCGGCGATGAGTCGGCCGTCGCGCAGCACGATCACGCGATCGGCCATGCTGCGCATCTCCTCCATCTTGTGGGTGGTGAATAGGATGGCCACGCCGCGATCGCGGCAGCTGCGCACGACCATCTCCAGTTGCGCGACCTCACGCTCGGCGATCGCACTGGTGGGCTCGTCCAGCAGCAGCACGCGGGCGCCGCGGCTGCTGGCCTTGATGATCTCGACGATCTGACGCACGCCGACGGGCAGCGGGCCCATCCGGACGGTGGGGTCGAGCTCGATCCCGAAATCTGCGAGCGCCTCCTGGGCACCGGCGATCATAGCGCGACGGTCCAGCAGACCGAGTGCGTTGCGCTCCTCGCGGCCGATGTAGAGGTTCTCGTAGACCGTCAGCTCAGGGATCGAGGCGAGCTCCTGCGGAACGATCGCCACCCCGAGGTCGTTGGCGGCTCGGGTACTGCCCGGGGTCAGCGCCCGGCCGCGCACCGTCACGGATCCTGCGTCAGGCGTGTACTGACCGGAGGCGATCTTCATGAGCGTGGATTTGCCCGCCCCGTTCTCCCCGGCCAGCGCGGTCACGCTGCCCGGCTCAAGGTGCAGATCGATCCCCTTCAGGACCGGGATGCCACCGAAGGACATCTCGATCTCCTCGCATCGCAGCATCGCGACGCCTGCCTCGGTATCCGTCTGCGTCTGCGTCTGCGACACGCTCAGCTCCTTCGCTCGAGGCCGCACCGGTTGCGACGAGTTCACCGTAGGACCGGCCGATCACAGCCTGCAAGCACCTCTGCTCACATGAGCAGAATGGACGGACGTACCCGAGGGCGCTCAAGCGAGCAGGAGGTGGTCGCCGCCCCGGGCCGTGCCCGGCTGCGGCGGGAACCGCAGGAACCCTGTTCGGATCGCCGCCGGGCTCAGGCAGGGTCCGCAGCGCGCCCTGTTCGGACGGCCGTCGGAGGGTCCGTCTGGCTCAGCTGGAGTTCGCGGCGGGCCCGGCCGGGCGCCCGAGCCCGGCGGCTCGGTGCGCGGCCCGGACGTCGACGGCCCAGGCCCCGCTGCTCTCGCTGGGGTGATGCGGCGAGAGACCGAGGGGCCAGCGCGGCAGCGTGCCGGTCAGCACCCACGCCGCCTGCCGGGCCGCTCCGAACGCGGCATGCTCTCGCTCGGGAGCCGTATGGATCGTCCGCCCTGTCAGGTCGACGAGCGCCTGTCGCAGAGCCCGCGATTTCGCCCCGCCGCCGACAAGGAGGATCCGCCGCGGCTCGCCGGCAACCCGCGAGAGGGCGTCGGCGGCATCGGCGATCGCGCAGGCCAGGCCGAGCACGGCGGCTCGGGCGATCATCTCCGGTGTGAGAGCCGGGCGGGAGAGTCCGAGCAGCGCGCCGTGCCTTTCCTCCCGCGGAGGGTTTCGCTCGCCATCGAGGTAGGGCAACATCACGGCACCCCCGGCCGTCGGCTCGGCGCGAGCTGCCAACTTGTCCAGCCGGACCGGGGTGATACCGAGCATGCTCGCCGTCGCGACCAGGACCCGGGCACCGTTGAGCATCGCGATGATGGGGATGGCGCCGGAGCGCGCATCGGCCATGGTGTCGACCCGGCCGGTCGGGTCGAGGACCGGGCCGGTGGTGCGCATCGAGACGGTCGCGCTCGTCCCCACGGAGATGACCATGTCCCCGACATCGGTCGCCAGCGCCAGGTGCGTTGCGGCGTTGTCGCCGCATCCGGCCCCGATGAGCAGCCCCTGGGCGCTCGCCCCGGCGGGGGCGTCCGGGGGAAGCACTTCCGGGGTGAGCACCGCCCTGCCGAAGCTGTGCCGGAGGAGGTCGTCGTCATAGTCGCCGCCGGAAATGGACCAGTATCCGGTGGAGGAAGCGTCCGAGCGGTCCGTCGAGGGCTGCGCCACCCTGCCGAGCAACGACCAGGTCAGCCAGTCGTGCGGGAGCAGCACGGTCTCCACCTGCGCGGCGGTCTCCGGCTCGTGCTCGCGCAACCAGCGCAGCTTGCTCACCGGATGCGCGGAGTCCGGCAGCAGACCTGGCGAGCGCAGCCAGCGGTCCGGACCCAGCTCCCGGACGAGATTGGCGCCGGAGGCCATGGCGCGCAGGTCGTTCCACAGGAACGCCGGTCGCAGCACCTCGTTCCGGCGGTCGAGGAGGATGGTGGTGTGCTGCTGTGACGTGATGCTGAGCGCGCGCGCCTCGGTGATCGAACGGCCCCCTGCCTCCCCGAGCGCTTCCCACCACTGTTGCGGCCACACTTCGGGGACTTCCGGGTGACGCGCCGCGGCGGAATGGACGAGCTCGCCGCTGTCCGCGTCCACGACCACCACCTTGGTGCTCTGGGTCGAGGAGTCCACTCCGGCGACGCGACGGGAGGCCATACTCACCCTGCCAGGAGTCGGTCTGCCGTGAAGGCGTCTGTCACGATTCCCGTGAGCAGTCCCGAGGCAAGCACGGCGCGGATCGCCCTCGTCTTCGAGGGTCCGCCGGCCACGCCGATCCGGGAGCGGATCGCCCGCAACTGGTCCTCGCGGATCGAGATGCAGCGGTCATCGAGATCGTGGATCGCCTGGCCCTTGTCGGTGAGCGCGGTCGCTGCGATCTCGGCGACGACTCCCTGGCGCAGTAATCGCGCTCGATCCTCGTCGGTGATCGCCGGATTGACCATCATCAGGGAGTTCGGCGGGGCCCACGAGCCGATGGCGCACAGCGCCACGGTCACCTCGTCGAACATCTCCACGGCGGAGCGGATCCCCGGCTGGCGCAGCACGCCGCGGGCAGTCTGGGCATCGCTCATGACCATGGAGGCGTAGATCGGCCAGGGCTGGACATCGGGAAGGTTCGCCAGACGGCGGATCACTTCCAGCCCGCTCTCCTGGATGGGGCCGGCGACGCCGGCGAGCTGGACCACCGCCCGGCAGGGCAGGCTGCTCACCTGGCGCGCCATGACGTTCAGGGTGCGGCCCGAGGTGAGCCCGAGGATGTCCTCCGGACCGACGAGATCGTCGATCAGATCGGCTGCGAACGTGCCGAGTGACATCTGGGCCTCCGCGTCGGTATCCACCGGGAGCTCGACGGCAATCGCGTGCTGAAGGCCGTACCGCTGCTTGAGCTGCATCGACAGATCGAGGTCCACACCCGGGGTGCTGACGATCTCGAAGCGGATGATCCCGCGGGCGACGGCCTCCTCGAGCATCCTCCCGACCTTGAAGCGGCTCAGCCCGGTCTCCTCGGCGATCTTCACCCGGGACTTCCCCTGGACGTAGTGCTCCCGCGCGGCGTGCGCCAGCTGCACGTTCGAGAGCGGCCCGATGTCCACGATCGTCTCCTTCGACCCCGAGTATTCGCGAGGTACGACGGTCCTCGGGGATGCTCACAGTAGCACTGGAGTGCACCTATGAGCGGGCTTGGGGTGCGCATCGGCGCCTACCGAGCCGCGTGAGCGGCGCTGCATGGTCTGCCTCCGACAGACCAGCACCGCGACCAACGGGCTGGCCGGTCAGCGGCCGACGCCCGATGCGATTCCCGTCCGAGGCGAAGAACTACATGTACAGCTCGCCGGCGCATTCGAGGGCAGTCTCGCCGGCGAAGGCGATGGACCATGAGGCTTCGAAGCCGGCGACCACCCTTCACGGGTGTCGAGTGACAGACTCTGCGACGCGGTGGCGCGTTGCGGCCTCGAGTTGCCAGTCGGTTCGGCGCACCCGTTCAGCAAAGTGCCGGCGGCGACCGCGCCGCTCATCACGCAGAAACCCCGTCGGGTTGTCACGGCCATGACCCCTTCCGCTCGAAGCGAGCGTGCAGCCCTCACGGTAGACCGTGTCCGTGTCCCGTGAACGGGGTCAGCCGCCTCGCTCTGGACCTCTCATGACACGTCAAAGAAGCGCAGTCCTATACCCGAAGTGAATTCACAAGCCAACGACTATTGACCGAAGCGGCGCTCACCGTCGGCCTGGGACCCGGGACCATTCCTCCAGCATTCGGCCGCCCTCAACTTCGTCAGCAAGACTGCAACCAGCGTAAACACGCTGTGTGAATCGCCTGTTGGGCCTGCCCGCAAGTCGTTGACAGTTGATCAAGCTGCTTGAGCCTGATCTGCGTGTACTTCGGTCTCGGCCTGGTCGCGCTTGATGGCATTCTCGAACGCGACCGGGCTGGTGTAGTCGAGGCTGGAGTGCAGCCGGCGACGGTTGAAGACGATCTCGATCCAGCGAGCGACCTCGCGACGCGCTTCGGCCCGGGTCGGCCAAGAGCGCCGGTCGTAGAACTCAGTCTTCAGCGTGGCCCAGAACGACTCGGCCATCGCGTTATCCCAGCACACCCCGGTCCGTCCCATGGACTGGCGGATCCCCAGCTCCTCGCAGGTCTCGAACAGGGTCTTTGACGTGTACTGGGTGCCGCGATCAGCGTGAAACACAAGGTCATCTGGGACATCCCTACGCAGGGTTCGTGCCATCCGCAGCGCGCGGTCAACGAGACCGGCGTCCTGACACTCGTCCATTGCCCAGCCCAGCACGCGCCGGGAGTGCCCGTCACGGACCGCGGCGAGGTAGAGCCAGCCCTCGCCGGTTCGCAGATACGTGATGTCGCTGATCCAGATGGCATCGAGGCGTCCCTGGTCCCATCGCCGCTGGGCGTGATCCGCGAAGCCTCGGGCGGCGGGATCTTGGATCGTCGTCACCGGGGTGAACATGCTCGGGCTGATGCCCTCCGTTCCCTGACGACGCATGGACGCGGCGACCGTCTTCCGGTCGACCACCACGCCCTTGGCGGCGAGCTCACGGGTGATCCGCGGGGCCCCGTAGACATCGTCGGAGGCCCGGAACTGCGCGCGCACGGCCTGATCGATCACCGTCCGCCGCTGAGCCCTCGACCCGGGGCCATGCTGGCGACGGCGCTGCCAGGCGTAGTAGCCCTGCCGAGTCACACCCAGAAGCCGCGCCATGCGGGTGATCTCGAAGTTCGCCTTCTCCGCGTCCATCAGCTCGAACCGTTCCGCCGAGGTGGCTTCGACGCGAAGAAGGCGGCTGCTTTTCCCAGGAACTCATTGTCCGTCTCCAGCTCATGGACCCGCCGCCGCAGACGCTTCAACTCTTCCCGCTCGCCGGCCGCCAACGGCACTTCCGGGCCCGGAGCCGGGCCCCGGCGCTCGCGTTCTTGCTGGACCCAGCGACCCAGCAACTGCGCACCCACGTCGATCTCCTCGGCCACATGCGCGATCGGCCGGTCCGTATCCAGCACCAGAGCTGCTGCCTCTCGGCGGTACTCCGGCGTGTACCTCTTCCGCTTGCTCATCACGACAACCATCCCGCAGGCCAGCACGACCCGCTATCTCAGGCGTCAACATCAGAAGGGTAAGCCCATGTCCATCCGCCAATATTTAGTGGCGCCGCACGTATCGGAAAGCTATCTCGCGCGTTATTCCCAGCTTTGGCTAGAGCTGTTGGCGACGGCAGGGCACGAACGACTGCAAATATTGAAAGAGTGGCCTACAACTACTCACCCGGAGCACATACCGGCCGCGTCCCCGCACCACCGCGCCACTACACTCATCCAAAGTTCCGCCCCCATCCCTCTCCCTCGGCAGGAGGCCGCGCCCATGGCGACATCGAAGTTGCTCACGGGCGTGACCACGCCCCCTGCCCTGTCCACGCTGATTGCTGAACGCCTCCGCGAGATGATCACCAGCGGCCAATTGGCGCCGGGAGAGCGCCTGAAGGAGACGGAGCTGGCAGAGTCGATGTCCGTCAGTCGCGGCCCGGTCCGTGAGGCGATCTCGTTGCTGGACCGTGAAGGTCTGGTCGAGTCGCAGCGCCACCGCGGGGCCCGGGTGATCACGCTGGGTTACGACGACATCGAAGAGATCTATTCGATGCGCCTGGCGATCGAGCGACTGGCGATGGAGCGCTGCGCCGAACGGATCGACGAGCACGTCCTGGCCCGGTTCGACGAGGTGATCGCCCAGATGCGCAAGATCTCGCTGGACGAGCCGGGCGATGAGCACGTTCGTCTGGACCTCGAGTTCCACGATCTGGTCTACGAGACGGCCGACCACTCGCGGCTGCAGTGGACCTGGAACACGTTGCGCAGCCAAGTCGCGATGTTCCTCAACGCCCGCACCGACCGATCCGAGTTTCGCTCCAAGCTCCATCAGGAGCACCAGGAGATGCGCGACGATCTCGCCTCGGGAGACCAGGCCGCAGCGGTGCGCTCGATCGAGAAGCACATCGGCTGGACGCTCCGCCAGATCCGCAAGGTGCGCGCGCTCGAGAACGGGCCGGACAAGGCCGGCCCTCTGTCGGGTCCCGGCCCGGAAGGCAAGACCGGGCTCTGACCAGGCCCGACACTGGGCCAGCCCGCACCGAACATTCCACCGGATCGAAGAATGGCCAAAGTAGTCGGCGTAGATTGTTGACAACTTGCAATCTGCAATCCTAGTGTGGCGGCACAGTGAGAAGCCCACCCGGCTCCCCTCACCGCGCGGTGGCACAGCAGCCACTGCCTGCATGCAGCGACCACTGGCGCCGAGCCGATCCGCTCCCCGCCGAAGCGCAGCACCATCACCACCCCTGCTCCCACCCTCAGCCGAGCATTGCTGCTCGGCGACAGCCGATCCTCCAGTTCCAGCTCCACCGTGAGCCCTGAAAGGCAGTGACCGCGTGTCCACGACGGCCCAGAACACCCACGTGAACCTCACCAGCTCCCGCGCCTTCCCGCCTCATGCGCCGAGCGATCCCACCGCCCCGCACGTCACGTCGGCGCAGGTGGAGATCGATGCCGGCCAGGAGATCGGCATCCTCACACGGCTGTGGGAGAGCGTCGGCTACGACGAGATCAACTGGACCTACACGCCCACGGGCCGGCACCTGCTGAACACCTTCGGTGAGCTGACCAGCACCGGGTATCACATCCGCCCCCACTACGCGCTGTGCTCGGGCTCGGGGTTCGGCATCCCCCACTGGGGCAACGGGAACGTCTACCACGAGGACGCCGACGGCACCCCGTACTACGACTTCACGATCCTCGACCAGGCCTATGACGCCATCGTCTCGGCAGGTCACCACGTGCTCGTCGAGATCGGCTTCACCCCGCGTGACCTGCTCCCGCCGGAGGCCGCGGAGCTCACCGTGACCTCCAGCCCCACCGTCTACTCGGCCTACGAAGCGGGCCAGTGGGCCTACCCGCCGCGCGACTACGACCGCTGGCGGGACCTGATCGCCGCGGTCGCCGCGCACTGCCTGGAGCGCTACGGGGCCGAGGAGGTCGACACCTGGCTGTGGGAGCTGTGGAACGAACCGGACATCTTCTACTGGCGCGGCACCCCGGAGCAGTTCCACGAGCTCTACGCGGCCACCGTCGAGGGAGTGCGCAGCGTGCTGCCCTCAGCGAAGGTGGGCGGCCCGGCCGTCACCGGCGGCGGCGCCGAGTTCCTGGACGGATTCCTGGCCTACGCCAACGAGCGCGAGCTGCCGCTGGACTTCGTCTCCTTCCACACCAAGGGCTCCTCCTTCACCCCCTGGCGCGTATACGGACCCACCGGCGGCGAGGCGCCCGAGAAGCAGAACCCCTCGGCCCACAAGATGCTCCACGAGGTGCGCTCCATGCTGCGCGTCATGGCGAAGTACCCCGCCTACCGGAGCCTCCCCGCGATCATCGACGAATGCGATGCGGGCGTTCCCGCCCACTTCTCCTTCTACGACAACGCGAACTTCCGGTTCCAGAACACCGAGTACTTCCCGGTGTTCCAGGTCAAGCTCATGAAGAAGCTGCTCGACCTCAGCGCCCAGGAGGGCGCAAACATCCAGCAGGCGATGTCGTGGAGCTTCTACTTCGAGGGCGAGCGGTTTTTCGAGGGCACCCGCGCCTTCCTCACCGCCGACCGGGTGGAGAAGCCGCTGCTGAACGCGTACCGGCTCCTCGCGCAGATGGGCCAGACGCGCCTGGAGGCACGCAGCAGCGCAGCCCACGGCGTGGAACTGCTGGATCAGGCCGAGGGCCGGTCCATGCCCGAGGAGGTCGACGTGCTGGCCTCCCGGGACGGCGACGGTCGTATCGCCGCTGCGCTGTGGCGCCACACCGATGACCAGTACCGCACGGCAGAGGAACCCACACCCGTGAACCTCACCGTGCGCGGCCTCGAGCAGGGCTCGTACCGTCTGAGCCACCGGCGCATCGATGCCGAGCACTCCAACAGCCACACCGTGTGGCAGCGCCTGGGATCCCCGCAGGTCCCCACCCCGGAGCAGCTCGCGCAGATCCACGCCCGCGAGGGCCTCGAGGACCTGGCCGAGCCGGCCACCGTGGACGCGACCGCGGAGGGAGCGCTCGAACTGACTCTCGAGCTGCCGCTGCCGGCCGTCTCGCTGCTCGTCCTGGAGCCGATCCGATGAGCCTCTCCCCCACCGCGCCCGTCACCACCCGCGTCCCGATCGCCCCGGGGATCGAGATCCCCCAGCTGGGTCTGGGCGTCTTCCAGATCGTTCCGGACCAGGTCCAGCCCGTCGTCGAGCAGGCCCTGGAGGTCGGGTACCGCCACGTCGACACCGCCGCCGCATACAACAACGAGGCCGGCGTCGGCGCCGCCCTCGCAGCCTCAGGCGTCCCGCGCGAGGAAGTCTTCGTGACCTCCAAGCTGCGCAACGGTGAGCAGGGGTACGACAGCACCCTGCGCGCGTTCGCCGAGACCCTCGACCGTCTCGGGCTCGACCAGCTGGATCTCTACCTCATCCACTGGCCGAACCCGGCAGCCGGGCTCTGGCAGGAGACGTGGCGTGCCTTCGAGCGGCTCCACGCCGAAGGGGCCGTGCGCGCGATCGGCATCTCGAACTTCCTGCCCGAGCACCTGCGTGAGCTGGAACAGATCGCGCAGGTCATGCCCGCGGTGAACCAGATCGAGCTGCACCCCACGCACGCCAGCGCCGAGCTCGTCGCCCTCCAGCAGCGACTGGGCATCACCGTTCAGAGCTATTCCCCGCTGGGCCAGGGCGCCGACCTCGAGCTGCCGCCGATCACCGAGATCGCCCGCAGCCACGGGGCGACCCCCGCCCAGGTGGTGCTGCGCTGGCATCTCCAGCACGGCTACGTGGTCATCCCCAAGACCACCTCCCGTGCGCGACTGGTGGAGAACCTCGACGTCGACGGCTTCACCCTCACCTCCGAGCAGATGGCGCAGATCGACTCCCTCGATCAGGGCCACCGCATCGGCAACGACCCCGCGACCTTCTCGATCAGCCAGATCCGCTGATCAGACCGCCGCGGCCCCTGTGCACTGCGACCACGCTCCGGAAGGAGGTACCCGATGACCGGCTCCTCGGTTCTCGCCCGGCCCTCGACCCCTCGTACACCCGGCACCCCGGAGGCCTCCCGTCGGCCCCGGCGCCCGGCACAGCGCGCCCGGCAGCGGCGGCGCAACCTGTGGATCTACGCCTTCCTGCTGCCGACGTTCGTGCTGTACGGGATGTACACCCTGTATCCGATGGTCGCCAGCTACTGGTACTCGCTGGTGGAGTGGAACGGGTTCACCGCCGATCAGCGCTTCGTGGGGATCGCCAACTATCGCGCCGTGCTCGCGGACCCGATGTTCTGGTCGGCGGTGCGGATCACGCTGGTATTCATGCTGATCGTGGCGCCGCTGCGCGTGTTCGGGGCGTTCTTCCTGGCGATCCTGCTGAACTCACCGAAGCTGCCGCTGTCGGCCTTCTTCCGCACGATGTACTTCCTGCCCGTGGTCACCACGACCGCGATCGTCGGCGTGGTCATGCGCTTCGTCTTGGACCCGGCCAGTGGGCCGCTCTCGCTGCTGTCCGAGATGCTGGGGCTCGGCTCGATCGACCTGCTGGGATCCTCGACCACGGCGCTGGCGACGTCGGCCCTGATCTACGTGTGGAAGTTCTTCGGGATCACCCTGATCTACTGGCTGGCCGCCCTGCAGACCGTCCCGCGGGACCTCTACGAGGCGGCGCGCATCGACGGGGCCGGGGCGATCCAGACGTTCCGCCACATCACCCTGCCGTTGCTGGTGCCCTTCCTGCTGATCATCGCCGTGCTCACGGTCGAGGACTGCTTCCACGCCTTCGACCTCATGCAGACCATGACGGCAGGCGGCCCCTTCTACAGCACCGAGATCATCGAGATCTACATCTACCGCTACGCCTTCGCGGCGACGATCCCCCAGCTCGGCTTCGCCTCCGCGGCCGCCGTCCTGTTCGGGCTGCTCGTGCTGGTGGTGGTCGGCATCCAGCTGTGGGTCACGATGATCGCCCGACGCTCAGGAGCCCGCGCATGAGCACTGGTACCCGCCCCTCTCCGACCTCCACCGCGGTCCCTGCCGCTTCGCCGCGCCCGGCGCGCACCGCCCGCTGGCGACGCCGGCTGCCGTGGTGGCTGCTGGTGGCAGCGCTGGGGCTGATCGCGCTGCTGTGGATCTATCCGTTCATCTGGATGGTCTCGGCCTCGCTGAAGTCCTCGGGCGAGATCTTCTCCGGCGGGCTGGCCCTCATCCCCGAGAAGCTGCGCTGGGAGAACTACGCCCGGGCGTGGACCGACGGGAACTTCCGCCGCTACCTGCTGAACACGGCGATCGTCACCGTCGGCACCGTGGTGATCGTGGTGGTGCGCTGCGCCCTGGCCGGGTACGTGCTGGGGCGGTATCGCTTCCCCGGGTCGCGGCTGATTCTGGGGATCCTGGTGGCGACGCTGTTCGTCCCCACCGGCTACACGATCATCCCGATCGTCAAGCTCTCCATGCAGCTGGGCCTGCTCGACCAGCTCTCGGGCATGATCCTCGCCCTGTCCGGCGGCGCGAACGTGGCAGCGATCCTCATCTACGCCGGGTACTTCCGCCGCCTGCCGATGGAGCTCGAGGAGGCCGCCGTGGTCGACGGGGCCGGGTTCCTGCGCACGTTCACCCGAATCATGCTCCCGCTGTCCATGCCGGTCACCGCGACCGTGTCGGTGCTGACGTTCCTGTTCACCTGGAACGCATTCTTCCTGCCGCTGGTGTTCTCGTTCAGCAATCCGGCCCTGCGCACCGTGAGCGTGGGCATGCAGGCGTTCGTCGGCGAGAACTCGACGGACTGGCCCGGCATGGCCGCCGCCGGCGTCATCTCGCTGATCCCCATCGTGGCCCTGTTCGCCTTCATGCAGCGCTACTTCGTCGAAGGCATCGCCGGGTCCGTGAAGTCCTGACCGTCGCCCCGTCTGCCCTGTCTGTCCTGTCCGTCTCGAAGCATCCAGCACTCAATGAGGAGTTCCCATGCATCACCTCACCCGTCGTCACGCACTGGCCGGCCTCGGCGCGACCGGCCTCGCCTCTCTCGCCGCAGCCTGCGGCGGCCCCAGCGCACCTCCCGCCGCCGGCGGCGGTGACGGTGCCGCACCGGGAGCACTGCGCTGGTGGGACCACTTCGGTGGCCTCCAGGATCTTCACGACCAGTGGGCCACCGACCTCGGCGAGAAGATCGGTGCCACCATCGAGCACACCTACAACGAACCCTCCGCGGCCACCGAGGCGCTCCAGCTCGCCAACCAGGCCGAGCAGCTGCCCGATGTGTACACCGCCCTGGTGGGCCTGCCGCTTCCGGCCCTGGTGGATGCCGGCTGGGTACATGAGATCACGCTGTCCGACGAGGCGAAGGGACGACTGCCCGAAGGCTCCTTCGTCGAGGGCCTGACCCAGCTGGACGGGAAGATCTACGGCCTGCCGGCTTTCAGTGACAAGCAGTACGTGGCCTGCGCCTGGTACAACACGGAGATCGCCGAGGCCGTCGGTTTCGAACCGCCCAAGAGCTACGACGACTTGCTCGCGGCGCTCGCGGCGATCGCCGCCCACGGGGAGTTCGATCCGATGACCATGGCGCTCGGCGTGCCCCGGCGCATGACCGAGCAGATCGACGACCTCGCCCAGGCCGCCGGCTTCCCTGGCTACCAGGGACAGCGGTACGACACGGGCGCCTTCGAGTATCACCACGACGCGTACATCACCGCCATCGAGCTGTACAAGGAGATCAACGACAAGGGGTATCTGCTGCCCGGCAGTTCCGGCTTCCAGATCCCCGACGCCCGCGGCCGCTGGGCGGCCGGCAGCATCGGCTTCCACATTGACGGCCCCTATTCCCCCGGCGCCGTGCGCTCCCTGAACCCGGACATGCTGCCCAAGATGGCCGTGGCCGGCATGCCCACCCCGAACGGCGAGGACATCGTTGCCGCGCGAGGCGCCCGGGCCAGCGACTGGGTGATCGGCGGCAGCACGCAGAAGGCCGAGCAGGCGTCGCAGCTCATCGAGTCCTTCACCCAGGAGGACTACCAGACCGAGCTCGCCACGGCGATGGACCAGCCGCCGATCCTCCTGGACGTCGTCCCCGGCGCCGACGTCATCGAGCCCTACGCCTGGCTGGTCGAGGACTACGCCAAGCGCATCTTCCGCGCCCCGCAGGCGATCGTCCGCAACATCGAGGTCTCCGCGGCCGAGGCGAAGCGGGCCACGGTCACCCCGGAGCTGGGGAACGTGGTGCAGGGGTACCTGGGCGGGGAGATCGACAACCTGAAGGCCGCGCTCATCGACCTCAGCGACGCCAACTCCGAGGAGCTCGACGGCGCCATCGAGGCCGCGAAGCAGGAAGGGGCGTCGGTGGACCGGACGGACTGGGAGTTCCCGGATTGGGTGGCTGGGGAGGATTATGTGTACTGAGGAACACGGGGAAGGCCGCCTACAAAACTCGCAGCTCGCGTAGTTCTGGGTAGATCCGCTGGGGAATGAAGACAACGAGAAGCGATGCCTAGCACTAATCCGCTCGCCGACGCTAGCTGAAAACCCCGTCGACCCGCATTGGATCTGCCCACCGCGGCCACGTATGCTTCGGCAGCTCGTACCAGACATCGGTGTGCGCCCTCGGTACCACTGATGTATCGGCTACTGGGAAGCCAATGAGGGCGCGGGTGAACTGCCGCCGGTCCTCGGGCGGAGCGTGACCGGCACCCAGGCCCGACGGCAGCACGACGCGACTCCTCCCGGCATCGGGTGACCCACCGGACGCGCGCGAATCGGCACCGAGTGTCCGCTTCCCTCGGTACCGTTGCCCCCGGGTTCAACAGTTGGAGGTCGGGATGGAGAGCGCTCTGAGCATCGTCGGAACGATGACCGCCCTGGTCAGTGCCATCATAGCCCTATCGGCATACACTGCGGAATCCCGCCTTCATCGACGCATAAACCGCCTGCAGTCGGTGATGTCCCTGATGAATAAGGCGCCGAGCCCCGTTATCAATCGTGCACTTCGATACAGCCTGGCGGAGTTGCAGTCTCGCGAAGCCTTGCGCGAACAGCGAAAGACCGCTTTCTCCCTCAGCTTTGTGCTTCCGCCACTCAAGATGTTGTTTTTCTCGCTCCTCACCATTAGCCTGCTCGCATTCGTGGCGCCCGGCCCGCTCGCGGCCGACTACTCAGCCTCACTAGCACTGGGGCTAGTCTGGTTGAGCATTTCCGCAGTAGCACCCCTCCTCCTCGCCCGCGGCTATCTACTGGAATTTAGGCGCCGCGATTTTCGCAACGCATTTTTTAGCGGAGACACCCCTTCCCAGGAAGATATTAAACTTCCGTCGCTACACAAGCTCGGGAACGAGGACGTCCGACGCGCTGTCGCCGCTGGAATGCTGGTCGCAGTTGCGTGCGATTTTGCTGGAGCAGCGGTCGGCCTGCTGGCCTTCGCGGCGACGGTGCCTGCGTATGCTTCGTTCTTTTTCGGCGCCTCAGGGCTTGCCGGGGCCACAGCTATTGGTCTCTATCTATACGGGCACGCACCCCGAGTCCGCGCGAAGGACTCGTCGGTGTGGCCTTGGCCAAAACGCTCCGACTTTCAAGCCCGACGCTAAAGGGCAGGCGCAATTATTGCCCGGGCGCGCCGAGGTACAAGAACCCAATCTCCAAGATTCCAATTCGCGCGGCCGGCGCCCACCGCAGACGTTGGAGTCATTATTCCAGATGGGCAAGGCCACGCATTGATGGCCGAACGAGACTGGCAAAGGCAGCGGCTCCGCCTCCCTAGGCTAGATACCGGCGACGGCCACCGGTGCACTGCAACCCAAGGCGACCTCGGCCGGAGATAACTGAATGGTCGAGCGGGGATTCGATAGGCGCGACACTACGTCTCGGAGGTCAGACAAACGACAAGATTCATCTGATCACCGAAAGCAGGGCGGCCGCCGATTATTGATCTCTATTCGCGGCTCGGGGGCACCCTGCAACTGGATGAGAACGGCGAGACCGCGCTGACCTGGAGCACCCGGTGGCAGTCGCAGCTGTACCGCTCCCAACGACGGGTGGGGCCGCTAGTGCGTCGGCTGCTGGGCGGACGCCAGTACAACCCGCCGACGTGGTCGCTGCTGCGACGCACGATCACCATCCGTCCCCTCGGCGGGGTGCGCCCAGGACCCGACGCCGAGACCGGGGTGGTCGACGAGATCGGCGCACTGCTGCGCGGGCTGACCACGCTGAGCACCGAGGTCTCCCCCGCGGACTCGGCCGACGGGGAGTCGCTGCGGACGTTCCCGCGGATCGATCTGCCGGATCTGGTGCGCCTGCTGGCGTCCATCCGCGGGCAGGGCTTCCCCCGGCCGCGGCGGCTGACGGCGGCCGGCCGTTTTGCGGGCTTCTTCGTGCGCTCGGCGGTGGCTCGGCCGAGGCGACAGGTCGCGGCACGCACGTGAGGGTGACGGCCGTCCGGCCGCACGAGGGAACCACAAGACGGAGCGAGCGTGGTCTGCGCCGGCGCTGCTCACCCGCCCGCCACGAGGGAGTCGTCCTCCGGGCGGGCGGCCTACACCGCGGCGAAGCCCTCCCGCAGGTCCTCGAGGAAGAACTCGGGGACCTCGAGCGAGGGGAAACAGCACCGAAAGGGCACAGACCTGGCAAATGCGACCCTAATGTCATACCCCTGCCCCAAACTGGAGGACATGTCTTCCTCTGCCTTCGGTTGGTACGCCGTCGACCCCGCGCAGCGACGCCGCATGATGGAAGCCGTCGACCAGCTCCGCGACCGGACGACGGTGGACGACCTCGGAATCGGCGGGATCCGCGACTCGTTCTCGGACTCTCTCTTCCCCGGCACCTCGACCCTCCACACTCGCTTGCGCTACGTCCTTTTCGTGCCCTGGCTGATGCAGGCCTCGACGCACCGGGACACCGCCCGCCAGATGCAGCTGACGTTCCGCGACCTCGAGTACAAGTTCATCGACGCCCTCCAGCGCGGTGGCGAAGCCCAGGGGGTGTTCGGCCGCCAGTCGGGTCGGAACCTCACTCGACTCCCCAGCGTCGTCTACTGGGGCGGGATCGTGAGCTGGGGCCTCGTGGAGCGGGGGATGCAGGTGCATGACGTCTTCGAGCGCAGCGTGCTGCGCCGAGAGGAACAGAAGCGGCAACCCCCGACGGAGGACAGCGAATCCCGCCCTGAACTCACCCCGACCGGCATCGACTCAGGGCTCCCTCACCCGCCAGCAGATCTTCACCGCTCAGCCACGTTCGCCCTGCGCCGGGAGGACGCCGAGTACCTCAGCGAGGCCATCTCACGCAGCCAGCCGGACTCGCTACTAGCGCACCTGCTCACCCACCGGCCTGCAACCTGGACCAGCGCCGCCTCTGCTCCCGAGACTGTCTGGGACCCGAGGATCCGTGAACAGCTGCCCGAGCGGCTCGCCGGACTCGTCAGCCGGGCCGAGAAGTTCAGCTTCTCGATGCTTGGCGCGAGCCTGCTCTACAACCTGCTGGTTGCCGAGGAAGCAGCAGGAGGCAACAAAACCGACGACGAGACGGTGCAGCTGTACAGGGAACGGCTCGACACCTGGAGCGACGACGCCCGGCACGCGCCATCCGTCACGCAGACGGAGCGCCTCGAGATCTGGGAAATGGTGTGGGGGATGAACCGTCGGCTGAACTCGTCCACTCAAGGCTTCCTCAGCACGTGGTTCGACTCCGCGCATTCGACGCGCGTAGTCGCCGATGATCCCGCATTGCGGGATCTCGTCCGGGGCCGAGAGCGGCAGGTCAAGGGGAGCCTCGCGCGGCTCGGGAACCGCCGTGCCCTCGACGCCTGGGGCGGGGCCAGCGGTGCCGGCCGCCTCGAGTTCCGTTGGCGGTACGCCCGCTCGCATCTCCAGGACATCTACGACGGATTGGAGGCCGCCTGATGTTGCAGCCCGACGAGACCGTGCTGCTCACCGAGGCGCTCCGCCCGCCCGCGGGATACCGCGTGGACGTCGCCGTGGCGACCACGTACTCGCTGAACCTCACGGCGATCCTCATCGCACCGATGACCTTCGCGCTCCACGACGTCGGTGACGCCTCGACCATCCCCAGGCAGGACCCCGTCGAGCTGCTCGATGCGGCGCAGAAGTATCTCTCCCGCACCACTGTCTTCTGCCAGTCGGCCGCCATCCACGTGCCCTCGGCCTACTCGAGGATCTTCACGTTCCTCGAGGACTCGATCGTCCAGGTCAACGCACCCCGGGAGGGGGCGCTGTTCCACCCGAAGATCTGGGCCGTCCGCTACCGCGACGATGAGGGCACAGCCCACCATCGCCTGCTCGTCGCCAGTCGGAACCTCACGCTGGACAACGCGAGGGACACGCTCCTCGTGCTCGACGAGGATCCCTCCGGAGAGATCAGCGGCGCTCCCGCGGCAGGCTTCGTCGGCAAGCTCCCGGAACTCGCATTGATCTCGATCCCGGCAGAGCGTCGATCCGAGATCGCTGACCTCACACGTACCCTCCACTCCACACAGTTCAGCGCGCCCCTCCCCTTCACCGGTGGCCGCCTGGTTCCCCTCGGTCTCGGCGACGACGCCGACTGGCCGTTCCCGGACGATGCTCGGCGGATCCTCGCCCTCAGCCCGTTCCTCGCAGCCAGGACCCTGGAGCGCCTCCGCGGTGCGGGCACGCAGAACGTGCTCGTCTCCCGTCCAGAGGAGATCGACCGGCTCGGGGCACAGGCGCTCATGCGCTGGGACGTCAACGTATTGAGCAGCACACTCCGCCTCGACGACGACGCGCCCGCAGTCGCGCTCGACGAGTTCACGGCGGTTCCGGCCGAAGGCGAGGACCCCTCCCTCACGTTCGACGGTCTCCACGCGAAGACCGTCATCGCCGACGGTCCCGACGGCACCTCGACGACAATCACCGGCAGCGCCAATCTGACCGAGGCCGGGTGGTCCTCGAACGTGGAGTTCGGCGCCGTGCTCACCGGGCCCAGCGCTCTCTGCGGCATCGACACAGTCCTTGACGAACAGGGCGACTCTCCAGGGCTCAGAGCCGTGCTCCAGCCGTACACCCCTCGCGCCGAGAACGGCGAGCACGACCCCGCGACCGCCACCAGCATGGCCCTCGAGGCCTTCCACCAAGCTCTGGCCATGTCGTCGCCGCGGCTGGACGTCCTAGGCGGAAAGGACACCGTCCTCGCACGGCTCGACCTGCTGATGCCCGAGAACGCTCCCGGACGCACCGAGATCTGGCCGATCACCGTGCCGAACCAGAAGAGACTGCTCGGCGAGGCCCTCGAGTGGGACATCTCCCCGGAGAACGTGACCCCCTTCCTCGCGGTCCGGACCACCGACGGAACAGGTGACGCCCGGGTGACACGCTCTTGCTGCCTGCTCGTCCCGCTCGCCGGTGACGTCCCGGATCGACGACAGGCCATCCTCTCCGCACTCCTGTCGGACCCGGAGCGGATGCTGCGCTACCTCTCCTTCCTGCTGGGAATCGATGATCCGTACAGCACTCGTATGGAGACGGAATCTCAGGAGTACTCTGCCAAGACCGGGGTCGACGACGATGCCACCGCAGCGCCGCTGCCACCCGTGGTGCTGTTCGAGCCACTGCTGCGCGCCGCCTCCAGGTCCCCCAACCACCTGGCGTCGATCGCGGATCAGATCGCCGAGCTGAGGCAGCTACCGGAAGCCGAGGAGCTCATCCCCGAGGAGTTCACCAAGATGTGGGACGTCGTCCTGGACGTCACCCGCGAGAGGAGACACCGGTGACGGCTACACGCGATCAGCAGAGATCCTCGACGGAGCGACCCACCCCCGACGCCATCCTCAGCGCCTTGAAGCCCTTCCAGCGCGCAACGGTCGAGCACACCTTCCACCGACTATGGGCCGATCAGGACCGTGTGGACCGGTTCCTCGTCGCCGACGAGGTGGGGCTCGGCAAGACCCTGGTCGCCAAGGGTGTCGCCGCACGGGCAATCGATCACCTCTGGGACCAGGACCGCCCCATCACGATCGTGTACGTCTGCTCCAACGGGCAGATCGCGAAACAGAACCTGCAGCGCCTGCGCGATCTCACCGGCGGCGAGGTGCAGGACAACGCCGATCGCCTCACACTGCTGCCGGCGACGATGGGACAAGGTCGTGGTGACCGCGTCCAGCTGATCTCCTTCACGCCCGGCACGTCGTTCCGGCTCGGCAACGCGACCGGCACGGCGCCCGAACGTGCCCTGGTGCACTGGATGCTCTCCCAGGACTCCGTACTGGGCCGGAAGGAGATGCGGCGGTCCGCCTGGACGTCGTACCTCGCGTGCAATGCCGGGGTCGAGGGCTTCAAGCACCGACTCACCTGGGAGGAGAGCAGGCCGCCGCTGGACGAACAGCTGGTCGACGACTTCGCCCTGCACCTCCGCACTGCACCAGGCCCGACGGGCGGAGAACTGCTGGACGAGCTCCGAGAAGATCTGGACACCTGGGCGCGAAGCGGGCGTGGGCGCGGCCCCGAGCTTCATCGCCGCAGGAACGACTTCGTCTCCCGGCTGCGTATGGCGATGGCCCACGTCTCGGTGGAGAGGCTGGACCCCGACCTCGTCATCCTCGACGAGTTTCAACGCTTCAAGGACCTCTTTCCTTCGGAGGATACCAGCGACCAGGACCATCAGGTCCTGAGCGAGCCGCAGCGACTGGCCCGACGGGTGATCACGACGGAGCGAGCGAAGGTGCTCGTGCTCTCGGCGACGCCGTACAAGATGTACACCCTGCCCGACGAACCCGATTCAGAGGACCACTACCGCGACTTCACTCGTACGATCGCGTTCCTGGCCGGCCCCACGCGGGCCGCGCACGTGACCGACCGGCTCGGCGTCATGCGACGCGCCGCCCTCTCCGGCGACGAAGCCGAGATCGCTGCGGGGAAGGCCGCACGAGCCGAGGTCGAGGTCGAATTACGCCGCGTCATGACCCGCACCGAGCGCCTCGCCGCAACACCGGACCGCAGCGGCATGCTCAGCGAGCGAAAGCTCGGTCCAATGGAGCTGACAGCGAAGGACGTCAAGGGCTGGCTCGCCGACGACGCCCTGGCCGCGCACGTCGGCTCCCGCGACGCCTTCGAGTTCTGGCGTTCGACCCCCTATGCGCCGAACCTCATGGACCGCACCGCATACCAGGTCCAGGAGCGACTCCACGACGCGATCACGGGCGGGGACTCCGGGCTCGCCGAGCTGCTCCACCGGCACCGGGATGGGCTGCTCAGCTGGGAGGACATCGAACAGTACCGCGCGATCGATCCGGCGAACGCGAAGATGCGAGCTCTGATCGACGACGTCATGTCCCACGAGGCGTGGAGGCTCGCATGGCTCCCGCCTTCCCTCGAGTACGTCGCCCCCGCCGGGCCGTACGGCTCGGCCGCCGCGCGGAGTTTCACGAAGCGACTGGTGTTCTCGGCGTGGGGTGTCGTGCCCAAAGCGATCTCCGTCATGGTCAGCTACGAGGCAGAGCGTCGCGCTCTCGAGGTCTCGGGCCGGCTCTCCGTTGAGGGCGCACTGACGTACACGGCCAAGACGTCGACGATGCCGCTGCGTTTCGGTTGGGACCACGCGAGGAACCGCCCGAGGAATCTCGCACACCTCACGCTCATGCACCCGTCGATCACTCTCGCCGAGCTCGGCGATCCCCTGCGGCTCGCGCGGGACCACGGGCTCCAGCTGCCCCTGAATCCTGATCTACTGCTGCGGATCGTGCGCGAGCGGATCCAGGAGCGGCTCGACGAGATCGGAATCCGCACCACTGCACCGCCGGAGCAGACCCGCAACTGGGAGTGGTACGGCATGGCGCCATACCTGCTAGATCGGGCCCTGCTCGGCAGCAGGGATGAGTTCTCGCGCCGGCTTCGCCGGTGGACCCGTAACGTCCCGGACTCCGACGGGCCCGAGGAGCCGGAGGAGGGACAGTCTGCGGCTGGCCGACGGACCGCAAAGCTGCTCGAAGACACGATCTCCTACGCGGCCTCCGCCGTGTGGGACGGCACGGGCGGGCCCAGCATGCTCAGCGCGGAGACCGCCGAGCTCGGAAGCGAGGCGCCGAGTGATCTCGCGGACGTCCTGGCGGCAATGGCTGTCGCCGCCCCCGGGGTGTGCGCCCTGCGCGCACTCAGCCGAGTCTGCGGTGGCCAGGCGGTGCTCTCGGACCATGCCGTGCGCGGAGCGGCCTTCACTATCGCCGAAGGGCTGCGCACCCTATTCAACCGTCCCGAGATCGTCACTGCAGTGCGTTCGACCGCCTCCGACGATCTCGCTAGCGACTCCGCCGACGCGTACTGGCGACAGGTGCTGCGCTACTCCCAGAACGGCAACCTGCAGGCGGTCCTCGACGAGTACGTGCACACTCTCGTGGAGTCCGAAGGGCTGAAATCCGCGGCGCCTCCCGAACGAGCGCATGCCCTGGCCGAGCGTATCGCCGGCACCTCGTCGATCCGCACAGCGATCAACACCATCCAGGACATCCGAGTCACCGGCGATCGCGCGGGCTCCGAGGAGCGCCACGTGAACTCCCACCTCGCCGCACGGTTCGGTCGCGCCCAGACCCAGGACCAAGCCGCTGAACGTGAGGCCAGCGTGCGCCAGAGCTTCAACTCACCGTTCTGGCCGTTCGTGCTCGCCAGCACCTCGGTGGGGCAGGAGGGTCTCGACTTCCACACCTACAGCCATGCCGTCGTCCACTGGAACCTGCCCAGCAATCCCGTCGACCTCGAGCAGCGCGAAGGCCGCGTGCACCGCTACAAAGGGCATGCCGTGCGGAAGAATGTCTCGGCCACGCACGGTGCCGTCGTCCTCAATCCCGACGTCGAGGATCCCTGGACGGCCATGTTTGACGCGGCAGAACTGTCCAGGCCAGTCGGAGACCCGCTGATCAACCCGTACTGGGTGTTCCCACTCGAGGAGGGAGCGACGATCGAGCGCTACGTGCCCACCAATCCTCTCAGCCGCGAAGCCAGGCATCACGGCCGTCTGTTGAGAACACTCAGTGAGTATCGGCGGGTGATGGGCCAGCCCCGACAAGCCGAGCTGCTGGAGAAAATCCGAGCAGATACGGAGTGGATGCTGATCGATCTGTCGCCCCCTTCGGCGTCTGGTCCTGGTTCTCACTCCTCCACGCCGGCATCGGCCACGTCATGACCCGCAACAGCAAGACTGTTACGAAAACCTCGGTCCCTCGCGCGCTCCATCGCGCGCACCGCCTCTGGCTGCAGGCCGGGCAGAGGGCACAAGCCCCCTTCGCCTGGAGACCTTCCGCCTGGCAGGAGCGTTTCGAGCGCGCGGATATCGGTTCGCTCGCCGACGTGAACCTCCCGGAAGCAGTCTCGTCCGTCGCGGAGGAAGCAGACGAGATTCTGGGCGATCACCCCCCTCGAATCGATCGCACCGTGGTGACGCGGCTGTGCGCCCCCGACCGCATCGGCACTGGAGATACACGTGCCCAGCGGCAAAGTGTGGCCGGTCAAGTCCCGGGAAGTGGTGTAGCGGTCCTTCGGTGAGAGGGGTCAGGCGGTTAGGGCGGGTAGGGAGTTGGTGGTCACCTCCTGCTCGGGGGTA
>NZ_JBHTCW010000005.1:0-212907 GCF_042666305.1 Brachybacterium sp. GCM10030268 | reverse complement strand
ACAGCAGCGCTCTCACGGCCTAGAGGTTGACTCAGGGAACTCATGCGGCATCCTCGGCCGCGTCCGGGCGTCAACGATGTCGCGACTCACCGGTCAACGATCGCTACCGCCCTTTTCCCTGAGCCGCGACATCGTTGACAGACGGTGTCGCGGCTCAGTGCATTCGTGGGTGCAGATGCCCGCGGGCAACGGCAGCGAGCAGGCGCCCTGCCGTAGATTGACCGTCCATGGAACCGGCCCCGCACCCGACCTCGCCGCCCTCGGAGCAGTCGCCTCGACGGCGCGGTCTCTCCGTGCTGCTGACGTTGCTGGCCTGGGCGCTGCTGCTCGTCCTGTACGCGCTGGGTCTCGCGATCGCTCCGGACGAGAATCCCGACGGGCGCTGCGAGGGGATCGGTTTCGGGTGTGCCCTCACCCCGCGGGACACGGTGGTCTTCGTGGGGCTGCTGCTGGGCGCGCCGACCCTGGGCGGACTGCTGCTGCTCGGCGGAGGGCTGAGCGTCCTGCTGCTGCGGCGCACCCCCTGGCCGGGCGTGCTCATCGGGTCCCTCGGGGCGCTCGTCGGCGCGGGCGTGGTCTTCGCGATCACGGTCGCGCTGCTCGCCGGGAGCTAGCGGATCCGGAGGAGCTGGCACGGCGGCGGCCGGTTCCTCCGGCCGCGTGATCAATCGCTCCGGTGGTCGGATCAGCCGGAACCCCTCCCGGTGACCGATGCTGGAGTCATGACTTCCTCCTCACCCGAGACCACGTCCCGGCGTGGCCCCGCGACCACGGACCCCAGCGACCCCAGTGGAGGTCCCGCCCGCGCCCATCACCCCGTGGTGACGGCTCTCGCGCTCTCGGCCGGCACGGCCGCTCTGGTCGGCGCCGAATTCATCCCGGCGGGCGTCCTCCCCGGCATGGCCGTGGACCTCTCCGTGACCGAGGGCCGCGCCGGGCTCACCGTGGCGGCGACGGCCCTGGCCGGAGCGCTGACCGCGCCGACCATCGCCTCGATCCTGCCGCGCACCGACCGGCGCACCGTGCTGCTGTCCCTGCTGGGCCTGGCGATCCTCTCCAACCTCGTGGTGGCCCTCGCCCCGTCGCTCGCGGTGGTGCTCATCGCCCGCGTCCTGCTGGGGGCGGCGATCGCGGGGTTCTGGTCCTTCGCCCTGTCCGTGGGCGTCCAGGTGACCGGTCGCGCCGCCCTGGTCTCGACCACGGTGGCCCTCGGCACGAGCACCGCGACCATCATCGGCATCCCGGTCGCCTCGGTGCTCGGTGACATCATCGGCTGGCGTGCGGTGTTCCTCGTGATGAGCGCCCTCACGCTGGTGGCGGCCGCCGTGCTGTGGCGGCTGCTGCCGGCCGTGCCCGCACAGCCCGGTGCGGGCCTGGCCATGATGCGGGAGGCGCTCGGCAACCGCCGCCTGGTGGTGGGCGTCGCGGTGATCGCGGTCGCCGCCTTCGCCAACTTCACCGCCTACCCCTACATCCGGGTCGCGATCGAGGCGGTCGATGCCTCGGCGGTCGCCGCGCTGCTGCTGATCTGGGGTCTCGGCGGAGTGCTCGGCAACCTCGCCGGCGGATACCTCTCGCGCTGGATGCGCTGGGCCGCCACGGCGGGCCCGGCGATCCTCGCCGTCGCGCTGTTCGGGATGGCCACGACGGAGCAGACGGGTGTGCTGGTCGTCGTCGTGATCGCCTGGGGCCTGGGCTTCAACATGGTGCCGGTGACCACGCAGCTGTGGGTCTCCGCGGTCGAGCCCCGCCGCGTCGAATCAGCGATCTCGCTGCAGGTCACCGCGTTCCAGGTGGCGATCATGGCCGGGTCCGCCGTGGGCGGGGTGCTGGTGGATCACCAGGGCCCGGCAGCGGCCATGGCGCTCGGAGCCGTCGTCTCCGCCGTCGCTGCGATCGGGTTCGCCTCGATCAAGGTGCGCCCGCGGGAGGTCTGACGCCAGCGGCCCGGAGTGGTCCCGGTGTGGGCGCGGAAGGCGCGGACGAAGGCCTCCGCCGATCCGTATCCGGCGTCGTGGGCGATGGCAGAGATCGGTGCGTCGGAGCCGGCGAGCTCGCTCATCGCCCATCCCATGCGCAGCCGGCGCAGGTACTGCATGGGGGAGTGGCCGGTGGCGCGGCGGAACCGGTCCACCAGCGCCGTCGTGCCGACGTGGGCCGAGGCCGCCAGGTCCGTGAGCGTCCACGAGCGGCACGGCGCGGCCGCCATCCGGGCGACGACGCGAGCGACGACAGGGTCCGCCTCCCGCTCCCGACCCCGACTCTGACCGGCATCGATGCTCGCCTCGCTGAGCATGGCGGCGCCGATCAGCTCGCCGTAGGCGCGGGCGACGTCGGGGCGTTCGACGGTGGTGGATCCGTCCAGCGGGCACTGGGCCAGCAGCCCGAGCACGCCGGCCTGTCGCCGGTCGAAGCCCGGCACGATCAGCGGGTCCCGCGGCGGCTCGGGGCCGAGGTGACGGAGGTCGGCCAGTTGGAGGGTGGAGGGCTCCAGGGTCGTGGCCGGGTGCAGCTGGGCGTGGTGGAGGTAGGCGGCGTCCCCGGCCTCGAGGCGCCGCGCCTCGTACCCGGCGCCGAGGGACACGGCGCCGGAGCGCACGTGCAGCCAGAGGGAGGAGCGGCGCGGGGCGACGGGGGAACGGGCGGGCAGCTCCACCGTCGTGGAGAGGGCGATGCGCCAGGTGCTCGGGACTGCGCTCATGTCAGGGCCAACCGTCCGCCGGTCCCGGGCATTCCCGCGAGCCACCGTCGCGTCGACTCAGAGGTCCTCGTCGAGGTTCTTCTCCAGCAGGTCGGCGAGGGCGGTGAGCGAGTCCTCGGCCCCGTCGCCGTCGGCGCGCAGCGTCACCTCGTCGCCATGGTCGGCGCCGATGGTCAGGAGCATCAGGATGCTCGAGGCGGGCACCGCCTTCCCACCGGGCTTCTCGATCGTCACGGCTGCGGGCTGTTCGCTGGCCGCCTGGGAGAAGATCGCCGCCGGGCGGGCATGGAGCCCGCTCGTGCTCGCGATCCTCACGGTACGTTCTGGCATCTCAAACGCCTTTCTCGACGTGTCGGCCCCCAGCGTAGCCTCGCCCGGGCCGTGCGAACGAGCGCCGGCTCGACGACCGGCGTCCCGGAGAGTTCATCGAGCGTTCACCGGCTGGTCCGATTACCCGAGAGAAACCGGACACGTGCCCAGAAGAGCTTTCCGAAATGCACCGGTTCGGGGTAGCGTGCATCCGGATCCGTCAGGGGTGGCGTGATGCAGGGAGGGGGAGCGCTCAGCGGGTTCAGCGGAATCCGCCGACGACGCCGGGGCTGTCGTAGCCGGACATGCCGGGAGGCATGGCCTGGGCGCTGGTCGGTCCGGACGTGTCGCGGCCGGTGGTCAGCTCGAACCAGGCGATCATGTCCTGGCCGGGAGCGCTGCCTCCGACCGCCTGCCAGACGGTGAAGATGTGCTCGATGACGTCGGCGAGCGGGAGATCCCAGGGGGCGAAGCGGCCGTCGGTGACGAACCCCGCCCGGATCTCCCCGCGCGCGAGCATGCGGGCCAGCAGCGTCGGCCCCCGACGCTCGAACTCCTGGTCGTCGAGGGCTCCCGCGGCCGTCATCACCTCCACCACGTGGCCGGGGTGCAGCCAGGTCCGTCGGCCGAGATCCTGCAGCCGCTGCTCGAGGGCGCCGGGCCGGGACGCCGCGAACGCGGCCAGTGCCTCCGGTGTCGCATGGACCGGCGGCCCGGGCGGGTCCGCGGTGATCACGCCCTTCTCGTCGGCCCGCAGCCGGGCTCCGCGAGGGCCGCGCACCTCCCAGCGGGGCACGGTCGTCAGTCGCTGCGGGCCCGTCGGCGTGGTGAGGGCGAGGGTGAGGTGCCCGTCGGGCAGCATCTCCGCGCCGTTCACGGTGGCCGCCAGAAGCCGCGGGTCCCGGAGGCCGACGGGTGCGTCGTCGAGCTGCTGGATGCGCGAGTGCAGCACCCAGCCGCGGGCCGTGACCGTCCAGGTGCCGCGGGCGGCCACGCGGGTGTGGATGACGGTCTGACCGACGAGGTCATCCAGCAGCGGGTGGCGCTGCGGCTGCTGTCTGCGGGACATTCCCGGCAGGCCGGACATAAATGGAAGCATGCGTTCATCCTCCTCCATGGTCGGCCGAGATCGCGGCTACTATGGAAGAATGCCCAGCTCATGCGGCCGTGCGCCCGACCCTCGCCCCGCGCGGACCAGAGCGGCGATCTTTGCCGCCGCCCGCGATCTCAGTGCGTCCGACGGTGAGGTCACCGTCAACGCCCTCGTGCAGCGGGCGGGTGTCAGTCGGGCCGCGTTCTACAGCCACTTCTCCGGTCTCGACGACCTGATCGGCGCGATGCTCGCCGAGATGTTCGACGAGCAGCAGAAGCTCGAGTCCGATCTGGTGGGGCAGGGCCGCTCCACGCACGAGATGGTCCAGACGACGATCACGTCCCTGGTGGTCTACCTGGTGCGCCACCACGCCTTCCTGCGCGGGGCGCTGGACTGGAAGTTCGCCCACCGCACGTACCTGTACGTGGTGCGGCGTCTGTCCGAGCTGCATGAGGTCGCGCTGCGCAGCCTGCGCGACGAGGTGCCCTCTTACCTCCCCGTGCCCCGCACTGCCCGGTTCTTCGCCGGCGGCACGGCCGACGTGCTGATCCAGTGGCTGGTGGACACCGACGAGGAGGCCGCCGCGGGGGCGGAGCTCGACGCCTCCGAGGTCAGGGAGGCGCTGCTGCGGATCCTGCCCAGCTGGTACACCGGCCTGCAGCCCGAGGACCCGATCCCGCCGGCCGACGTCTCGACCAGCTCGGCAGGCCCGGCCCCGTCGGCCGACGAGAGCTGATCAGCAGTCGCGGACGAGCCGCAGCAGCACCCGCGCCCCGAAGCGCACCGCCTCGATCGGCACGCGCTCGTCGATGCCGTGGAACAGGGGCGCGAAGTCCAGGCCCTTGGGCAGCTGCAGCGGGGCGAAGCCGTAGCCGGTGATGCCGAGCATGCGGAACAGCGCCTTGTTGTCCGTGCCGCCGCTGAGGCAGTAGGGCAGCACCCGGGCGCCGGGATCCTCTGCCTGCACGGACTCGGTCATCGTCGCGACCAGCGGCGCATCGCGCGGGGAGTCCACGGAGTTGCCGATGTGGTCGATGACCACCTCGACGTGTTCGCCGGTGAGCTCGTCGAGCAGCGCCAGCAGCTCGTCTTGGTGCCCGGGCAGGAAGCGGGCGTCGAACGTCGCCTCGGCCGTCTGCGGGATCACGTTGCCCTTGTACCCGGCCTCCAGCATCGTGAGGTTCACGGAGTCGCCGAGGGTGCCGGCGACGAACTGGCGGGCCCCGCCCATCAGCGGCAGGGTCTCGCGGATGGTCTCCTCGTCCCAGCCGATACCGGTGATCTCGGTGACCCCGTCGAACAGGGCGCGCACGGCGGCGATGAACTCGAACGGGAAGACGTGCTCGTCCAGGGCGGTGATCGCCTGGGCCAGGCGCACGATCGCGCTCTCGTGGTTGGGGACGGAGCCGTGGCCGGCGCGGCCGGTGGCGCGCAGGCGACCCCAGATCAGGCCCTTCTCGGCCGTCTGGACGAGGTAGGCGCGCACGTCCTCGCCGGTGTCCTTCTCGGGCAGGGTGATCGAGTAGCCGCCGACCTCGCTGATCGCCTCGCTCATCCCCGCGAACAGCTCCGGGCGGTGCCGGCTCATCCATTCCGAGCCCCACACGCCGCCGTTCTCCTCGTCGGCGAAGAACACGAACAGCAGGTCGCGGGGCGGGCGCTGCCCGGTGCGGGCGAGGTGCCGGGCCAGCGCCAGGATCATGGCGACCATGTCCTTCATGTCCACCGCGCCGCGGCCGTAGATCATGCCGTCGTGGATCTCGGCGCCGAAGGGGTCCACGGACCAGTCCTCGGCGCGGGCGGGGACCACATCGAGGTGGCCGTGGAGGATCAGGCCGCCGCGCTCGCGGTCCTCGCCGTCCACGCGCACGAACACGCTGGGCCGGCCCGGGGCGGATTCGTGGACCTCCGGGTCCAGCCCCACCTCGCGCAGCTTCGCCACGACGTACTCCGCCGCCTCCGTCTCCCCGCGGCCCCAGGTCGCCGGATCGTTGCCCCCGAAGTTGGTGGTGTCGATCCTGATCAGGTCACGGGTGAAGGCCACCGCCTCGTCCTGCAGCAGGGCGAGTTCGTCGGCGGTCGGAACGGCGATGGGCATGCGGGTCCTCCTCGGGGTCGGTCCGGGCCACGGTACTCGCCGCGGCCCGGACGCCCGGTGGGGAGGGGCCGGTCAGGCCTGGGAGCCCTCCAGGTGGGCGCGCAGGAACCACTGGAACTTCTCCAGGCCGCGGGTCTGCTCGATGAGGATGTCCTCGGACATCGGGTCGAGCTCGCCGGCCAGGGTGATCGCCTTGCGGTTCGAGGCGATGATGCCGGTGTAGACCTCGTCGAGGGCCTTGAGGTGCTCCTGGGTGTCGGCCTTGCCGAGGGTGTAGTCCGACCAGCTGCGCTCGCTGACGATGCGGCCGGGCGTGCCGACGGGGGAGGCGCCCAGCTGCGCGATGCGCTCGGCGAGGTCGTCGGTGTAGCCGCGCACCTCGTCGACCTGGGGGTCGAGCATCTCGTGGACGGCGATGAAACGCGGGCCGACGACGTTCCAGTGCGCGTGCTTGAGCGTGAGGTGGAGGTCGTTCATCGCGTGGAGACGGTCCTGCAGGGCCTCCACGAGGCGGACGGAGTCCTCGGTGCCGAGTCCGGGAACGGTGTACGAGAGGTCAGCCATGTCGTCTCCTCAGATGTCGCGTCGTGCTGGTGATGGCAGGCTAGCGACCATCGCCGCCTCCGGCCAGCGACGATCACCGGCGGCGTCCGTACGATGGGGGCAGATCCCCGAGGCAGGAGGTGCGCGCGTGAGACCGATAGCCACGATCCGCGAGCGGACGGCACGGCTCGCCCGGGTCCCCGGCGCCGTGCGCCGGCGCTCCGGTTCCGCTGCGACCAGCGCGAAGATCGTCGCCGACGCGCGGGCGCTGGTCCCGGACATCCCGCGCGACGCCGACGCCGGCCACCTGGTCCGCGCCGCCCGCCGACTCGTCCGACGGGCCGCCCAGGACGAGTTCGCCCGGGAGGGCGTGCGGCAGGTGCGTCTACCGGAAGGTTGGGGACGCACCGAGCTGCGCAGAGCCGATGTCCCCGGCGATGCCAGCTTCCACGCGTTCGTGGAGGAGACGCTCGCGGCGATCGACATCGCCCCCAGCTCGCTGGAGCGGGACGACGCTCTCGAGCTGCGCGATGCGCCCACCTCGTCGGACGGGTACGGGCTCTCCCCGGAGGTCGCCTCCGACCTCGCCTCCTACCTGCTGGCCCTGGCCCGGGAACTGACGGCGGCCGACGAGCAGGAGCCGGAGCCGGAGCCGGAGGACGAGTTCTTCGCCGCCCACGCGACCCGGATCCGCGAGGACGTGCGCGGCGCCCTGATCCGCCAGGTGCGGGTGCCGCTGGAGCTGAAGGTGGCACTGGACCGGCACGAGCGGATCGAGGGCGGCGAGCCGGATCCGGTGCTCGATGCGGAGGATTTCACCTCGCAGGCCGGCGGCCCCGGGGACACCGACGCCACCGAGGAGGAGCGCCGCAGCTTCGCCCAGCGCGCCCAGGCGGCCTACGACTTCGCGCAGTCCGAGGCAGGCCGGGCCGCGTTCAGCATGCTGCGCAGCGGCGCCGAGCGGGCCTACGAGATGTACGGCCAGCGGCCCGCCGGGGGCAAGACCTCCGGCAGCGACAAGTCCAGCGACAAGACCACCGGGACGAAGCGCCCGCCGACGGGCTGAGGAGCCCTACAGCTCCGCCTTCTGCGCCACCTGGCGCTTGATGCGCACCAGCATCCCGGCCATGCCGTTCAGCCGCAGCGGGCTGACCACCTCGGCGAGGCCGAGCTGGCCGGTCACCGCCTCCGGGGTGTCCAGCACTTCGCCGACGGTGCGACCGTCGAGGGCCTCGGCGAGGATCGAGGCGAACCCGCGCGTGGTGGGCGCCTCCGCCGGGGCCGAGAAGAACAGCCGCGTCGTGGCCTCCCGGCCGGTGCCGTCGACCTCGGTGGCCAGGAAGATCGGCGACTGGCACTCCGGGACCGGCTCGAGCAGCTCAGGATGGTCCGCGTAGCGCTCGGGCAGCTCGGGCAGGGACTGGGAGAACTCCAGCAGCAGCTGCAGGCGGTCCTTCCCGCCGAGGGCGTGGAAGTCCTCGGCGATCTCGGCGAACGCCTCCGGCAGCGCGGGTCCGTCCGTCGCGGCGGTCATCGGGAGGGCACCTCGCCGGGTTCGGTGCCGACGGCGATCGGCAGACGCACGGCATTGCCCCATTCGGTCCAGGAGCCGTCGTAGTTGCGCACGTTCTCGAAGCCCAGCAGGTACGTCAGCACGAACCAGGTGTGGGCGGAGCGCTCGCCGATCCGGCAGTAGGCGATCACCGGGGCGGACGTGTCGAAGCCGAGTTCCTCGCGGTAGATCTGCTCGAGCTCCGCGCGGGGCTTGAAGCGGCCGTCCTCCTGGGCGGCGCGGGCCCACGGCACCGACCGGGCCGAGGGGATGTGCCCGCCGCGGACGGTGCCCTCCTGCGGGTAGTCGGGCATGTGGGTGCGCTCGCCGGAGTACTCCTGCGGGGAGCGCACGTCGATCAGCTGACCGCCCAGGAAGCCCAGGACGTCCTCGCGGTAGGCGCGGATGGGGGCGTCCTCGCGCTCGACGACGGGGTAGCCGGAGGTCGGGGTGATGTCCGGGGCGTCGGTGGTCAGCTCGCGGTTCTCGGCCTGCCACGCGTTGCGGCCGCCGTCGAGCAGGCGCACGTCGGGGTGGCCGAACAGCTCGAAGACCCACAGGGCGTAGGCGGCCCACCAGTTGGACTTGTCGCCGTAGATCACCACGGTGGTCTCGCGGGTGATGCCGGAGGCGTCCATCAGCTTCGCGAAGCCCTCGCCGTCGACGTAGTCGCGGGTGACGGGGTCGTTGAGGTCGAGGTGCCAGTCGATCTTCACCGCGCCGGGGATGTGGCCGGTCTCGTACAGCAGCACGTCCTCGTCGGACTCGACGACCGCCAGATCTTCTGTGCCCACGGAGCCCAGATTGTCGGCGAACCACTGCGTGGTCACGAGCTTCTCGGGGTGGGCGAACTCCTGCAGGCCAGGAGTGGGATCAGAAGCAACGCTCATGAGATCACCTTTCGAGGGTGGAAAGTACCCCTCCAGTCTGTCACTGCCCGCGGTGGGATGGGGAGGTCGTCAGCGTGGCGTCGGCGCGGTTGCTTCCCCCACACCGCCCGGGCTCATACGGTGGCCCAATGGAGAACCTGGAGCAGGAACGCATCGTCCCGAAGCTCGACCTGATCATTCTCGACTGCCCCGACGCGATGGAGCTGGCCACCTTCTACTCGAAGCTGCTGACCTGGCGGCTGGAGGAAGGATCCGATCGCGACTGGGCGACCCTCGCCCCGCCGCGCGGCGGCATCACTCCGGAGAACCCCGACGGGGAGGCCACCCTCGCCTTCCAGCGGATCGACGACTACCAGCGGCCCACCTGGCCCGGCGGTGCCCACCCCCAGCAGTTCCACCTCGACCTCTCCGTGCCCGACATCGACGAGGCCGAGCCGCAGGTGCTCGCCGCCGGCGGCACTGTGCACGAGCACCAGCCCTCCGAGAGCGGCAGCTTCCGCGTGTATCTCGACCCGGCCGGGCACCCGTTCTGCTTCATCCGCAGCGCCTGACGGGCCGGCCATGAACGGATCCGCACGATGAGTTCTCGTGCGGTTCACCCTCTCGCCGCTGGTCCGTGACCGGGCACTCCTAGCGTGGGAGCGCTACCACGCACGCTGCACCGAGGAGTCGCCCGTGTCCCCGTCCGCCCGCCACCGCCTCGTGGTCCTCTCGATCGACGCCATGAGCGTGGTCGACGTCCCCTTCGCCCGCACCCTGCCGAACTTCTCCCGGATCCTCGCCGGGGGATGGGGGAGCGCGGAGGCGATCTACCCGACGGTGACCTACCCCAACCACACCGCCCAGACCACTGCGCGCACCGCGGCCGGGCACGGGATCTACGCCAACGAGAAGGTCCAGCCCGGGGTGCGCCGGCCCGACTGGTTCTGGGACGCCCGCGACATCGCCTGCCCCACGATCTTCGACCTCGCCAAGGACGCGGGCCTGACCAGCGCGAGCGTGGGCTGGCCGGTCACCGGCTGGTCCCCGTCGATCGACATCGCCGTGCCGGAGATCTGGGACGTCGCCGGCCTCGAGCAGACGAAGACGCTCGTGCGGGAGGCCGCCAGCGAGCGGGGCCGGGAGTACGTGGATGCCCACGCCGGCGATATCCGCTGGGACTCCAAGCACCGCTTCGGCCGCTTCGTCACCTCCGTGACGGCCGACATCATCCGCACCGAGGCGCCCGACGTGCTGTTCGCCCATATCGTCGACGTCGACGGCGCCCGCCACAGCACCGGGCGCTACACGCCTGAGGTGCGCGAGGCGTTCGAGCGGGTCGACGGCTGGATCGGCGAGATCCTCGATGCGCTGGAGGAGGCCGGCGTGGCCGAGGAGACCAACGTCGCGATCGTCTCCGACCACGGGCACGTCGAGGTGGGGCGCTGCTTCCGCGCCAACCGGGTGCTGGTCGAGGAAGGACTAATCCGCCTCGATGCCGACGGCGAGGTCGCCGAGTGGGACGCCTGGGTGCACGGCTGCGGGCTGACCGGCCAGCTGCACCTGAACCCGACGGCCGACGCCGACACCCGCGAGCGCGTGCTCGCCCTGGTCGAAGACTGGGTCCAGGACCCCGAGATGCCGATCGCACACTTCCACCCGCTGGCCGAGATGGGCGAGGACTACGGCTACTCCGGGCCCTTCGCCGGGGTGCTCGAGGGCACCAGCGGTACCAACTTCCAGAACGTGTGGGAAGGGCGTGCGCTGTACAACCGCTTCGACGAGGACTACGCGTTCCTCATCAGCCAGCACGGCCACCTGCCCGAGCAGGACATCCAGGCCGTGTTCGCCATGGCCGGGCCGGGCATCGCGGAGGGGACCAAGTTCGCCCGCTGCAGCGTGACCGACGAAGCCGCGACGTTCGCGCACCTGCTGGGGCTGGAGTTCCCGGAGGCCGACGGGGTGGTGGTGTCGGGGATTTTGGACGAGTACGTGGGCGTCGTGGCCTGATATGTGTGCCATGATGCGGACATGCTGACCCGCCAGGAGGATCTCGAGCTCCGCAATGCGGCCATGACTTGGCTCGAAGTGCGGACCCAGGACGGATTGAACCCGATCGGGTATGAAGATCTCTTGCAGGACTTCTACTTCCGTGGCGAGCGGCGCGCGCTCAAAGACAGGCAGGCTGGGATCTGCAAGCCGGCCGTGCTCGAGACTGCTTTGTCGATAACCACGACATATCGCGCCGAAGGCAAAGAACGTCCTTATGATGACGCCCCGGGCCCTGACGGACTCCTTCGTTACAAGTGGCACAAGACCGATCCAAACCATGCGCATAACCGGGGGCTGCGTGAGGCGATGGCGCGCGGCTTGCCCCTGATTTGGTTCTGGGGCATTGCGCCTGGACTGTACAAGCCGATCTTCCCGGTGTACTTGGTCGCTGAGGAGCCGGAACTGCACCAGTTTGTCGTGGCGACCGACGGACTCCAGAATTTCGAGTCGAGCGGTCTTGGGGGCGAGGAAGCCTTCCGTGAATACGCAGAGTCGAAGACTAAGCGACGAATCCACCAGCCGGTTTTCCGCGGGCTTGTCATGCAGGCGTATGAGACCCGCTGTGCTATGTGTAATCTGCGGCACAGCGCCCTGTTGGACGCAGCCCATATCGTCCCGGACCGAGATGAGCGGGGCATCGCAGCGGTGAGGAACGGCCTGGCTCTCTGCAAGATTCACCATGCTGCGTATGACGCGGGCATCCTGGCCGTCACCCCGGACCTGAAAATCGAGGTCCGCGAGGATATTTTGGACGAGGTTGATGGCCCCATCTTGGAGCACGGCCTCAAACGTCTTCACGGTGAGGAGCTCCGGAAGGTGCCGAAGCGGCGTTCCGATCGCCCAGACAGGGACCTGCTTGCCGTGCACTACGAGGAGTTCGTAAGAGCTCCTTCAGCAGCCGCGCCGCGAATCGACATCGGCTTCCCGGGACTCACAGCGGGCGATCGAACCGTTCCTCAATGACTCGCAGCACCGGAACGTCTGCTGGGGACCACGTCAGTCCCAGCAAGTCCGGGATCGCGAACCACCCCATGGCATCGTGATCGGTGCTGGTCGCCGGTTCAGGGCCGTCCAGCGAGGCCCAGTAGCACGCCAGATCGATCATTGCATGGCCGACCTGCGTGGTTGCCCGGCCTGCGAGTTCGCCGACGCTGACGGTGATGGCCAGCTCCTCATGGAGTTCTCGACGCAAGGCATCGGTCGGACTCTCTCCAGGAGAGATCTTTCCGCCCGGGAATTCCCAGAGCCCTCCAGCGCTTCGGTCAGGATTTCGCCGAGCTGCGAAGATCTGTTCATCTCGGTGCAGGATCGCGCCGACAACCTCTATTGTCGTGTCCACTCGGGCGGCTCCTTATCCGGGGGTGCTCTTCAACGAAGAGCTACTGTGTGACCGCTAGCATCTCTATGTCAACGTTACGCAACCACTTGCCACTAAAATGCAACAAAGCGCAGAGATGCAGTAGACCGAAAAGAAGGTCCAAGGCGTCCAAACCTCACGCGACGTAAACGTTCTATACTTTCTGGGATTGCGCCCTTGGTCGAGTGCCTGCCACTCGGCGAAATAGACCGAGGCTGGGAGTACCCGCTCGATCCTATTGATCACGGCAAACTTCCCGGTATTAAGCTGGCCGAAGGACCGGATGAGGCTTCGCCAAGCTAGGGCAAGTATTGCCCCAGTAATAGTTAGCACCGCCAGGCCGACCGCCTGGAGATGCGCATTAGGTTGATTTCCAATCAGGAGGCTCATGGCTGTCAGAATCACGCCGTTAATGGTGAGAAAGAATGTGTTGACACCCTGCCTTCGTGCCACTAAGCTCTCCGAGCTATTCACCATGAGCTTATACAACTCGAGGGTGAGCGCAAGATCCGCCTCGGAGGCGGGTCGTCCGTTTGGGAAGAGTGCTTTGTCAATTCTTTGAGAGTCATTGTTCATGACATCATCTCCGCGGCTATGCGAATCGCTTCAGCGTACAGGGTGTCCTCTAGGGCAACGTCCCTGGGCAGCGCAGAGAATGGCACGATGGCCTCGTGTGTCGAATCCTTCTCGATCATCCATGCCGCCCACGCGTTGTGCACGTCTTCCGGCGCCACTGCCACCCCTTTGGCGAGCAGCAGGACGGCGTAAATGCGAAACAGGCCCCGCACGTCGTCATCGGGAAGGTTGGAAGCCGGCACTCTCGCCCGGATCTGCAGCGCGATGTTGTCGAGGTAGTTCAGGTCCATGTCGCCAGCCACTTGGTAATCTGAGCAAAGTCCCAGCGGACAACGTTCCCCGCTGGCAAGCCGCGAGGAACCTGGTATGTGTTCTCGGAGCTAATCTGGATCCCGAAAATATAATGGCCCTGGCGGGAGGTTTCTGCAATCTCCCAGAGGACAGCATCCGACCTATGGGTTGTTGGGCCGATTAGAACGATAGTCCCCTTAGTGAGCCCCATTCGTTCGCGACACTTTGTTTTCCATGAGCTATCCCAAGGGTCTTGAACGGAATAGTCGACAAATTGGATGTCATTCCGCCTGTCTTTTGCGTGCCGAACTAAGAAGTCGCGGGCCCAGCGATCTTCCATCTCGAAACTGATGAACGCTCGTGGAGCCATCTCTTTTCCTCTCAGTGTGGAGGAGCGGCACACCTGTCGAGATGCACAGTTCGCTACTCAGTCACGACACATTATCGCCAATCATGCCAGCGAAGGGCGTGCAGGCGCCCTCGACACACCGCATCCTTGTTGCATCGCACGACTACGAATGTTTTGAGCGCTTGTGGCGGCCGCCCCGAGGCTGGCTGGCAGTGTTGGGGTCGTAGCAGATGCCCGTCGAGACTCTTGAAGTGTCCAACCCCTGCAGAGTGTCGTTGGCGGGTCTGTCCGGCACGTGCCGGGTGCCTGCGCCAGTCCTTGTCCATCACGATGCCTTGACTGGAGACATGCTCGCCGTTGGGAATGCCGTCCCGGTGGCGTGGCCCGCACGCCGCCTCGTAGTGACTCTTATGCTGGCGTGCGACCGGTTGATGAACACGCAGTGCCGCAACTAGTATTTCCCCTACGCGGCATTCGTCACGATAATGCGACAACGGGCCGAGCAACCACATTCTCGGCCACCGGACTGCTCATGAGGTGGCGGCATACCCATCCTTCGCGGGGCGCCACGGGTAGCCGAGCCCGACTCCGGTCTCAGTGCGCGTACCTCGCGAACGTCGATTGAAACTTGTCGCTATGCGCTCCGTCGGCGAGCAACACCTGCAACAACAACCGAGCCTTCTGCGGCGACAGCGCCCCGGCCATGACCACTCCGCGCGAGATCAGGTCCTTCTCGCTGCCGGGGTAGTCGTAGTGCCGATCCGAGGTGCCGCCACTGGGTATACGGGTCGCGACCACGACGGGCGTGCCGGCATCGACCAGTGCCGCCAGGCGCGGCACCGCGTCGGCCGCGACGTGGCCCATCCCGACGCCGGCGACGACGAGCCCGTCGAGCGTTCCCGCAGGCAGTGCGTCCAGCAACGTGAAGTCCTCGCCGACGCCGCCCATCAGGATCGGCACGTTCGGCAGCTTGGCCGGCAGCTCGCCATGCCGCGCGGCCGACCGCTCCAGCGGCCGGTACAGCAGGCGCACGTCATGCTCACCCACGAGCGCCACCGGGCCCGAGGGCTCCGAGGTGAAGGCGTCGATCGAGCGGGAGGACGTCTTGGTGACCTGCTCGGCGAGGTGCACGGAGGCATCGAAGACGGCCAGCACGCCGAGTCCTCGTGCGGACGGGGCAACCGCGGTGCGCACGGCGTCGCGGATGTTCGCCGGCCCGTCGGCCCCCGGGGCGTTGCTGGGTCGCATGGCGCCGGTCAGCACGAGCGGCGCGTCCCGGTCCCAGTAGAGGTTCAGCAGGAACGCGGATTCCTCGAGGGTGTCGGTGCCGTGGCTGACCACCACGCCCGTCGCGCCGTGATCGACGGCCTCGCGGGCGTTTCGGAGCACGTCGCGCAGGTGCTCGGGGCGCACCGACGGGGAGCCGACGTTCGTGATCTCCCGATGGGTGACGGCCACGCCGTCGATGACCGACGGTGTCAGCGACGCTCCCGCGGATCCGTCCGGGGCGGCGCCCAGCCCGGCCGCATCCTGCGACATGAAGATGGTGCCGCCGAGCGACAGCAGGCTCACCGAGCTCACGACAGGTCCGGCTCCTCACCCAGGTAGAACGCGGCGGTGCGCACGGCGGCCTTGCGGGCGGGCTTGCGGTCCGCGCCGGAGGCGACGTGCGCGGCAGCCCACGCATCGGCCGTGGCTCGGGTGAAGTCCGCGCCCTCGTCGGAGGCGGCGAAGCCGCCCAGCTCCGTGAGCAGATCGGTCGAGGGGTTCTCGAGGTGCAGGGCGAGGGCGTACAGCGCGCCGTCCCAGCCGCAGCCCGTGGCGGCGGGCCCGAAGGTGCCCCAGTGCGCGTCGACGGGCACCGTGTGCCGCAGCTCGAAGCGGGAGCCGCCGCTCTCGGCCTCGGAGATCAGCAGTTCCATCTCGCTCGTGGAGCCACCGAACTCCCAGGTCAGCTTGAGCCGGTGGGGCTCCTCGGCGCTGAGGACGGTGCCCTGGGTCTCCATGTCCGGCAGCTCGAAGCGGCCGCCGTCCTGCAACTCCCCGTCGGCCCGGCCGAACCAGAGGGCGAGGCGATCGGCGCTGGTGAGGGCGGCCCACACCTCGGCGGGCGGCGCGGGGAGGTCCTGCGCGAGGGAGATGACGTGCCCGTGCGGGGCGGGGATCACCGTGCGGGTGACCTCGGTCAGCTGGCTCTGGGGGGTGGGGGTGGCCATGGGGGCTCCTTCGTCGGGGGACGTCGAGGTCCACTCTGTCAGGTGGTGCGTCGCAGGCGCACGATGACCTCGGCGTGCTCGGTGTGGGGAAACATGTCCACCCAGCGCCCGGCGACGATCCGCAGCGAACTCATCGCGGAGAGGTCGGTGGCCAGGGTGGCGGGATTGCAGCTGGAGTAGACGACGTCGCGCACACCCGATCCCTCCAGCCAGGCGGCGAGGTCAGGGCCGATGCCGCGGCGGGGCGGGTTCACGATGACCACGTCGGGCGGGCCGGCGGAACCCTCGGCCTCGCGCCGGGCCCAGGCGGTGGCGTCGTCGGCGAGGAAGGCGACCGGCAGCGCGGCGCCCTCCGCCGCGGCCCGAGCCCCGTCGATGGCCCGCGCGGAGGCCTCGACGCCGGTGACGCGGGCATGGGGCACGGCCCGGGCGGCGTGCAGCGCGAAGCCGCCGAGCCCGCAGTACAGGTCCCAGATCCGCGGGGCCGCATCGTGCTCGGCGGCGATCTCGGTGATCCACGCTGCGCCCTGGCGGTACAGCTGGCCGGCGACCTCGGTGTTGGTCTGCAGGAAGGACTGCGGGGCCGCATGCAGCGTGACGTCCCCGGTGCGCACGGCGATCGACGGCGCCCCGGCGAGGTGGATCTCCTGCTCGCCCTCGACACGGGTGGTGTGCTCGGGATGGATGTTCGCGCTGACCGCGACGATCGACGGATGCGCCTGCAGCAGTCGCGGAAGGTGCTCGCGGATCCGCCCCAGCGCCTGTTCGGAGCGCAGCACCAGGCGCAGCAGGTGCTCACCATCCGGGGAGGCGGTGATCAGGACGTTCTTGATCTCGCCGCGGCGACGGGCGACGTCGTACGGCGGCACCTGCGCCCGACGGATCAGCGCCTTGACCCCCTCGAGCACCTCCTCGACCCCGGAGGGATACAGCGGGCAGTCGCAGAGGTCGGCGCCCGGGGCGCCGCCGGCCGCGCGGGGCAGGGAGAGGATCGGATCCTGGGCCGTGCCGCCCACGGCCATCTTCCCGCGCGCCCGGAACCCGGCCTCGGGGCCGACGATCGGCTCGCCCCACTCGGCGCCCGATGCGAGATACGGGGCCAGCAGGGCCTCGACGCGAGCGCGGCCCTCGGTGATCTGCCGAGGGCGGGGGAGGTCCAGCAGAGTGCACGAACGGCACTCGCCGGAGTCGAAATGATGGCACCGCACCGCAGAAGTCTACGAGGCGGCGCGCGTCGTCCGTCGGGCCTAGCGACTAGCCTCACGGTCAGGTCAGGAGACGCGGCCGGACTTCCTCGGCAGAGGCCGCGCGGCAACCGGAACCGAACCCGGTGCCCGTCGAGGAAGACCTGGCCGGAGTGCGCCCGCACCTCCGGCAAGCAGGCCCACCAGGGCCGGACTCGGAAGGCACTGGCATGGACACTCACCACTCCCACCGCCCGCACCCGCAGGATGAGCCCGCGGACATCGCCGCGACCTGGCGCGACCAGCAGATCGAGCTGGTCCTGCCCGGTGTCGGCGCGATCACCGCCTGCGCGGATCCGCGCCTGTTCCAGGACCCCGACCCTGAACCCCGGGCCGAGCCCGACGAGGGCTTCCGCCGCCGCGAGCCGACCACCCCGCCGGATCCCGGGCAGGTCCGCGCCACCCTCCAGGCCAGGCCACCGCTCGAGCTCGAGCACACCTGGCTCGTGGTCCCGGCGCTCGGCCCGGTGCTGCCCACGCAGCAGAGCGAGGGGATGATCGTGGCAGATCTCAGCGGATGCACGTCGCCTGGCGAGCTCCGCCCGGGCGTGCCCGGTCGCGAGCCCGGGGTCAGAAAGCCGGCGCGCAGCTCTCGGGAGCACTGGTGGTATCGCGTCCCGTCAGTCGCCGCGGCGCTGCGCGTCCGCGGAACCATGGCCGGGCACGGCGCTCTCGTGGGATCGGGCCGGGAATGGTTCGAACCGGCCGTCGCCGCCCGCGTGGACCTGCTGGCCGCCCACCCCGATCAGGCGCTCGAGGTCGCGCTGAACGTGGCGCGCGAGCACGGCCAGGCCGCCGTGATCCGCCTCGGGCCGGCGGGCCTGGACGTGATCCCCACCGGGGCCGATCCGCGGGTGCCGCACCTGGAGGCGATCGACGTGCTGGTCACGGCGAGGCCGCCCCGGTGCCCGCTGCGGGGCACCGATGACGCCGAGCCGTGCCGGCCCCACGGCGGCCCGTGGATCGAGGCCGCGCAGCGCGCCCAGGTGAGCTGGGAAGCGCGGCGGTCCCAAGCGCTGGCCGTGCAGGAGTGCGGGGTCTGCTTCGGCGAGGCGCTGCCACCAGAGCCGGATCAGCCCCAGCTGCCGCGCCTGGCGCTGCGGACGCCGGTCCCGTTCATCGACCGGCTCCACCTGCGCAGCGGCGAGGAGGTGCGGATCGATCCGCTGCGATAGAGCGCCGGCCGTGCTCCGTCGGGCGGCTCAGCCGACGGGCGGGCCCACGATCAGCAGCACGACGAACACGACCGCCACCACGGCGATCGCGATCACGGCGGCCGGCAGCGGCCGGCGCAGGGCGAGCGAGATGAGCTTCGTCGGCGCGGACCGGCCGGGTTCCTGGCGCAGGCGCCACGTGGTCCCCAGCAGCCCGCGGCGCTCCGCCCACAGCTCGAAGGGCACGGTGGCGAAGGGGATGATGGCCGAGACGACACCGAGCACGACCTGCCCCACCCGCCAGCGCTGATCGACCGCGACCAGCACCAGGGTCAGCAGGAAGGCGAGGAAGACGAAGCCGTGCAGGCCGCCGCCGATGCTCACCAGCAGCTCCGTGCTGCGCACGACGTACTTCAGGAACATCCCCGCCAGCAGCAGGGCCCACGTCACCGCTTCGGCGACGGCGACGATGCGGAACAGTCGCGACGGGCTGAGGACGGACGGGGCTGCGGAGGTCGTGGCGGTCATGGCCGACATGGTGCCAGGCGGTGCTGAGCCTCCGCCGAAGGCGGGCACGGCCGTCGACTTTCGGCGGATCCGTCACCGCGTCGCCGCCCGCGAGGCTGGGGCCATGACGACCACCACCATCCCCGGAGAACTGTTCCTCCTGCTCACCGATGACGCCGGCCGCCAGGAGGCGACCTCATCGCGGAAGGAGGCCGTGGCCGCCGCGGCGGTCGCCGAGCTGATGCTGCGCGAGAGGGTCCAGCTCAGCGAGGAGAAGCAGCCGCGTGTGCAGGTCACGGACACCAGCTCCACGGGGATCCCGGTCATCGACCAGGCCCTCGGCGCCCTCACCGAGCTGGCACCCGGCCGGCTGCGATCGGTGATCTCGCACCGGTGGATGGACCTCACCGAGGTCACCGGCGAAGGGCTCGTCGCCGCCGGCGCGCTGCGACGCAAGGACGGCTGGTTCACCACCACCTGGCCCGCGCACGACGACACCCTCGAGACCGGACTGCGCGCCCGGCTCGGCGCCGCCGTGGCCGACCCCTCGAAGGCCAGCCTGCAGGACGCGATCCTGCTCGAGCTGCTGCGCGCCCTGGGCATCGCCCACCGGATCCTGAAGGACGACATCGCGGGCATGTCCCGTCGCGACCTCGATCGCGCGATCCAGGGCCTGGCGGTCGATCACCCGGCGGCGCGAGCGGTGAAGCGGGCCATGGACGACATGACCGCCGTGATGATCGCGACCACCGCGGCGACCACGACGGTGATCACCTGAGACGCCTCGGGCGGGCCGTGACGTGGGGTCGCGTCACGACCGGCTGCCGGGGTACTGCCTCTCGCTGAGCAGCTGGGCGAGGTGGGCCGCGTTGGCGGCCAGCGTGCTGTTGGTGGAGGCGACCGCATCGGGGACCTTCTCGAGGTCCTTGTAGTCGCCCGGGGTCATGGCCTCGCCGTTCCAGTACGTCCCGCCCTGCGCGGGGATGGTGAACCCGATGTCGTTCAGGGCCTGGAACGTATCGGCGATGATCTTGTGGGCCCCGTCCTCGTTGCCCACCACGGCGGTCACGGCCACCTTCCCGAACATCCGCGGCCGCTGCTGCTCGTCGAGGTCGGACAGCTCCGCGTCGAGCCGTTCGAGCACCCGCTGGGCGACGCTGGACATGTGGCCCAGCCACGTCGGGGTCGAGAGCACCAGGATGTCGGCGGCCTTGATGCGCTCGAGGATCTGCGGCCACTGATCACCCTCACCCATGTCGGCCTGGACGCCGGGACGGACGTCGTAGTCGACTACGCGCACGGCGTCCCCCGTGACGCCATGGGTGCCGAGCTCGTCGAGCACATGCTTGGCCATCACGTCGCTGCTGGAATCGCTCGGGGACGGCTTCAGCGTGCAGACCAGCGCGATCGCTTCCAGTGTCCTGTTCATGCGTGCACCCTCCTCATCTCGTGCGCCTCGCGAGAGGCGGGCGGTCGTCGGTCCCCGGTGTTCTCCACCGGACACCGGGACTCTACGCACCCGCTCAGGAGCGCGTCCGCTGCGCCGATCGGTCGGTCGGTCGGGTCTCACCGGCGCCGCGTGGTGCGCGCCGTGGCCGGGGCCTCCCACGGATCCTCGGGCCACGGATGCTTGGGGTAGCGCCCGCGCATCTCCTTGCGCACCTCCCGGTAGGGGCCGTCCCAGAAGGAGCGCAGGTCATCGGTGATCGCGAGCGGGCGGCGCGCCGGGGAGAGCAGATGGAACAGCACCGGCACCCGCCCCCGCACCAGGCGCGGGGTCTCGGCCAGCCCGAACAGCTCCTGCAGCTTCACCGCGACCACGGGACGGCCGTCCTCGGCCTCGGGCGGCGGGTACTCGATCCGGGCGGTCGAGCCCGACGGGACGGCGAGGCGCTCGGGGGCCAGGTCATCGAGCTCGGAGGCCTCCGGCCACGGCAGCAGCAGCCGCAGGCCACTGGTGGCATCGACAGCGGAGAGCGTGGTGGTGCGCGCGGAGACCTGCGGCGCGAGCCACGTCTCCAGCCGTGCCAGTAGAGACTTCTCGTCCATGGCGGGCCACGGATCGCCCAGCTCGCGGCGCACCAGCGCCAGCCGCGCCCGCAGCCGCCCTGCGGACTCCGACGCCTCCAGCGCCTCCAGGCCTCTGGAGCGCACGTGGTCCAGGACAGCGGGGACGGCGTCCTCAGTCGTGGCCGTCACCGGGGTGGAGGCCAGCTCGATCGCGCCCAGCCGGCGGCGCCGGCGGGCCCGGACGGTGCCGGAGTCGAGGGTCGCGGAGCGCTCGGTGACCAGCAAGTCCGCTCCGGCGGCGAGGGCATCCTCCTCGGTCAGCGGGGCGGCGGTGCGGATCACGGCCCCGGTCCCGTCGGCCGCGCGGCCGTCGGCCCGCTGGACCTCCCACACCGCCAGCCAGTCGCTTCCCAGCAGGCCGCTGCCCTCGGGCAGTGCGGCGCGAGTGCCGGAGGCCAACAGGTACGAGCGAGAACCCTCCGCGATCCGGCGGGCAAGGCGCTCGGGACGGGCGAGGGCCAGCACTGCGCCGGCCTTCTCGGCGGGCGAGACGCCCGTGAACGAGGGCACCGGCTCGCCGTCGGCCGCAGGGGTGCGCGCCTCGCGGGCGATCCGGGCCAGCCGGTCCCGTTCCCGTGCCCAGCGATCGGCGCCGGGCGCGCGGCCGGAGCGCAGCTCCTGCAGCAGACGGGGGAGGTCCGCGCCGACGGGACGGTGGTCGTCGGAGACCGCGGCGACGATCTCGGCAGCCTGCCGCGCGGCCTCCCGCCCCGGCAGCGCACGAGCCCCGTCGAGCAGTGCCCGCGCCTCGCGCACCCCGACCGGCAGCCGCGCCACCCGTCGGCCCCGTGCCGTCGGGCGGCCGTCCTCCTCGACCAGGCCGAGAGCGTGCAGCGTCGACTCCGCGGCGGCGATCTCGGCGGGCGGCGGGGGAGTCAGCAGCGGCAGGCCCTTGCCGCGCGGGGTGCCCCAGCAGGCCAGCCACAGGGCGGCGTCGGTGAGGTCGGTGCTGGTGATCTCCGGCGGGGACTGGGCAGGCATCCCGACCAGGTCCGACTCGGCGAAGACCCGCACGGCGCGTCCCGGTCCGAGCCGAGCGGCGCGGCCGGCCCGCTGATCGGCGGCTGCGCGGGAGGCGCTGACGGTGACCAGGCCCGTCATGTCCCGGCCCCGGTCGCGGCGCACCTCGCGCGAGAGGCCCGCATCGACCACCAGGTGGACGCCCGGCACGGTCAGGGAGCTCTCCGCGATCGAGGTGGAGACCACGATCCGGGGCGGCTCGCCGGGGCGCCGGCCACCGGTGGCGCGGTCCTGCGCGGCGGCCGGCAGCCGACCGTGCAGCGCCAGCACCTCGACCTCGTCCCCGCCTCCGTGGCCGATGAGCCCCTCGAGCCGCGAGACCAGCTCGTCGACCTCGCGGGCGCCCGGGACGAACACCAGCGCGTCGGCCCCGGAACCGGCCTGGGCTCTCACGGCCGTGCGGGCCAGATGATCGAGGTAGTCGCGGGTGACGCCGCGCGCGTCCAGCCGCGGCGCAGGGGAGGGGGCGTACTCCACGCTGAGCGGGTGCAGGGCGCTGGGGACGTCGACCACGGCGGCGCCGTCGAGCACCCCGGCCACCGCCTGCGCGTCGAGCGTCGCGGACATCGCGCCGACCAGCAGATCCTCCCGCAGCTGCCGGGCCTCGGAGAGCATGCCCAGCAGCAGGTCGGTCTCCAGGGAGCGCTCGTGGACCTCGTCGAGCACGACGGCGGCGACCCCGGGCAGCTCCGGCTCGGCCAGCAGGCGCCGCAGCAGCACGCCCGGGGTCAGCAGCTCCAGCCGGGTCGCCTCGCCCACCTGCCGCTGGCCGCGCACGGTGAAGCCGACGGGTCCGCCCGGTGCGCTGCCGTCCAGCGACGCGATCCGCCGGGCCGCGGCGCGCACGGCGACCCGCCGCGGCTGGGTGACCAGGGTGAGGCCGCCGGACAGGTTCGCCACCAGCGGCGGAACCAGCGTCGTCTTGCCGGTGCCCGGCGGGGCGGTGACGACCATCGCCCCGGTGCGTGCGGCCGCCTCGAGCTGGTCCCGGGCCCCGGTGACCGGGAGGCCGGCGCCGATGCTCTGGAGGTCGAAGCGGTGCGGGGAGGGCGTCACGTGGGCGGTCAGTCGATGAGGTCGAACTCGACCTGCTCCGTGTCGCTGCAGACGCTGGTCACCGCGATCGTCCACAGGTCGATCGTGACGGTCTCGCCGAGGGCGATGTCCTCGACGGGTCGCGGCTCTCCGTCGCCGACGGCCGCGGTGAGCTGGGCGTCGTCCCCCTCGATCCCGGTGAGCTCGATGGTCACGGATTCACCGGCCCGCTCGGGCAGCTCGGGCGTGGCGGCGGTGCCGACCTCTGCGAGGTAGGTGCCCTCGCCGTTGCAGGCCGCGGGCGGCTCGAAGCCGTCCGGGGCCGGGGTGACGGGGTAGGCCTCGACGGGGATGGCGGCTTCCGTCTGCCCGCCGCCGTCGGGGGCCTCGGAGCCGCCGTCGGACACCGAACCGCCATCGGAGGCGGAGCCGCCGCCGTCGGACGCCGCCGGAGGATCCTCGGGTGCCGGGCTCTCCCCACCGCTGCATCCCGCCGCGAACAGCGAGAAGGCGAGCAGGGCCCCGGCGAGACGGGCGCGGGACGAACGGGACGACGTGGCGCTGGTGGGCACGCGTGCACCTCCGGGGAGCGATCCTGGCTGACGGCGCCCACGCTACTGGACCGCCCAGCGCATGCCACCATCTGGGGGTGGGAAGCGCCGCTGACCGGGGCAGGCGCCCGACACGGTCACCGGAGAGGAGGACAGCAGACATGGGGCAGAAGAAGAGGCCGCCGACCCCGAAGGCGCCGACCCCGAAGGCGCTGCGCGGGTTGAAGGACCCCGCCCGCACGGTGCGGCCCGTCGACTACACCGCCACCGGTCGCCGCGCCCCCGAGCCTCGCCGCGACCCTGCACCGCGCCGGGCCCCCGAGCCCCGCCGCAGGCCCCGGACCATCGAGCCGCCCCGCCAGGCCCCTCCGCCGCCACCGGACGCCGTCCACACCCTCCGGGCCGAGGACCCGCGGCCGCTGCCGCGCCCGCTGCGGATCGCGGAGGAGGACATCCGCAGCGTCGGCATCCGGGACATCACCACGGAACGCATCGTCCACGTGGTCGCCGATCCCGAGGACGCCTGGACGGCCGACGCCGGCACCAGCGACCACTTCCTGCGCGGGGACCTGGTGGTCCAGGTGCGGCGCGCCGACAACGCCGTGATCGGCGTGTTCAGCGCCCGGTACGCGCTCTCGGTGCGGCCCGAGGACTACGAGCCGGCCCTGGACATCGCCGAGGAGGCCGCCGGTCCCGGCGCGCGCGGCGGCAAGGGCACGCGCCACCCCACGACGCGGCGGGAGCTGCTGCGGCGGATGGAAGCGGCCGGATTCGTGGTCACGCCCGGCGCGGGGCACGGGCGGGTGAGCCATCCGGATCATCCGGGCCTGTTCGTCCCCTTCGCCTCGACCCCGTCGGACCGCCGCTTCACGCGGCACGCCGTGGCCCAGATCCGGCGCGTGTTCGGGATCGACCTGCGGCGCTAGGTCTCTGCAGGGATCCCGGAGAAGAAAGTGCCCCGGCCCGTCCCCACGGGCCGGGGCCATCCCTTTCCCCCGCGTCCCGGACGAGCGGAATCCGCCTCCTCCTCAGTCAGCGGTTCCTCCGGTGACGCGTTGGGAACGAGTACACACGCTCTCCTGGAAAATGCACTGCAACAGCGCTGTTCATTCCCTGGGAGGGGCGCTGGCCTGCACACTCAGGGAGACGTGACCGAGGGCGCGCAGCAGCCGGACCAGCCGATCGAAGCCGATCGTGCCGGCCACCACACGCAGCACCACCACGTCGTGGGAGGGGGCGTCCTCGCCGTCCTCCGCGCCGCGCATGGAGATCACGTCCTCCCGCGCGATCTGCGCCATCGGCTCGGCGTAGCGCATCAGCAGATCCACGTCGGTCGGCATCTCCCATCCCTCCAGGGTGCGCAGCAGATCGTCCAGGGCGCGCCGGGGGATCGAATCGACATCCGGCCAGCCCAGACGCTCCAGCACGACGGCCACCGACGGGTGCTCGGGACGCTGCGACGCCGCCTCCAGCGCCTCCGGGGCGGCGCCGAGGGCGATCGCCTGGGCCTCCTCGAGGGCGTCGAGCAGCGGGCGATCGGGGTCATCGAGCATCGCGGTCAGCCGGCGGATGCGGGCGATGGGCGCATCGGCCACCTCGCGGAGCACCTGGATCAGCTGCAGACGCTCGAGGTGGCGGGGGCCGTACTCCTGCCGGGTGGCGGTCACGCGCTCGCCGGCGGGCAGCAGGCCCTCGCGCCGGTAGTACTTGATCGACGCCGCGCTGCAGCCGCTCACGGCCGCGAGCTCCTGCAGGAACATTCCTCCGCCCGCCTATGGATAGTGGGATCAGCGCCGACTATCTTGATGGCGCCGCGTTGGATAGCCACACTATCGTGAGCGTCGTGGACACTCTCACCCCGGTCATCGCCGTGCACGCCGTCGCCGCCCTGTACGTGCTCCTGCTCGGCCCGCTGCAGATCCTGCGACGGCGCCGCGACCGGGCCCACCGCATGCTCGGCACGTCCTGGGTGGTCGCGATGGTGGTCGTGTGCGTCTCCAGCTTCGGCATCATGCACGACGGCTTCTCGTGGCTGCACGGGCTGTCGATCTGGACGCTCATCTGCCTGGTGCTGGCGATCGGCGCGATCCGCCTGCACAACGTCCCCACCCACCGCGGGTTCATGGTCGGCTCCTACCTGGGCACACTCGGCGCATTCGCTTTCGCGGCCCTGGTGCCCAGCCGGCTGATCCCGCACCTGCTGCGCAGTGAACCGCTCGTGGTCGCCGCGACGGTGCTCGCGGTCGCCGCGGCGGTCGCCCTGTTCGCGGCGCTGACGATCCGCAGTGCGCCGGCGAAGCCGACGCCGCGCCCGAAGGTCACCGCAGCCTGAGGCCCCGGACCGGTCGCCCGGCCGGTCCAGTCAGACCTCGACCTCCATCTCCTCGCCGCCGGTCGCGGTGTAGTCCATGTAGCCGACGGAGGTGATTTCCGTGCCCTCGGCGACGTCGGCGTACAAGGTGACCGCGAGGCTCCCGCCTGCGGGGACCGTGTTGGTGCCATCGGGCGTGCTGCCCACGGCGACGTGGTTGGGGGTGCCCACGTCGTCGTAGAGCGTGAAGTCGGTGGTGCTGAGGTCGAGGTCCTCGTCGGCCTCATTGGCGATCTCGACCGTGACCCCGAAGAACACGCCGTTGACCGGTTCCTCGGTTCCCGCGTCGGTCTGGATGTCGGGCACCTCTCCGCTGTTTGTGACGCTCAGCGAGACGGTGGGCTCGGCACTGGGCTCCTCCGACGGTTCGGTGGTCTGGTCCTCCGTCGGCTCGGTCGTCGAATCCACGGAGGGCTCATCCGTGGGCTCGTCGGTCGACTCGGTGGCGGTCGTCGGCTCGTCCGTCGCCGGATCGTCCGGCTCGCGCTGGAGCAGCCAGAACCCACCTCCGGCGAGGGCGATCAGCACGAGCGCGAGCAGCAGGCAGCCGCACCCGAGCGCGATGTACAGCGGGGTGCGTCTCTTGGCGTGCGGCGAGCTCGGCATGCCGTAGGGGCTGCTCAACGGAGGACCTCCGGTGTGGGGCGTGAGGAATCGGGCGACTCGGGCTCACGCTATCTGGCCGGCACCACCGGGGCCATGGGGAGGAGTCCCCACCGGGAGGCGCCGCAGACCGAATCGGGGCGGGTCGTCGCGGGGAAATATGCACCCGTGCGCGGAACGCGTGGTTGACTGTCGCCACGCATCACCATCGAGACGACGCCCCGCCGGGCGGACCGAGACGTCCCCGACATCGATCCGCAGGTCGGGACCATGAGGAGTCGAGAGCATTGCTCAATCGATTGCACGACGCCCTGCACCTGCGCACATCGCCGGTGATCTTCTTCAGCTCGGCGGCGATCATCATCGCCTTCGTGCTGGGGACGATCTTCTTCACCGATCCGCTCGGTGCTGCGACCTCCGCGGCCTCGACGTGGCTGATGACGAACCTCGGCTGGTTCTACATCCTCGGCGTCAGCGTCTTCCTGGCGTTCCTGATCTTCATCGCCCTGGGCCGCTTCGGCCGCGTCAAGCTGGGCCCGGACGAGGAGCCGCCGGAGCACTCCGGAGGCGCCTGGTTCGCGATGCTGTTCGCCGCCGGCATCGGCTCGATCCTCATGTTCTGGGGCGTCGCGGAGCCGATCAGCCACTTCGGCGACCCGCCGCGCGCCTCGGACCTCGGCATCGAGGGCGGCACCGTCGAGGCCGCCCGTGACGCCATGAACTTCACGTACTACCACTTCACGCTGCACACCTGGACGATCTTCACGCTGCCGGCCCTGTGCTTCGCGTACTTCATCCACAAGCGCAACCTGCCGCCGCGCGTGAGCTCGATCTTCCAGCCCGTCCTGGGCGAGGGCATCCACGGCCCCATCGGCAAGCTCATCGACATCGTCGCGATCATCGGCACCGTGTTCGGCATCGCCGTCTCCATCGGTCTGGGCACCCTGCAGATCAATGGCGGCCTGCACCAGCTGTTCGGGATGCCGGAGAACGCCGGCTGGCAGCTGATCATCATCGGCGTCGTCAGCGGCCTGGCCCTCATCTCCGTCTCCCTCGGCCTGGACCGGGGCATCAAGATCCTCTCGAACATCAACATCGTCACCGCCGTGCTGCTGCTGATCTTCGTGCTGTTCGCCGGCGGCGCGACCCTGTTCGTGCTCAAGGGGACCATCGAGTCGTTCGGCAATTACCTCGTCGCCCTGCCCGAGCTGGCCCTGTGGAACGACACCTTCGCCAACACCGGCTGGCAGAACACCTGGACGGTCTTCTACTGGGCCTGGACCATCACCTGGTCGCCGTTCGTGGGCATCTTCATCGCCCGCATCTCCAAGGGCCGCACCATCCGCCAATTCGTCTCCGGCGTGCTCGCCGTGCCCTCCGCCTTCTCGGTCGTCTGGTTCGGCATCTTCGGCTTCTCCTCGTTCAACATCGAGCTCAACGGTGACGGCGGCCTGGTCGAGACCGTGGTGGACAACGGCGACGTGCCCGGCGCGCTGTTCTCCTTCCTCAGCCACTACCCGCTGGCGACCTTCGTCTCCGCCGTCGCCATCGTGCTGGTGATCGTCTTCTTCGTGACCTCGGTGGACTCCGCCGCACTGATCACGGACTCGATGGCCAACGGCCACGAGGACTACAACCCGCTCGGCCAGCGCATCTTCTGGGGCGTGGCGATCGGCCTGGTCACCGCGACGCTGCTGGTCTTCTCCGGCACCGGGGGCCTCGAGGCCCTGCAGTCCACGATCATCCTTGTCGGCCTGCCGTTCTTCGTCATGGGCTACTTCCAGATGTACGCCCTGTACCGAGCGCTGCAGGAGGACGCCGGCGAGCTGCCGCGGATGCGCACCCGCGAATGGAAGCAGGTGCTGCCGCCGGAGGAGTACGAGCGTCGCGAGGACGACGACGACTACGACACCGACGAGATGGTGGTCGAGCCCGAGGCGATGGGCGAGGCCCCGGTCATGCGCGATCCCTACGAGGAGGACGGCAACGGCGAGGACGTCGAGCCGGTCGACGGCCCCGCCACCCTGCCGGCCCGCACCGGCAGCGGCCGGGCCGAGCTGCCCGAGCACGGCCGGCCCGAGGGTCGCTGAGCCCATAACACTGTTCGCCCCCGCCCTGGTTCGAGACCGGAGCGAGGGCGAACGTTGCTCGGGGAGGGGTCAGCGCTCCGTGGCCGGGGCCTTCCTCTCGGCGCTGCGGCGGTAGTAGACCGCCAGCAGCGCGCCCGAGAGGTTGTGCCAGATCGAGAACACCGCGCCGGGCAGGGCCGCGGCCGGGCTGAAGGCGCTCGCGGCGAGCGTTGCAGCCAGCCCGGAGTTCTGCATCCCCACCTCGATGGAGGTGGTCCGCGCGGCGCGCTCTCCCTGCTTCAGGGCGCGGGCCAGCCAGTACCCGGCGAGGTAGCCGACGGCGTTGTGCAGCACGACGGCGAGCAGCACCAGCGCGCCCGCGGAGATGATCGTCTCGGTGCTGCCGCTGACCACGGCCAGGACCACCACGGAGATGCCGGCGACGCTCACCCACGGCAGCGCCGGCAGCACCCGGTCCACGAGGCGGCTCAGCAGCAGCCGGATCACGACGCCGGCGACGACGGGGATCAGCACGATCTGGACGATGGACAGCGCCATGTCCCCCGCGGCGACCGGCAGGTACGAGCCGGCCAGCCACAGCGTCAGCAGTGGGGTGAAGACCGGCGCGAGCAGCGTGGAGATCGAGGTCATCGTGACCGAGAGGGCGGTGTCCGCCTTGGAGAGGTAGGCGATCACGTTCGAGCTGGTCCCGCCCGGTGCGCAGCCGACCAGGATGACGCCGACGGCGAGCTCGGGCGGCAGCTGCAGCAGCAGCGCGATCCCCAGCCCCACCAGCGGCATGATCACGAACTGGGCGAGGATGCCGATCAGGATGGGCAGCGGCCGCCGGGCGACCAGCGTGAAATCGGGGATCGTGAGGGTCAGCCCCATCGCGAACATGATGATGCCCAGGAACAAGCTGATCAGCGGCGCGATCGCCTGGCCCGCGCTGGGCACGAGGAAGGCGAACAGCGCGGCGAGGACGACGAGGGCGGGGAAGACGGTGACCGCGAGGCGTGCGGAGCGGTCCTCGGAGGTGCGGGCGGCGTCCGCGGGGGGAGAGTTCGGGATCTTGGTACTCATGCGAGGCAATGTACCGCCCAGTGAGACGTCATCCTGAGATGTGGACGTCAGGTGGTCGCGTGCCCCCGGCGGAGGCCCGGCTCAGGTCCGCTGCCGCGCCGGCACCGGCCAGGCGTGCACCGGCTCCCCGGTCTCCACGGCCTTTCGGTACAGGCGCGTCATCTCCGAGAGCGCCTCGGGGCGGCTCGCTCCGCGCACCTCGAGCGAGGTGACGGTGTCGATCTGCCAGCGGGCGCCGTTGCGGCCGGTGCGGGCGCGCGCGGCGAGCAGCTCGCCGTAGTGGTCGACCACGTCCCCGTCGGCCCCGAGGTCGCGCAGCCCGTCCATGGCCTGGGGGATCAGGTGCTCCTGCAGCAGATCGGCGACCCGGACCCGGCCCACCTTGGGCCAGCGCACGCGCGCCTCCAGACCCCAGCGGGCGCACTGCTGGAAGGTCTCGTCGGCCTGCTCGAAGCTCATCCGCGACCACAGCGGCCGGCGCTCGTGGACGAGAGCGTGCATGAGCCCGTAGAAGAAGGCGGCATTGGCGGCCATGTCCGCGGCCGTCGGCCCCGCCGGCAGGATGCGGTTCTCCAGCCGCAGGTGGGGGACGTCCGTGCCGGGGTCGTAGATGGGGCGGTTCCAGCGCCACACCGTGCTGTTGTGCAGCATCAGCTCGTGCAGGCGCGGCGAGGAGCCCTCGGTCAGCAGCGGTTCGTCGGCCATGTCGCGCGATTCCGGGATCAGCGCCGGGAACAGGCGCACGTTCTCCTCGAACAGGTCGAACATCGAGGTGATCCAGCGCTCGCCGAACCACACGCGCGGGCGCACGCCCTGGTCCGCGTACTCCGGCGGGCGCGTGTCCATCGACTGCATGAACACCGGGATGCGGGTCTCGTGCCACAGCCGCTTGCCCATCAGGAACGGCGAGTTCGCCGCCAGCGCCACCTGCGGGCCGGCCACGGCCTGGGCCGCGTTCCAGGCGTCGGCGAAATCCTCCGGCGGGATCTGCAGGTGCAGCTGCAGGGAGGTGCACGCCGCCTCGGGGCCGACGGAGTCGAAGGTGGCGTCCAGCCCCTTGCCCTCGCCCTCGATGCGCAGCTGGATCTCCTCGCCGCGCGCCTCCATGACGCTCGCCTCGAGCACCTCGTACCGGGCCCCGGGGGCGCGCCAGGAGTCGTCGGCGAACAGATCCTCGGTGATCGTGGGCAGGTGCCCGATCGGCACGATGCGCGCGCCGTGGGCGGTCGCGGTGCGATCCGCGCGCTCGATGCGGGCGGACAGCGCCTCCTCGAGCTCGCGCAGGCCCGGGCCGCCGGGGTGGGTGACGGGCAGGTTCGTCTCGACGTTGAACCGGCCCACCTCGTGGACGAAGTCCTCGTCGCCGAGCTCCTCGAGCACGGTGTCCGCGAGCAGCGCGGGGCTGAAGTCCTCGGCGTCGGCGAGGTTCATCTCGAGCTCGACGCCGACGGTGCCCTCGTCGATGAACTCCGCCGAGTCCAGGAAGGACTCGAAGACGTCGAGGTTGCGGCGCAGGACGCGCCGGTAGAAGGTGCGCTGACTGCGCGTGAACTCGGTCGAGCCGACTTCGCGTCCCATGGTGACCTCCCGGCCGGGGGTGGATGCTGCGGCTCATCCAAGCATGGCCGCGTGCGCGGTGCGCGGTCGCCGACGCGGATCGAGACCGAGCGGTCAGCGGGGCGGCGACGGACGGGCCTGGGCGAACGCTGGGGGCCGGAATCCTGTGCTTGCGGTGGAGACCGAGCCGCCGGATAGTGGTCGCCGTCACAGTCCCGGTGGCGGGCGCTGAAGGAGGAACTCCCATGGCCGGCACGATCTCCACCCCGGGGAAGCTGCTCGGGGAGGTCTCGCTGCACGTGGAGGACACCGGGGACCATGGCAGACCCGTCGTGCTGCTGCACGGCTGGCCGCTGTCCTCGGCCTCCTGGGTCCGGCAGGTGCCCATCCTGCGACGGGCCGGCTACCGCGTGATCGCCTACGACCGCCGCGGGTTCGGGCGCAGCAGCAAGCCGGCCACCGGCTACGGCTACGACACGCTCGCCGACGACCTGGCGGCGGTCCTGGAGGAGCTCGACCTGCGCGAGGTCAGCCTGGTGGGGTTCTCCATGGGCGGGGGAGAGGTGGTCCGCTACATCCGCCGGCACGGGGGGGACCGCCTGCGCAGCATCGTGCTGGCCTCCGCGGTGACGCCGATGATGCTTCGCACCCCCGGCAATCCCGACGGGCCGCTGCCCCCGGCGCAGGCCGCCGGGATGGCCAAGGATCTCGCACTGGACCCGCCCGGCTTCTACGACTCGTTCCTGCGCGAGGTCTTCTCCACGGCCGACGGACTTCAGGTCACCGAGCAGCAGCTGGCCGATGCGCTGGCGATGTGCCACCAGGCGACCCGGCCGGCCGCGCTGGCGACCATGGACGCCTTCGGGCGCACGGACTTCCGCAAGGACCTCGAGCAGGTCACCGTGCCCACCCTCATCCTGCACGGGGACGGCGACCGGACCGTCCCCTGCGACGGTTCCGCGAAGCGCACGTACGACGCCGTCGCCCACAGCGAGATCCACGTGATCCGCGGCGGACCCCACGGCATCCACCTCAGCCACGCCGCCGCGTTCAACGGCGCGCTGCTGGACTTCCTCGCCCGCTACCCCGGCAGCTGCCGGTGACCGGCCCGGTCAGCCGGTGAACAGCTCCGCGGCGCGGATGGCGGTCTGGAACAGGCCGTAGGCCAGGGCGATCACCACGGCGACGGCGAGGAACACGGCCGCCGCGGTCTCCGCCGGAGTGCTGGACTCGCGTGCGGCGCCTCCGCTCGCCCCACCGGCGCCGCTGCCGGTCTTCGCCTCCGTGGCTCCGGCGCGGTCGGCGCGGGCCTTCTCGGCGACCACGCTCTCGTCCTCGAAGTGCGTGGAGCTCATGGCGCGGATCAGCAGGTTCGCCACGAAGCCCACCACCAGCACGCCCACCATGACCCACATGGACAGGCGGTACAGGTCCATGCCGTCGTGGCCGGCGGCGGCCTGCGATTCGACGATGCTGTTGACGATCAGCGGCCCGGCGATGCCGGCCGCGGACCATGCCGTCAGCAGCCGGCCGTGGATCGCGCCGACCTGGTACACACCGAACAGGTCCTTGAGATACGCGGGGACCGTGGCGAAGCCGCCGCCGTAGAAGGAGATGATCACCAGCGCCGAGATCACGAAGATCGCCAGCGAGGTCGAGCCGACGGTCGCCAGCACCAGGTACAGCGCGGCGCCGACGGAGAGGTACAGGGCGTAGTTGACCTTGCGTCCCAGATAGTCCGAGGTGGTGGACCAGATGAACCGGCCGGCCATGTTGGCGATCGACAGCAGGCCGACGAACCCGGCCGCCGCCGCGGCACCGATGCCGAACCCGTCCTGGACCATGGGCGAGGCGTTCTCGAGGATGCCGATGCCGGCGGTGACGTTGGTGAACAGCACGATCCACAGGAACCAGAACTGCGGGGTGCGGATGGCCTGCTTCGCCGAGACCGCGCCGCGGGTCTGCGCCGCATGGGCGCTGGCCTGCTCGGGGCTCCAGCCCGTCGGCTTCCAGTCCGGGTGGGGCAGGCGGACCACGTAGGCCCCGGCCGCGATGACGATCAGGTAGCACACGGCCAGGGTCACGAAGGTCGGCGTGAGTCCCGCGACGAGGTTCTCGGCCTCGGGGCCGCCCCCGTACAGCGCCATCAGCCGGTTCGAGGCGGGGCTGGCGATGAGCGCGCCGCCGCCGAATCCCATGATCGCCAGTCCGGTGGCCAGGCCGGGCCGGTCGGGGAACCACTTCATCAGCGTCGAGACCGGCGCGATGTACCCGATGCCCAGGCCGATCCCGCCGATCACCCCGTACCCGAGGTAGACCAGCCACAGCTGGCCGGTGGAGATGCCGAGGGAGGAGACCAGGAAACCGGCGACCCAGAACCCGCCCGCGGCGACCATCGCCATGCGCGGGCCGACGCGCTCGACCCACGTGCCCAGCACCGCCGAGGAGATGCCGAGCATCGCGATGGCCAGGGAGAAGATCCAGCCGACGGCGACCTCGCCGACGTCGAAGCGGCCCTGCAGCGGCGACTTGAAGACGCTGAAGGCATAGACCTGGCCGATCGAGAGGTGGATGGCCAGCGCCGCCGGCGGGATCAGCCAGCGATTGAAGCGGACGGGCGCGATGATCGCGCTGCGATCGAGAACGGACATGAGGAGCCTCCGGGGACAGGGCCGGCATCAGCGGTGATGCCGCGCGGCTGAGGTGCTGCCTGACGCGGCGCCCACGATACGTCCCCGGGACCGGTCAGTCGGACCGCGCGGCGTGACGGCCCGCCGCGATCGCCGCGACCAGCGTGACCGCGGACAGCGCCACCAGCACGACGCCGGGATGCCACCACGCCTGCGCCGTCCAGGCGCCCAGGCCCGCGGTCGCCAGCGGCACGAGCCCGCTGACCGTCGCGGCCGCGGCGTAGCTCAGCGACAGCGCCGACAGGCGGAACCGGGCCGGGAAGAGGTCGCTCATGAGCCCGCCGAGCGCCGCCCAGGACATGGTGGGCAGAATGCCGCCGATGACCATCATCGCCACCAGCACCCCGAATCCGGCCGACTGCAGCAGGAGGTACATCGGGAAGGCGATCAGCGCCGTGCCGGCCGCTCCGAGGCCCACCACCAGCGCCGAGCCGATGCGCGCCGCGAGCGCCCCGAACAGCGGGATCGTCACCAGCTGCAGGAGGGCTCCGATGGTGGCCGCGGTCAGCAGTTGCAGATACGGGTAGCCCAGCACTGCCGAGCCGTAGTTCATCGTGTAGGTGTTCATCAGCGCATAGGAGCCGATGCCCAGCTGGGCGGCGCCGATCGCGATGACCAGGGCCAGCGGCCGGGAGCGGAACATCTCGGCCAGCGGGATCCGTTCGCGGCCGCCCTCCCGCGCCAGCCGCATGAACACCGGCGTCTCCTCGACCCGGCGCCGCAGGTAGACCGAGACCAGCAGCAGCGGGATCGCCAGCAGGAAGGGCACGCGCCAGCCCCAGCTGCTCATCGCCGATTCGGGCAGCGTCACCGAGAGCACGATGAACACCGCCGCCGAGAGGATCGAGCCGATGGGGGAGCCGAGCTGCGGGATCGCCGCGTAGAAGGCGCGCTTCAGCGGGCGGGAGTGCTCGGTCGCCAGCAGCACCGAGCCGCCCCACTCGCCGCCGAGCGAGATGCCCTGGACCAGGCGCATCAGCACCAGGCCGATCGCACCGAACCAGCCAGCCTGGGCGTACGTGGGCAGCAGCCCGATGAGCCCGGTGGCCACGCCCATCAGCGAGACGGTCCACAGCAGAGTGGCGCGCCGCCCGATCCGGTCACCGAGGTGCCCGAAGATGAGCGCCCCGACGGGCCGGATCACGAAGGAGACCGCGATGGTGCTGAACGACGCCAGCGTCGAGCCGGCCGGGCCCAGGGGCTCGAAGAACAGCGGGCCGACGAAGAACGCCGAGAAGTAGGCGTAGAGATAGAAGTCGAACTGTTCGAGCGAGGTGCCGACCATGGAGGCCCAGGCGATGCGCCACGGGGAGCGCGCGGCGGAGGACTGCGGGGCAGCCGTGGTGGTCATGAGGTCTCGCTTCCTGCCGCGACCGGACGCGGCGCTGACCAGCCTAGAAACCCTGCAGGCTCCGTGGTCGCCTTCGCGATAGGGCTCACACTCCGGTATCGGCTCTCTAGACTCACCCGGGTGAGCGCCACCGACACCACCGTTCCCGCACCCGTCCGTCGGGCCGTGATCCTCGCGCGCGGCCTCGGTACCCGCATGCGCAGGGCCGACAACGCCGCGCAGCTCGACCCGGCCCAGGCCGCCGTGGCCGCCAGCGGCGTCAAGGCACTCATCGACGTGGGCCGCCCCTTCCTCGACTACGTCATCTCTGCGCTCGCCGACGTCGGCGTCACCGAGGTGTGTCTGGTCATCGGCCCCGAGCACGATGCGCTGCGCGAGTACGCCGCGGCGGTCAGCGGTGGCCGGGTCACCGTGACCACCGCCATCCAGGCCGAACCGCGCGGCACCGCCGACGCCGTCGCAGCCGCCCGCGGCTTCGCCGGCGACGAGCGGGTCATCGTCGTCAACTCCGACAACTACTATCCGCGCGAGGCCCTCGCCGCGCTCGCCGCCGCCCCGGGCACCGCCCTGGTGGGCTTCGATCGTGCCGCCATGGTCGAGCGCTCCAACATCCCCGCCGACCGCGTGCGCGCCTTCGCCCTCGTCGCCACCGACGAGCACGGCCACCTGCGCGACATCGTCGAGAAACCCGACGAGCAGACCCTCGCCGCCTACGGTGAGGATGCGCCCGTGTCCATGAACGCCTGGCTGTTCACCCCCGCGATCTTCGACGCCTGCGCGCGCATCGAGCGGTCCGTGCGCGGGGAGTACGAGATCATCGACGCCGTGCGGCTGCTGGTGAGCGAGGGCGAGAGCGTCACCGTCGTCCCGTCGGCCGCCGGGGTGCTGGACATGTCCTCCCGCGGCGACATCGCCTCCATGCAGGAAGCCCTCGCCGGGATCGAGGTGCGGCTGTGACCGACGCGCTGACCGCGCTGACTCGAGCCGCCCGCGATGCACCGCAGCGGACCCGCTGGTTCGTGCCCGGCCGCATCGAGGTGCTCGGCAAGCACACCGACTACGCCGGCGGCCGCTCCCTGCTCGCCGCGGTCGATGCCGGGCACACCGTCACCGCCGCGGCCCGCGCGGACCGCCTGCTGCGGGTGCGCTCCGAGGAGGCCGGTGAGAACGTCACCCTCGATCTCGATCGCCTCGAGGAGCCGACCGGCGAGGCCGACGGGCACTGGGGCGGCTACGTCCGCACGGTCGCCGCCCGGCTCGCGGCGAATTTTCGCGGCCGCCTGCGCGGCGCCGACCTCACCGTGACCACCACACTGCCGCTGGCCGCGGGCATGTCCAGCTCCTCCGCGCTCGTCGTCGGCCTCGCCCTCGCGCTGATCGACCTCTCCGGCCTCGCCGCCGAGCCGGCCTTCGCCACCGCGATCACCACGCCCGAGCAGCTCGGCGAGTACCTCGGCACGGTCGAGAACGGGCAGAGCTTCGGGGAGCTGAGCGGCCACCGCGGGGTGGGGACGTTCGGCGGCAGCGAGGACCACACCGCGATGCTCTGCGGGGTCCCCGGCGCCCTGGTCCAGTACTCCTTCTGCCCCGTCCGCCACGAACGCACGGTGGCTCTGGGGGACGAGCTCGCCCTGGTGATCGCCGTCAGCGGGGTGGAGGCCGCCAAGACCGGCGCCGCCCGCGAGGACTACAACCGGGTCTCTCTCGCCGTGGGCGAGATCCTGCGTCGCTGGCAGGAGGACACCGGCAGGCACGACGCTTCCCTTGCGGCTGCGATCGGCAGCGGGCCCGCGAGCGTTCAGCGCCTGCGGGAGCTCGCGGCCGACGACGGCTACCTCGCCGGGCGCCTCGAGCAGTTCCTCGCCGAGTCCGAGCGGATCGTCCCCGCCGCAGCACTCGCCCTCGAGGAGGGCGACCTCGCCGAGTTCGGGCGCCTGGCCGACGACTCCCAGGCCGGCGCCGAGAGGGGCCTGCGCAACCAGGTACCCGAGACGATCACCCTGCAGAGACTGGCCCGGGAGCTGGGTGCCCACGCCGCGAGCGCCTTCGGAGCGGGCTTCGGCGGGAGTGTCTGGGCCCTGGTCGACGCCGTGGAGGCGGAGCAGTTCGCCGGTCGCTGGCTGGAGGCCTACCGGGCGAGGCACCTCGAGCGGGCCGGGACGGCGTCGGCCGCCATCACGCGCCCCGGCGCGGCGGCCCATCGGGTGACAGACTGAGGCCGTGAGCACGCCGATGAACAACTCCCTGCCCTGGCCCACCGAGGCCCCTGTCCTGCCCGTGCTGTCGGTACGGCCGGTGCTGGATCGGATCGATTCCCTCGCCCGCACCCATGAGCAGGACGTCACCCTGATCCCGGGTCTCGCCATGACCGAGGAGGAGGTCGCCGCGGACCCGCCGCCCGCGCTCGAGCAGGTCGCCGATGAGCTCGGCGGCATCGAGCTGTGCGGCCAGAGGGTCCTGACCCTGCAGATCGAGGACCGCACCGACGTCGGCCCCTACACGCTGCTGGGCGAGGCCACCTCGTTCTACCCGCTGTACGAGACGCCCGATGCCGCGGTGATCCTCACGATCGATCCCGACGGAGCGCCCGGCGCCGTCTACGGCATCGGCGAGGACCTCGCCCTGTACCTGGCCGCACCGAACCTGGGCGGCTATCTGGAGCGTTTCGCCGATGCCCTCGAGGCCACGCTGAACGCCCTCGCCGAGCGCGACGACGAGGGCGAGGCCCGTACGGAGGCCGCCGAGCAGCTCATGGAGGGCCACCTGTTCGCCGAGATCCTGGGCATGGACGAGACGGCCGACCCGGTCGAGGTGCCTTTGCAGGCCCCGGCCACCACGGACATCGTCGACCTGCCCGGACATGCCGTCGCCGTGGCGGATCTGCGCGAGGCACCCCGCGGCGCCCGCGTCGACCTCATCGACGCCGATGTCCCCGGCGACCCGCTGGACCTCCACGTCATCTGGCGCGAACGCGGCCGGATCGTGGTCCTCGCCGGCTGACCCGCGGGCGCGCGGTCCTCAGGCTCGGGGCCGGCGGGCCGAGGCCGTGACCGCGGCGGCGACCAGGGTCAGCACGGCGCCGGTGATCGTCAGCGGTGTGAGGTGCCCGGGCGCGGCGATGGCGTCGATGACGACCGAGGCCACGATCTGGCCGGCGATGGTCGACATCGCCAGGGTCAGCACGCCCAGCGGGCCCGCCAGATAGGCCGCCATGGCGATGAACACGACGCCGATCGGGCCGCCCAGGTAGAGCAGCGGGTTCGCCGGCAGCGCCTCGGGCGGCCCGGCGACGAGCACGTGCGCCAGCGCGGCCAGACCCAGTGCCGCCGTGCCGACCACGAAGTTGCCCAGCGTGGCGACCATGAAATGGCCGCTGTGCTGGGTGACGCGACCGTTGGTGGCCTGCTGCAGGCCCATGGCGACGCCGGCCACCATCGGCAGCGCGAGCAGATACCAGGGCGCCTCGGTGCTGATCCCGCGCGACATCGCCAGGATCACGGAGACCACCATCAGGCCGGCACCGATCAGGCGCATCGGGGTCAGGTGGCGCACGCCGCCGGGGCCGAGCCCCACCCGGTCCACGACCAGCCCGGTCACCGTCTGACCGGCGACCACGCAGACGATGAACAGCGCCACCCCGAGCAGCGCCACGGAGAACGACTGTCCCAGCACGTACGTCGCCCCGCCCAGACCGCCGATCGCGAGGTACCAGGGGAAGGCCCCGGTGCGCAGGTCCCGCCAGAACGTGCCGGAGAGCCGCCGCAGGCGCGGCATCAGGGCCACCAGCACCAGGATCAGCACGAGACCGGAGCCGAAGGAGATGACGGAGGCGACGAAGCCGTCCTCGAGCTCGGCGGCGAGGTCGGAGTTGATGCGTGCCTGGGTGGCGCCCATGACGCCGCCGACGACGGCGGCCGGGACGGCCCACCACGGGGCGTGGGACGCGGAGGGGGTCTGCGGGGAAGTGCCGGTCACGATCGCTCACTGTACGACCGCGGGCGGATCCGCGAGAACTGCCGATGGCATGGGTAGTCCTCCCCATGGCCGCCATCGTGCGACGGCCATACGGTGGAGCCATCACACGGGGAGCATCACGGGGCGTGGTGTGGGGATGAGGGAGACGAGGGGCCGATGAATCACTTCTGGGGGGCGGACACCGAGGCCTTGCGGTCGGTCGGGTCCATCTACGTGCGCAGAGCGGAGCTCCTGGCCGATCTGGAGGCGAGGCTGTCCTCGACCATCGACACCATCGAGTGGGTGGGCGAGGACGCCGACGCGTTCCGCGCCGACTGGACCGGCAAGGTCCGGCCGGGCCTGCAGGACTGCTCCGTCGAGCTGCGCCACCACGCGCGCCGTCTGATGGGTCATGCCGACGAGCAGGAGGCAGCCTCCACTGTCGACGGCCCGACGTCCAGCGGCGGCGGAGGCGGCGCCGGAGGTTCGGGTGGCAGCGGCAGCGGCGGCGGCAGCGGCGGCGGTGCGGGCGCGGGCAGTCCGGGCGGCTCGACCGGCGGCAGTTCTGGCGGCCCAGGTGGCGCCGGCGTGGGCCTGGCAGAAGGCGTGTTCGGAGGCGACGACGGCATGGCGGGGATGCTGCGCGAAGCACTCAGCACCCCGGAGGGCCGGGCCGCGTTCCAGGGCGGGCTGCTGGGCAGCCTGACCGGCGGAATGCTGTCCGGCATCCTGGATCGCGCTCTCGATTCCGGAATGGGTCTGCAGGATCTGCTGACCGGCCTCGGCCTCGGCGGAGGCCTGGGCAACGTGATCGGCAACGGCCCGCTCACCGACGGCACCTCTGCCGACAGCACTTCGGGCGGCAGCGACAGCTCCGGCACCAGCGGCAGCGACTCCAGCGGCGCGGGCGACGGCAGCGGGGGCGGCGGCTCAGCCGGAGGCAGCGGCGGCGGCTCAAGCTCCGGTGGCGGCGCCGGCGGCGGCGAATCCGGAGGCGGCGCCGGGGAGGCGCTCGGCTCCGAAGCCGCAGGCACCGAGGGCGGAGGCCCGTCGGGCGGTGGTGGCATGCCGATCGGGATGCAGGGTCTCGTCGACGGCGGGGAGTCCAGCGGCGCCACCACCATGGGCGGACGCATCGAGATCGCCGGTGGCGACGAGGGCGGCTCCCTCCTGGACCGGATCCTCGAGATGATCGGCGACGTCATGGGACCGGGCGAAGGCAGCGGCCCGGCCATCGGCGAGAGCATCGGCCACTCCACGCAGGAGCATCGCGGCTGACGGGCCGGCAGGGTCTATCCTGAGAGGTCCGGTCGCCTCACCTCAGGAGCAGCGCCATGACCTCGTCCAGCACGGACACTCCCGCCCCGGTCCTCGTCCTCGTTCCCGGCGCCGCCGGGGCCCCGACCGACGGCGGCGATCTCTTCGTCCTCGCCGACCCCGACGCCCCTCAGCTCTCGGTCACGGACCTGGTCGCCACCCGCGGCGACGGCGTCTTCGAGACGATCGGCGTGTTCGACGGCAAGGCCGTCAACGTCGGCCCCCACCTGGAGCGACTGGCACGCAGCGCGTCCCTGGCCGAACTGCCGGAGCCGGACCAGCAGACCATCGCCCAGGCGATCGACGCGGCGATCGCGGAGCACCCGGCGGTGCCCGAGCTGACCGTTCGCGTGATGCTCACGCGCGGCATCGAGGGCACGGGCACCCCCACCTGCTGGATCCACGCCCGCGTCTCGGACGACTGGACGCCGTACCGCGCCGGCATCCGCGTCGCCGCGCTGGACCGCGGCCTGTCCACCACCGTCACCGAGACCAGTCCCTGGCTGCTGCCGGGCGTGAAGACCCTCAGCTACGCCGTGAATATGGCCGCGACCCGCGAGGCCCGGCGCCGCGGCGCCGACGACGTCCTGTTCGTCTCCACCGACGGCTACGTCCTCGAAGGGCCGACGTCCACGCTGCTGGTGCGCCACGGCGACACCTACAGCACCACTCCCGTCAGCGCGGGCGTGCTGCCCGGCACCAGCGTGACCAGCCTCTTCGACGTCCTGCAACGCGAGGGCACGCAGACCCGCGAGCAGCTGATGGCCCCTGCCGACGTGACCTCGGCCGACGGCGCGTGGCTGCTGTCCTCCACCCGCCTGGCCGCGCCGATCTCCCACCTCGACGACCAGCAGCTGCCCGTGGATCTCGAGCTCACCGCCCGCTTCCAGCAGGTGCTGAAGGGGCAGGCCTGAGAGCTCAGCGGTCGATGGTCGACATGTCGCCGTAGCGCTCGCCCGCCACGGCGTCCCGCGGCACGGCCTCGACGAGCTCCCTCAGCGTGGCGGCATCCAGCGTCACGTCGGCCGCGCCGACATTCTCCTCGAGGTAGCGCACACGCTTCGTGCCCGGGATCGGCGTCACGTCCTCGCCCTGGGCGAGGACCCAGGCCAGGGCGAGCTGGCCCGGGGTGCAGCCCACGCGCTCGGCGATCGCCCGCACTCGCGCGACCAGCTCCAGGTTGGCATCGAGCGCCGAGCCCTCGAAGCGCGGGAACCGGCCGGCGGCGCGGCTGTCGCCGTCCTTGAGCGTCGAGCGATCGATGGCGCCGGTGAGGATGCCGCGGCCCAGCGGGGAGTAGGGGACCAGTCCGATCCCGAGGTCGCGGAGGGTCGGCAGGATCTCGTCCTCGATGTCGCGGGTGAACAGGGAGTATTCGGTCTGCAGGGCCGTGATGGGGTGGACGGCGTGGGCGCGGCGGATCGTCGCCGCGGAGGCCTCCGACAGCCCGAGATGGCGGACCTTCCCGGCCTCGACCAGCTCCTTCATCGCTCCGACGGTCTCCTCGATCGGGACCTGCGGATCCACCCGGTGCTGGTAGTACAGGTCGATGTGGTCCAGGCCGAGCCGCTGCAGCGAGGCGTCGCAGGCGGCGCGGACGTACTCGGGACGGCCGTTGATGCCGACCATGGAGCCGTCGGCCCGTCGTTCGTTGCCGAACTTCGTGGCCAGCTGGATCCGATCGCGGGCCAGAGGGGCGGAGGCGATGGCCTCGCCCACGAGCTTCTCGTTGGTGAACGGGCCGTACATGTCGGCGGTGTCGAGGAAGGTGACCCCGAGGTCGAGGGCCCGGTGGATGGTGGCGATGCCGCCGGCGTGATCGGGGGTGCCGTAGAACTCCGACATGCCCATGCAGCCGAGGCCGAGGGTGGAGACGGTGAGCGGGGAGGCGGTGCCGAGAGTGCGCTGTGTGATAGTCATGGGTCCAGACAACTCCTTGGAGCGCGCTCCACGTCAAGCGCGTCCTCGTAGATACCGATCTTCTGCTCGATCGCCCCGAGGTGGGCGGTGACGTCGGCGAGCTGGGTGAGCACGACCTGCCGGTGGGCCTGCAGCAGCTCGAGCCGTTCCTGCTCGTTGCCCGCCCCCGCCCGCACCAGATCGGCGTACCGGCGGATCTCGCGGATCGGCATGTCCGTCGCGCGCAGCCTCGTGATCAGCGCGATCCAGGCGAGGTCAGGGTCCTCGTAGCGGCGCTGCCCGCTGGCCGAGCGGGGCACGGGCCGCAGCAGCAGGCCGGCCCGTTCGTAGTAGCGCAGCGTGTCCGAGGTCAGGGCGAGCTGCCCCGCCGCATCGGCGATCGCGATCCCATCGGTCATGATCCGAGTGTGACTCCTGGAGCGCGCTCCAGGGCAAGGCGCGTGCGGGGATCAGGCGCGGGCGAGGATCTCCCGGGCCAGCTCGGCGTCGACGATCACGGTGTCGATCGCCCCGCTGCGCAGCACGCCGCGCACCCCGGGGGCCTTCTCGGCGCCGGCCGCGACGCCGACCACCTCGGGGATCCGCAGCAGCTCGGAGAAGGTCACCGCGAGCACCCGCTGGTCCGTCGGCGCCCCCAGCGGCACCCCGTGCGCATCGACGAACCGCCCGCACACGTCGCCCACGGGGTCCTGCGCCTCGAACGCGGCGCGCTCGGCCTCGCTGAGGTTCATCAGCGAGACGATGTGCGGGGAGGAATGCAGGCCCACGGATCCGATGCCCACCAGGGCGAGCTCGACCTGCGCGGCGGCGGCGAGCACCTTCCCGATGCTCGACTCGGAGCGCAGGGTGGCCGCCGTGGTCGCCGATTCCAGCACCGCCGGCGCGTACAGGGTCTCCGGTCGCGCACCCAGCCGCGAGGCGAGCACCCGGAGCACAGAGTCACCGGAGTCGAACTGGTCCAGCGCGCTGTGCCCGCCCACCAGGGGCAGCACGCGGGGCGTCGGCCGCAGCTGCAGGGCATCGAGCTGGGCGATCACGTTCTGGACCGTCTGCCCCCAGGAGACGCCGATGCCGCCCACGTGCGCGGCCCGTTCGGCCAGCGCCGCAGCACCCTGGCGGGCCACCGCCTCCATCGCGGTGGTGCGCGGCGCCGAGACGACATGGGCCTCGCGCAGGGAGAACGCCGCCCGCAGCGCCGCCTCCAGGGCCTCGTCACGCCGCGGAGGTCCCTCGGGGTCGTGGATCGCGATCTCGACGATTCCGCGGTCCCGCGCCTGGGTGAGGATCCGGGAGACGTTCGAGCGCGAGAGCCCGAGCTCGTGGGCGACCTCCGTCTGCGAACGGCCCTGCTCGTAGTAGAGCCGGGCCGCCCGCACGATCACGGCGGTGTCGCGAGGTGCGGGCATACGGTTCTCCTGGGACGCGCGGGAACGGATCCGCCCAGCGTACGCAGGGCCGGGGCGAGGGGATGACAGAATCTGTGGCACCGACCCGGGAGGCCCCATGACCACAGATCCTCGTCACCGCGACCCTGCTGCGCCGCGCCTCGAGCTCGGCGTCGTCCTCTCCGGCCTCGACGTGGCCAGCGCCGAGGACGTGCTGCGCACCCTGGCCGGACGGCTGCTGGACGACGGCGCGGTGACGCCCGGCTTCCCCGACGCCCTGCACCAGCGCGAGCTGCGCTACCCCACGGGCCTGCCGACGCCGATCCCCACCGCGATCCCGCATGCCGATCCCGAGCATGTCCTTGTCCCCGGCCTCGCGCTGGCGACCCTGGCCCGGCCCGTGCCGTTCGGGGAGATGGGCGGCAGCGGCGGCACCGTGGACGTGCAGCTGGTGGCCATGCCCCTGCTCCGCGACGCCACGGAGCACGTGGCGACGCTGCAGCGACTGGTGGGCGTGCTGCGGGACGAGTCGGCCGTCGCGGATCTGCTGGCCGCGGCCGACGACGAGCAGCTGCGCGAGCGCGCGATGGCACAGCTGGGTAACGTCGACCCTGGCCAGAGAGAGGAGGATCGCGCGTGAGCTCACCGCGACTGGGAGTGAAGGCGCTGATCGTCCGCGATGCGCACGTGCTCATGAATCACTACATCGATCCCGACGGCAGCGATGTGTACGCCCCGCCGGGCGGCGGCCAGGAGCACGGCGAGGACCAGGTGTCGGCGCTGATCCGCGAGTGCCGCGAGGAGATCGGGGCACTGGTCGAGGTTCACCAGCTGGCCTGCCTCTACGAGCTCCTCATCCCGCCGTTCCACCAGGTCAGCGTGGCCTACTGGGCCGGCCTGGTCGAGGGCGAGGAACCGGGTATCGGCACCGAGCCGGATCCGGGGCAGGTGGGCACCGCCTGGCTTCCCCTGGATCGCCTCGCCGAGTACCGCTTCCATCCCGTCGAACTCGCCCGCTGGCTCGAGTCCGATCCCAGCAGCCGGCCCGTCTCGCTCGGGGTCTGCGCGGCCTGACGCCGGGCGGACCAGCTCCCGGGGCCGGGAGGAAAACGCTAGCCTGGGAGTCGCCGACTCACCTGTTTCATCACGAGGAGAATCATGCCCAGCTCGCCCTCCATCCCCTTCCACGACGGCCGTTCGATCCCGCAGCTCGGGTTCGGCGTCTGGCAGGTGGAGAACTCCGTGGCCACCGACGTCGTCGCCCAGGCACTCGAGGCCGGCTACCGCCACATCGACACCGCCCGCGGCTACAACAACGAGGCCGGCGTCGGCCAGGGCCTGAAGTCGGCGGGTCTCGCGCGTGATGACGTGTTCGTGACCTCGAAGGTTCCCAACCAGGACCAGGGGCGCGAGAACACCCTGCGATCCTTCGACGCCACCATGGAGGATCTCGGGCTCGAGGAGCTCGATCTCTACCTGATCCACTGGCCGGCCCCCGCCAACGGTCTCGCGGTCGAGACCTGGAAGACGTTCATCGAGCTGCAGGAGCAGGGCCGTATCCGCTCCATCGGCGTCTCGAACTTCCGCATCGAGGACCTGGAGAAGGTGGAGGCCGAGACCGGTGTGCGGCCGGTGCTGAACCAGATCGAGCTCCACCCCTACTTCAACCAGCCCGAGCTGCGCGAGTTCCACGCCTCCAAGAACATCGTCACCGAGTCCTGGTCGCCGCTGGGCCAGGGCGGCGGCGAGCTCACCGACCCCGTGGTCCAGGAGATCGCCGACAAGCACGGCGCCTCCACCGCGCAGGTCGTCATCGCCTGGAACCTGGCCCTCGGCAACGTGGTGATCCCGAAGTCCGAGACCCCCGAGCGCATCGTGTCGAACTTCGCCTCCCTCGAGGTCGAGCTCGCCGACGACGAGATCGAGGCGATCACCGCTCTGCACAAGGGCGAGGCAGGCCGCCGCGGCGGCAACCCCGGCGAGTTCGGCGGTCGTCAGGGCGCCTGAGCCCGGACGACGGCTCGCACGAGCCGACCTGGTCAGGGACGGATGTCGGTAGGGTTCGAAGAATGTCGATCCCGACCGCCCCCGTCCCTGACCAGGCTTCGGTGTCCCACTGCCTGCTCGACGCGCACGGCCGGGAGCTTTCGGCCGTCGGTGCTGAGCACCCGTACTACGCCGCCAGCACGATCAAGCTGCACGTCCTGTGCGCTGCTCTGTTCGCGGCCGACCGCGGCGAGCTGGATCTCGACGCCACGGTCGGGTCGGCGCGGACCTTCACGGGCGCCGACGGGCAGGCATTCACCCTCGGCGGGGACCACCTCGATCCGACCCATCCTGGCGAGGGCGAGCGAATCGCGGTGCGCGAGCTGGCGGTTCGGATGATCGACCGCTCGAGCAATGAGGCGACGAACCATCTCGTCGAACTCATCGGCCTCGACGCAGTGGCCGCGGCGATCAAGGATCTGGGACTTACGGCCACTCGCGTCGAACGGCTCATCGGTGACAAGGGCGCCATCGATGCCGGCGCGACCAACGAGACCAGCGCCAGGGATCTTGCCGTGACGATGCGCGCACTGGTTGGAGCGGGGTCCGGCCTTTCGCGAGCGTCTCAGCAGCTGGCACGGGAAGCGCTGCGTGCTCAGCGCATTCCCGTGATCGGAAAGGCTCTGCGGCATGGAGTCGAGTGGGGGTCGAAGTCCGGCTGGGTCGAGGGTTATCGCCACGACGTCGCGTACGTGAGCAGCCCCGCCGGACCTGATACGCGTTTCCTGGCGGTCTTGACGGCCGGAATCGGCCAGGACGACGCCGACGCACAGATTGCCGACCTGGTTCGCACACTGCTCCCGGACCGCGCAGCCTGAACCCTGCTCCTGGGCACTGCCGTGAGAGCCGTCAGAACGGTGGTGGTTCGTCGTCCTCCGGGCTGGGCGGCGGTGGTGGTGTGGGGTCGGGGCGTTTGCCGAGGAATCTGCGTTCGCGTTCGCGGCGCTTCTCGGTGGTTCGTTCGGCGTCGGAGCGTTGGGCGTCGCGTTCTTGGGCCCGGGTGGCGTGCTCGCGGACTCTCTCGTGGTGGTTCCAGGCGGTGTTGAGGGCGGCGACGAGGTGTGGGGTGGCGAGGTCGGTCTCTTCGCGGGTGCGGGCGCGGGCGGCGAGGTCGATGCTCCACCGGGTCTCCAGCGGCCCGCCGTTGCTGCCGTGGAACGGGTCGGCGCGGTCGTGCCCCTTAAAAGTATTGCTGTCGTCGTTTTCGGGCCCAGCGGCACGACCGGTACCACTGGGGTTCCCGGGACCCCTGGGATCGGGTGCCGGGTTTCCTGGGCCGCCCTCGTTATCGGGCATGCTGCCGCCGCTGGGCGCGCGGGTGTTTCCGGTGTCGCGTTCGGGGTCTATTCGGCGACTGGTTTTCAACTGGTGGTGGCGCCAGCATAATCGGTGGAGATTGACGAGGGTGGTGAGGCCGCCGGCGGTGGGGTGGTGGTGGTTGAATTCTTGGATGTGGTCGTTCTCGGCGCTGAGGGCGGTGGCTTTCCGGCACCCGGGGGCGGCGCACACGGGGTGGCGCAGCCGCAACTGCTGACACATCTGCGCGCTGGGTTTGTAGGTGGTGGCGGCGGTGGGCAGGAACGCTCCGGTGGCGGGGTCGGTGAGGATCCGGTGCCAGGTCGCATCCTCGTTCGCTGCCAGCACTCTTGCTTGTTCGGCGGGGATCGGGGTCTGGCCCTCGATCAGCCCGGGCGCGTTCGAGGCACCGAGGAGGGTGAGGGCGGGGACGGTGACGTTGAGGGTGAACTGTTGGCCGCGTTCTTGGACCGGGTCGATGCTCAGCATCGAGTGGGTCAGCACCGCATACCGCAGCTCTGCGAGGGATTTGGCGCGGCCGCGTTCGCGGAGGTCTTCGTCGATGTCGAACGGCAGTGGGCCTTCTTGGCCGTCGCGGAGGGCTTGGCGCTGTGCTTGTTGGACGGTCAGGGCGGAGGTGTCGATGCGGTGCATGAGCGCGATGATCTCGGGGATGGGCCCGGTGATCAGCATGGTCGCCGTCCCGCACCGCTCGTCATCGATCTCCACCGCCACCTGGCGTTTGGCCTCGGGTGGTTCAGGGAGGGCGTCGGCGGTCAGCAGATCGATGAGGTATCTCAGGCGGCGGTCGAACTGGTCGCGGGAGATGTTCGCCAGATCCCACGAGGAGACATGGGTATCGACGATGTGGATCTTCTCGTCGTTCAGGGCCGCGGTTTTGCGTAGCAGGTGGCGGTGCCAGTCCTCGGGGAGGTCCCCGGCGTCGAGGAACGCGAACACGGCGGGGAGCTGGTCGATGGCGCGGTGGGCGTGGCGGATCATGGTCTCGGCGCGGCTGGTGGAGCAACGCATCGCAGTGGCGAGTTTCAGCGCGACCAGGTCGGAGTCCTCCACGGATCCTGCCGCCTCGTCGTCGGCGGTGAAGAACTCACAGATCCGCTCGAGCTGGCGGGCGTAGGCGGTGGCCTGGGCACGGAGGGCGGCATGGATCGCCTGCACTCGATCGGCCTGCTCGCTGCCGGGCTCGGCTTCGGCGGCCTCGAGGATCCGCTCTTCGGTGAGGGGTTTGCGGGCTCGCAGGGGCGGCACTGTCGGCATCTCGGGCTCGGGTTCCGGCGCAGTGTCCGCAGGGCCGGACGCGTCATCGGGGCCGGCATCGTCGGGTGGATCGGGAACTTCACCGGAGCCAGGAGCGTCATCCGAGCCGTGGCCTTCGCTCGTCCCGGGAGGAGCGGTCGCCTCACGTGCATCCGCAGAGTCAGCAGCATCCGTGCCCGGGGAGGGCTCGCCAGCGTGGTCTCGTTGCAGTTCTTCCTCGCCCATGACCAAACCCCCTCCCTTTCCCTGACAGTGCCGCACCCCCGGAAATATCCGGCCCCTGCGACTGTCCCCAGTTTATCGACTCGAACACCAATCCGAAAGAGATCCGCGAGATCCGGAGAAATTTGTGGATGAGTGACCACTGTGGAGGAACGATGGCGGCGTCGAATGTGGACGAATGGCCACTGTGGAGGAACAGCGAGGCGTCAATGTGGACGAATTGCCACTATGCAGGAATGACAGTTTACGTCCACGCGATTTACCACATCTGAGCGGCGTCAACAGTATGGGTGTGGAAAACCTGCCATTGTGGAGGAAAGGCGCATCGGGTCGCCGTGAGCACCGGATCGGACGGCCCACGAGCACTGCGCCGGGCGTCGTCACCGGCACTGAGCCGCACACCGCCCCAGACACACATCGGCACCTGCCGGCGCGCGCTCAGGGAGCGCACCGTCAGGTGCCGATGGGGCACGAACGTGGTGTGGGGCTGCACGGGGCAAGGGGCCCGCCGGACCGGTGGCCCGCCGGACCGCTGGCCCGTCGCCCCGCTGGCCCGGCGACCCGCCGCTGGCTCAGCCGGCCAGAGCCACGCGCCGCGCTCCGGCGTACTCGCCGGTCGGGTCGTACTCGGTCAGCGACATCTGCTCGACGCTGCGCGAGGCGTTGGGTGCCTGCATGATCATGTCCTCGCCCAGGTAGAGGGCGACGTGGCGGATCGAGTCGCCGCCCGGCTCGGTCGCGAAGAACACCAGGTCGCCGCGCTGGAGATCCTCCCGCTCGACCGGCTCGAGCCCGGAGTTGTTCATCTGGGCACCGGCATCGCGGTTGATGGTGATCCCGTGGTGGTGGAACAGCGTGTAGGTGTAGCCGGAGCAGTCGAACCCGTAGGCGCTCACGCCCGCCCACAGGTATCGCAGCCCCAGGAACCGCTCACCGGTGGCGACGATGTCCTCCACGGTGGGCAGCGGCGGCTGCTCGCCGTGCTCGCGGACCACCACGTCGTCGGCCGGCAGGTACGCCGCCCGGGCGCCGGGAACCGCGACCTTGACCGCCTTCCCGGTACGGCCGAGCACCGGCAGGATCGTGTCGAAGGAGACCGGGATGCTCGGATGGTTGCCCGACGGGGTCCCCGTCAGCGTGCTGGTCAGCGCCGTGACGGTCGCCGTCGGCGCGGAGCCGGCACGGGCGGCGAAGTCACCGTCGGCCACCAGATGGATGGTGGGCACCCAGCCCGGGTAGCCGCGCGGGTCGCGCGGGGTGGGCTGCGCGGTCACCACGATCTTCGCCCAGTCGCCGTCGATCTCATCGACGATCACCTCGCTGCCGAGCACGGCCTGGGACTCGAGCTCGCCGGTCAGCCAGCGCCGGGTCTCGGTGTCCTGCATGTTCGCGTTCCAGGCATCCAGATCGACGGGGTTGGTCAGCGAGGGGTCGTCGATCCCGGGACGGTTCGTGCGCGGATCCACCCACAGAGTGGTGGCCGTGACGGCGACATGGGCGAGGCCGCCCGGAGTGAGGCCCTCACCAGGGGCGGGGAGCCCCGCGGGGGCGGTGTCGGCGGGAGCGGCGACGGCGGCGGGCGCGACGGAGGCCAGCCCCGCGACGGCGAGGCCGGCGGTACCGGTCGCGGCGAGACGCAGACCATCGCGGCGGGTGAGACGGACAGCGGGGGAGTGCGTGGACATCAGGTTCTCCTTCGAGGTGTCCCCGGCAGGGCGAGGACGGCAGATGGTGGGTCCAGGGTGCGACGGGTGGGCGCGGTCGGGCGCGACACCCGGCATGGGCACGGTGCTCACGTATCACCCCCATCCTCATCGGCCCGCAGCCGCTGGAGTCCCAGGCCGGGACCGCCGGTCAGGCGCAGCCAGCCGCCGCTCTGGGTGAAGCCGCCGGGGGGAGAATCGGAGGCGAACCAGAAGGGCGGGTCCAGGTCGATCATCGTGATCGCCGGGTGCGCGATCGCGACGTGCGCGGCCGCAGTGATCGAGATGCGCGGCTCCATCATCGCGCCGATCATGCACTCGATGCCTGCCGCCTGGGCGACGTCGGCGATGGCGAGGGCCTGCGGGATGCCGCCGGTCTTGGCCAGCTTGATGTTCAGCAGGTCCGCGGCGCCGGCCTCGACGAGCCGGTGGGCGTCCTCGACGGACCACACGGACTCATCGGCCATGATCGGCAGCTCGACCGCCGCCGCCACCCGCGCCATGCCCTCCACGTTGGCGGCCGCCACGGGCTGCTCGACCAGGTCGATCGGCAGAGCGTCGATCTCGAAGCCGGTGATGATGTCGATGGCCTGCTCGGGGCTCCAGCCCTGATTGGCATCCAGTCGCAGACGGGCCGACGGGGCCGCCGCGATGACCGCAGCCAGCCGGCGTCGGTCCTCATCGATGTCGTGGCCGAGCTTGATCTTGAGGATCTCCTCGCCGCCGGCCACCGCGGCGCGAGCCCGCTCGGCCATCACCTCGGGCTCCTCGAGCGAGACGGTCATGTCGTTCATCAGCCCGTCGTCGGCGCGGCCGCCGAGCAGCTCCACCAGGGGAGAGCCGGCCGCGCGGGCCCAGGCGTCGTGCAGGGCCACGTCGCACGCCGCCCGGGCACTGGTGCCGCCCTCGAGGGCCCCGGCGATCCGGGCCGACAGCTCCGCGACGGTGCCCCGGGCGCCCTCCAGCGCCTGCCGGAGGGGGCCGGAGAGGGCCTCGGCGATGGAGTCGGCCGATTCGCCGGTGACGGCGACGGTCTCCGCCGCGGAGCCCTGGCCGACGATGCCTCCGGCCAGCTCGACCTCGGCGACGACGTACTCGACGGCCTCGGTGCGGCGGGCGGCGGTGACGAAGGGACGGCGCAGAGGAGCCCGGTGGCGATGCTGACGCACCGCGAGGATGTGGAGCTCTCGTTCTCGGGGATCGGGTGCGGTGCTCACAGTGCCGACATCACCTGGGCCGCGGCGAGACCGATGAAGGTGCCCGCGAACGATCCGATCAGTGCGTAGAGGATGCCGACGGGGACCAGCTGCCGGTTGAAGGCGCTGGCGACCACGGGCGCCGAGGCGATCCCGCCGATGTTCGCCGTCGAGGCCACGGCCAGCGAGAACAGCTCGGTCCTGGTCAGCTTCGCGTAGACCACCATGATCACGGCGTGGATGGCGAGCACCAGCAGGCCGATCAGCAGGTACAGCGGCGCCTGGGTGAGGGCCGAGAAGTCCGAGCCGGAGGCGATCTGGCCGATCACCACGAACAGCATCAGCGTGGCGACCTCCTGGGTGCCCGCGGTCTTCCCCAGTGGGGTGACGGCGACGATCAGGCCCAGGACGGAGACGATGAGGATCGTCCAGGTGGTGCCGGTGACCACGTCGCCCCATTCGGGCAGCAGGCCGCCGATCCAGGTCACGACGGTCGAGACCAGGATCGAGCCGAAGATCGTGATGGCCAGCGAGACCACGGTGACCGGCCGCTTCTCCTCCTCCAGCACGCCCATGTGGGAGTCGAGGTGGGAGGTGTCGGCCTTGGTCCACCGGTTGAACCGCGGCGAGGCGGCGACCGAGGCGAACATGATCATCAGCCACAGCGAGTACATGATCGTGTCGGTGATCAGGGCGTAGCCGAAGATGCTCTCCGGCGCCTGCAGGATGTCCTGGATCGCGACCATGTTGGCGCTGCCGCCGGTCCACGAGCCCAGCAGAGCACCGAGCGCCTTCCACGACTCCTCGTGCAGCGCCGCCTGGAAGACCAGGAAGACGAGGACCATCGCCAGGAACAGCGAGGCCGCGGCCACGAAGTAGGTCAACAGCAGCTTCGGGCCGAGCCGGATGATCTTGCGCAGGTCGCAGCCGAAGAGGAACAGGAAGATCATCGCCGGCAGCAGGACGTCCTTGACCTGGGCGATGGGCCCCCGGGTGGCGTCGTCCTGGCCGAAGACGCCGAGGGAGTTGAGGGTCGCGCACAGCAGGTACATCAGCACCATGCCGGGCACGAAGCGGAAGAACTTCCAGCCGGTGGTGCGTTCGAGCACGATCAGCACGCCGGAGAGTCCGAGCAGGACGCCGAGCATGAGTAGGCCGTCGGTGATCACGAGAAGGGTCCTCTTCGTCGGGGGCGGTCGGGGGTCGGGACCGGATTCGGGGACAAAAAAATCGGAAGCACCAGCGAGCGCCGCCTCTTCCGAGGCGCGTTCACGGTGCTTCCGACGGGATCCGGTTCGGTGAGGTTCCGGGCGGACGGTGAGTTATGCGGTGATGCCGGCCGACAGATCGCGGTACTTCGCAGCGGCGTTGCGCACGGACGTGGCGAGCGCCCTCTGCGAGGACCCGTGGTACCTGTCGGTGATCGACTCCACCAGGGCGTCATCCTCGAGCAGCGAACGGCCCACCAGCAGCTCACGCACGAACTCGACGGTGAGAGTCAGCGTGGCGGTGCAGTCCGCAGCCCGGATGACGTGCGTCTCAGTATCGACGATGAGGCCGATGAAGAACAATCCCCACTGCGACGTGATCGGATTGTTGCTCGGCGCCTTGGCCTCGCCGGTCAGGTAGATCGTGGTCCCCATGGGGCGAAGCTTATGCCGGTCACATCGGCAGGCGCACGTAGCTGGTCTCGAGATATTCGGCCAGGCCCTCGTGGGAGCCCTCGCGGCCGAGCCCGGATTCCTTGATGCCGCCGAAGGGGGCGGCGGGATCCGAGGAGACGCCGACGTTGACCGCGACCATTCCGGCCTCGATGCGCTGGGCGGCATCGGTGACCTCACCGAGGTCGGAGCCGGCGACGTAGCTCATCAGCCCGAACTCGGTGTCGTTGGCGGCGGCGACCATCTCGTCGATGTCGTCCATGACGATGATCGGGGCGACGGGCCCGAAGATCTCCTCGTGATTGACGCGGGCGTCGGCCGGGACGTCGCCGAGCACGGTGGGGGCGTAGAAGTACCCCTCGCGATCGAGCCGCTGCCCGCCGGTGAGGACCTTCGCGCCGCGGTCGACGGCGTCGGCCACCAGCTCCTCGACCTTCTGGACGGCGTCCTCGTTGATCAGCGGGCCGAGCGTGGTGCCGTCCTCGGCGCCGGGGCCGGTGACGAGGTTCTCGGCCTCCTCGACGAGGCGGCGGGTGAACTCCTCGGCGACGGTGGAGTGGACGTAGAACCGGTTCGCGGCGGTGCAGGCCTCGCCGTTGTTGCGGAACTTCGCGGGCATCGCCGCGGTGATCGCGGTCTCGATGTCCGCCGAGGGCAGCACGAGGAACGGCGCGTTGCCGCCGAGCTCCATGGACGCCTTCAGCACGTGCTCAGAGGCTTGGCTGAGCAGGGTGCGGCCGACGGCGGTGGACCCGGTGAACGAGATCTTCCGCAGCCGCGGATCGGACATCAGGGTGGAGCTGAGGCCCTTGGAGTCCGAGGTGACCACGCAGTTCACCACACCCGCGGGGACCCCGGCCTGCGCCAGGATCTCCATGAACAGCAGCGAGGTCAGCGGCGTCATCTGGGCGGGCTTGTGCACCACGGTGCAGCCGGCCGCCAGCGCCGGGGCGATCTTGCGGGTCGCCATCGACAGCGGGAAGTTCCACGGGGTGATGAGGAAGGCGGGGCCGACGGGCCGGGACACGGTGAGGATCGCGTGCTTCGCCGACGGAGCCGGGCGGAACTCGCCGGGCGGGCGCACGCCCTCCTCGCTGAACCAGCGCAGGAACTCCGCGCCGTAGGTGACCTCGCCGTAGGCCTCCTTCAGCGGCTTGCCCATCTCCAGGGTCATTGCCAGGGCGAGGTCATCGGCCCGCTCGTGGCACAGCTCGTAGGCGCGGCGCAGGATCTCCGAGCGCTCGCGCGGGGTGGTCGCCGCCCAGTCGCTCTGCGCGGCGACGGCGGCGTCGAGCGCCTGGGGGCCGACGGTCGTGGCATCGGCGTCGGCCACCTGGGTCAGCGGCCGGCCGGTCGCGGGGTCGATGACGTCCAGGTCCCCGGTGGCGGCGAGGAACCGGCCGTCGACATAGGAGCTGCGGGGCACGCGGTCCATCAGCTCCGCGATGCGGGCCTCGGTGTCGGTGGGCAGATCGCTCATCGTGGTCATCTCCTTCGTCGTCTGCTGGCGGGGCTCAGCGGGGGATCGTCAGGGCGAGAGCGTCGACCGCTCGGATCAGGCCGAGGTGGCTGAAGGCCTGGGGGAAGTTGCCGGCCATGCGCTGCGCGGTGCCGTCGTACTCCTCGGCCATCAGGTGGAGGTCGTTGGCGCAGGCCAGGATGCGGTCCATGAGCTGGACGGCGTCGGCGCGACGGCCGGAGCCGGCGTACTGCTCGACGAGCCAGAAGCAGCACACCAGGAACGGGTGCTCGTCCCCGGGCAGCCCGTCCTGGCCCTTGGTGAGGTAGCGCAGGATCAGTCCGTCCTCGGTGAGCAGGTCGCGCTCGATCCGTTCGACGGTGGCGAGCATGTGCGGATCGTCCGGCGGCAGGAAGCCGGTGTGGGGGATCTGCAGGAGAGAGGCGTCGACCTCGGCGGACCCGTAGGTCTGGGTGAAGGCGCCGTCCTCGCCGACGCCGCGGGTGAGGATCTCCTCGCGCACCTGCTCGCGCAGGTGCTTCCAGCGGGCGAGGTCCTCGTCCGGGGCGGGCAGGCCGTAGGTCTCGACCGCATCGATCGCCCGGTCGAAGGTCGCCCAGATCATCACGCGGCCGTGGGTGAAGTAGGCGGGCTCGCCGCGCATCTCCCAGATCCCGTGGTCGGGCTCGTCGATCCGGTCCACGGCGTAGCGGACCAGGGCCTTCTGCAGCGGCCACGACCAGGCGGACTCCTCCAGCCCGGCCTCGCGCATCGCCGACAGCGCGATCATCACCTCGCCGACCACGTCGGCCTGGTACTGGCCGGCGGCCCCGTTGCCGATGCGCACCGGCACCGAGTCCTCGTAGCCGGGGAGGTGGGGGAGCTCGCGTTCGACCAGGTTCCGGTCCCCGGTGATGGAGTACATGATCTGGAGGCGCTCGGGGTCGCCGGCGATGGCCCGCAGCAGCCAGTCGCGCCAGGTGGCGGCGGCATCGATGTGACCGTGGGCCAGCAGCGCCTCGAGGGACAGGGCCGCGTCGCGCAGCCAGCAGAACCGGTAGTCCCAGTTGCGCACCCCGCCGAAGTCCTCGGGCAGGCTCGTGGTCGCCGCGGCGATGATCCCGCCGGTGCGGCGGTGGGTGAGGGCCCGCAGCACCAGCAGGGAGTGGGCGACGGGTTCGGCGTATTCGTTCTCCACCCGGACCTGCCCCAGCCAGCCGGCCCATTCGGCGGTGGTGCGGGCCAGAGCCGCGCGGACGTTCGGGGCGGCGGGCACCTGCTGCCAGGAGGGGAACCAGGTGAGCACCCAGGAGGCGCTCTCGCCCGAGGCCAGCCGGTGGCTGCCGCGGTGGACACGGCCGTGCGCGCTCAGCGCCGGCCCGTGCAGGGCGACGCCGTCCCCGCCGGCGACGGCGATCAGCACGCTCTCGCCCTTCTCGTCCTGGCCGCGGCGCACCCACGGCACGGCCTGGCCGTACTCGAAGCGGATCTTCAGCTCCTGGACCACCTCGACGGTGCCCTCGGTGCAGGTGACGCTGCGGATCAGGTCCGCGTGATCCTCCACGTCGCCGCGCAGGGAGGTCGCCGTGCCGGCGGCGGAGCTCGAGGCGGAGCTGGGGGTGGAGGGCCGGTCGGCGGCGTCGGAATCACTGCCGTCCGCGCCGTCTCCGCTGTCCGCGGCGGGATCGTCCGACGGGTCGGCGAGGTCGATCGGGAGGAACTCCGTGACCGTCGCGGTGCCGGTGGGGGAGCGCCACACCGTCTCCAGCACCATCGTCGAGGGCAGGTAGCGGCGGGAGAGGACCTCCCCGTCGGCGATCCGCAGGGACCAGTGGCCGTGGGACTCGTCGCCGAGCAGCGAGGTGAACATCGCGTCGGCGTCGAAGCGCGGCATGCACAGCCAGTCGATGTCCCCCTCCCGCGTCACGAGTGCCGTGGTGCGCTGGTCGGAGAGGAGGGCGTGCTCTTCGATGCGTGGAGCCGTCATGAGATCAGTCCACCATCTCCGGCTCCGCCGCGCCGACGAACTCGGCAAGATGCTGCGACAGGGCCAGGCGGCTGGGCTCGTGGCAGTACATCATGTGCCCGGCCTCGTAGTACTCGATGCGGATCCGCTCGGCGAAGTCCTCTCGCGGAATGGCGAGCTGGGCCAGGACGTGCTCGCTGGCATGGAACGGGGTCGCGGCGTCGTGGTAGCCGTGGGAGACCAGCACCCGGGTGTGCGGGGACTTGCGCAGCAGCCGCGCCAGGTCAGAGGCGACCTCGACGGCGCGGCCCTCGAAGTCCTTGTAGCTCCACGGGTGCACGCGGGCGGACATGATCTCGTAGACCACGTCGCTGGTGAAGTCGAGCTCCCGGCGCAGGTACTGGTTGATCGTCGCGGTGTAGGCCGGGGCCAGCTGGTCGATCGAGGGGTCCGTCTCCATCGCGGCGGCGTTGCCGTCCCCGGCGGGAGCGGTGAAGCGCCCGTCGATGCGGCCGGCGACCAGGCCCTGGTCCCGCAGCAGCTCGGCGAGGTACGCCTGGTGCTCCACGCGCAGATCCGCGCGCTCGACCCAGTCGGGGTCCACGCCGATCAGGGAGCCGATGCGGGCGGCGGCCTCCAGCTTCTGCTCGGGGGACAGGCGCAGCCCCGCGGCGAGCAGGGCCGGGTACTCCTGCTCGGCGAAGGCCTCGGCCTCGTCGACCACGTCCTGCAGCAGTCGCTCCTCGTGCTTGCCGTGCGCGTGGGCGATGGCGGCGTAGGTGGGCAGGTAGTGCACGTAGGGGCGATCGTTGCCCTCGGTGAAGCGGATGGTGCCGAAGTCCAGCACGGGGGAGATCAGGGCGATGCCCGCGACGGCCACGTAGTAGCGGTCCATCAGGCGGGCGGCCACGGCGGAGGCGCGAGTGGTGCCGTAGGACTCCCCGGCCAGGTAGATCGGGGAGGTCCAGCGCTGGTTGCGGGTGAGCCAGTCGATGACGAAGGAGGCGATCAGGTCGCGGTCCGCGGCCAGTCCGTGGTGGCGGTCGGGCTTCTGGCCGGGGACGGGCCGGGAGTAGCCGGTGGTCATCGCGTCGACCACCACGAGGTCCGCGTGGCGCAGGATCGTCTCGTCGTTGTCCAGCAGCCGGTGCGGCGGGGCGGCCGGGGAGCCGGCGTCGCCGGCGTCCACCCGGCGCGGGCCGAGCAGCCCCAGGTGCAGCCACACCGTCGAGGCACCGGGGCCGCCGTTGAAGGCGAACACCACCGGCCGGGCCGCCTCCGAGCCGCCCGGGGCCGGTGCGCTGGCGACGTAGGAGACGGAGAACAGCTCGGCGTAGGCGGTGGCGCGGCCGTACTCCTCACCCTCGGGCTCCTCCCTCAGCACCACGGTGCCGGCGGTGGCCGTGTAGTCCAGCGGCCCGTCGGCCAGCGCGAGCGAGTGCAGCGTGGTGACCAGATTGTCCTCGGGCACGGGGGTGGCGTCTGCGCCCTTGCCGGTCTCGGGGGCGGGGGTGGTGGACTCGGCGTTCACTCGTGCTCCTTCACGTCGGGGGCGTCGGCCTCGATGCTACGCGGGCCCCGACGACGCCGGCCCGCCGGCCCGAGGAGCATCGGGCAGGCGGGCCGGGATCGGTCCTGCGGAGAGGGAGCGGGGTCTCAGGCCCTCACTCCAGAGGAGCGATGTCCCGAGGTGCCTCGGCACCCTCCTCGTTGTCCCGCACGACGATGCGCAGCGGGTCCACCTTGGTCCAGAGGACGAACGCGATCGCGACCACGATCATGGCCAGGCCCGCCCACAGGTTGGCGTTGACCCCGCCGGTCTTGGCGGCCTCCGCCTCGGTGAAGGCGAACAGACCCATCAGGGTCACGACGATGCCGAAGAGCCCGATCAGGGCGCCGATGAAATTGCGGATGTCGAAGGCCCCGGTGGTCTCGACGTGCGTGCCGTCGGGGACGTCGGCGGTGCTGCTGTCCTTGTGTGCACTCATGAGTGATCTCCTCCGTCCGCGCTCACGCGAAGACGATATTCAGGATGACGACGAGGCCCAGAGCGATCAAGGCCATGGGAACCGGGCGGCGGTAGAAGGCGAGGTTCTTCTCCTCGGGATCGACCAGGTCGGCCTTCGCGGTCTCGGAGTACACCAGGCCCTTCAGCTCGAGGACCGGCTTGGGAGCGGTGAACTGCGTGACCACGACGGAGACGACGATGTCGACCGCGAACGCGGCGAAGGCGCTGACGAAGGCGAGGCCCTGGCCGGGCAGCTCGAAGACGCCGAAGAACGTCGAGGAAGCCCACAGGCCCACGGCCGCCAGGGTGCCGGCGACCAGGCCGGCCCAGCCGGCCGTCGGCGTCATCCGCTTCCAGAACATGCCCAGGATGAACGTCGCGAACAGCGGCGCGTTGAAGAACCCGAACAGAGCCTGCAGGTAGTCCATCAGGTTCGAGAACTGACCGGCGATCAGCGCGGTGAAGATCGCGATGACGCAGGCGGCGGCGGTGGCGACGCGGCCCACGAACGTGTAGTGGGCATCCGGCGCGTCCTTCTTCACGTACTGCTGGTACAGGTCGTAGCTGGCGACCGTGTTGAACGCCGAGATGTTCGCGGCCATGCCGGCCATGAACGCGGCCAGCAGGCCCGCGATCGCGACGCCGAGCAGACCGTTGGGCAGCACGTCGCGCATCAGCAGCAGGAGGGCGTCGTTGTAGGTCACGCCCGTGGCGGCGGCCGCCTCGGCGTCTCCGGCCGAGGCGTACTGCTTGAAGTCGACCATCTCGTTCACCAGCACCGCGGTGATCATGCCGGGGATGATGACGATGAAGGGGATGAACATCTTGGGGAAGGCGCCGATGATCGGCGTCATCCGGGCGGCGGTGAGGTCCTTGGAGGCCATGGCCCGCTGGACCTCGACGAAGTTCGTGGTCCAGTAGCCGAAGGACTGCACGAAGCCCAGGCCCAGCACGATGCCGACCACCGACAGCACCGGGCTGTCGAAGCCGGAGAGCTGCTCGCCCGGCCACGTGTGCAGCTGCTCGGAGCCGAGCATGCCGTCACCGGCGACGCGCTCGGTCAAGCCCTGCCAGCCGCCCACGCGGTGCAGACCGATCAGCGTCAGCGGCAGCAGGGCCGCGACGATCACGAAGAACTGCAGCACCTCGTTGTAGATGGCGGCGGAGAGACCGCCGACGGTGATGTAGAACAGCACGAACGCCGCGGCGAGCACGAGGCCCACCCAGATCGGCCAGCCCAGCAGGCGGTTGACGATCGTGGCCAGCAGCGAGAGGTTCACGCCGGCGATCAGCAGCTGGGCGACGGCGAAGCTGAGGGAGTTGACCAGGTGGGCGCCGGTGCCGAAACGCATGCGCATGAACTCGGGGACCGAGCGCACCTTGGAGCCGTAGTAGAAGGGCATCATCACGACGCCCAGGAACAGCATCGCCGGGATCGCGCCGACCCAGAAGTAGTGCATCGTCGGCAGGCCGTACTGGGCGCCCGTGGCGGACATGCCCATGATCTCGACGGCGCCGAGGTTGGCGGAGATGAAGGCGAGACCGGTGACCCAGGCGGGCAGGGAGCGACCGGAGAGGAAGAACTCGATCGAGTTCGAGACGCCGCGCTTGGCGTACCAACCGACGCCGAGGACGAACGCGAAGTACAACGCGATGATCGCGTAGTCGATCCACTGTGCATCCAGGCGGATGTCGACCATGAGGAATCCTTGGAACGTGGGAAAAGAGGGGCCGCCGCCGGCGTGGACCCGAGGAGGGAGGCGCACCGGCGGAGGGCAGCTCGTGCTGACGGCCGGTCACGCTACCACCGAGTAGGAGCGGGATAACCGAAACGTTTCGGTGATCTGCGCGGGTGTGCGCCAGACGCGTCGGACGTCACAGATCCATGGGGTGGTATGGGCGGTTCCGCCCGATCGGGCGCGGCCGTGCGGGCCGCTGTTCCGGCCGGCGGACCGGCCGACACGGCAACCGCTTCCCGCCGGGTTCGGGGAACGTTCGGGGCGTGCGGTTATGGTGGCCTCACCCTCGAGGACGAGGAGAGGAGACCAGCCCCATGAGCAGATTCTCGCGGCGCTCAGCGCTCGCCGGCTCGGGAGCGGCCGCCCTGGCCGCTGCCGCCGCCGCGTGCGCGCCGCCCAACCCCGGCGGCGTCAACGCCGAGGCCACCATCCCGGCGGCCGACGGACCCGTCACCCTCACCTACTGGGCGTGGCTGAAGGACCTCCAGAAGGTCGCCGACGTCTTCAACGCCAGCCAGGACCGCATCCGTGTCGAGACCACCTGGATCCCCGGCGGCAACGACGGCGGCTACGCCAAGATCCTCTCCGCGGTCGCCGCAGGCGGCGGCCCCGACATCGCCCAGGTGGAGCTGCGGTCGGTGCCCGAGTTCGCGCTCGCGGGCGCGCTGGTGGACCTCACCCGGTACGGCTTCGCGGACCAGGAGTCCGCCTTCGATCCCGGCGCGGTCTCCCAGATCAAGGTCGGCGACGCCTACTGGGCCGTCCCGCAGGACACCGGCCCCGTCGGCACCTTCTACAACCGCGAGGTGCTCGAGGGGGAGATGGGGCTGCAGGCCCCGGCGACCTGGCAGGAGTTCCACGAGCTCGCCGGGACCGTGGCCGAGGCCGGCAAGCAGCTGATCACCCTCGACCCCGGCGACGGCTCCCATCCGGTCGCGTGGGCGATGCAGTCCGGCGCGCAGTGGTTCACCCCGGAGGGGGACGGCTGGATCGTGAACATGACCGACGACGCCTCCATGCGCGTCGCGGAGTTCTGGGACGGCATCCTCGCCGAGAAGCTCGTCGGCACCGGGTACGGCGCCTTCTCCACGCCCTGGTACGCCGCGGCGGGAGCCGGGGACGTGCTCGCCTCCATCTCCGGCTCCTGGAGCGATGCCCTGATCCAGACCACGCCCGGGGCGGAGGGGAAATGGGCGGTCGCGCCCATGCCCAGGTGGGAGGACGGTTTCGCCTCGGGCGCCCACGGCGGGTCATCGGCCGCGGTGCTGTCCAACAGTGCGCACCCTGCGGAAGCGCTGGAGTTCCTGACCTGGATGTGCACGGACCCCGTCGGCATCGACGCCATGATCGAGAACTCCGGCATCGGCTGGTCGCCGGCGGCCGACTACATCGGAGAGGTCCGCCAGGAGCCCTCCGAGTTCTTCTCCGGCCAGAACTACAACGAAGAGGTGTTCGTCCCCATGGCCGAGGGCCAGAACCTCGAGTGGACCTGGGCGCCGCTCATGCAGCGCGTGATGGCGATCCTCGGTGACGGGATGAACGGCGCCATCACCGGCGAGGTCCCGCTGACGGACATGTTCGCCGAGACCCAGGCGGAGATCGTCCGGATCATGCGCGAGATCGGACTGGACGCGGAGGAGGCACGATGAGATCGAAGACCGCCCCCTGGCTCCTGCTCGGGCCCTTCCTGGTGCTGTTCATCGGCACCATGATCATCCCGATCATCATGGCCATCGGCTACAGCTTCACCAGCGTCGAACGCTCCGGGCTGCTCGGCGAGGAGGGCGTCACCAGCGCCTTCGCCGGGCTGGAGAACTACGTCGCCGCGCTGTCGAACGCGAACTTCATCGCCTCCATCGGGCGGATGATCCTGTTCGGCGTGGTCCAGGTGACGGTGATGATCGTCGCCGCCACCATCCTCGCGCTGCTGCTGGAGAGCGCGAGCGCGAGGTGGCCCGGCTTCTTCCGCGCCACCTACTTCCTGCCCTACGGGATCCCCGGCGTGATCGCCACGATCCTGTGGTCCTTCCTGTACATCCCCGGGCTCAGCCCCATCGTGGACGTCCTCGGGATCGTCGGCATCGACATCGACTTCCTGGCCCCCGAACTGGTGCTGTGGTCGATCGCGAACATCGTGACCTGGACCTACACCGGGTACAACATGCTGATCATCATCGCCCAGCTCAAGGCGATCCCCGGCGAGCTGTACGAGGCGGCGAAGATCGACGGAGCCGGGCCGATGCGGATCGTCCGCTCCCTCCAGCTGCCGCTGATCCGCCCCGCGGTGATGCTGACGATCATCTTCTCGATCATCGGCACCCTGCAGCTGTTCGCCGAACCGCGGCTGATGCAGAACATGAGCGCCGGGATCACCTCGGAGTACACCCCGAACATGGCCGCCTACGCCTTCGCGTTCCAGTACAACGACGTCGGCATGGCCGCCGCGCAGGCCGTGATCATCGCGGTCTCCGCCTTCGTGCTCTCGGCGATCGCGCTGGGAGTCTCCTCCTGGACGGAGAAGCGCCGATGACCACCACGCAGACCCCCACCCGCCGCCGCGCCGCGCCCGTCGCCGACGGCCGCTCCGGTTCCCGCGAGGCGGGGCGCAGACCGACCACCACCATCCTGGTCACCGCGATCCTCGCCGTCATCGCGATCTACTTCCTGGTGCCGGTGTACTGGGTTCTCGTCAACGCCACCAAGTCCACCGAGGACCTGTTCGGCACCAGCGGCTTCTGGTTCGGCCAGGACTTCCAGCTGCTCGAGAACATCCGCGCGGTGCTCTCGGCCAACGGCGGGATCTTCCCGCGGTGGGCGCTGAACTCCGTGCTGTACGCGGGAGTCGGCTCGGTGCTGGCCACCTACTTCGCGGCCGCCGCGGGGTACGCCCTGGCGAAGTACCGCTTCCCGGGCCGGCGCCTGGTCTACGTGCTGGTCCTCGGCGGCGTGCTGGTGCCCGGCACCGCGGTGGCGCTGCCGCTGTTCTTCCTGTTCAGCTCCATCGGGATCACGAACACCTACTGGTCGGTGCTGATCCCCTCTCTGGTCAGCCCGTTCGGTCTGTTCCTGGCCTCGATCTACGCCAGCGCCGCGGTCCCGGACGAGCTGCTGGAGGCCGGCCGGATCGACGGGGTGGGGGAGCTGGGGCTGTTCCACCGGCTCGCGCTGCCGCAGCTCACCCCGGCCCTGGTGACGATCGTGCTGTTCCAGTTCGTCGCGATCTGGAACAACTACATGCTGCCGCTGGTGATGCTGGCCGACGAGACGCTCTATCCGATCACCCTGGGCCTGGACAACTGGCGGGCCCAGACCGACCGGCTGCCGGAGTTCTACCAGCTCACCGTCGGCGGCGCGCTGCTGTCGGTGATCCCGCTGGCCATCCTCATCCTGGTCCTGCAGCGCTTCTGGCGCGGCGGGCTGACGGAGGGGTCGGTCAAGGGGTGATCTCGCCCCGGCCCCGCACGGCCCCGGGGCCGATTCGCCACGCCGGAGCCCTTGCACCGGGCCGTCGTCCCGTCTTCGATGAGGACATGGCCACCACTGCTGCTCCGTCCCGTCCCGCACGCCGCCCGGAGTGGCGCCGGCGCTCCGTCCTGACGGCCGGGGCGGCCCTCCCGTTCGCGTCGGTCGCTCTCGCGGCCTGCGGGGACGACGGGCAGGGCGAGGCCGGTGAGCCGGATCTGAGAGCCGAGCTGCCGCGTGCCGAGCCCGGCTCGCCCGAGGGCGCCGGCGAGAGCGTCGTGCCCTTCACGGCGCGGCTGTGGGCAGGCATCGACCGCAGCGCCGTCAACGCCGTGTGCTCACCGCTGTCCGCCCAGATCGCGCTGACCATGGCCGGATTGGGAGCAGCCGGGGACACCCGCGCCCAGATGGAGGAGGCTCTCGGCGGGAGCATCGACGAGCTCGCCCAGGTCTCCAACACCCTGGCCACTGTGCTGGCCGCCGTCGGCGATCAGGAGCGCGAGGATCCAGAGGACGACGCCCCGGAGCCGCCCGTCGCGTCCTTGGTGAACGGCACCTGGCTGCAGGAGGGCATGGCCGTCGAGGACGGCTTCCTCGAGGGCCTGGCCACCTACTTCGCCAGCGGCGTCTACGAGGCGGACTTCGCCGACGACGCCGAGCGGGAGCAGGCCCGCCAGCGGATCAACGACTGGGTCGCCGAGGCCACGAACGACCTGATCGAGGACCTGGTCCCCGAGGACGCCCTCGATGCGCAGACACGGCTGGTGCTGGTCAATGCGCTGCACCTGAAGGCGGCCTGGCAGGACACGCTGACCCGCTCCGGCGGCACGTTCACCACCGCCGAGGGCGAGGAGAAGAGCGTGGAGATGCTCAGCGGAACGACCGGCAGCTGGTACGAGGACGAGCTGTGCCGGGCGACGGCGCTGGAGACCTATGGGGACGACCTCGCGCTCGCTCTCGTCCAGCCGCTCGAGGACGTGGCCGCCGTGCTCGACGCGTGGGCGGAGAGCGCCGAGGACACGGCAGCCGGGCTCTCGGCACTGCTGAGCGGGCTCGATGCCACCGGCGGCGCCACCGAGCTCACCCTGCCCGGGTTCGACATCGACTGGGACGGCGAGCTGTCGGGGCCGCTGCAGGAGCTGGGCCTGCGCGATGCCTTCGAGGCCGGGGCGGCCGACTTCTCCGGGATCACCGCCGAGACGGACCTGTCCATCTCGCAGGTGATCCAGAAGGCGGTGATCACCGTGGACGAGGAGGGCATGGAGGCGGCCGCGGCCACCGCCGTCGTCGCCGAGGCGGTCTCGGCGCCCGCGGAGGAGCACGAACTCGTGCTGGATTCGCCCTTCCTGGTCGTCGCCTACGAGACCTCGACGCTCGCCCCGCTCGTCGTCGGCTGGATCGGCGATCCGACGCAGACGCGATGACGGCATCTATGCTGGCCGAAGCGCTTCCCGAATGATCTCGCGATGGAGGAGACATGACTGCTGCACGACCCTGGCCCGTCGGCGTCGAGGGGATCGCCTACGGCGGCGACTACAACCCCGAGCAGTGGCCGCAGGAGGTGCGCCTCGAGGACATCGACCTGATGCGCGAGGCCGGAGTGAACCTGGTCAGCGTCGCCATCTTCGCCTGGGCCACGATCGAGCCCCGCGAGGGCGACTACGACTTCACCTGGCTGGACGAGACCATGGACCGCCTCGGCGAGGCCGGCATCAAGGTAGCGCTGGCCACCGCCACCGCGTCGCCGCCGCCGTGGCTGACCCGCCACCACCCCGAGATCCTCCCCGTCACCGAGGACGGCACCGTGCTCGGTCAGGGCGGGCGCCAGGCCTACGCCGTCTCCTCCCCGCTGTTCCGCGAGTACGCGGTGCGCATGACCCGGATGATGGCCGAACGCTACGGCGACCACCCCGCCCTCGCGCTGTGGCACGTGGACAATGAGCTGGGGTGCCACGTCCCCCACGACTACTCCGACCGGGCCGCGGCCGCCTTCCGCGCCTGGCTCGAGCGCCGGTACGGCTCGATCGACGCGCTCAACGAGGCCTGGGGTACGGCGTTCTGGTCCCAGCGCTACGACACCTTCCGCGAGATCCTGCCGCCGCGGGCCGCCCCCACCTACGCCAACCCCACCCAGCAGCTGGACTTCGCCCGCTTCTCCAGCGACGAGCTGCTGACCCACTACCGGGCCCTGCGCGACGTGCTGCGCGAGATCACCCCGCAGATCCCCACCACCACGAACCTGATGCTCAAGTCCGACACCAAGTGGATGGACTACTACTCCTGGGCCGATGACCTCGACCTCGTGGCCAACGACCACTACCTGATCGCCGACGACCCGCGCGGCCAGATCGAGCTGGCGCTGGCCGCGGACCTCTCCCGCGGCGTCGCCGGCGGCGACCCGTGGATCCTCATGGAGCACTCCACCTCCGCCGTGAACTGGCAGCCTCGCAACCGCGCCAAGGGCCGCGGCGAGATGCTGCGCAACTCCCTGGCGCACGTGGCCCGCGGTGCCGACGGGGTCATGTTCTTCCAGTGGCGCCAGTCCCGCGCGGGCGCCGAGAAGTTCCACTCGGCGATGGTGCCCCACGCCGGCCGCGACACCGACATCTGGCGCAGCACCGTCGCGCTCGGCCGCGCCCTGGAAGCACTGGCCGAGGTGCGCGGCAGCCGCGTCCTGAACCGGATCGCGATCATCGTGGACTATCCCTCCTGGTGGGCGAGCGAACTGGATTCCCACCCCACCCAGGCGCTGCGCTACAGCGAGGAGCTGCTGCGCTGGTACACCGCCTTCTGGGACCTCGGCGTGGGCGTGGACATGGTGCCCCTCGACGCGGACCTGACCGGCTACGAGCTGGTGCTCGCCCCCACCCTGTACACCGTGCGCGACGAGGACGCCGACCGCCTCGCCGCAGCCGCGCGCGCCGGCGCGCAGGTGGTCATCACCTTCTTCTCCGGCATCGTCGACGAGAACGACCACGTGCGCCTCGGCGGCTACCCCGGCGCCTTCCGCGACCTGCTCGGCGTGCGCACCGAGGAGTTCTGCCCGTTGCTCGAGGGCCAGGTGCTGCATCTGGACGACGGCACCGAGGCGGACCTGTGGAGCGAGAAGACCCGCCTCGAGGGCGCCGAGGCGATCCGCAGCTGGGCCGACGGGCCGCTGCACGGCCGGCCCGCCGTGACCCGGAACCCGGTGGGGGAGGGCGCGGCCTGGTACGTCGCCGCCCGCCCGTCGGCCGAGGGGCTCGAGGCCCTGGTGGCCGAGATCGTCGCCGCGGCCGGCGTGGAGCCGTCGGCGGTGGGGCTGCACCGCGATGTCGAGGCGGTGCGTCGCTTCGCGGAGGACGGCACCACCTACCTGTTCGTGCTCAACCACTCCGACCGCGACCAGGTGGTGCAGGTCAGCGGCTACGAGATGCTCTCGGCCACCGATGTCGAAGGCGCCGTGACCGTCCACGCCGGCGCCGCGGCAGTGGTCCGCGAGAGCTGAGCGGGCATACCGCGGTGGGCGGCCTGGTGCGGTCGGTCTGCGCGCGGGCGGCCTGCGTGCCCGGGCCACCCCGACACACGCGTCGTCGCCCGCCATTCCCCCGATACGTTGCACTACCGCCACGAATCGGGGGAATGGCACGGCGCGTCGGACTGCGTCACCGGTTCCCGGCCCGGTCCCCCTCGTCCCACCGCTCCCGTCATCCGATGCCGCCCCGCAGTTCGCCCCCTCCATCACCTGCCGTGCCCCTCGCACCCCCGCCACTGAACGGAGACTCATGCCCGGCCTCACGCCACCTCAGCCCACCCCGTCGGCCCCTGCCATGTCGGATCTGAGGATCGGGGTGGTCGGGTTCGGGGCGCGCTCGCCGTTGGCCGAGCACGCCCACCGCCCCGGCGAGGGTTCCCGGATCACCGTGGTCGCCGACCCGTCGGAGCGCGGCAAGGAGATGGCGCGGGAGCAGCTCGGGGAGGACATCGCGCTGGTCGAGGACGTCGACCAGCTGCTGGCCGGGAACGACGTCGACGCGGTCATGATCCTGACCCCCGACTACGCGCACGCTGGCGTCGCCCTGAAGACGCTCGAGGCAGGCGTGGCCACCTTCTGCGAGAAGCCGATGGCGATCGGGATCGAGGACACCGACGCCATGCTCGCCATGGCCCGGGACAAGCGCGCTCGGCTGTACATCGGCCACAACATGCGCCACATGCCGGTGGTGCGGCAGCTGAAGGAGATCATCGACTCCGGTCGCATCGGCCGGGTACGCGCCATCTGGTGCCGCCACTTCGTGGGCGCCGGCGGGGACTTCTACTTCAAGGACTGGCACGCCGAGCGGGACAAGGCGATGAGCCTGCTGCTGCAGAAGGGCGCCCACGACATCGACGTCATCCACTGGCTCGCCGGCGGCTACACCCGCCGCGTCTCGGGCATCGGCGACCTCGCGGTCTATGGGGACATCACCGATCGCCGGGACAACTCGGACCGCCGGATGGGCGACTGGTACGACGAGGACACCTGGCCTCCCACCGCCCAGAAGGAGCTGAACCCCGTCATCGACGTCGAGGACATCTCGATGCTGTCGATGACGCTGGACAACGGGGTACTGGCCTCCTACCAGCAGTGCCACTTCACCCCCGACTACTGGCGCAACTACACCGTGATCGGCGACGCGGGACGGATCGAGAACATGGGCAACGACGGCGGGGACCAGATCCACATCTGGGAATCGCGCCGCTCCGGACCCGGCCGCCCCGACGCCGTCGAGGTCATCGAACGCGCCGAGGGGTGGCACGGCGGCGCCGATCCGCGCCTGGTCGCGGAGTTCCTGCGATTCGCCCGCGACGGCGGGAGCACAGAGGTCTCCGCCATCGCAGCCCGCGAGGCCGTGGCCACCGGGGTGCGCGGCGCCGAGTCGATCCGCAGCGGGGGAGTGCCGTTCGAGGTGCCCGCCGTGCCGGAGGACGTGCGGGCGTACTTCGACGGCGGGCAGGCCTGACGCGGGTGCGGCGAACCGGCTGTGGCCTATCAGCCGTCCTGATTCTCTGAGCCCGCCCCGGACGTCACTTGCGTCAGGCGCGGGGCCCGGGGTAAGGGGGTCTGTCGGCTAGCGGCGGCCTCACGCGACGACCTCGAACGCCGCAAGCGCCGAGCTCACGTCGTAGGTGCTCGCGGCGCCGGCATGCAGCGGGAACGCGGCGGCGACGAAGCCGTCGGGCCGGATCAGGTACATCCGGTCCGGCCGCAGCCGGCCCCGGGGATCCGCGGCGAAGGCGAACGGGCCCTCGATCCAGTCCGGAACGGCAGGGCGGCGCGCCCGGCTTCCGTAGGTGTGCAGCTGCCAGGTCATCGCGCGCAGAGCGTCCGCCCTCTCCCCGTCGGCCAGCAGCCGGAGGCCCACTGCCGGATCATCGGCCCAGGCCGGCGGCGTCGTGCCGGCCGGCACCTGCCGGTAGCGGATCCGGTACTGGCCGAGCAGCCCGCCCAGGCGCGGGCCCAGGGCTGACCGGAACAGCGTCGGGCCGAGGAGCGAGATGATCCCGCTGAACCGGCGTCGCAGCGCCGCGGCCCCGCGGCCGCGGCGGGCGATGATCCCGAAGGCGCGGTCGGTGCCCTCGATCAGGGTGAGAGCGACGGGTCGCCGCTCCCGTTCGTAGCGTCCGACGGCCGAGGGAGTGAGGTGGCCGCGGACGACGTCGGCCAGGAGGTTCGCCAGGTGATGGGCGTCCTGCAGGCCGGCGTTCATCCCTTGGCCGCCGATGGGGGAGTGCACGTGGGCGGCGTCGCCGGCGAGCAGCGCGCGCCCCTTGCGGAACTGGGAGGCGACGCGGTGGTGGACCCGGTAGGCAGAGAACCAGTCCACGCGCTCGAAATTGATGCCGAGATCGGCGCGGGCCTCGGCCAGGACCTCGTCCTGATCCGGGGACTCGGTGGGGCTGAGGCACACCAGGCGGGCGTGGCCGCCCGGGCCCAGCGGGATGAACACGGCGAAGGAGGCATCGCCGAAGCGGGCGGCGACGGTGTTGTCGGGGATCCCGGTGACGCCGTGGAGATCGGCGACGCAGAAGGTGGCGTCGTCCGTGACCCCCTCGAAGGGCAGGCCGAGCTGGTGACGCACCGTGGAGCTCGCCCCGTCGGCGCCGATGCACCAGCGGGCGCGGAGCCGGCATAGCCCCTGGGGTCCTTCGACCAGTGCCTCGACCTGCTCATCCGCGGGGTCGATGCCCTCGAGGAGAGTGACCAGACGGTGGCCCCATCGGACAGGACGCCCCTCGCCCTCGAGCGCGGAGGCCAGCAGCTCCTCGTTACGGCTCTGCTCGAAGATCTCCGCCCCGGGGAACGGGGTGTCCCCGGCCTGGGCAGGAGCGAACTGGAACCCCTCCGGGTTCGCGGACTGCCGCAGCTGGAACCCCGTGGCAGGATTCGCCGCCTCCAGCACCTGCTGCGCCAGTCCCAGCTGATCGTAGATCTCCATCGACCGGGCCTGGACCACCAGGGCGCGGGACTCACGGGTCGGGCCGGACTTGGGGTCGATAACCTCGGCGCGCACACCGCGCCGGGCCAGGACAAGAGCGGCCATCAGCCCCGTCGGCCCGGCCCCGACCACCAGCACGTCGGTCTCGAGCAGGGGGAGTTCGCTCAGCGGCACTGCGGTCATGGGCCAGCCTCTCGCCGGTGGTACCCGGAGCGGGTGGCTTCACCGTAATGCGACGGCCGTGCCGGGACCAGGGGTTCCTAGTCCCGGCACGGCCGGGGTCGCGGGTCAGCCCTTCTGGCGGCCCTTGAAGCGCGGGTCCTGCTTGTTGATGACGTAGATCCGCCCTCGGCGGCGCACGACCTGCGCGCCAGGCTTGCGGACCAGCGAGCGCAGGGAGGAGCGGACCTTCATCGCTGCCCGTAGCGCCGACGGAACTTCTCCACGCGCCCGGCGGTGTCCAGCACCTTGGCCTGGCCGGTGTAGAAGGGGTGCGAGGCCGAGGAGACCTCGACGTCGATCACGGGGTAGTCCTTGCCGTCCTCCCAGGTCACCGTCTTCTCGGAGTCGCGGGTGGAGCGGGTCAGGAACGAGTAGCCGGCGGCGGCGTCGCGGAAGACGACGGGCCGGTAGTCAGGATGGATGCTCTGCTTCATGGTGTTCTCCTCACCAGCTGGATTTCGTGATGCCGGGCAGCTCGCCGCGGTGGGCGGCGGCGCGGAACCGGACCCGGGAGAGCCCGAATCGGCGCAGGTGCCCGCGGGGCCTGCCGTCGATCGCGTCGCGGTTGCGCAGCCGCGTGGGGCTGGCGTCCCGCGGCAGGCGCTGCAGGGCGCGCTGGGCCTGGACCTTCTCGGCCATCGGCGTGCTCGGGTTCTTGATGGCGCGCTTGAGGGCGCGGCGCTCGACGGCGTAGCGGGCCACGAGCTCCTTCCTGCGCTCGTTCGCCGCGATCTTCGACGTCTTGGCCATCAGCGCTCCTCGCGGAACTCGACGACGGAGCGGAGCGTCGGGTCGTACTTCCGCGCGACCAGGCGATCGGGGGTGTTCCGGCGGTTCTTGGTGGTCATGTACGTGTAGCCGGTGCCGGCCGTGGAGCGCATCTTCACGGTGGCGCGCACGTCGGTCTTCTTCGCCATGGGTGTTCCTCTCAGATCTTCTCGCCGCGCCGGCGGATCTCGGCCACGACGGCCTCGATCCCGCGACGATCGATGGTGCGCAGGCCCTTTGTGGAGACCTGCAGGCGGACGGTGCGGCCCAGGGATGGGACGTAGAACCGCTTGGACTGGATGTTGGGATCGAAGCGGCGCGAGGTGCGTCGATGCGAGTGGGAGACGTTCTTGCCGAAGCTCGGCGCGGCTCCGGTGACTTGACAGCGTCGGGACATGACGGCAGATTCTAGCTACTGAGAATCATTATCGTCAAGCGTCTGGAGCAGTACCGGTATGTCCGAGCCTCATGAGATCCACCGTCGTCAACGACCGGGAGCGGCGGAATCTTCCACGCCTGTCGCCGTCGTCACCGCGATCGACGCGGTGCTGAGGGATTCGCTGGTCGCGAGCCTGCTGCTGGACGTCCCGGGCGCCGTGGCGCTGCGCTACGAGGTCGACGTCGAGTCGGTCACCCTGCGGCGGCTCGTCCTGTCCGCCGACGGCATCGCGGAGGACGAGGAGGTCATCCTCGAGCACCCCTGCGCCTCGTGCGCGATGCGGGAGGACGCCGTGCCGGCCTTGAACCGCCTCGCGAGCGACCCTCGCATCAGCGTGATCCTGCTCGCGCCACCGATCTCGGCGGACCCCTCGATCGTCGCCGGCACCCTGGCGCCGCACCAGCGCGCATGGCACCTGGCGAGCGCGTCGACCGTGCTCTCGGCCGAGAGCCTCCACGAGGACCTCCTCGGCGATGCCACTCTTGCCGAGCGGCAGCTGCAATGGGCCGAGGGCGACGAGCGCAGCGTGGGCGAGGCGCTCGCCGCCCAGATCGAGTACTCGGGTCTGCTCGTGCTCGACGCCGACGGGTCTTCCGACGCCGATGGCGAGCCTGCCATGCAGGGGATCGCGGCCGGCCGGGAGCTGCTCGAACATCTGCGCGCACCTGACCAGCTGCTGGCCGTCGGACTCCATGACCTCGAGAGCGGCTCGATGCATAGAGGGGCGCTCGACCACCAGGCGGCCCTGCTGCGCCGCGACGCCCGCGTGGTCGAGCCCTACGGCGGGCCATCGGCACACGGCACCTGGACCCTCGACCTGCACTCCGAGCGGCCCTTCCATCCCGATCGCCTGCTCGAGAACATCGAGGCGCTCGGCGGCGGGCGCCTGCGCAGCCGCGGGCGGTTCTGGGTCCCCGACCGGCCCGACACCATCTGCCAGTGGGACGGCGCCGGCGGGCAGGTCTCCATCGGCGCCACCTGGAAGACGGCGCGCGAGCTGCCGACCACGCGGCTCGTGGTCACCGGGGTCGACGCGGCAGATGTCGAGCGGGTGCGCGGGGCGTTCGGCCGCAGCCTGCTCACCGAACACGAGTGGGCCGCAGGCCTGGAGTCATGGCTGGGCGCCGAGGACCCGCTGGCGCCTTGGCTCGGGGCGCGCGGCGTGCTGCGCTGAGGACCCGATCACCCGGTCCGCCACCCGACCCGCCCTCGACGCAGCCGGTGGGCGCTGACAGACTCGTCTCAGCCCTCGGCGCCATCGGCGGCGCCTCGGCAGGGCTTGGATCCGACCACGGGAGTGACCATGGATTACCGACTTCTCGGCTGCAGCGGAACCGTCGTCTCGGCGCAGACGCTGGGCACGATGACCTTCGGCAAGGAGGCCGACGAGGCGACCTCCTCCGACATCATGACCGCCTTCGTCGAGGGCGGTGGCAATTTCTTCGACACCGCCGACGTCTACACCGGCGGCACCTCCGAGGAGATCATCGGCCGCTGGCTGGCCGAGCACCCCACCGAGGCCGAGCAGGTCGTCCTGGCGACCAAGGGCCGCGCCCGCACCGGCGACGGCCCCAACGACATCGGCAACTCCCACCGCCACCTGCGCACCGCGCTGGAGAAGTCCCTGCGCCGCCTCGGCGTCGAGCACGTGGACCTGTACCAGATGCACGCCTGGGACGCGCTGACCCCGGTCGAGGAGACGCTGCGCTTCCTGGACGACGCGATCTCCGCCGGCAAGATCTCCTACTACGGCTTCTCGAACTACCTCGGCTGGCAGCTGACCAAGGCCGTCCACATCGCCGACGCCCACGGCTGGGCCCGCCCCGTCACTCTGCAGCCCCAGTACAACCTGCTGGTGCGGGACATCGAGCACGAGATCGTCCCCGCCGTCCAGGACGCGGGCATGGGCCTGCTGCCCTGGTCGCCGCTGGCCGGCGGCTGGCTGACCGGGAAGTACCAGCGCGATCAGGAACCCACCGGCGCCACGCGCCTGGGGGAGAATCCGCAGCGCGGGATGGAGGCATGGCAGAAGCGCAACGACGACGAGCGCACCTGGCGCACGATCGACGAGGTGCGCGCGATCGCCGACGCCCACGGCGCCTCCCTCTCCCAGGTCGCACTGGCCTGGGCCGCCGCCCAGCCCGCCGTCACCTCCGTGATCCTCGGCGTGCGCACCGTGGAGCAGCTGCGCGACAACATGGCAGCCGCCGACCTGCAGCTCAGCGACGACGAGCTGCGCCGCCTCGACGAGGTCAGCGCCCCGCAGATGGACGACTATCCCTACGGTCCGGCCGGGATCAAACAGCGGCGCCGGCCGCTGACGAAGGAGAGCTGAACCGGAGCGACCCGACGGTCAGTTCTCCGATCGGTGCCCCCGCCGCGCCTCGCGGTCGAGCACCATGAGCACGTCGGCCGGGCCGCCCTCGCTGCCGAAGGCGTGGGGGAGCATGGTCGGGAACTCGGCGCTCTGATTGGTCTCGACGCGGTAGCGGCGCTCGCCCAGCAGCACGACTGCGGTGCCGGAGAGAACGACCATCCACTCCTGTCCCGGGTGGGATCGCATCTTGGTGGGGGCGGGCGGCGGCTCGGTCAGGCGCCGGCGCAGCACGACGGTGTCCGGGCTGCTCTGTAGACTCCACCGCAGCGCGTCCAGGTGGCGGTCCATGACGGGGTTGGAGACGACGTCGTCGGTCGCGGATTCCACCAGCTGGTCCAGGCTCGTATCCAGCGTGCGGGCGAGGGTGACCAGCTGATCCAGGGATAGCCGCCGCTGCCCGTTCTCGATCCTCGAGAGAGTGGACTGGCTGAGGTGAGCCCGTTCGGCGAGGTCGGCCAGCGACCAGCCCTGCGCGAGGCGCAGGCCACGGATCCGTTTGCGCACGAGGCCGTCGACGGCGCCATCTTCTTGCGTCATAGGCAAGAGTCTATGCCTGCGAGGCAACACCTGCCTAGTCTCAGGGTGACGCCTCCGCGGGAGGCTCCCCACGACGAGAAGGACTCTCCATGACTGACACACGCTCCACCCCTGACTTCGAGGTCCTGCCGGAGGGCACGGTGGATGTCGCCGTGCTCGGCGGCGGCGCCGCCGGCCTGAGCGGCGCACTGATGCTCGCCCGCTCCCGGCGCTCCGTCGTCGTCATCGACGCCGGTACGCCGCGCAACGCCCCGGCCGACGGGATCCACGGCCTGCTCGGCCATGAGGGCACCCCGCCCGGGGAGTACCTTGAGCGCGGCCGCGGCGAGGTGCGCAGCTACGGCGGCCGCATCGTGACCGGCACGGTCGCCGCGGCGCGCCCCGCCGATCCGTCGGCCGACGGCGATCTGCGCTTCACCCTCGAGCTGACCGACGGTCGCCGCCTCACTGCTCGCCGGCTGCTCATCGCCACCGGGCTGCGCGACGAGCTGCCCGACGTCCCGGGCCTGGCCGAGCACTGGGGCCACGGCGTGGTCCACTGCCCGTACTGCCACGGCTGGGAGGTGCGCGACGAACCCATCGGGCTTCTCGCCCGCGGGCCCATCTCCGCCCACCAGGCGCTGCTGTTCCGCCAGCTCACCGACGACCTCGTCTACTTCCAGCGCGGTACCGAGCTCGACGACGAGACCCGCGAGCGGTTCGACGCCCTCGGCATCCGGATCGTCGATGACCAACTCGCCGAGGTCATCGCGGATGAGGGCGGTGGTATCGCCGGAGTCCGTCTGGCCGGCGGAGAGGTCGTGGAGCGCCGCGTCCTGGCCGTCGGCACCACCATGCACGCGCGCACCGAGGGCCTCGAGCCCCTCGGCCTGCCGATGGAGGAGCTGCCCCACGGGATGGGTCGCCACATCGTCACCGGCATGGCCGGGACCACCGAGGTTCCCGGCGTCTGGGCCGCCGGCAATGTCGCGGAGCTGAGCGCGCAGGTGGGGGCGTCGGCCGCGGCCGGAGCGCTCGCCGGGGCGCACATCAACGCCCAGCTCGCCGCGGCCGACGCCGCCGTGGCCGCGCGGAAGGCGGACACGGCGGCGTGAGAGCTCAGACGCTCAGCAGCACCTTGGTGGCGCGGCGCTCATCCATGGCCCGGTAGCCCTCAGGAGCCTGCTCGAGGGGCAGGGTGAGGTCGAAGACCTTGCCCGGGTCGATCTTCCGATCCCAGATCAGCTGGATCAGCTCGGGCAGGTAGCGGCGCACCGGGGCGGGGCCGCCGTGCAGATGCACGGCGGAGAAGAACAGCTCCTGGCCGGGCAGCTCGACGTCGTGCGAGACGCCGACGAAACCGATGTGGCCGCCGGGGCGGGTGCCGCGGATCGCCTGCATCATCGACTCCTGGGTGCCCACGGCCTCGATCACGCTGTGCGCGCCGAGTCCGCCGGTGAGCTCCTTCAGCCTCTCCACCCCGGCGTCACCGCGCTCCTCGATGACGTCAGTGGCGCCGAACTCGCGGGCCAGTGACTGGCGGTCGGCGTGGCGGCTGAAGATGATGATCCGCTCGGCGCCCATCTGCTGCGCGGAGAGCACGCCCAGCAGGCCGACGGCCCCGTCGCCCACCACGGCGACCGTCTTGCCGGGGCCGGCCTGGGCGGCATCGGCCGCGAACCAGCCGGTTCCCAGCACGTCGGAGGCGGCCAGCAGGGAGGGGATGAGATCGGGGTCCGGGGTACCGGGGGTCTTCACGAGCGTGCCGTCGGCGAAGGGGATCCGGGCGCGCTCGGCCTGGGTGCCGATCTCGCCGTCGACGAAGATCGCGTTGACGCAGCGCGAGGGGTGGCCCTCGCGGCAGATCTCGCACTGGCCGCAGGAGATCACGAAGGAGCCGACGACGAAGTCGCCGACCTCGAGCGTCTCGACCGCGTCGCCGATCTCCTCGACCACGCCGACGTACTCGTGGCCCATGTGCTGGTGGTCAGGCTGGTCGGCGCCGCGGTAGGGCCACAGGTCCGAGCCGCAGATGCAGGTCGCGGCCAGGCGGATGACCGCGTCCGTCGGCTCGAGAATGGTGGGGTCCTCCCGGTCCTCGACGCGGACGTCGCCGGGGGCGTGCATGATCACGGCGCGCATGATGTCTCCTTGAGGGGTCTGTGCATGGACGTTCCCATGGTGCGCCGGGAGGGCGGCTGGTGGGGAGTGACTGATGAGGGGTGTACTCGCAGGGCACCCCAGAGCCCCCCGGAGCATCCCGGTGCCCCGAGAGCGCGGCCTAAGGTGTCGCCATGGATAACAGGTCTCAGGTGCGCGAGTTCCTCACCTCCCGCCGCGCCAAGATCACGCCGCAGCAGGCCGGCGTGCCCTCCGTCGGCGCGCGGCGGGTGCCGGGGCTGCGCCGCAGCGAGGTGGCGCTGCTCGCCGGGGTCAGCGTCGAGTACTACGCCAAGCTCGAGCGCGGCGGGATCGGCGGCGCCTCCGCCGCCGTGCTGGATGCGCTCGCCCGGGCGCTGCAGCTGAACGAGACCGAGCGGACCCATCTGCTCGATCTCGCGCGCGCGGCCGACGGCATCCCCGCCTCGGGCAGGGCCCGTCGGCCCTCGAGCAGCCGGACGGCGCTGCGACCCAGCCTGCAATGGGCCCTGGATTCGCTGACCGACGGGGTCGCTTTCGTGCGCGACCCGCGCCAGGACGTGCTGGCCACCAACGACCTGGGCCGGGCCTTCTTCTCGCCACTGATCGGGGACGGCGGGCGCACCCCGAACCTGGCGCGCTTCCAGTTCCTGGACCCGGCCTCGAAGGACTTCTACCCGGACTGGGAGCTGTTCGCCGAGATGTGCGTGGCGATCATGCGCATGGAGGCCTCCCGCGACCCTCACGACACGGAGCTGCAGGACCTCGTGGGCGAGCTGTCCACCCGCTCGGACCTCTTCCGCACCCTGTGGGGCCGCCACGATGTGCGCCAGCACGGCGCGGGGACCAAGCGGTACAACCATCCCGTCGTGGGTGAGGTGTCCCTGGCCTACGAGGAGCTCGCGATCACGGCGGAGCCCGGCTGCGTGCTGATGATCTACACCGCCGAGCCCGGGTCCCAGAGCGCCGAGCGACTGCAGCTGCTGGCCAGCTGGGAGGCCTCCCGCCGCGAGGAGGCACGACGGGCCGCGCTCGCCGAGGACGGCTGAGCGGCAGGGCTCACCCGAGCAGAGCCAGCGGGACGACGCAGACCCCGTCCGGGCGCCGGTACGCGTCCGATCCTGTCGTCAGCACGACTTTGCTGCGGAGTCGAGGGCCGATCTGTTCGCCCAGCCAGTGCAGATGGCGGACGTCGCCATCGTCGACCGTGCGAGCGAGCTTCACCTCGAAGGCGACGACACTGCCGTCATATCGCTCCAGGACCAGATCCACCTCGCGGGTCCCGCCCCGAGTGCGCAGGTGGAACACCCGTGCCTCTGCCGCTGCTCCCGCAGCACGGATCGTCAGCGTTGCCAGTGATTCGAACAATCGCCCGAATAGCTCGGCAGCGCCGTCGGCTCCGGAGAGCAGCGAGCTCTCCGAGGCGTTGAGCAGTGTCGTCACCAGGGCAGGATCGGCAAGGTGATGCTTCGATGCCTGGGTCAGCCGGCTCATCTGCGAGAACCCCGGCAGCCATGCGTGGACAGGATCGAGAATCCACAGCTTCGTGAGGATGTCCCGATACGAGAGCGCGGTGGCCTTGGAGGGCTTGCTCGAGTCACCCGGCGTAGCCGCGTCGAGGATCTTCGTGTAGTCGGTGGTCGTCGACGTGGCACTGGCGTAGGCCGAGAGCCAGGCGCGCAAGGAGGCGGGCCGGCGCACGGAGATCCCCTCCGCAGGGATGTCCCGGTCGATGATCCGGTCCACGTAACCGGCGAGAGCTGCACGTCGCGCTCGAGGCGGAAGCGCACGGACATCGGGCAGCCCGGACCCGCAGATCTCTGCGGCGTAGTCAGCCAGCGTGAACTCGGTGTGCCCCCTGATCGTCGAACCCGGCTCGAAGAGGTCGGTGATCCGGACGGAGGGATCGGTGGTCGGGCGCTCGGCCAGGCTCAGAGGCCGCATCCTCAGCGAGACGATCCTGCCTGCCCCCGAATGCGTGTCGACCCCCGTCTGCGGTGATGCGCTGCCGGTCAGAAGATACGTGCGCTCGCTGCGGGCATCGACGGCGCGGCGCACCGCATCCCAGATCTCGGGGAGATGCTGCCACTCGTCGATGAGGACGGTATCGGCACGGGAGAGGTGGAACTGCGGATCTGCGGCGACGAGCGACCGGATCGCGGGATCATCCAGAGCCAGAATGGCGTCTGTTCGCCGAGACGCGGTGGCTGTCTTCCCGACGCCTTTGGGGCCGTCGATCGCGATGGCCGAAAGGTTTGGGAGGAGTGCGTCGAGTTCGTCGTCGATATAGCGGTGCAGGTACGTGTTGGCCGGTTCTTTCGCAGACTGAGTCATGGGGCCTCCTGCCTGCGACGATACCCCCTACTGGTCGTTCTGCCAAGGATCTACTAGTCGTCTTGCCACCGATCTACTAGTCGTCCTGCCAAGGAGTTACTAGTCGTCCTGCCACCTGTCGAGGGAGCGTCGCTCGAGCGCTCAGCGCTGCTGGGCGGCCATCCACTCCCACAGATGCGTGCCCTGGTGCGAGGGGTCGTTGCGGGCGGCGTAGATCCAGGAGAAGTGCCCGGGGTAGCTCTCGCCCTCCCAGGTGACGTCGTCGTACAGGCTCATGATCGAGTCCGGGATCAGGCCGTGGGCATGGACCGTGTTCGCCTGCGGATCCACGGTCGTGTCGTCGGCCGCGGCGATCAGCCAGGTGGGCGTGTCGATGGCGGTGAGCTCGTCATCGGTGACGAGGCGGCCCGGGGAGTCGCCACGCGCCTGGATCACGCCGCAGATCGGCACCGCGGAGGCGAACGCGCCGGGGTTCTCCACCACCATCTTCAGGCTCATGTAGCCGCCGTTGCTGCAGCCGATCACATGGACGCGCTCGCGGTCGACGGGATGATCCGCGGCGACCTCCTCGATGATCTCGTCGATCAGCGGCTCGAACGCCGGGCCGTCGTCCATCCACGCGGACGTGCACTGCGGAGCGACCACGATCGCGCCGCCGAAGATCTCCTGCGCCTCGTCGGTGGCGAAGGCCAGGGCGCCGCGATTGGCACGCAGGTGGGTCTCGTTGTCGTAGTACTCGATCTCCCCGTCGAACAGGCCGCCCTCGCCGCCGCCGTGCAGCCATACCACCAGCGGCAGCTCGCGTGCGCTGCCATGCCCGTGCGGGGTGAACAGGCGATAGTTGGTGCCGGAGGCGGCGACGTGGGAGCTGAACGCGTCCACCTCCGCGTCGACCAGGCCATCCTGGACGAACTCGTCGATCGTGCCGTGCCCGTTGCCGCGGGCGGGAAGGGGAGCGTTCTGGGTGAGGGTGTACTCGAGCTCCAACAGGACGTTGCGGCTCGCGTCGTCGAGGTACTCCAGGGTGCCGGCGCCCTCCACGTCCGGGCCGTGCTCGAGATCCAGGGTGATCCGGCCCCTGTGGTCGGCGCGCGCGGCGGTGACGGTGCGGTCCACGTCGAAGGCGACCGTGCCGGTGACGGGATTGGTGCCGGTGGCGTGCACGCTGAAGGACTCCGGGGAGAACTCGCCCGGGATCAGGCCGCCGCGGCGACCGGCGTCGATGACCACAGAGGTGACCTGCTGGCCGCCGTCGAGCACCTGTGCCTGCAGGGTGAAGCGCGCGGTACGGGCCGGTGGGCCACCGGGGCGGGCCGGGGCCCCGCCGCTGCGACCCTGGGCGGAGGCGGTCGGGGCGAGAGCGGCCAGGGCCGCGGCGGTGCCCGCGCTGCCGGCGGTCAGGAGGGTGCGGCGGGGGAGAGGGGCGGTCATGGGAACTCCTTCGTCCGGATGAACCATCAGGGATGAGCCATCAGAGGTGGCCTGAGTCACCGTATCGGGCCCGCCCTCCCGTGATCACCCCTCGGTGAGCTCCTCTTCCATGAGGGCGTCCAGACGGTGGATCACGCGCCGGAACTCGGTGTTCCGGATGCCGGTACGCCGCCACGCTGCGCGCCCGCGCTGGTAATCGGTGAAGGCGGGCCGTGCCGCCAGGTCAGTCATCGTGTGTGCTCCTTATCCGTCGGTCCGGCCGTCCCGGCGCGCGAGGCGACGGGGCAGCCGGGTCTCCACGTGTTCAACTCATTCGTCGTGCCCCTGGTCGGAGCTCATCTGGTCCTCGGCCGGCGGCGTCTCGCCCGGGGGCACACCGCCGCCCTCCTCGAGCCCGGTGAGGTTCTGCTCCTCGGGATCAGGGTTCGCGTTGGCCCCGCGGTCCTCGTGGGAGTCCGGGGTGTCCTCATGCAGCGGCCACGGATCGGCCGACGGGTCGGTGTCGGGATCCTGACGCTTCGGATCAGCGGGGCCGGGGCCGGAAGTCTTCTCTGACATGGCCACAGCGTGCCAGCGTTCGCCACCGCGCGATATCCATCGGACCATTCGGAAGGTCGCGCAGGGTCTTCTCGTGCGAATCTGGAGCCATGCCTCGCGACACGACGCACGCCGGCTCCGGACAGCCCAGCCCCGACCGCGACGGGGCCGGTCAGGTTCCGCTGCTGAGCGCCTCCGACCACGCCCGGGTGCTCACGAGAATCCTGCTCTCACCCGTGGTCAAAGGGCCGATCGTGCGCCGGCCCGGACCGGTGAACCTCGTCGAGCGCTTCGACCTCGACAGTGCCGGCGTCCGCGAGATGCAGCGATTGCACGAGCGCTACGGCGACGGGCCCGTCCAGCTGCGGATCCCCGGCCGCCGTCTCGCACTTGTGCTGGCACCCGCGGACGTCCACCGCGTGCTCGACGGCACGCCGGAGCCGTTCACGCCCGCGACGCTCGAGAAGCGTGGGGCGCTGAACCACTTCGAGCCCGAATCCTCCCTGGTCTCCTCCGCGCAGGAGCGCCGGGCCCGTCGGCCCCTGAACGAGGAGGTCCTGGAATCCTCCAGGCCCGTGCACAGCCATGCGGAGGTCATGACCGCCGCGATCGAACGCGAGGTGACCTCCCTGCTGGGGCACGCCGATTTCACCGGCACCCTGGACTGGGACGGCTTCGCCACCGCCTGGTGGCGCATCGTGCGCCAGATCGTCCTGGGCGCCGCCGCCCGCGAGGACCACCAGATCACCGACGACATCCGGCGCCTGCGCCGACGGGCGAACCTCGCCTACGCGATGCCGCAGAACCGTCGGCTGCGCGAGAGCTTCCTGGCGCAGCTGCGCCGCTACGTCGAGGCGGCCGAACCCGGCAGCCTCGCCGAGATGGTGGCCCGCACCCCTGCCTCCCGGGACGCCGAACCGATCCAGCAGATCCCGCAGTGGCTGTTCGCCTTCGACGCCGCCGCCTGGGCCACCTTCCGCGCCCTGTCGCTGCTGACCTGCCACCCCGGCGCGGCCGAGACCGCCCGGGAGGAGATGACCCGCGCCCCGGAGCTGCCCTACCTCCGCGCCACCGTGCTGGAGTCGCTGCGGCTGTGGCCCACCACCCCGCTGCTGCTGCGCGACACCACCGAGGAGACGACCTGGCGCACAGGTTCCCTGCCCGCGGGGACGGCAGTGATCATCTTCGCCCCGTACTTCCACCGCGATGAGCGCCACCTCGCCGAGGCGCATCGCTTCGCCCCGCAGCTGTGGCTGGAGGGGCACGAGCCGGGCGAGCGGGACGACCGCGCCTGGCCGCTGGTTCCTTTCAGCGACGGGCCCGGTATCTGCCCCGGGCGCAACGTGGTGCTGCTGACCTGCTCCATGGTGCTCGGCGAGCTGGTCCGGCAGCGCTCGCTGACGGCGCAGCAGCCGCTGGATACCAGCACGCTCCCGGGGAGCCTGAGCCCGTTCTCCTCGCGGTTCACGGTGGCGCCGTTGGGCTGAGCACCGCGCCCAGTTCGGTTCCGGTACGTTCCGAGCCAGGGAACATATCGGGACCGAACGCGGCTTCGGCAGGGGGACTCGGCCGTCGTCGCGCACGCAGCAAGGCAGAGTAACGTCGGCCACGGTTGCACGGATCCGAGACGATTGATGGAGGAGTCACCATGGTAGACATCGAGAACCTGTCGCAGCAGGACGTCGTGGACAAGCTCCGCGCCTCCGACCTGGTCATGCTGACCACGGCGTTGCCGGACGGCAAGCTGTTGTCCCATCCGATGGCGATCCAGGAGGTCACCGACGATGCAGACGTGTGGTTCTTCATCGGCCTCACGGGTGGTCAGGCCGATGCGCTGCGACAAGAGCCGCATGTGAACCTCGCCGTGGCCGACGCCGGCTCGTGGCTGTCCGTCGCGGGGCGCGCCGAGTTCGTCGACGACCACGCCAAGATCGACGAGCTGTGGAGTGACCGAGCCGCCGCCTACTTCCCGGATGGCAAGGATGACCCGGACCTCGGCCTGCTCAAAGTGGTCGGTGATTCGGCGCAGTTCTGGGGACTGCCCGGTGGGAAGGTCGCCGGGATCGCCCAGATCCTCAAGGCCAAGGTCTCCGGGGAGCGGACCGCCGGCGGCACGGGCACCACCGAACTCTGATCCCCACGCAACGGGGCGCACCGCTCCGCGTTCCCCGACAAAGGAGCACTTCATGGCACGCACCCTTGCCGACGGCCAGCACGCGATCATCCGCATCCTCGACGTCGACACCGGTGAGACCGCGGTCATCCACGAATCGGCCGACGTGCTCTATGAGGCTCCGAACTGGGCGCTGGACGGCACCGCGCTCTACGTCAACGGCGACGGCCATCTATTCCGGCTCGAGCTGAACGGCGGCGCGCCGCAGCGGATCGACCTCGGCGACGTGCCGGAGCTGAACAACGACCACGTGCTCGATCCCGACGACGAGCACTTCTTCGTCTCGGCGGACGACGGGCACATCTACCGCGCTCCGCTCGCCGGCGGGCAGGCCACCCGAGTCACCAATGACGATGGCCGCCTGCACTTCCTCCACGGCGTCAGTCCTGACGGGACGACCCTCGCCTACATCGGCGTGGAGACGTCGGCCGACGGCGCCTGGTCCGCCCCGAACGTCTTCACCATCCCTGCCGCTGGCGGGCCGGATACCCAGCTCACCGACGACGAGTTCCCCGACGACGGCGCCGAGTACGCGCCGGACGGCACCTGGATCTACCTCAACTCCGAACGGGCCCGCACCCGGCCCGGCCACGCCCAGCTGTTCCGCATGCGCCCCGACGGCAGCGGCGCCGAGCAGCTCACGTCCGACGAGCGCGTGAACTGGTTCCCGCACGTCAGCCCGGACGGCACGCGACTGGCCTACGTCAGCTTCCCGTCCGGCACGGAGGGCCACCCGGCGGACCGGGACGTCATCGTGCGGCTCTGCGAAGCCGACGGGTCCGGGATGCGGGACCTCGCGCGGGTGCTGGGAGGCCAGGGCACGATGAACGTGAACAGCTGGTCCCCGGACAGCCGCAGCATCGCCTACGTCGAGTACCCGATGGACGATGGGCGCACCGAGAGCGACGCTGCGCGAGCCGAGAGCTGAGAGTCGCCGGGCGTACTCGACTCTTCGACATTGGCACGTGGCGTCGCATTGTCCGCCGATCCTGCGACGTTTTCGGCCAATCCTCGCCGTCCTCGCCGCCGCCCTCTGGTTCGAGACCGGCGGCAATCCGGGAGCGTGGCTTGTGTCAGCCGGTCACTCGACCCGGAAGACGACCCTGCCGTGACTGCGCGCAGCACCGCCGGCCACCCAGTGGGGAAGCTCGTGCCAGGAACGCACATCGAGCGGCCCCGGGTCGAGCCGACCGGCATGGACCTCACCGGCCAGCCACGCCATCTCCGTGGAGAGCTCGGCCTCAGCGCCCAGGAAGAAGCTGGTGATCGCCCGATTGTGCCGGCCGCTGGAGGCCTCGAACGCCCCGAGAGGGAAGTGCTCCTCCTGAGAAGCAGAGTGTCCCAGGGCGACCACGGTCCCACCGGCCTCGAGGGCTGCATACGCCGCGACGAGATGTGGCCCGCCGACCATGTCGAGAGCGGCATGGACGCGCGTGGTCACCTCCCGCACGTCGGCGAGGACCTCGCGCGCACCGAGCCGGCGCAGCCAGGGATGACTCTCCCGGTTCCGGGCGACGGCGATGACGTCGGCGCCGGAGCGCGCCCCGAGCTGGACAGCCGCGCTGCCGACGGCGCTGTTCGCCCCGACGATGAGCAGACGGCGCCCCAACAGCGACCCGAGGCGGCGCAGAGCCCGCAATGCACTGGCCATCGGCGCCGGGATCGCCGCGATCGCGGTGGGGTCGGCGGTCTCCGGCACCTCGGCGACGGAGTCCGACGGCACGACGCGCCGTCGCGCCCACCCCGCGTCGGCCCCGAGGAACACGACCCGGGCGCCGGGTGGGGGACCGCTGCCATCGGCCGCCGCGCGCACCACATGACCGGCCCCGTCCCACCCGGGTATCCACCCGGCCGGCGCCGACGCCAGCGCCACCAGTTCGCCCGGATTCGGGGCGAACGCGGCGACCTCGACCAGGACATCCTGCGGTCCCGGATCGGGCGTGCGGACCTGGGCCAGTTCCAGCCGGCCGGGAGCCGTGGGGGAGGTCGTCCAGGCCTCCATGGAGGGCACCGTCGGCGCCGTGCTGGACACCGCGTCCACGCCATCTCGTGCGTTGGCCATGGTCACGAGCTCCCGTCGGCGCCCGCGGGGGTCTCACGGCGATGGATGCCGAGGTCCAGGCGCCCCGGCAGCAGGCCGGGATCCAGCGAGCGCAGGTGGGAGGGGTAGTCGCCGTCGCGCAGCCGCCGGTAGGGGCGGTTGCTCTCGGCCTCGAGGCCCTCGAGCCGCGACGTCAGGCGCTGGGTCTCCCGCTCGACGTCGTCGGCGGAGATCGAGTCGGCGTCGTGGATGACGTGCAGGTCCAGCACGTCGATGCCGACGTACCACAGCGCCCCATGAGTCAGCGGGAACAGCAGGGAGTCGAGGTCGCCGCTGACGCCGCGAGGCCCGAGGGTGCGCTCGTCGTCGCCGGCGGAGACGATGACCAGAGCCTTTCTTCGGGTGAGGCCGCCGTCGCCGTAGCGGCGCGGCATGCCGACCTCGGGATCGAGCTCTGCGTCGTAGGCGAAGCTGTCCGTCAGCACTCGGTCCAGCCATCCCTTGAGGATCGCCGGCGGGCCGTACCACCACAGGGGGAACTGGATGACCAGCAGCTCTGCCGCGGCCAGCTTCGCGTGCTCTGCGCGGACGTCGGCGGCGACCCGGCCCCGCGTGTAGGCCTCCCCGGCGTGGACGGCGAGGTTGCCCGGCGCGGCGGCCTGATCGCCGAGGTCCTGCTCACCGAACGCCGGGTCGAATCCCATGGCGTACAGGTCCGAGGTCGCCACCTCGTGATCGCGGGAGAGCACCTCGACGCCGGTGCGGAAGAGGTGGCCGTTCAGCGATTCGCGCCGAGGATGCGCGAGCACCCAGAGTGCGCAGCCGGGAGTGGGCGGATGGTCGACGGACATGAGGGCCTCCAAGGGTGAGGATCGGCGGGACCATGAGAGGTACCGGTGGGCTGACGCCGTGGGGTGAGCCAAGGGCTGGGGGCGACAGGTTCGGTCGTGGCTCGGTCTGTGGATATGCCCCATTCCATCGCCTCCGGGTGAGACGGGAGAATGTCCCTGACGCTGAAACAGATGCGCCACCGTCTCAGGGTGGGCCCCGGTGCCGACTAGGGTGGCGTCGTGGACACCCTCTCCGAAGTGCTCGACAACATCCGCTCCTCGGGGGCGCTGATCGATCAGAATCTGCTCGAGGCGCCGTGGTCAATCCGCTTCGAGGCCGGCTCCTCGATCACCGTCGCCACGCCGCTGCAGGGACAGACATGGCTCATCGAGGACGGCGTCGAACCCGTCGGCCTCGCTGCGCGCGACCTCCTGATCCTCACCGGCCCAGACCCGGTCCTCATCACCAGCGATCCCCTCGACAGGGCTGCGGCACCCAGCTGCATCGTGCGCGCGGACGGCAGGTGTCTGGAGCCGGCAGGCAGACTCGATGGGATAAAGGGGCTCGACCGCCGGCGTGCCGCACCCGCGAGGGAGCACGTGCTGCTGACGGGAACCTTCCCGACCTCGGGCCGTATTTCCGAGCGCCTCCTCGGCGCCTTGCCGCCGGCGGTCGTCCTGCCCCGCCGTCACCAGCGCTCGCGGGCGCTGGACATGCTGGAGGCCGAGCTGGGCAGCCGGGAGCCCGGTCAGCAGGCGGTCCTGGATCGCCTGCTCGACCTGGTGCTGATCGGCGCCCTGCGCGACTGGTTCGCCCTGCCCGAGGCGAGCGCGCCGGCCTGGTACGGCGCCGCCGGAGACCCAGTCGTCGGCCCCGCGCTCGCCGCCCTCCACACGGACCCGGCACGACCGTGGACCGTGGAGTCGCTCGCCCGGGCGGCCAGGGTCTCCCGCGCGACGCTCGCCCGCCGCTTCGCCGACGTGATGGGCGAACCGCCGATCTCCTACCTGGCCGGCTGGCGGCTGTGCCTGGCGGCCGACCTGCTCCAGGACACCGAGGACACCATCGAGACCGTCGCCCGGCGCGTCGGCTACTCCAGCCCCTATGCGCTCAGCGCCGCGTTCACCAGGGAGTACGGGATCCGCCCCAGTCAGTACCGGGCGCAGTCGCGGCGCGCTGCCGCGTAGCTGACTGGTGCAAGGCGGCCCCGAAGGCGGGCGGCAGGCGGCGGTCCCATAGGTGACTGGCACGAACATGTAGCTGAGCGGCACGCGACCCCCTCAGGAGGAGGGCGCGTGCCGCTCAGCTACACCTTCTTGCCACGGCCCGATCGGGAGTCCGGACATCGGCGCAGGGGTGTCGGGCTGTGCTGGGTGCGTGTTTCGCCCGGTGGCGGGCCTGGTCAGCGGGCGTCCCGCCGGGTCTTCCGCCAGCCGTCGACGATGTCCCAGATCGAGACCGCCACGATGGCGAACGCGGTCACGATGGCCAGGGTGCGCAGCGCGCCCGGTGCCAGATCGCTCTCCCGGGTGATGACGTCCACCAGAGCCGGGTTCACCAGCTCCTGGCGTGCCAGCAGCGACAGCGCCCACCCCACGAACAGCAGTGCCAGCGCGGAGTTGAGGGTGGCCAGGGCCGCCGTCCAGCGCCCCCGCACGTACACCGCGAGGGCCAGTGCGGCCTCCAGTGCGATCAGCCCCAGCAGGGCGGCGACGCCCCAGGGCCACAGGTCCGGGTGCAGCACGGCGAGCTTCTCCCCGTCGGTCCACACGAACCCGCGGAAACGGTCCCAGAAGAGCGCGGCCGCGCTCAGGACGAGGAACACCAGCGAGGCGACGAGCTCGCTGCGGGAGGTGCCGTCCGTGGGGGCCTCGGGCAGCTGGTCGACGTCCCATGTGCTGGTGGCCTCCGCGCCGGTGCGCTCGAGCACGGCGAACACGAAGGTCACCCAGAAGCACAGGTGCAGGATCACCGAGATCCCCAGGGGAATCGCCTCGCCGATGATGTCGCCGAACGATGCGCCGGCCAGAGCCTGCCCCAGGGCGACGCCGCCGACGACGCAGGCCGGGACGATCATCAGCAGCAGCTTCAGCAGTCTCCACCAGGCCAGGAAGTGGCGCGGGCCGATGAGCTGCAAGGGCTGGTCCGTGTAGCCGGCGGCGAGGGCCGCGGGGTCGCCCAGCTCGGTGAGCACGGCGCGCTCCGCCTCGGCGGGGTCCTCGCCCTGCTCGGTGCGAGTCTCGACCGCGTCGGCGATCGATGCCTCGAGTTCGGCCCGCACGTCGTCCTGCGCCTCGGGAGGGAGGGACCTGGTCGTCGCGGCGATGTACCGCTGGGTCAGTGACGGGGTGGCTGGGGTGGTCATCTCAGTGCTCCTGGTCCGGGCGGTCGTCGTCGGTGAGGGAGGTGATCGCGTCGGTCAGCGCGAGCCACTCCGTGGTGAGGGTCTCGGCCAGGCGGATGCCCTCGGCCGAGGTGCGGTAGAACTTGCGCGGGCGCGCCTCGTCGGTGTTCCACTCGCTGGCGAGGTGGCCCTGCTTCTCGAGGCGGCGCAGCAGCGGGTAGAGGGTGTTGGCGTCCGTGGCGAAGCCGTGGCGTTCCAGATCCAGCAGCAGTCCGTAGCCGTATCCGGGTGTGCGCAGCAGCTGGAGGCAGGCGAGCACGATCGTGCCGCGCCGCAGCTCCTGCAGGTGAGTCTCGAAGGCATCGCTCATAACCCACACGATAGTGTGCGCCACACACTATAGTCAATAGCACGGTGTCGTGTGACCGATGGAGGGGTGGACAGTCGTCGTCCCGGCGACCGTGCCGCCGTAGGCTGGCTCGGGTGACGCTCACCGCCCTGACCCTGCTCGCCGTGATCGTCGGCGTCGGGGCGGGACTGCAGCGGCTGACCGGCATGGGGTTCGCCCTGGTCGTCGCTCCCTTCCTGGTGCTGACGCTCGGGGCGTTCGAGGGCGTCCTGGTCACGAACCTCTGCGGACTGGTGTCCTCGTCCGTGAACCTCTGGCTCCTGCGTCGGGACGTCCAGTGGCGGCGTCTGCTGCGCTTCACGCCGTTCTCCCTGGTGGGCATCGGCATCGGAGCGCTCGTGCTGCTGGTGCTGCCGGCGGATCCGCTCGCCGTGCTGGTGGGGGTATCGGTCCTCGTGGCGATCGCTGTCACCGTGTTCTTCCGCTCGGGACGGCTCGAGGACTCGATGACGGTCAGCTCGGCATTCGGCACGGCGTCGGGCTTCATGAACGTCACCGCGGGCGTCGGCGGCCCGGCCGTGGCGGTCTACGCGATCGCCACGGGATGGGAGCACCGTGGGTTCGCGGCCTCGATCCAGGCGCACTTCGCCGTGATCTGCATCGTGTCCCTCGCCGCGAAGTGGGCCCTGCCGTCGTTCGGCATCGGCGGCTGGATCGTGACCATCGCAGCCATCCTGGGCGGCACCGTCGTCGGCCAGCGGCTCGCCGGGCGCTTCTCCGGGCCGACGATGATGAGAGTCGTGGTGGTCCTGGCCGTCGCCGGTGCGCTGGTGACGATCGTCCGGGCGCTCGCCTGAGCCGGCGCGGGGTGACCGGGTGCGGGCCTGACCCGACCTTCACCTCACGCTACGGCCGCAGGACGATGTACCGGCAGCAGCCGGACGAGGACACCGCCACGTACGGGCCCCGCCGCGGCAGGCGCACGTCCGAGCGACCCCTACACTGGCGCCTGCGACCGCGGCATATATTCCTGATCTGCTTCTGTGAGGTGAGAGCGATGGTCGACCTGCTCTGGGGCATCGGAGGGATGGCAGGCCTGCTGCTGATCGCTCTCGCCTTGTCCAGCAACCGCCGGGCGATCCGCCTGCGCACCGTCCTGGGGGCGCTCGCGCTCCAGGTCGGGTTCGGCGTGCTGGTCCTGTACTGGGGGCCGGGACGGTGGGCCCTGCAGAAGGTCTCGGAGGGCTTCCAGGCCGTGATCAACACCTCCGGCGAGGGCATCTCCTTCCTGTTCGGGCCGGTGCTGCCCGAGGAGGGGAGCGTCTTCGCCTTCCAGGTGCTGCCGGTGATCATCTTCTTCGCCTCGCTGACCGCGGTGCTCTACCACTGGAAGATCCTGCCCAAGGTCGTCTCCTGGCTCGGCGGCGCGCTGGGCAAACTGCTGGGAACCAGCTACGCCGAATCCGTCAATGCCGCCGCCAACATCTTCGTGGGGCAGACCGAGGCACCCCTGGTGGTGCGCCCCTACATCAAGCGGCTGTCCCGCTCGGGCCTGTTCGCGGTGATGGTCGGCGGGCTCTCGACCGTCGCCGGCTCGGTGCTGGTGGGGTACTCGCTGCTGGGCGCCCCGCTGGAATACCTCATCGCGGCGAGCTTCATGGCCGCTCCGGGCGCCCTCCTGATGGCCAAGATCATCGTGCCCGAGGACGATCCCGATGCCGTCGCTCGCGAGGCCGAGCTGGTCGCCGCGAGCAGCCGCGCCGCGAAGTCGCGGCGGGCGGCACGCTCGGGAGACAGCAGCACGGTCCCGGCCGGCTCCGGCACTGCCGGCACTGCCGGCGCGACGAGGTCCGACGCCTCCGCCGGGGCCACTGGCGAGGAGACGACGGACGACGCCGAGGAGGACCTCGGCGAGATCCAGTACCGCAACGTCATCGACGCCGCGGCCGGTGGCGCGGGCGACGGGCTCAAGCTCGCCGCCATGATCGGGGCGATGCTGTTGGCCTTCATCTCTCTCATCGGCCTGGTCAACCTTCTGATCGGCACGGTGGGCGACTGGTTCGGTGCCGGTGACCTGACGTTCGAGCAGATCCTGGGTTACGTGTTCGCCCCGGTCATGGTCATGCTGGGCGTGCCGTGGAGCGAGGCCGTCGCCTCCGGCAGCTTCGTGGGGCAGAAGCTCGTGCTCAACGAGTTCGTCGCCTTCACCAACTTCGGTCCCGAGGCCGGCAGTTTCAGCGAGAAGTCCGCGGCGATCATCACCTTCAGCCTGACCGGCTTCGCGAACTTCAGCTCCCTGGGCATCCTGCTGGGCGGCATCGGCCAGATCGCCCCCGAGCGCCGTTCCGAGATCGCCCAGATGGGCATCAAGGCCATCCTCGCCGGGACCCTCGCCAACCTCATGAGCGCCACGATCGCCGGCATCCTGCTGGCCTGAGTCGGCGGCCGGCCGGCGCGGCCCCGCCGAGCAGGTCCTCAGGAGTCCGGTGGGCGCTGACCCGGAGCACCTGCTCGGTGGGACGTCGTCGGATACCTGCGGGCAGGCCCGGCCCTGAGATGTCGTGTACCGGCCTCCGGTGGCGGGCTCCCCGGGGTCTTACCGGGAGAGTCCGTGCGCGCCTGCCTTGGCGCGGACGACGGGCTCCACCGCGGGAAGCGGGTGGCGGTGGCCGTACAGGGTCGGGGCCGGGCCCGGGTACTCGACCAGCGCGTCCACGGCCACCTCGTTGTACGCGGCGAGCGGGTCGACGTCCTGTCCATTGAATCGTGTGGCGCCGATGTGCACCTCGGTCCCGCCCCATGCGTGCACGAGCTCCGCGGGGGCCACACCGTCGACGGCACGCACGGCATTGTCCTCGATCCAGAGCTTGGAGTTCACGCCGACTCCCCACGAGTAGACGAAGTGCTCTGCGTCGGGGATGACGAACAGGTTGTTGTAGACGTGGACAGCCCCGTAGCGGACGCGTGGGGCTCGCTCGGCGAGGTTCTCGAACCGGTTGTGATGGAAGGTCACGCGAAGCTTGCCCTCGTCCTCCGGCTTGCTGTCGCTGTTGCCGATCAGCACCGAGGTGCTCCCGTTCCTGATCGTGCTCCAGCTGACGGTGACCAGGTCTGCCTGATTGGTGATGTCGAGCAGGCCGTCGACCCGGTGGACCACGTCGCCGAAGATGGTTTCCTTGGGCTCGCCTGCGCGATACGGTCCGTCGATGGTCAGGTGATCGAGCCACACGTTCTTGGCGCCGATCAGACCGACGACGTCGAAACCCTCGGAGACCCACCCGTCCTGGTTGCGCTGCGGGAAGCAGTTCTCCATGCCGGTGAGCTCCAGGTTCCTCACGATGATGTTCTCGCCGCGCAGGATCAGACTCACACCGATCAGGCGTGCGTCGTCCTCACCGATGAGCGTGAGATTGCTCGGCAGGTCCAGCTGGATGCTGTTCAGCTGTGCCTGGTGGGAACGGTCGCGTGCGTCCTCGAGCGGTCCCTCCGGGTCACCGTCGTAGTGGGCCGGGTCGTACTCCTCGAGGTACGCCTCCAGGTCCCACGCGGGGTCGGCGTAGTCCTCGCACGTCAGCGCAGCCCCGTCGGGCCCCGTGTTCATGTCGATCGTGCCGCGGACCGTGATGATCACGGGCTCGTCGCCGGCTCGCTCGAGCGCGGAGATGAGTTCGGCCTTGGTCGTCACGGTGAACACCATGTCGCCGGCGGCGTCGGCACCTCCCGTGGTGCCGGCGCCGGCGGACCCCCAGCCGTCCCCGGCGCGCAGGGTCTCTCGCGCCGGGTCCTCGGGGCGCGCCTGCGCGGTGGTCGCGCCGACAGCAGTCAGGGGGGCAGCCACCGCTGCGGTGGTCAGGGCTTGCATCAAACGTCGGCGTCGTAGCACGGGCTCTCCTGAGTGTGGATTGCTGTCCTTCGAATGGACCGCCGTCGGCGGGGTCATTCGTCCGATCGCAGCGGGTTCGCCTCTCGGGTACGGCGACCACACAGGGGATGTCGTGGCAGAGCGCGGATCATCCTCGCGCCCTCGCGATGAGAAACCGGTTTCCCGCTGATCTTGGGTGCGACCATACTGTGCCGCTGGCCTCGTATCAACCCTCGATGGCGGGCGGGAACCGATTTCTGGCTGCCCGCCGCGGCGTGGCCCCTCACTCCACGGCGCCGTCCAGCGCCTGCTGCCAGAAGGCGGATTCGAGCCGGGTCGCGGTGCGGAACACCGTGGCCACCTCCTCGAATCGCTGCTCGGTGAGGGACCGCGCCGCCAGGACGTCGAGGTGGGCGATGGCGTCGCGCGCGGCCTGCTGGAACTCCTCGCTCGCGTACTCGGCGATCCAGTCGCGGTAGGGGTGCTCCGGCTGCTCCTCGAGGCGGGGAGCCAGACGGGCCCCGATCTCGGCGTACCCGATCGCGCACGGGGCGAGGGCCACATTCAGATCGAGCTGGTCCCCGACCTGCCCGCTGTCCAGCACGTACCGGGTGTAGGCGACGGTGGCCTGCTTCTCGGGTGCGGCGTCCAGCTGCGAGCGATCGATGCCCCAGCTCGCGGTGAGCCGCACATGCAGCTCGGTCTCGGCCAGGGTCGTCGCGAGGGCATCGGCGGAGTGCTGGATGTCCTCGAGCCGTCGGCTCTTGAAGGCGGCCAGCGCGTTGGCCCGCGCGAACTGGACGAGGAACAGGTAGTCCTGGATCAGGTAGTCCTGGAATGCGGCGAGCGGCAGTGTGCCCGCGCCGAGCTGCTCGACGAACGGGTGGCGGGTGTAATCGTCCCAGTCGGGCAGGGCGGCGGACCTGAGATCGTCGAACAGGCTCATCGTGCCTCCCCGGTGAACGGGTGGAGGTAGGACTGCTCGAAGAAGTCGAGCTCGAGGGCGACGGTGCGCTCGAAGAACTCCCGGGCCCGCTCGGGGCTGCCGGGTCCTGCTGCGTCGAGCTCGGCGTGCAGGAAGTTCACGAAGCCGGCGAAGTCCGGGTTGTCGTGGAGGTCGATCCATTCGGAGTGGACGAAGCTGCTCGGCCGCGGGTCCGGAGCGGCGGCGGCCCAGTCGTGGTAGAGCCATTCGGTGACCACCAGCACGGCGAGGATCGCGGCATAGTCCCGGGTCTCGGCGGCTTCGCGGAAGATGGTGGTGAAGCCGGTGGTCGCCAGCGTGTCCGGGACGGTTGCGCGGTCGTGCTCGCTCACGCCCAGGGACTCGAACGCGCGCAGGAAGTAGGTGTTCTCGTCCCCGGCGACCTCGCCGACGAACTGCGAGAGTCGCAGCCGGGCCTCGAACGCGGGAGCCTCGGCGATGCCGGCGCCGAGGAGCACCAGGAAGCTGTCGAGGAAGCGATGGTCCTGGATCAGGTATCCGGCCATCACCTCATCGGGGATCGACCCGTCGTGGAGCTCCGCCACGAAGCGGTGCTGGACGGCTCGGGTCCAGGTGGGTTCGCTGGCCCCACGGAGGTCGTCGGTGAAAGAGGTGGACATCGGGACTTCTCCTCGTCAGTCGATCCGTCCGGATGGGAGCTCCCGATCCGGTGACCCGGGGCCCGACCTCGAGGCGCGCTCGCGACGCGGCGAGCGGCGCAGTGACGCAGTGACGCAGTGCGACGTCATGACATCCCTCCGCGAGCGCTAACTCGATCAGGTTCGTCGGGTGTGATCTCAGCCCCTGGCGGGGCACCCCGTGTCGACGACGACCTTACCCCGACATAGCAGGAGCCGCCCCGGGACCCCGGCGCTGGGGCCGGGTCCCGGGGCGGCTGAGCGGGGCCGTGATCGCCCACGTCGATCCCCGGAGGGTCACCGATCACGCGACGAGACTCCGCATGACCGATGGGTCGGAGATCAAGCGATCAGGTGGGCCGACGGTCTCGCCGATCAGGTGGGCCGACGGTCCCGCCGGTCAGCGAGCGGCGTCCCGCTGCTTTGGCGGGTCGCCGTTCACTCGGAGTCGAAGGCGCCGTCGTCGGCCCCGAAGGCACTGTCCTCGGAGCCGTCCTCACCGGTCGCCTCGGGGGCGTAGTCCTCGTCGAGCGGGACCTCGCGGCGCTGGTCGAGGACATCCGCTGGATCGGCGTAGGCGGAGGTGACGGAGCCGAGCTCCTCGGAGCCGAGGGCGTCCGTGGTCCCGTCGTCCGGCAGGGCATCGACCTCCTGGTCCAGGGCGTCCTCGAGCGGGGCCTCGGGGGAGTGCTCGTGCGGCGTGCTGGTCATCGTCCTGCTCCTTTCCTCCGGTGGTGTCCGGTCACTGGCAGTATCCGATATTCCGCGCCGATGATCGACTGCTCCGGCCCGCGATCGCTGGAAGCTCAAGCCCTCGCGCCGGGCGGAGCCCCGAGCGACGTCGGGCCGAGTCCCGAGCTCTTCGGGCCGAGTCCCGAACTCTTCGGGCGGAGCCCGGAGCCTCGTCGGGCCGGACCCGTACCTGCCCGGGGCCGACGCTCAGGCGCGCGAGCCCAGGCCGACGATGTGCTCCGGGAGACGCTCGTTGCTGCCGTACATGAAGTGGTTCTCCATGCGCTCGGAGTAGCGGCTCGCCTCGGTGGTGCGGCCGACGGCCTCGGCGACCTCGCGGATGTGGATCGGGGCTGCGCCGCAGCACACCCCGAGGTAGTTCACGCCCAGCTCCAGCGCCTCACGGGCGAAGGCGCTGATCTCGTAGCGGTTGGTCAGCAGCGGATCCAGGGCGGTGGGGAAGGTGCGCCCGTGCGGGGAGGGCACGGCCGCGGCGGGGTCGGAGAGGTTGAAGAACGTCGGCTCCTCCTCCGTGGTGCGGTACGGGATCGGCAGGGCGCCGACGTGGCAGTCCACGGCCTCGCGGATCTCGCGCAGCCACGGCAGCATCGTCGCCGGCCCGCGGAAGCAGTTCAGGCCCACCACGTCGGCCCCGGCCTGCTCCAGGCGCTGTGCGGTCTCGACGATCCCGGCGCCCTCGGCCATCTCCTGGAACGCCATCGGGGCGAGGGTGATCACCACGGGCAGGCCGGAGGCCTTGGCGACCTCGAGCGCGGTCAGCGCCTCCTCGGCGTAGTAGAAGGTCTCCCCGACGATCAGGTCGGCCCCTTCCTCGACGGCCCAGCCGACCATCTCCTCGAACATGCCTCGGACCTCGCGCTGCGTCGTGGTGTCCGCCGGGTCCCAGATGTTGGAGTTGGAGATGTTGCCGGCGACGAGATTGCCCGGGACGGCGTCGGCGACCTCGCGGGCGATCTGCAGAGCGGACCGGTTCAGGGGCTCGAGGAGGTCCTCCTTGCCGATGACGCGCATCTTCTCGCGGTGGCCGTTGTAGGTGAAGGCCTCGACGATGTCGGAGCCGGCGCGCTGGAAGTCCACGTGCAGGGTGCGCAGCGCCTCGGGGTGCTCGAGGGCGACCTCGGGCACGAACTCGCCGGCGGTCAGGTAGCCGCGCCGTTCGAGCTCGAAGAGGAAGCCCTCGGCACAGATGACGGTGCCGGCATCGAGGCGTTCGGTCAGGTGGTTGCGGGTCATGGCGTGCCCTCGTCGTTGCGGTTCCGGTGGTGGCCGCTGGTGACTGTATCCGTGCCTCGGGCCGCGCCGTATGGGTTGTGGCGACGTATGAACGCCGACGACGTCGCTGCGCTCATCGGGGTGGGGACGGCAGCGGGTGCAGGCTGTCAGATCAGCGATCTCGTCGGCGGGTCAGAGCGAGGGGCACCGCGACAGCGACCAGCGCCCCCGCCGCGAGCAGCCCCCAGGGCGCACCCGGCTTCGGATCGATGCGCGTCGAGGGATCCTCGCCCGCACGCATCGCGGGGTGGTGCTCGATGGCATGAGCGGTTCGCGTCAGCGCATCGGTGGCGGTATGCAGCGCCCCCTCGGCCGGACCGGCACCGCGCAGGCGGATCACATCGAGGCGGTCCCGAGACCGGTCGAGGAGCGACAGCGGCAGGGCAGCGATCACGTTGCCCGGAGGGCGACGGGCCACGATCGGGTGCGCCCTCGTCGGAGCGATCCGGCTCACCACCTCCCAGGCGATGCCGAGGAGACGGAGGTGATCGACGGGCACGCGCTCCTGGAGGCGGGGGAAGAGCTCGTCCTCCTCGGCGCGGACGTCCTCGCGGAGCACCTCGGCCAGCCTCTCGAGCGCGGCCTCGCGCTCCGGCGAGCCGAGTTCGAGACCCTCGAGCCGGGTGACGAGCTCATTGACCTCCTGGTGCTCCTGCTCGACCTCGAGCGTCAGGTCCTCGCCGTCGGGCAGTACGCAGCGCATGACGGGCCAGAGCACCGACTCCTCGGCGAAGGCATGCGGGAACACGAGGCGATACAAGTCGATCAGGACGGGCAGCTGCTCCTCGTGCGACGAGCTGCTCAGGCGGTGCAGCAACCCATCGAGCGTCACATGGTCGCGCCGCTGCCGGGAGAGGACGCTGAAGCGTCCCCCCAGCTCGGAGACGCTCTGATCGGCGATGCTTCTCATATCCCGTCCTCCTGGGATCTATCCCGTCCTCCTGGGATCCGCTCGGTCATTCACCTGGGGCCGGGGCACGGCTCGAGCCTAGTGCTTCGGAGACGAGCCGAACTCGACGGTGGCCGCGCGACTGTCGTACTCCTTCACGGATCGCCCGGGTGCGACCTGCACGGACCGGCCGGCTGCGACGCTCCAGCTTTCGGCTGCCGACCGGTCGGCCCGGTCCGCTCCGGGACCTTGCCATCGGGGGCGGGTCCGGCAGAAGGTGAAGCCCACAGATGGAGATCGGATGCCGGCCGCCGGGCACCGCGGCAGGAGGCAGGAGTCAGGAACGACCATGGCGGGTCAACAGCCGGATCACCAGGTGCGACTGCCCGTCGGCCGCATGGGATGGAAGCACACCGTCTTCCTGCACTACCGCTGTGATGCAGAGCAGATCGCCCGTCTTCTCCCACCCGGCCTCACGCCGCATCTCTTCGCGGACCAGGCGTGGTTGTCGGTGACGCCTCTGGTGATGCACCGGGTGCGGCCTGCTGGGCTGCCGGCGCCGCCGCGATGGTCGACCTTCCCGGAAGTCAATGTGCGCACCTATGTGCGATCACCGGACGGTCGTGACGGGCTGTGGTTCTTCACCCTGCAATGCCCTTGCCGCGCGATGCCCGTGGGCCTGAACCCGCTCGGGCTGCCGTACAGGTACCGTCCGGCGCAGTTCGAGCGAGGAGTCGATGGCCGCCTTAGCTACTGCTTCCACGGGAAGCGCGAGCACACCCTGGACGTCTCTCCCGGAGAACCGGTCCCGCAGCCGAGCGATCTCGACGCTTTCCTGGTGGGTCGCTGGAACGCCTTCAGCGCGCTCCCACGGGTGCTGCTGCGGTTCCCGGTCTCGCACCGGCCGTGGCCGTTGCAGGACGCAACCGGTGCCGGCACCATGCTCGAGATGCCGCGAGATATGGGCCTGCCGGTGCTCGATACCGCACCGATCGTCCAGTACTCGCCCGGAGTCGACGTAGCACTCGCCGCACCCCGCCCGGTGCGGCGGTGAGCACGGTCCGGTGCACCTCGGGCCGTCGACAGGAGGTGACTCCTGCACGGGGACGATGCCAGTTTCGCGGGACACGACGAAGGCCCCTGCTCCCGTCGGGGGAGCAGGGGCACTCGCCGGTGCGCCGGTGCCGGGCGCGGTCGTCGATCAGCGCGGAGCTCAGACGGTCGCCGCGGCAGTGCTCAGCGTCGAGGCGAACGGGTCGAAGTCGGCCGGCATGGGCTCGACCTCGGTGAACGAGGAGTTCACGGTGACCGTCTCGCCGCGGCTGATGGCGGTCTCGATGGCAACCATGATGTCCAGCACGTGCGCGGCGATCTCGCCCTGAGCGCGGTGGGGGACGCCGGCGCGGATCGCGCGGGCCATCTCCAGCACGCCCAGCCCGCGACCCGTGGTGGCGCCCGTGGCGGGCACCGGAGCCGGCTCCTCGCCGCGGTAGACCGTCAGCGCGGAGTCGCCGTCGAACACGTTGGGATCGGGGAAGGCCAGGGTCGCCTCGGTGCCGTAGACCTCGACGAAGCCGGCGCGCTTGTGCGGGGAGTCGAAGCTCAGCAGCACGGTCGCGTTCTGGCCGGACTCGAAGCGCAGCAGTGCCGAGACCTGGGTGGGCACGGTGACGTCGAAGACCTCGCCGGCCTTGGGGCCGGAGCCGATGGTGCGCTGGTCGCGGGCCTTGGAGCCGACCGCGGAGACGCTGGTGACCGGGCCGAGGGCCAGGGCCAGGGTGGTGACGTAGTACGGCGCGATGTCGTACAGCGGCCCGGCACCCTCCTGGAACAGGAAGGCGGGGTTGGGGTGCCAGTCCTCCGGGCCGGGGGACTGGAAGATCGTCAGCGCGCTGGCCGGATCGCCGATCGACCCGTCGCGCAGGGTGCGCAGCGCGGTCTGGATACCGGCGCCGAGCACCGTGTCCGGGGCGCCGCCGATGCGCACGCCGTGCTTCGCGGCCGCCTCGAGCAGGGCGGTGGCGTCGGCCGGGATCGTGGTGATGGGCTTCTCGGTCCACACGTGCTTGCCGGCGGCCACGATCGACTGGGACACCTCGGCGTGCGCGGTGGGGATCGTCAGGTTGATGACGATCTCCACCTCGGGGTGGTCCAGCACGTCCTGGGCGGTGCCGGAGGCGGGGACGCCGAACTCCGCGGCGCGGGTCGCGGCGGCCTCGGGGTAGAGGTCACCGATGATGTGCACGGCCACGTCCGGGAAGGACGTGAGGTTCTTGAGGTACTCGGCCGAGATGGTGCCGGCGCCGATGATGCCGATGCCGACGGGTCCGGTGGGGTTCTGCAGGTTCACGGGATTCCTTCGTGAGTGGGGGTGGGGGTCGTCTCGGCCTCAGGCGCTGCGGAGGTACTCGAGCGAGGCGGCGATGCCCTCGAAGATGTCGCCGGCGTACTGGTCGAACTCGATGACGCCGTAGGCGACGCCGGCGGAGGCCTTCAGGGTCTCGGCCAGCGGCATCTTCCCGCCGCCGAGCGGCTGCTGGCCGGAGGGGTCCTCCGCCAGGTCGCCGTCCTTGAGGTGGACCAGCTGGACGCGGTCGCCGAGGTTGCCCAGCAGTGCGGGGACGTCGGCCCCGCCGACGGCGGCCCAGTAGGTGTCGACCTCGAGGATGACGCGCGGGTCCAGCTCGGCGGCGAACAGCTCCAGGGCGCTGCGGCCCTCGAGGGTGGAGGCCAGTTCGAAGTGGTGGTTGTGGTAGCCGACGCGGATGCCGGTGCCCTCGGCCTGGGTCGCCCGTTCGTTCAGCCGGAGGGCGAGGGAGCGGACCTTGTCCGCGTCCTTCCAGTCCTCGGGGTTCCAGAACGGGTCGATGAGGTACTCGACGCCGACGGCGCCGGCCGCTGCCAGCACCTCGTCGAAGTCGACATCGCCGAGGAAGCCTTGGTGGGCGCTGGGGAAGGTGATGTCGAACTGCTCGCGGGCGGCGACCAGGTCGTCCTTGTGCTCGACGAGGTGGAACGGCTCGGCGCAGCGGAGGCCGAGCTCGGCCAGGCGGGCCACGGTGCCCTGGTAGTCGGCGGCCAGCGCCTCGCGGACGCTGTACATCTGGACGGAGATTTCCATGGTGCTCCTTCGGGGAAGTCGTGGTGGTCGGGCGAGCGGGGCCGGGAGCGGGTGGCTCCCGGCCCGCGCGTCACTTCACGGCGCCGGCGGTCAGGCCTGCGACGAAGTTCTTCTGCATCATCAGGAAGCCGGCGACGACGGGGATGGACACCGCGAGCGAGGCGGCGAGGACCTGGTTCCAGTACACGTTGGTCTGGGTGGCGTACTGCCGCAGGCCGACGGCGAGGGTGCGGGTGTCCTCCGTGGTCAGCACGGAGGCGAACAGCACCTCGCCCCAGGCCGTCATGAACGCGTAGATCGCCACCGCCACGATGCCGGGCCGGGCGGCCGGCAGGATGATGCGCAGCAGGATGGTGATGTTGCTGGCGCCGTCGACCTTGCCCGCCTGGTCGAGCTCCTGGGGGATGCCGTCGAAGTACCCGGCGAGCATCCAGATGGAGAACGGCAGCGAGAACGTCAGATACGTGATGATCAGGCCGATCCGCGTGCCCACCAGCGGAACCCCGAAGGTGGCGTCGATGTTGACGAAGATGAGGTACAGCGGCAGCAGGAACAGCACGCCGGGGAACATCTGCGTGGACAGCACGGTGGTCATGAACGGGTTGCGCCCGCGGAACCGCCAGCGGGAGACGGCGTAGGCGGCGAACGTCGCCACGCCCACGCTGAACAGGGTCGCGACCCCGGTGACGACCAGGGAGTTCATGAAGTAGCGGGCCAGCGGCACCGTCGACCACATCTGGACGAAGGGCTCGAACGTGATCCGCTCGGGGATCCACGAGAACCCGGCCTGCACGTCCCCCAGGGGCTTCATGGAGGTGGTGATCATGACGTACAGCGGCACCGCGACGAACACGGTCAGACCCACCAGCACGATGACGCGGAAGATCTTCTCTCCGACGGTCTCACGCATTGTTCTTCTCCTTCCTCCACTGAGTGAAGTAGAGGTATGTCAGCGACACCACCAGCAGGAACAGCAGCAGGAGCACGCTCATGGCGCTGCCGACCCCGAAGTCCCAGGACAGGAACGAGGCGTTGTAGATGTGGAAGCTGATGAGGTCGCCGGCCGGGGGCTGGGCCGTCCCGAACAGCACATAGGGGGTGTTGAAGTCGTTGAACACCCACAGGAACATCACCAGCACCATGGTCTGGTTCACCGGTGCCAGCATCGGCAGGGTCACCGAGCGCCACTGCCGGAAGGGGGTGGCGCCGTCCATCGAGGAGGCCTCGTACAGCTCCCCGGGGATGGACTGCAGGCCCGCCATGAACATGAGGAACGCGAAGGGCCACATGCGCCAGATCGCCACGATCACCACGGACAGGAACGCGTTGTCGCCGATCAGCCAGAACGGGGCGCCGTCGAGGATTCCCAGCTGGTCGACCAGGACGTGGTTGACCACGCCGGTGTCGCGCTGGAGCATGAAGTTCCAGGTGATCACCGCCGCGTACAGCGGCAGGGCGTAGGGGATCAGGAACAGGGTGCGGAACACCCCGCGGCCGCGGAAGGGCCGCTGCAGGGCGACGGCCGCGGCCATGCCCAGGCCCCAGCTGATGCCCACCACGAGGATCGTGTAGCCCACGGTGACCACGAAGGAGTTCAGCAGGCCCTGGCCGATCGGGGTGCTGAGATCGACCGAGATCTGGTAGTTCTCCAGGCCGACGAACGGGGCCTCGCCCCAGCGGCGGATGAAGAACTTGGTCAGCTCGATGAAGCTCATCCAGAAGCCGGTGACCATCGGGACGATGTGGATCAGCAGCTCGAGCAGCACCGCGGGCAGGATGATCAGGTACGGGAACCAGTTGCGGCGCGGGCGGCGCGGTGCGGGGTGCTCCGGACTCGAAGCGGGCGTTTTCGAGCCCTCCGGGGCGGTGAGGGTGGTCATGAAGCTCTTCTCTTCCTGGCGACGGCGGGCACGCAGCGGCCGACGGGAGGGCGTGTCCCGTCGGCCGCTGTGGGGCTCAGGCGCGGATGGAGTCCTGCGCCGTCTGCATGGCCGTCATGACGTCGTCACGGGTGACGGTGCCGCCGGTGGCGATGGTGGCGAACATGTCGTTCATCGCCTGGCCGACGGAGGTCTCGAACTGGTCCTCCCACGGCACCAGCGGCAGCGGCTCGGCACGCTCGGCGTAGATCTCCATGAACATGTCGGCCTGCTCGGTGTCCTCGGTGAAGGTCGGCTCGCCGTCCTTGAGCACCGGCAGCGCGGCGAAGGGCTTGCCCAGCTCCTTCTGCGTCTCCGGGGAGGTCATGAACTTCATGAACTCCAGTGCGCCGTCGCGGTTCTGGGTGTCCTTCATGATCGCCAGATTGATGCCGGCCAGGTGCGAGGCGCAGTCGCTGGCGGCGCCCTCCGGGGCGGGGAACGGGACCGCCGCGAACTGGTCCGGGGTCATCCCGTTGGACTCGATGGTGGAGTGGGCGTTGTTCTGGTTGATGATCAGCGCCGACTCCTCGTTGGCGAACGAGGTGACCGACATCGTGCCGTTGTCGAACTGGGCGTTGGAGGGATTGACGACCTTGTGCTTCTGCATCAGATCCAGGTAGCGCAGGATGCCGTCGACCACGCCGTCCTCGGTGAAGGAGGGCTCGCCGTCGGGCGTGTTCAGCGCCGCGCCGTTCTGGACGGCGTTGATGAAGGCGAAGTGGTTGTTCTCCGTGTAGGAGCCCGCGGCCAGGGACATGCCGTACACGCCGTTGTCGGGATCGGTGAGCTCCTTGGCGGCCTCGACCATCTCCTCCCACGTGGTGGGCGGCTCGAGGCCGGCCTCCTCGAACATCCGCACGTTGTAGAACATGCCGTAGGCCAGGCCGTACAGGGGCACGGAGGTGGGGTCGGTGTCCGGGGCGCCGCCGGTGGCCAGCGCCGCCTCCACGTACTTGTCGCGGCCGCCGAGCGCCTCGAACTCCTCGTCGCCGAGGTCGAGCAGACCGCCGGTGGACTGCAGGCTCACGCCCCAGGTGTTGCCGATGTTGACCACGTCGGGGCCCTGCCCGGAGGTGATCGCCGTCTGGATACGGGTCTGGAGGTCGTTCCAGCCGATGACCTCGAGGCTGACGGAGATCCCGGTCTCCTCCTCGAACCTCTCGAGGACCGGGGTGAGCACCTCTTTGTCGTGCTCGAGGCTGGTGCCCTGGTTGGACGCCCAGTAGGTGAGGGAATCAGGGCTCTCGTTGGAACCGCCGCTTCCGGACCCTCCGCCACAGGCGGCGAGTCCGGTCACGCCGGCGGCGGCGAGAGGGGCTGCGGTCAGAAGTGTGCGTCGTCGCATCGGGGGACTCCTAGATACACCGTCATTGGTGGTGGGACTCGGAACGGGTCGGTGGCACCTCACCCCTCCGAGGGCTTCGGGCCGGACCTGCTTAATCGATTCGGACTTAATCGATTCGGCGAGTATTGCGTGGCGCAGGTGCCGGTGTCAACTGCGTCACGTCACGACGTGGTCACGGTCTGCGCGATCAGGTGCGCGGGGCGCCGGTGGACTCCCGGGGGACCAGGCCGGCCGGGGCGTTCTGCAGCTCCGCGCCGCCGAGCGCCTCGCCTTCGATCCGCCGTACCAGCAGGTCACCGGCGTGGTGGCCCATGTCGAAGGGCTGGCGGGAGAGGGCGGTGATCCCGGGGGAGGCCACTTCTGCGATCAGCGAGTCGTCCCAGCTGACGATGCCGAGCGAGGCCGGCACGTCGAGTCCCCTCGTCAGCGCCGCGCGCAGCGCCCCGATCGCGAGCAGGTCGCTCGAGGCGATCACGGCGGGCCGCTCGCTGATGGCCAGGTCGGAGCGCTCGAACGCTGCGATGCCGGCGTCGATGGTGTACGAGCCGGAGGCGTGGGTGTGGGCGATGCCCTGCTCGCAGCACAGCTGCCGCAGCAGTTCCAGACGCCGGCGCTCGTGCGCGTAGCCGGCCGGTCCGGTCAGCTGGATGCAGCCGTCGTAGCCGCGGGCGACGATGTGCTCGACCACGGTGCGCGCGTCCTCGGCCTCGGCGGTGGTGACCTTCACGAAGTCCTCGGGACCGGTGTAGTGGCCGAGCACGGCGAAGTCGAGGTTCAGCGATTCCAGGACGGCCGGGCGATGGTCGTCCTCCGCCAGGTCCAGCAGCACCACGCCGTCCACGCGGCGCTGGTGCGCCCAGCCGCGGAAGACGTCGATCTCCTCGTCGCGGCCGCCGCGCACGAAGCGGATCAGCAGCTCGTAGCCGTGGGAGGAGCTGGCCGACTCGATGCCCGCGGTCACCGAGGAGTAGAACGGCTCCCGGGAGACCTCTTGCGGGTCCCTGACCAGCACGAGGCCGATGTTCCCGCTGCGGCCGCGGCGCAGTGCCTGGGCGCCGGAGTGCGGGGTCCAGCCCACCTTCTCGGCGTGCTCGACCACGCGGGTGCGCAGCGCGGCGCTGACCCCCGGCTTGTCATTGAGGGCGTAGCTCACGGTGGCGGCGGAGATGCCGAGGTCGCGGGCGATGGTGGCGACAGTGGGGCGTTGGGTCTTCGGCGGCATGAGGGTGCTTCCGGTCTGACGGCCGCGAGGCCGATGACGAGGTCTCCAGCGCGGAGAACGCCGCTGTTCGGCAGGGCCACTGGATGGGCACATGATAGGTCCCGAGCCTGTTGAGGCAAGCACCGGGGCTGATCCTGTGCTGGTCCTCCGCGCGCGGAGGCACGCCGACCCCGCCGGGAGGCCGGCCAGCCCCGTGGGAAGGCAGGCCGACCTCGCGCGGAGGCACGCCGACCCCGCGGGAAGGCCGGTCCGCCCCGCGGGAAGGCCGGTCCGCCCCGCCGGATCCGTGAGTGTGTTGGAACTCGGCAGCCATAACCACTAGGTCGCGGATCTGACGAGGACGGGACGGCTGCGGATCCCCGCCGTTCGATGCGTGGTGGCGGGCGCCGACGCCCGGCAGCCCTAGCCGACGACCTCCCACGTGCGCCGGTAGATCCGGTCCGTCACGCCCCGCACGTCCCGGTAGACCGCGTCGAGCTGCCGGTACACCTCCGCGTTCTCGGCGAGAGGGGCGGTGCGGTCGGCCACGACGGCGAAGCGCTCCGCGCCCTCACGGAATGAGGGGACGATCCCGGTGGCGACGGCGGCGCAGATCGCCGCACCGCGACCGGCGGAGCTGCCGCCGGCCAGGCGCACGGTCTCCAGTCCGAAGACGTCCGCGAGGATCTGGGTCATGAGGTCCGAGGAGGCCCCGCCGCCGGTGATGACCAGCTGATCGAAGCGCGTGCCGAGCTCGGTGGCCATCTCGTCGGCCCGCTCCTTCATGGTCAGGGCGATGCCCTCGAGGATCGAGCGGAACATGTGCGCGCGGCCCTGCCGCCCGTCGAACCCCAGCACGCTGCCCTTGCGGGAGGGCACCTCGGCCGGGGCCAGCCAGTCGGGCACCGTCAGCAGCCCGTCCGAGCCGGCCGGCACCTCGAGCGCCTCCCGGCCCAGCATCTCCTCGACCGATTCGCCGCGCTCGGCGGCCTCCCGGGCGGTGCCCTCGCCGAGGAGGCCGCGGAACCAGCTGACCGTCCACATGCCGCGGCGGATGCCGCCGCTCTCGTAGAGGTAGGTGCCGGGCTGCGACCCGAAGTTCGTCCAGAACGCCTCCGACCCGGTCGCGCCGGCCTCGCCGACGGACATCCCCGCGATGTAGGTGCCCAGTGACAGCAGCAGGGACCGGGGATCCTGCAGGCCCGCACCGAGGGCCTCGACCGCCTTGTCGTTCGCCGTGGCGATCACCGGCACGCCGTCCGGCAGCCCGGTCGCCGCGGCGGCCCGGGGCGTCAGCATCCCCAGCACCTCTCCCGGCATGACCAGGTCGAACAGCATCCTGCGCGGCAAGCCGGTGCGCTCATAGTCGGCCTCGTCCTGGGACCAGGCCCAGGCCGCTGTGTCGATCGGCCACATGCCCTGGTAGTTCGCGACGGTGTCGGTGAAGTTCCCGGTCATCCGGTGGGTGATGTACCCGGAGGAGGTCGTGACGTAGGCGGCCTCGGCCGTCTCCTCGCGGTAGGGGCGGCCCACTCGCTCATCCATCCAGCTCTGGACCGGCTGGGCGAGACTGCCGTCGGCCCGCAGCACGGCCCGGCAGAACCGGATGGTGCACAGGCCGACGCCGACGATCTCCGTCGGGTCCCCCTCGAACTCGGCCATGGCCTGCCGGCTCGCCGCGGCGATCGACTCCCACAGGACGTCGTCGGGATACTCGACGACGCCGGGGCGGGGCGTGTGGTTCGCCGGCAGCGGCACGCGGCCCACCGCGCAGGTGCGGCCGTTCTCGTCGAAGATCGTGACCTTGGAGGATTGGGACCCGTTGTCGATCCCCACCACGTACCTCGTCATGAAGCGGTGCCCTCGATTCCGTGGCGCCACTGCGCCAGCTGGTCCTGCGGATGCGCGGCGGCCGGCTGGATCGCACCGTCGGCCGGGAAGATCGTGCCCATATTCATGATCCCGTGGGGATCGAGGCTCTGCTTGAGAGCGGCCAGGATCGGGTAGGCGCTGCCGTGCTCCTGCTCCGTCCACGGGGTGCGGTACTTGCCGATCCCGTGGTGGTGGACCATCGAGCCGCCGTGACGCAGCGCCTCCTCGACGATGATCGCATTGAGCGGCAGGTGGTACTTCTCGATCTCCTCCTCGGGGGAGGCCTCGATCCGGTAGTCGTAGACGAAGTACATGTTCGTGCCGGTCTGGTAGCTGTGCGAGGAGTGGCCGCCCAGCATCGTCAGGTCGCCCGCGTGCGGGTACTCCTCGCGGATGCGGCGGATGACGGACTCGTAGAGGTCCACGACCTGGGACCAGTCGGCCGAGACCTCCGTGGTGTATCCCAGGTGGTGGGACTCGAGCATGGCCGCCTTCTCGGCCTCGATCTTGTCGGGCCCCCAGTTGAGATTGTCGAACCAGGCCTCGATCAGGGACGGGTCGACCTTCACGTGCTCGTGCTGGTCGAGGACGCGCGTGATCTCCTCGCTGGTGGCGCGCACGATCCCCTCGGGCCCCTCCGCGACCAGCACGACGACGCACTTGCCCTGGCTGAAGTGGGAGAAGTGCTGGTTCGCGTCCTCGGGGGAGTACAGGCGGGCGACCGAGGGGCGGAAACCGTTCGTGATGATCTCGCGCAGCATGGCGATGCCGGTGGCCATGTCCTCCACCAGGGCGCCGTGGAACCGGTTGTTCTCCGGGTAGTAGCGGAACACCTTCAGCGTGACCTCGGTGACGACCGACAGGGCGCCCTCGTTGCCGATCACGATGTGGCGGATATCGGGGCCGGCGGCGCGGCGGGGCACGGCCTTGATGCGGGTGACCCGGCCGCCGGGGAAGACGGCCTCCAGGCCGACGACCATGTCCTCGATCGCGCCGTACAGCGTGGAGAACTGCCCGATGCTGCGGGTGGAGACCAGCCCGCCGTACTGGGCCAGCGGCTTGGACTGCGGGGAGTGGCCGGTGGTCAGACCCTGGGCGCGCAGCTGGTCCTCCAGTGTCTGCAGCGTGACCCCTGCCTGCACGGTGACCTGCATGTTCTCGGGATCGACCGAGAGGATCTGGTCCATGCGGGAGAGGTCCAGGACGATCGTGTCCGCCACGCTGGTCTCGAGCCCGCCCTCGGTCCCGGTGCGTCCGCTGCGGGCGACGATGTTGATGAGGTTCTCGTCGGCGAAGGCGAGCACGGCGGCGACGTCCTCGGTGGAGGTCGCGTAGGCGATCGCGACGGGCAGCGGTGCGCTGTAGATGCCGTGCACGGACTGGTACTTCTTGAACCGGTCGACGCTGGATTCCTGCAGCGCATGCTCGTCGGTCTCGATCTGGTCCGGGCCGAGGATCGTGGTCAGCCGGTCGAGGATCTGGTCGCGGGACAGGGGCGAGCGGGATTCGATCATGGGGTGGAGGGTCCTCTCACGATGGGTGACGGCGCTCGGGCCGACGGGTCGGGTGGGGGTGATGGTCGTAGGCGGTCTGTGTGGTCGGGGATGGGCTGGTGGGCGATGCCGGCCGCTTGCCTCGGGGCCTCTGCGGGCCGACGGGAGCGGCGGGGCTGCGGGCTCCGGCGGGACTATGGGCTCCGGTGAGTAGGGCCGACGGGGAGGTGTCTCAGCGGACGAGGTATCCGCCGTCGACGGTGAGGACGTGGCCGTTGACGTAGTCGGAGGCCTTCGAGGCGAGGAAGACGGCTGCGCCCATCAGGTCGGAGACCTCGCCCCAGCGGCCGGCGGGGATGTGCTCGAGGATCTGGCGGGAGGCGTCCGGATCCGCGCGCGTCGTCGCCGTCAGCGCCGTCGCGAAGTACCCGGGCGCGATGGCGTTGACCTGGATCCCGTGCCCGGCCAGCTCGTCGCTGTAGGCCTTGGTGAAGCCGACGATGCCGTGCTTGGTCGCAGCATAGGCCGGGGAGGACTGGCCCCCGAGGAAGGCGAAGAGCGAGGCGATGTTGATGATCTTGCCGGAGCCCTGCGCGATGAAGTGCTCGACCGCTGCCTGGGAGAGGGCGAACGGTGCCGTGAGGTTGAGGTCGACCATGGGGTCCCACTGCTCCCGGTCGAACTCCTGGACGCCGGCGAGCTTCGAGATGCCGGCAGAGTTCACGATCACGTCCAGGCCTCCCAGGCGCTCGAGCGTGTCCTGGATGACGCGGGCCGGTGCCTCGGGGCCGGTGATGTCGATCTCGAGGAACTCGTAGCGGCGCCCGGTGGCCTCGATGAGGGAGCGGGTGGTGCCGTCGTCGTCGGCGATGCTCGGCACGAAGATGTCGGCGCCGGCCTTGGCGAGTGCGAGGGCGAACGCCTGCCCGAGGCCGGAGTTGCCGCCGGTGACGATCGCGACCTTCCCCTCCAGGGAGAAGACGTCGAGCGAGAAATCCGTGATGTCCATGGTCATGTCCTTCAGGGTGAGGGGTCGAATTGGGGAGCGGCGGTCACGTCGAGGAGAGCTCGGGTTCGGGCTCACGGGCTGCGTCCCGGCTCTCGCGGGCGTGGACCCGCATCGTCACGGTGCACAGGACCATGCCGATCACGGCCGCCAGGATCAGCACGGTGAACATCGCCGAGAATCCGCCGCCCTGGGCCGGGACGCCGTTGGCGGGGTCGCCGATCCACCACGAGGCGACGGCCGGCAGGAACGCGTCGGGCAGGTAGGCCAGTCCGGAGGCGAGGCCGATCACGCCGCCGCGCTGGGCGACCGGGATGCCCAGCTCGCCGACCGATGACCAGAACACCCCGCGCGCCGCGAAGACGGTGAGGCTCATGATGATCATCAGGGCGACGGCGATCCACAGCATGCCCGCCTGCCGGGGCAGGACGAGGTAGCCGACGGCGGTGAGGCCGACGATGACGAAGCTGACCCGCAGGAACCGCGGGGTGGAGCCGAAGTACTTGTCGACCAGGATGCCGCCGACGGGGCCGGCGAGGAACTGGAACACGTAGGTGCGGATCACGCCGATCACACCGATCATGCCCGCGGCGACGCCGAAACCGTCCTGCAGCAGCGGCGAGAGGTAGCCCATCAGGGTGTAGAAGCAGTACATCATCATCACGGAGCCGCCGATCAGCCACGTGTACTTGTTGGCTGCCGCCCGCAGCAGCTGCCGGGGGCCGACGGACTGGCGCTCCGCCTTGTCCAGCTGGTCCTTGCCCTGGTGGACGACGAACAGGACGAGGACCGCGAGCACGATCGCCAGGACCCCGTAGATCTGGATCAGCGTCGTCACGCCGGTGCTGGCCACGACGGCGCGCGCGACGATCACGGATCCGACGAGACCAATGATGGTGGTCGTCAGGCCGCGGATCCCCTCGAGGAAGCCGAACAGGCGGCCCTGCTCGCCCTCGCTGCCGAGCAGACCGATCGACTTCACCAGCGCTGACCAGTACAGCCCCATACCGAGCACCGCGAAGAGCACGTGCACGATCAGCACGGCCAGGTATCCCGGCGCTGTGGAGACGTACAGGTCCAGCACGCCGGTGCCCGCCATGGCGATGACGATCAGCAGCTTCGGCGAGAACCTGTCGGCGAACCAGCCGCCGACGAAGTACATGACGACGGCGACCGCGCCGAACACCGAGGTGACGGTGCCGTACTGCTGCAGGGAGAGGCCCAGGGCCTCCGCGCCGTCGTGGAGGAAGAGGAACCGCAGGTAGGCGACCTGGAAGACGACCCCTCCGGTCATCGCCAGGATCAGGAAGCTGACCGATCTTCGCATTCGGGTCATGAGGCCACTCCTTTGTGGGCTGATCGGGGAACGGGTGAGGGAGGCGGGAAGCCGCCCGCGATGACGGACGGGACCGCCACCAGGGCGGGGGCACCGCCCCGAGGGCGGGCGCACCGCCACCAGGACGGGGGGCACCGCCGTGAGGGCACAAAAAAAAGAGACCAGCAAGCAGTCGCCCCCCGAAGGGAGCGACGCCACTGATCTCTTGGTCTCTGTCGTGACGTCCGGGATGACCCCGGAGCTATGAAGTTTTGACGAAAGCTACCAGCGTGCCCGGCCGGGTGTCCAGCCGGTCATCGACGCCGCGCGGGGGCGGCCCGAGCGAGCCCGTCCGTCGCGGGCTCGCGTGGCCCTCACGGCAGCGTTCGTCGTCGGCTCACATCGCCCACACGGCCCGATCGGAGGTGGCCACGGCCAGGGCGCCGGCACCGAGCGCAGCGATGACGTCGCCGCGCTCGCAGACCAGTCCGCCGGCGATGACCGGGGTCGAGAAGTCCGCGCGCAGCCACTCGATGACGCGCGGGATGCATCCCGGCAGGATCTCGACGAAGTGGGGCTCGCCTTGGCGGAGCACCCGCGCCAGCTGGTGATACGAGATCGAGTCGACCAGGAAGTATCGCTGGACGGCGGTGAGGCCTGCCCGTCGGGCGGCCCGCACCACGGCCGGCTTGGAGGAGAGGATGCCATCGGCCTCGGTGTGGGTGGCCAGCCACTGGACGGCGACGTCCTGGGAGGACAGACCCTCGATGAAGTCGACGTTGACCAGGACGATCTTGCCGGCCGCGATGCACCGGGCCACGGTCTCCTCGATATCGATCAGGCTGCCGTAGAGCAGGAACAGGACCTCGTGGTCCGTCTCGAGAGCCGCCTCCAGCGCCCGGTCGTCCTTGATGCTGGTGATGACCGGATCGGACTGCAGCGACTCCCGGACGGCCTCCTCTCGGGACAGCGCGGCACGGTCCACACACATATCTGGTTCCTCTCGAGATGAACTGCCTCGCGGCCATGGCCTGCCGCGTCCCCGGAGAGCAGGGCGGGTGGTGCCGGCGGGAGGCACGTGCCCGATCGGGTCGGGGCCGCGGCGTCGAGGCGGGCCGGAAGCTTCCACGCTACCGGACCCGGAACGCGTGCCGACCGCGCGCGGACGCGCACGGCAGGGCATGCCGTGGGCCGAGTGGGAGCGGGGTTCTCGCGGCGCCTGTGATGTGCACGGGCACGGGTTCCGAACCGCAGACGTGGGTGGTTAGCTTGCCTCTGTAGGATTCCCGACCGGCCCTCGCCGATGTCCGGAGTGCGATGGCGGAGCACCTCGGAGTCGAGGCCGCCCGAGCGGCCCACGCCGCGCGATCACCGAACGGACTGACTCATGACCTTGTTCGCGCCCCTGCGACGGAGAGGAAGAGCGTTCCTCGCTCACCTGGCTGAACCGGAGTCGGTCACCAGCGGCCTGCAGATCCTCAAGGCAGTGGTCGCGGGCACCGCCGCGTGGTGGATCTCCGCCAATGTCCTGGGCTCCGAGCTCCCCTTCCTCGCCCCGTGGACCGCCCTGCTGACAGTGCACGCCACCGTGTACCGCTCGCTGTCTCGCGGAGCCCAGACCACCGTCGCCTCTGCCATCGGCGTCGGCCTCTCCTTCGCGATCGGTGCTGTGCTCGGCGTGAGCGTGTGGACCTTCGCCCTGGCCCTGCTGGTCGGGCTGGTCGGGGCTCGTGCCACCTGGATCCGCGACGAGGGCATCGCGATCGCGACCACGGCGATCTTCGTGCTCGGCAGCGGGTTCGGAGCCCAGCAGCCGTTGCTGAACGACCGGATCCTGGAGGTGGGGCTCGGTGTGGCCGTGGGGGTGCTGGTCAATCTCATGCTCATCCCGCCGCTGCGGGAGAGCCAGGCCGCCCGCTACGTCGACAGCATCAATCGCCGGATGGGCGAGCTGCTCGGTCAGATGGCCGAGGAGCTCTCGGAGGACTGGCAGACGGCTCACGCCGACAACTGGGTGGCCGAGACGCACGCGATGAGCGACGAGCTCACCACGGCCTGGCAGGCGGTCCGCTTCGCCCGCGAGAGCGAACGGGCCAACCCACGCCGGGGGCTGCGGCGGGCACGTGCACGGAAGAGTGGACGGAAGAACGGCGCCTCTGCGCAGAGCGAGGCCGAGAAGGCCTCCTACGAGGAGATCCTCACCCGCGTGGACGAGGGGATTTCACACCTTCGCCACCTGGCCCGGACACTGCGTGAAGCCGACTACGCCGACGGCGACTGGGATGCCGACTTCCGCGAGCGGTGGGTCGCGATCGTCCGCGACGCCGGCCGCGCCATCGCTGATCCCGACATCGAGGTGGAACCGATCGCCGACCGCCTCGAGGAGCTGACCACGGACCTGGCCGACCACACGGAGCTCCCGCGACGCTCGTGGCCGCTGTACGGGTCGCTGCTGGCGGGCATGCGCCACCTGGCCCTGATCGTCGACGACGTCGCCTCGGCGCGTGCGGCGCGCGAACAACGGGGGACGACCCCGACGGGCTGAGACGCCCGGCCACCCCGCCCGCTGATCACGGTTTCGACCACCTCGCCGCGGTCACCGACCTCCGACGGGAGTACATCGCGCCGGCGGCATGACGGGCGGACAGCTTCGGTCCGCACCGTCGGGGATACTGCACGACATGGACGAGAACATGCCGCCGGACCCGCTGGTCATCGCCGACCGCGCCGGCTGGCGCGCGTGGCTGGATCAGCACGAGCACACCTATGACGGGGTCTGGCTGCTGCTGGCGAAGAAGGGGCGGGATTCGCCGACGACGCTGACCTACCAGGAGGCCCTCGAGGAGGCACTGTGCAGCGGCTGGATCGACGGCCAGCGCACCACCTACGACGAGCGCAGCTTCCGGCAGCGATTCACGCCGCGGCGGACCCGGTCGATCTGGTCCCAGCGCAACGTCGTGATCGTCGCGCGACTGGCCGACGAGGGCCGGATGCGCGAGCGCGGCCAGGCGGAGATCGACCGGGCGAAGGCCGACGGGCGCTGGGAACGCGCCTACGCCGGCCCCGCCACGGCCGAACCCCCGCCGGATCTCCTGGCCGCGCTCGCCGCGGAACCCGAGGCTCAGGCGGCGTTCGAGCAGCTCACGCGCTCGGCCCGGTTCTCCGCGCTGAGCCCGATCCTCACCGCGGCCACGGAGCGCACTCGCCAGCGCAGGATCGCCGCGCTGATCGCCTCTCTCACCTCCGGATGAGCGTCTCGCTGAGCTCCCAGAGCCGGCCAGCCGCGGCCGGATCGACCGCGTGCGGCACGACGGTGGTCTCGGGAGCGGTCATGTCGATCGGCTGAGGATCCAGGTCCAGCTCGGAGATGTCGTTGTCCTTGAGGTAGACGCCCCCGACCTCCGCGAGCAGCGTACTGGTCGCCGCGAACACGCTGGTGCTGGCGCCCTGCTGGAGCGTCTTCTTCTCGTGCTCGGGGTCGATGATCTGCTGGCCGTGCTCGTTGATCAGTCCCTGCGCGCGCAGCGCCTCGGAGTCCATTCCGCCTCTGGCGGTCGCCCCCGGAGCCCGGGCCGGGCCCAGGCTCGTGGTGACGATGATGCCGGGGTGGACGGCATAGCCGCGGATCCCGTCGGCCGCCCATCGCCGGTCCAGCTCGACCGCGAAGAGCACGTTCGCGGTCTTGGACTGCCCGTAACCGAGCAGCCCCATCTCGTCGTAGCCCGACTCGAAGTGCGGGTCCTCCCAGCGGATGCCGGAGAGCCGGTGCCCGCCGGAGGTCAGGTTGACCACGCGGGCGCCGCCGGCGGCGCGCAGTGCCGGCAGCAGGGCGAGGGTGAGCTGGAAGTGGCCGAGGTGGTTGGTGGAGAACTGCGACTCGTAGCCACGTGCGTCCCGCACCACAGGCCCGGCCATGAGGCCGGCGTTGTTCAGCAGCACATGCAGCGGGCGGCCGGTGGCGAGGTAGCGCTCGGCGAAGGCGTCGATCGAGTCGGGATCCATGAGGTCGAGCCGGCTGGTCTCGACCCGCTCGATGCCCGCGAGCTTCGCCGCGGCCGCTTCCGGGTCTCGCGAGCCGACGGTGACGGAGGCGCCGGCCGCGGTCAGGGCGCGGGTGGTCTCCCGGCCGATGCCGTGGTGGCCGCCGGTGACGACGACGTGGGTGCCGGTGAGGTCCCGACCGGCGAGGACGTCGTCGGCCGTATTCGCAGCGGTGAAGCCGCTGTCGAGGGGGCGCTGCTTGTCGAGGACGGACTGGGGGAGTTGGATGTCGGTGGCCTGTGCGGCGGGTATCTGTGTGGTCATGTCTCCACTGTGAGGCGACGGCGGCGAACTCTGAATACTTGTCAGTCCGGATTTCTTGCGCGAGAGTACGGGCATGCGCCCTGATCATCTGTCCCAGGTCTTCGATGTCGTCGACGTGCGGGGCGTCCTCTCGGGCGGCTTCGCGGTGCAGGGGCCGTGGGTCTCCAGGGCGCCGATCGAGGGCCTGAAGTTCTTCGCGCTCGTCAGCGGACGAGCTCACGTCCTGGCCGACGGGCTGACCGAGCCGCTCGAGGTGGGCGCGGGGGATGTCCTCCTGCTCAACGAGAGCCGCTGGTTCGAGGCATGGGGCGGGGAGGGCACCGGGCCCCGACGCGAGATGGTGCCGGAGGAGGGCTTCTCCACGGCTCGCTTCACCCCGGCCGGCGGCCTTCACGACGTGCTGGTCGGCGGGCACGTCGAACTGAGCCCGGCCGGCCGGACGCTGCTGACGAGCGCACTGCCGCAAGTGGCGCATGTGCACGGGACCGGCTCGTCGGCCACGAACCTCCGCGGCAGCGTGCACCGGATGTTCCTCGAGGCCGCGAGCGACCGGATCGGCTCCGCCTTCGCGATGCGCCAGCACGGCCAACTGCTGCTGCTCGAGATGCTCCGCGCCTATGTCGAGCAGGACGAGCTGCTGCCCGGCTGGCTGCGACTGCTGACCGACGAGCGCCTGCGCCCGGCGGTGAGTCTCCTGCACGACGAGCCCGGCCGGGCCTGGGGCCTGGCCGAGCTCGCCCGCGCCGCGGCGATGTCCCGCACGACCTTCGCCGAACGTTTCCGGGCAGTCGCCGGCATGCCGCCCTTGGCCTACCTCAGCCGCTGGCGCATGCTGCTGGCCCAGCACGCACTGCGCGAGGCCGGAACCCGCATCTCCGTGCTCGCCCGCGAGCTCGGCTACTCCTCCGAGAGCGCCTTCAGTGCCGCTTTCAAACGTGAGGTGGGAATGGCGCCGCGGACGTTCCGGCAGGTGCGTGCATCCGCTCGGTCTTCACCGCTATGAGACTACGCATCACGATAGCCGTGACCGGACCGTCCGTGAGCACGCCGAGAGACTGCTTCAGCCCACGCTCACCTCCCACGACACCACGCTCACCGAGTGCGCCGGGGCTACGAACACCCCGCCGCTCAGCTCCGCCGCGCTTTCCCGCAGCCTCAGCACGTCGGGCCGGTCAAGAGTGTTCACCGCGAACAGGTCCTGCGCGTCGGCGCCGAGCGTATGCACCGACACCGGCCCTTCGACGAGCTCTCCGTCCACGGCGAGCACGGCTTCCACGTCCTGATCGGCCGAACGGTTGATCACCGCCGCGTATCGCCGCGACCCATCGGCCGACGCGGAGGCGCTCACGTCCAGGACGCCCACGCTGGTCGCCACGTCCACACAGTGCGCCTCGCCGCCCCATCCCTGCTCGTGGCGCACCGGCAACGTGACGGACGGACCGGCGACCCGCGCCGGCAGCGGCACGGTGCCGAAGTGGTTCAGGTACAGATCCCACACGTGGTAGGTGGCCGAGCGCACCAGGCCGCCCTCGCGCACTGCGAGAAGTCCGTTGGCGTTGACGAGATTCACGGTGTTGGCCATGGTCACGGGCACCTGGTTGCTCGACGTGCGGTGAATGGCGTGGAACACCCCGGAGTAGAACAGGGCATCGGCCAGGGTGCGCGGCGAGTACCGGCTCACCCGCCAGCCGTGCTTCCCGGCCACGCCCGGCTCGTCGGTCGGGCCGGAGGTGTCGCGCTCGGCGATGCCACCGTCGGCCCCCGGTCGCGGATCATCCCACGTGCGTGGCTCGTAGTGGCGCATGTTCCACTCGTCGAAGGCGATCTCCAGGGGGCTGGTGATGCCATGGCGGGCAGCAGCACCGGCGATCTTCCGTGAGAAGCCTTGCAGCACGTTCTCGACGTGGACGGCCTGCGCGACGATCGCGTCGAACTCTGCCCGGGAGGGATCGACGAGGTGGAAGCTCGCCCCGTAGGCGTGGATGGAGACCCAGTCGGTGATCTCGCCGAGCTCGCGCACCACCACGTCGGTCCAGCGGTCGTCGTCGACGCCGACGGCGACGAACCGGATCGAGCCGTCGACGGCTCGCATGAACTTCGCGTGCTCGAGGGCGTCCTCGGCGTAGCGCTCGGGGCTGCGGTGTCCCATCTGCCACGTTCCGTAGACCTCGTTGCCCAGGCCCCAGATCGGCACGGGGCGTCGGCTATCGAGCCCGTCGGAGGTGCGGCGCCGGGTCATCTCGGTGTCCCCGGTGTAGTTGCAGTACTCCACCCAGCGCACCGCGTCCTCGACGCTGCGGCAGCCGTGGCCGAGGTAGGGAGTGGCGCCGGTGGCCTCGCACCAGGCGAGGAACTCCGGGGTGCCGAACCGGTTGGACTCCTCCGAGCCCCACGCCAGCTCGAGGCGTCGCGGCCGCCGGTCCCGCGGCCCGGTGCCGTCCTGCCACCAGTAGGCCGAGGTGAAGTTCCCGCCCGGCCAGCGCACCACAGGCATGCCCAGGTCGCGACAGGCATCGATGACGTCCTGACGGCATCCGGCCAACGGTCCTTCTCCACTGACGGACAGCTGCGAGCCCTCGTCGAACACCCCGCCTTCTATATTGTGGAAGAACGCCGACTCGAGGAAGTGGCCGTAGATCATCGGTTCGATCGGTCGCTCGGGGTCGGCGCCGGAGACGTCGATGCGAGCCTGGGCAGTGTGCGGCGCGTTGGTGGTCATGGGGTCCTTTCGGGGGAATGGGAGATCAGCCCTTGAGGCCGGTGGTCGAGACGCCCTCGATGATCCAGCGCTGGGCGATGACATACAGGGCTAGGACGGGGACGCTGGCGATGACCGCGCCGGCCATCATCACGTCGTAGCGGGTGCCGTTCTCCGCCTGCAGCAGCCGCAGCCCGGAAGGAAGCGTCTGCATCTCGCTGCTGAAGAGCACGAAGACGGGCCAGAGATAGTCGTTCCAGCTCGTGAGGAACGAGAGCACCACGAGAGTGGCGATGGCGGGCCGGGCCAGAGGGAGCATGACTTGTACGAACGTCGACCACTGCGAGCAGCCGTCGACGATGGACGCCTCCTCGAGCTCCTTGGGGATCGCGGCGAAGAACTGACGCAGGAAGAACACGCCGAAGGCGCCCGCAGCGCCCGGGATGATGAGCGCCGCGTACGTGTTCAGCCAGCCCAGGGAGTTCACGATGAGGAAGTGGGGGATCAGCATGACTACCGCGGGCACGAACATCGTGGCGAGGACCACCCCCATCATGAGCGTGCGGCCCCGGAACTGCATGCGCGCCAGTGCGTATGAGGCGAGCACGGCGAGTACCACGGTCAGAGCGGAGTGCGCGACCGCGACCACCAGACTGTTGGCCACCCATCGCAGCACCGGGACTGAGTCGTCACCCAGGATGTGTTTGAAAGCCCCCAGGGTCGGGTTGCGTGGCCACAGCCGGAAGTCCGGAGATACCGACTCGGCGGGGGTCTTGAACGCGGTACCGAGCATGTACAGCAACGGAAGGGCGAATACGCACGTTAGGAGGATCAGCGCTGCCCACAGCGCGATGCGCTGGAGGCGTACGGGTCGGCGACGGGAGGGGCGAGAGGTCGCCATCGTCTACACCTTTCCCACGAAGCGGAAGATCTGGTTCACGAGCAGACTCGCCGCGATCAGGCACACGGCGAGGATCATGCTCATCGCACTCGCCATACCGATGTCATAGGACTGCATTCCGGTCTGTGCGATGTAGCCGATCGCGGTGCGAGTCGCCCCGCCGGGCTGCTCGTTGGTGATCAGCGCCGACTGGCCGTACATGTTGGCCGACGCGATGATCGTGATGACCACGACGAACTGCAGCACTCGACGCATATGCGGGATGGTCACCACCCACAGCCGTTGCCAGGCGTTGGTCCCGTCGATCCGAGCGGCCTCGTACAGCTGTGCGGGCACGTCCTGCAGGGCCGCCAGGTAGATGACGGCGTTGAAGCCGACCGTCCACCACACCGTCACGCCCACGAGCGAGACCCAGCCGGCGGGCAATGAGGTCGTCCAGGCGACCGTGTCGGGCAGCCCCAGGGAACCCAGCAGATGGTTCACCGGGCCCACACGGGCATCGAGGAGGAAGTGCCAGAGCACGCCCACCACGGCGACGCCCAGCACATACGGAGCGAAGTACACCGCGCGGAAGAAGGTGCGCCCGGGGAACTTCTGGTTCAGCAGCAGTGCGAGGGCGAAGGGGACGACGACCAGCAGAGGGACCGACAGGGCGGTGAAGATCGCGGTGACCCTCATCCCCCGCCAGAACTCCTCGGACAGCACCCCCTCACCGGACAGCAGCGTCGTATAGTTCTGCGCCGCGATGAATCCTCCGCTGTCGAAGCCCAGGATCCACTGCCGCGTGCTCGAGTAGGCCAGGACCAGGATCGGTGCCAGCACGAATACCGCGAACAGCACCAGGAACGGGGCGACGAACAGATAGGGCGTGACGGGACTCCCGACCCGGATCCTGCGCCTGTCGCCGCTCGCGGGCGGCGCAGGTAGAGGCGCGGGGGGCGCGCTCAGGCTCGGAGCAGCGTTGCTCATCAAACCTCTTCTCTCGGCGGTCTCTCGCCTGGTCGATGACGTCGCGCGGGACGTCGGAAGGTCAGAATTCGTACAGCTCCCGGTTACGGTCGAGCATCTCCTGCGCAGTCGTGACCGCGGCCGTGAGCGCGGCTTCCGGATCTTCCTCGCCGAGCACCGCCCGACTCACCGCGCGCTGGTAGCTGTCCGCTGCGATCTCACGGGAACCGGGAACCTGCTGCAGGAAGATGAAGCTCTCGAGCACCTCCTCGGTCGCGAGCTCGGCCTGGCGGCTATCGGTGAACTGCGTGTCCTCCCGCGCCGAGGCCCGCGCCGGGATGTTGCCCGACGCCGCCCAGGTCGCGGAGTTCTCGCTCATCCAGGAGATGAACACCCGAGCGGCCTGACCGCGATCGGCGTCGGCGTCGGCCTGCTTGGTGAGCGTGAAGTTGTGGGAATTCGCGAACACGCCAGGGGAGTCGCCGATCGTCGGGAAGGCGCTGATGCCATACTCCATCCCATCGGTGGTGTCCTCGAGGTCATTGATCAGCCACAGCAGCTCATGGATGAGGGCCGAGGAGCCGTTCTTGAAGGCGGTGGCCAGGTCGGTGGCGTCCGAGGGACTGATGTCGTCGGCCACGAGGTCTCGCATCCAGGTCAACGCCTTCGCTCCGGCATCGTCGCCGAAGGTGACGGTGGTGAGGTCCTCGGAATAGAGGGAGCCGCCGAACTGGCCGAGCAGACTCACGAAGATCTGCCAGTTGTCGGGAGAGACCCAGAAGGGGTTCTCGATACCTGCGGACTGCAGGGACTGGACGGCGGCGTCGAACTCCTCGCCGGTGGTGGGGCCGGCCTCAAGCCCAGCGGTCGACAACTTCTCCGTGCTCCAGTACTGCGCAATGGTGAACATGTCCAGCGGAATGCCATAGCGCTGCCCCTGGAACACGCCGCCTTGCCACACGGCCGGGGTGAAGTCCGATTCGCTGAGACCGAGGGATTCGGCGAGGTTGTCCAGCGGCACGATGGTCCCTCGGGAGGCGAAGCTCGCGAGCTGGTCCAGGTGCATCGCCGCGACATCGGGCCCGCTGCCGGCATCGGTCGCAGTGACGACCTTCGAGTAGAAGTCGGCCCACTCGAGGGAAGACTGCTTGACGGTGATCGCAGGGTTCGCTTCGGTGAACTCGGTGATGAGCTGTTTCATGTACGGGCCGTCGCCTCCGGTGAAGCCGTTCCAGAAGGTGATGGTGACGTCCGGCCCGTCGTACTCGGCAGTGAAGGGTTCGGATCCCGCCGCAGGAGCCTCATCCGAGCCTCCGATCGACTGTCCGCCCGAGCAGGCGGCAACGGTGAGCGTGGCGCCGGCTGCGCCAGCGCCGGAGAGGAGACGGCGTCGGCCGAAGTCCTGGGCTGAGCGCGGTGTGCCGCCGTGGAGGCGGTGCGCGGTGGATCGTGGGGAGAGCATCATGATCCGTTCCTTTCGAACGAGCTGAGGGAGGTGTCGTAGTCCTTGCCGCCCACCGGATACATCGACGTCATCCAGTGATAGAAGTTGTCCCCGCGGTCGCGGAGGCGGCGGTACAGCAGGGCCAGGTGGGCATCGCGCACCTGGCGGCATTCGGGGAAGCCATAGCGGTTGGTGAGCTCGTACGGGTCGGCGACGAGGTCGTAGAACTCGTTGACGGACTCGGGGTTCACGACGAGCTTGTAGCGGTCGGTGATGAGCATCCGCTGCGGGTACGGGAAGTGGTGTCCGTGGAACTCGGCGACGTAGTCGGTGCGCCACCGTGGATGCTCGCCGCGCAGGATCGGCAGCAGGCTGGTGCCGTCGGCGGACCTGACGGGCTTGATCCCCGCGAGTTCGTTGATGGTGGCGGGGAGGTCGATGAGGTCGGCGAACTCGCGGCGGTGCTGGGCCGGACCGCCGCCGGGCGGCCGGATCACGCCGGGCACCCGATAGATGTCCTCGTACATCGCCGGCCCCTTGTCGTGCAGGCGGTGGGCACCGGTGAACTCGCCGTGATCAGCGCTGAAGAACACGGCGGCGTCGTCGTAGACGCCTAGCTCCCGGGCGACGTCGACGATCCGGCCGATCTCGTGATCGATCATCGTCACGTATCCCCAGTAGGCGGCGATCAGCTTGCGGCTGGTCTCCTCGCCGAGGGTGTCGAACGTCCAGTGCGCCGAATAGTTCGACTGCACCGGGGGCTTGCCCAGGAACGTCTCGGCGATCGAAGGCGGCAGCTCCACGTCTTCGGGGTCGTACAGGTCGAAGTACTCTGGCGGCAGGTTGTAGGGAAGATGCGGACCGAAGAAATGAGTGGCCAGGAAGAATGGCGTCCCGTCGCGACGGAAGTCCTGCACGTACTGGCGGAGCCGCTCGATCGCGAGGTCCCCGAGGAACCGCTCGAAGGTGGCCTCCACGCCGTGCTCGAGACGGGCAGCGAGCAGGTTGCCCGGGCTGCCGTTGGGGAAGGTCCCGCGGATCTCGTCGCGCAGGCGGTATGCGGGAAGGCCCCGCTCGGCGAGGTAGCGCTCGTAGGTGGGATGGTCGACCGGGTTGTGCCAGCCGTGCATGTGCAGGGCGTCGAACCCGAAATCCTCCGCGGTGCGCTTCAGCCCCACATGCCACTTCCCGGCCAGTCCGACGTTGTAGCCGTGCTCGCGAAGATCACGGCTGAACGAGCCGTGATCGGGATCCAGGTCCTCCTTGTAGCCGACGTTGCGCTCGTAGTTGGCAAGCAGCTGGTGTCGGAAAGGCGCCTCGCCCGTCAGCAGACTCGCCCGCGCAGGGGTGCAGATCGCAGTGGGCGTGTAGAAGCGGTCGAAGACCGTCCCCTCGGCGGCGACGGAGTCGAGCCACGGGGTCTCGACGATCTCGTTGCCGTAGCAGGGCAGGGTGTCCACCCGATGCTGATCGGTCAGGAAGAAGAACATGTTGGGGCTGGTCACGAGGAGAGTCGTCCCTTCTGGGCGGCGGGGGAATCGGGCCGGGACAGCGCGATGGCTGGGTCACGCAGGATGAGGGCGATCCCACCCAGCGCACCGTCGACCGCACGGATCCGGCCCGCGTGGAGGGCGATGCGGTGCGCTCGCGCCGGCATGAGGTTCTTTGTGAATGCGACCTCGAGCGGAGCGGTGAGATGTGGGCCGAGGCCGATCAGGTCGCCGCCGAGCACGACCCCTTCCACGTCGAGTGCCGTGCAAACGTTCGCGAGCACGACGCCGATGCGCCGGCCGGCGCCGGCGACGATCTCGCGGCGGCGCACATCGCCGGCGTCGAGCGTCGTGCGCAGCGCATCCAGATCGCGGTGGGCCGTCGTGGCCAGGATCCGCTCTCGTGAGACGTAGGACTCGAGACAGCCGCGCTTGCCGCAGCGGCACGGGGGGCCTCCCGGATCGACCGTCATATGGCCGAACTCGCCGGCCGTACCGTGGAGCCCGTCGTACATCGCGCCCTGGGTGATCAGGGCTCCGCCGACGCCGTCCATGAGCCGCAGATACACGAAGCTCTGCAGATCGCGGCCCGAGCCCCACACCGCCTCCGCAAGACCGGCCAGGCGGGAATTGTTGTCCGCCCGCACCTCGCGCGCCACACGGGAGGCGAAGGTCGCCACCAGGGATTCCATGACGGCTTCGCGATCCGGGATACGGCCGGGAATGCCCAGGCCGACGGCGATGACGTCGCGCCCGTCCAGGACGTCCAGCGCCGCCATCCGTGAGAAGGCATGCTGGATACGTCGCGGCCACGGAGTGTCGTGTTCGTAGGCGGCCGAGGCCGAGCCCTCGATGCGATGAGCCTCGTTCATGGCGGTCACGGTGACGCGCCGGTGCCCGAACTCGACACCGAGAATCACGGCCCCCGACACGCTCAGGGCAAGGAGCTCCGGATTGCGCCCCACGGCGCGGGAGGACGGGGCTGTGCCCATGCTCTCGACGCGGCCACCGGTGAGGAGGCGGGCCGTCACGGTGGACACGGTGGCGCGGGATAAGCCTGTGCGCCGGACCAACTCGGCGCGGGTTGAAGGACCTTGAAGGCGCAGTGCCAGCAAGACCTCGTGCTCAGCGCCGCGCAGGGGCCTCGTCGTCCCGTTCTTCATCCCGACAGCATGGAGTCGGTCGGCGAAGGCCGCAACGACATGCGTTGATTTCTGACAAATAGCCGACGGAATGCGTCCGAACGAGAGGAGTGATCCGTGTGCGTCAGCGGGTGCGCACCCACGCCATCGAGTACGCCCGCGCCATGACGCGCCGAACCGGAGAGTGGAGGGCGGCTCGCACGGCCAGTCCCCGGAGGGAGGACAGTGGTTCCGCGAGCGGGCGTCCCAGTGCCATGTTCAGGTGCGCGAGCAGACGGGCGGTACGCGCCCGACGTTGACAGGTCTTTTCGAACTGCAGCCACTCGCGGCTGCCCCGGAGGGTGCCGCTAAATTTGCTTGTCACCGTCTGCGGGATGAGGGGCGCCAGGTCGTAGGCATCCAGCCAGCCCAGGGAGATCCCCTGGCCCCCGATCGGGCTGATTTCGTGGGCGGCATCGCCGATCAGCATGCAACGCCCAGTTAGCAGGTGCCGCGCCGTGCGCCGGTGCACGGTGAATGCACTGATCATGCGGATCGCCGTCGTGTCGATCCGCACTTTGGTGCGCGAGCGGACGATCTCAGCAAGGGCGGCAGGGGAAGGATCTGCCGAACGGTAGCGCCCGCTGTGGGCCCCGGCATGGGCCGACCCGGTGTGGACCACCCAGCGGCGCAGCCCGCCCGGCAGCGGAAAGGACTCGACGACGCCGTCGGGGTCCAGGTGGATGAACCCCTCGCGGTCTTCACCGTCCCCATCAGGATCGGCGGCGTCGCCCATGAGGTAGGTATCCGGGTACGTAGTACGGGTCGTGGGTACGCCGAGGAGCTCGCGCACCCGGCTGTGGGACCCGTCGGCGCCCACGAGCATGCGGGCGCGCCGGTGTACGACCGGGGCTCCGGCATCGCCCGGGGCGGTGTGCCGTGCGGTCACCTCGATGCGGTCACCGATCTCGCGCAAGCCCGTAACCTCCCAGCCGCGTTGTAGCGTCCCGGGGGCGAATTCGGCCAGTCGGCCCTCGAGCAGCTCCTCGGTGCGGCTCTGCGGTAAGGACAGGACAAACGGTCGGTGCGGCCATGCCCCCTCGAAGCGCAGTCTGCCGAGCTCCCCGCGGCGGCCGCGCGCACTGCCGCCCCGGAGCCGCACTCCCGCGGCGATGGCGGCGTCGTCGAGGCCGACCTCCCGCAGCGCACTCAAGGCCGGGGGATGCAGGCCGATGGCTCGCGAATGGGTGCTGGGCGCGGTGCGACACTCGAGCACGAGCACGCTCACCCCTCGTCGTACCAGCAGCGCTGCGAGGAACAGGCCTGTCGGGCCACCGCCCACGATCAGCACGTCGCAGTCTGGCGGCGGGCCGTCCGGTTCCGCAGCGCCGGGCGCCGCGTCATCGAAGCTGCCGGGCGCGATCATCGTGTCGGGACCTCGTGGGTCAGCAGCAGGCGCCATGGGCCCAGCTCGCTCACATCCCAGCCCTCGGGCGCGATGTCACGCAGTTCGGCGGCGGTGAAGCTGCGGCGGATCGAGATCAGCCCGTCCTCCCGGATGAAGGAGCCGGGGAAGAAGGGCCAGGTGCCCACCGAGAACAGGGCGTAGGCGAGACGGTCGCGCTGGATGTCGCTGTGGACCACCGCGGTGCGGGACAGCCGCCGAGAATCTCTCAGCAGGTCCCGCAGCTCGTCCTCCTCGAGGTGGTGGAGCAGGTGGTTGGAGACCACCAGATCGAACTCGGCGCCCTCGGTGACCAGGTCGGAGGAGAGGGCCCGCCGGAAGTACACGCCCTCGACGGGCCTCTGCCGCATCGCCCAGGCGTGCGCCCGCGGGTCGGGGTCGATGCCGGTTACGCGCAGGTCGAAGCCGTCGCGGCGCGCCCATCGGGCCAGGGCCCGGGCGAGGTCCCCGCCGCCGCTGCCGATGTCCAGCAGCGTGGTCGGACCCTCGCGGTGCAGTCTCGGGCGCAGGTGCCGGCGGTAGGTGGTGCGCCAGCCCGTCACCAGGGAGTTGATGACGCGGAACTGGGCGTAGGTGCGCTCGAGCCGGCGCAGGTCGCAGTCCGGGTCGTCCATGCGCTCGGCGGCGTGTCGGTCGCGCTCGGTCAGGTCGGGCACGCGGAGCCGCTGCGGCAGGTGCGGACGCTGCGCCGCGCGAGAACGGCCGGAGACGCGGGGTCGACCAGGCATGCGCGGCGCCGTCACGGGTGGGTGCTCAGTGCGGCGTCGGCCAGGGCGCCGGTCCCGGGCTCGGGCGCGGAGGCGGCAACGGGGGCGCCGATCGTGGTCAGCAGGGCCGTCTCGACCGTCAGTCCGGGACCGAACGCCATGGAGCACACGCGCTCCTCGGCGCCGGGGGCGGCCTCATCCAGGATCCGGCGCAGCACGAACATCACGGTGGCGCTGGACATGTTGCCGAAGTCCCGCAGCGTCTCGCGGGCGGGGACCAGCTGGCCCTCGTCCAGCTCGAGCTTGGCCTCGACCTTGTCCAGGATGCTGCGTCCGCCCGGATGGATCGCCCAGCGCTCGATCTCCCGGTAGGGCCGCTGCGCCACCGACGGGTCGTGGGCGAGCAGCGGGGTCAGGGCGCCGGTGATGTGCTCGTCGATGATGTGCGGGACGTAGGTGCCCAGCACCATCTCGAAGCCGTTGTCACCGATGTTCCAGGCCATGGACTCTTCGCCCACGGGGGTCAGCACGGTCTCGAAGTGGTCCAGCTGCAGCAGCGGCGAGCTGTGGGGGAGGTCCTTGCCGGTGACGATCGCGGCGGCGGCGCCGTCGCCGAACAGTGAGGAGCCGACGATGGTGTCGGGATCGTTCGAGGTGCGCACGTGCAGCGTGCACAGTTCGACGGTGGCGACCAGCACCACGGCGTCGGGATCGGCCCGGCAGATGGTCTGGGCCTGGCGCAGCGCGGGCAGGGCGGCGTAGCAGCCCATGAATCCCAGGTGGTAGCGCTGGACGGAGGGTTCCAGGCCGAGCGCGCGCACGATGCGGTAATCCGGCCCCGGCGCGAAGAACCCGGTGCAGGAGACGGTGATGACGTGGGTGACGTCGGCCCGCTCGATGCCTTCGGCGACCTCGAGGGCGGCGGCCGCGACGCCGGTGTACAGCTCGGTGGCCTCGCGGGCGAAGATCTCGTTGCGGGTACCGGTGGTGGGGTTCAGGAACCGGCCGGTGCCGACCTCGAAGAACACGGGCTCCTCATCGGCCGACGGGCCGTCCCATTCGGAGATGGCGCTGTAGCGGCGCTCGATCCCGGAGGAGTTGAACGAGGTGGCCACCAGGCGCTGGCCGAGGCGGCTCAGGTCGGGCTGGGCGGCGAAGACGTCGCGGACGTCGTCCTGGGCGAGCTCGGTGGAGGGGACTGCGACTTCCAGGGACCGGAGAGTGACCGTCATGGTTCATTGTCGGGCCGGGAGCGGGGGAGGGGCAATGGTCTGAACGGATGGTCGCTCCCGGCCCTGGTTCGTGAGAGGCCTTGGCCGGAGCAACGGCCCGGCACGGGTCAGGTGGCGGCCACCCATGCATGATGGGTCCGCTGCCACCCCGATAGGGCGTGCTCGAGCTCGGCGGTGAGGGTGGGCGCGTCTGCGGAGATATCCCGTGTCTCTGCCGGATCGAGGTCGAGGTCGAACACCGCCCGGGAGACCGTGATCGGAGGATCCATACCCTCCCGCGCTCCGATGACCAGCTTGTATCGACCGCGGCGCACCGCCCACTGGTCCTCGTACGTCCACATCACCGTGCGCTCCTGGGATGCCTCGTCGCCGGGCCCGGTCGTCTCCGCGGGGCCGGGCTCGGTCGCGGCAGGTTCCGCTCGGCCATGGCCCGGGGCTTCTGCGTCGTGCACCCGGTCCGCACCGCGCAGTGTCTCCAGCTGGGAGACCCCGTCGACGTCCGCCAACTCGGGCTCGGCACCGTCGACCGCATGCAGGATCGTCGGCAGCAGGTCCATCATGAGGCCCGGACGGTTGACCTCGGTGCCGGCCGGCAATCGGGCGGGCCAGGCCGCGATGCTCGGGACCCGGGTGCCGCCCTCGAACACGGAGCCCTTGGAGCCGCGCAGTCCGCCCGCGGAGCCTCCTGTGTAGGAGATCTCCTCACCGCCCAGCCAGTTTCGGCTCTCGCGCGAGGGTCCGTTGTCGGAGGAGAAGACCACCAGCGTGTTCTCCCGGGCGCCGGCGGACTCCAGTGCTGCCAGGATCTCGCCCACGGCATCGTCGAGGGCCGCGATCATGGCGGCCATCTCGCGCCGGCCCTCAGGAAGGTGGGCGACGCGGGCCATGTGCTCGGCCGGGGCGTGCATCGGATAGTGCGGAGCGTTGAAGGGCACGTAGCAGAAGAAGGGATTCCGGGGCGCCTGGCGGGCGATGAACTCCGCCGCGCGGCGACCGAGGACGGTGGTGAGGTACTCGCCGTTGAGCCAGACCTCGTCCTCGCCGTCCCACAGATCGTGGACGGGATCGTGATCGCCCCAGTAGAAGATGTGCGAGTAGTAGTCCACGCAGCCGGCCCTGATGCCGAAGACCTCGTCGAAACCGTAGTTTCCCGGCGCATACTCGGCGTCGACCCCCAGGTGCCACTTGCCGAACAGGCCTGTGGCGTAGCCGCGATCACGCAGGAGCGAGGCCATGGTCTCCTGCGGAGGAAGGCCGGGGGTGTCCCGGCGGCCTCCCAGGATCTCCTCGACCCCGGCGTGCGCCGGGTACTTACCGGTCAGCAGCGAGGCCCGCGAAGGCGAGCAGACGGGAGAATTCGCGTACCACTGGGACAGCTTCACCCCGTCGGCGCACAGGGAATCCAGATGCGGACTCGGGATGTCCTCGGAGCCGAAGCAGCCGAGGTCTCCCCACCCCAGGTCGTCCGCGTAGAGGACGATGACGTTCGGGCGGGGATCGGCGGGACGAGGGTCGACGGGGCGCTGGCCGTCCTGAGGGCGGTCGGCGGTCATGATCACTCCTTGAGAGCGCCGGCGGTCATACCGGCGACGAGTCGGCGCTGCAACAGCGAGAACAACACGATGGTGGGAAGTGCGGCGACCACGGAGGCAGCCATCACCACGCCCCAGTCGGTGCCGTACTCCCCGAACAGGCCGGCGATGCCTACCTGCACGGTCTTGACGGATTCGCTGGTGAGGAACACCTGGGCGAAGAGGAACTCATCCCACATGGCGATGAACGCGGTGACGGCCACGGTGACCACGCCGGGCCACACCAGCGGCGCGATCACCCGAGTGATGACGGTGAGGGTCGAGGCGCCGTCGATCCGTGCGGCCTCGTCCAGGGTGCGTGGCACGGAGTTGAGGAACCCGGTCATGAGCAGCGCCGCCAGGGGCGTGGTCATCGCGACGTAGACGATGATCAGCCCCGCGTACGAGTTCAGCAGGCGCAGCTCCGCGAAGACCAGGTACACCGGCGTGATGAGCACGACGAACGGCAGCAACTGCGTGGCCACCAGCACCAGCATCACAGCTGGCCTGCCGCGGAACGCGAATCGTGACAGCGCGAAGCCGGCCAGCGTCGCGATGGCCACCGTGATCACGGTGCCGACGCTGCACACCAGCAGGCTGTTGGGCAGGTACCTGCCGAAGTTCGTGGCCTCGAACAGTCGTGCGTAGGAATCCAGGCTCAGGTCTGACAGTGCGTTCGACCAGGTCACGCCCTGTGAGATCTCCTGGACCGGTCGCAGCGAGCTGTACAGCATCCACGCCACAGGGAAGAGGATCACCGCCAGCACCACGGCGAAGGGCACCAGGAACAGCAGATCACGAGGCCTGCGCGCGTCACTCGAGCGGCGCGGTCGCACCGGCCGAACAGCGGAAGCTCTGGTAGATGCCGTCCGTGTCATCGCGTCTCCTCCCGGTCCGAGGTCAGGCGCATGTAGGCGACAGCGAAGACCGCCATGATCGCGGTCATGACCAGGCCGATCGCGGCGCCTGCGCCGAGCTCGTTGTCGAAGAACGCGGCGTTGTACAGCTCGGTGGCCAGCACCGCCGTGTATCGGCCGGGGCCGCCGCCGGTGGTCAGCCATACATAGACGAAGTTGTTGAACGTCTGGATCACGGTCACCAGCACCACGATGGTGATCACCGGTCGCAGGCCGGGCAGGGTGACGCTGCGGAAGGAGGTCCAGCGACCGGCACCGTCCACCGAGGCGGCCTCGTACTGCTCGGACGGAATCGACTGCAGTCCGGCCATCAGGACCATCACCACGAACGGCAGCTCACGCCAGACGATGATCGCCACGATCGACCACCACACGGTGCTGGTCTGTGCGAGGAACGGGATCCCGTTCTCGATCAGGCCCAGTCCGGTCAGCGCCTGGTTCAGAACTCCCGAGCTGCCATCGAGGATCCATCGCCAGGCGGCGATGGCGACCACCTGCGGCACCATCCACGGGATGAGGATGATCGTGCGGGACACCCCACGCAGCTTCCAGCGCCGCAGGACGGGGGACTGCAGCGCGAGCGCCAGGGCGAGCCCTATCAGCAGTCGCAGCACCACTGTCATGGCCGTCAGCCAGACCACGGTGTTGACCGCGGCTCCGCCGAAGTCGCCATTGCTCCACAGCTCCGAGAAGTTCTCCGCACCCACCCATTCGCCGTCGCGGGGGGATTGGTACGGCGAGAGGCTCTGGAAGGCCAGGACCACGTTGTAGACCGAGGGAACGAGGAACAGAAGGGCGATGACGGCCAGCGCCGGCGTGCTGAGCAGGTACGGCTGCAGTGGTCGGGCAGCTCGTCGCGTGGGAGGGCGCGAGTCCTTCTGCGGGGGTGCGGACGGCGGTGCCATGCGTTACTCCTCCAGCTCGTCGGCGAGTCTGGTGATGATCCGGTCGGCCGCCTGGGCGGGTTCCGCTTGGCCCGAGTAGACGGCGGAGAACTGCTGGTTCACGAGTTCCTGCAGAGCGGCGATGGTGATCGGAGCGTCCGCGTATCGCGCGAAGGATCGTGCGTGGGGAAGCTGGTCGATGAATCCCTGCTCGGAGGGGTCGACGTCGACCTGGGTGAGGGTCCCGGCCGACGCGGGGTACTGCGGGTAGGTCCGGAAAGTCTCCGGGCTGAGCAGATGGGTGACGAACTCCCAGGCCGCCTCCGGCTCCTGGCAGTTCGCGTTGATGCCCAGGGCCCGGCCTCCCAGATGGGTCGCGCCGTCCTCCAGGCCCGCGGGCATCGGCGCGGTGAGCAGCTCCGCCTCGACGCTGTCCCGGGCCGTGCGGAAGGCCGCCGGGGGCATGAAGGTCATCGCGCAGGAGCCGTCATCGAGCGCGCCGATGATGCTCGGATCGCCGTAGTCGGTGACGGCCTGCATCGCGGTGGGAGTGATGCCTTCGGTGAAGAAGGCGGCGAAGTAGTCGATCGTCGCGGTCAGCTGCTCCGGGTCGACGCCCACACGCCAGAGGTCACCGTCAGCATCGATGAGCTGGGCGCCGTGGGCCCATAGGTGGTAGTTGATCGGGAACCACTGGGCGCTGGAGAACTGTGCCCCGGCGGCGAAGACGAATCCGTGGATCTCCCCGTCGGAATCCTCGGTGATCCGTGCGGCAGTCTCGGCGAGTTCCTCCCAGTCCTGGGGCGTGCGGTCGATCCCGGCGCGCTCGAGCAGATCGGGGCGGTAGACCAGAGCCATGGTGTCCGCCGTCCACGGGATGGCCCACATCGACCCGTCATAGGTGGTCATATCCGTGGCCAACAGCTCGTCGGCGCCCTGGGGCGGGGAGCCGGTCAGCAGATCGTCCAGCGGTGTGAGGATCCTGGGCTCGGCCATGAAGGAGACGTCGGTGAACGCGAGCTGGGCGATGTCCGGTCCGGAGCCGGCGTTGGCCTCGCGGGCGAACTGCTGGGGATTGTTGGGGGAGAGGGTCTCCATGGTGACGCGGTAGTCGGGATGCTCCGCGTTCCAGGCGTCGATCGCCTCGACCAGTCCAGCGGCTTGGTCCGCGGGATCGAATTGGCGGAAGACCCGGTCCCCGTCGGTGTCCCCGCCGCTGCATGCCGACAGCGGCGCCGCCAGCAATCCGGCAGCGAGCACGGTACGTCTCCTCATGGCGCCTCCCCGTCGAGTACTGCCGGGGCGAACCCGGCGCGCACCGGATGTCCTGGGATCCGGTGCGCGCCAGTAGACATGATCAATTTGACATAGTCAATAGGTGCCCGCGAGGGCTTCGCGGCACGGCGGCCCGTAGCATCGGGCAGATGAGCGGGGCGAGCGAGACGGCTATGACAGGCGCGGTGCGTCGCGGGACGAACCTTCCTCGAGTCGCGGGATACAACCAGGTCCTGGTGCTCGACCTGATCCGGCGCGCGCCCGGGCTCAGCCGCAGCGACCTGGTGCGGCGCACAGGGTTGACGATGCAGACACTCTCGAACATCTGCCGTCGCCTGGTGGAGGCCGGGCTGATCCGCGAAGCCGGCCGAGTGCGTTCGGGCATGGGGGCACCGCGGATCGTCTATGAGGTCGAGCCCGAGGGGCGGTACGCCGTCGGCCTGCACATCGATCCTGCCCGGCTGACCTTCGCCGTGCTCGACCTCGCCGGGAAGGTGGTCGCCGAGCGGACATCGCCGGTGCCGGATCCTTCGGACCCGCCGCACGTTCTCGACGCCATCGACGGCGGCGTACGCGCTGTACTGAGAGAGCTCGAGATCCCGATGGATCGAGTGGCCGGGCTAGGGGTCGCCACGCCCGGCCCGATCGACGCTCCGCGCGGGGTGGTCGTCGCCCCGCCCCAGCTGCCCGGCTGGGATCTCGTCCCCCTGCGAGACGATCTCCAGGCGCGGTTGGAGATGCCCGTGGTGCTCGAGAAGGACAACACCGCGGCCGCCATGGGCGAGGTGTGGAAAGCCCCCCGGGACGGCGAGAGCTTCGCCTTCCTGTATCTGGGAACCGGTGCGGCCGCCGGGATCGTGCGGGACGGCGAGGTGCTGCGCGGCTCTGGGGCAAGCTTCGGGAATATCGCGCATATGGCTGCTGACCCCGACGGGCCGCACTGCTCCTGCGGCGGGCGGGGGTGCGTCAACGTCTCGGCCTGGCCGGGCGCGATCGTGGCCGACGGCATGGCCGCGGGTGCTCTGGAGCCCGTGGACACCGGCGATCCGCACGCTGTCGAGCTGGCGCTGGCCGAGCTGGCGCGCGTGAGCCGGGAAGTGCCGGATTCGTCCGCAGCCCAGGTCCTCGAGCGCGCGGCGGGCAGCTTCGCCCGGGTCGCCGTGCAGCTGGCGAACCTGCTGGACCTCGATGCGATCGTCTTCGGAGGGTCACAATGGCCGGCGTTGGAAGAGACCTTCCTGCGGGTCGTGCCCGAGCTCGTCAATCGAGCGTTCATCGCTCGCTCGTTCCGCTCCGTCGAGGTGCGAGGCACCTCCGTCGGTGGGCCGGTCGGGGCGATCGGCGCCGCAGCGCTGGTGCTGCAGGAGACGATGTTCGACGCGACGGGACAGCTGCACCTGCAGTGAGCGGGCGTATCTCGCCGGCTGTGTCGGCGTCCCTCAATCAGTCACGAAATGTCTGTCTGTGGCGTGGTCTGTCCGGTTTTGGCGAGCAGGTTTGTGGCGTTCGCGACGCCGTGGCGCAACCTATCGGGGCGGTATCCGGCCTAGTCTGACTCCCCATGAACGGAACCGGACCGGCTCCTGCCCGCGGGCGGATGCAATGGATGGACCTCCTGCGCGGATTGGCCATCCTGCTGGTGATGACCCTCCACATCAGCCTCGTCCAGCAGGTGTGGGACGGTCCCGCGCCGCACGGAGCCGTCCTGGTCTCCGAGGCCGCGGCCCCCTTCCGGATGCCGATCCTCCTGTTCTCCTCCGGGATCCTGCTGCCCAGGGCGCTGGCCAAGCCCACACCGCGGTTCCTGGCCGGCAAGGCGCGCAGCCTGCTGTGGCCTTGGCTGCTGTGGTCCTTCGTGATGCTGCCCCTGGCGGGCTGGCAGATGGCGAAGGACCCGTACTGGTGGAGCAACGGGATGTACACGTGGTTCCTGCTGGCGCTGTTCGTGTACTACGTCATCGGGCTCGTGACCCAGAAGATCAACCCCGCCTGGATCGCGGTGGCGAGCGTGGCGCTGTGGACGCTGCTGCCGCCGATCGGGGTGCACCTGGACCCCTATATCTACCGGCCCGACAAGTTCCTGCTCTATGCGGTCTTCTTCTTCGCCGGAGCGGCTCTGCGCAAACCGCTGACCTCCCGCAACGTGCCGCTGCCGGTTCTCGTGCCCGCTGTCGTCGTGGCTCTGGGCTGGGCGGCCTACGCCGTCTGGCTCGACCGCGCCCCGCTGACCCCGGTGATCTCCCAGATCGCGATGCTGATCGGCGTGGTCGCTGCGATCGGTATCGCGCAGCGCCTGCCACGGTTCTGGCTGGTGCGCGGCCTCGAATGGATCGGCCGCAACTCGGTGGTGGCATACCTCGTGCACCTGCCCATCGCCGAGCTCCTGGCCCGCTACCTGGCTCTTCCCGCCGGCTCGGTCGGCTTCGCGATCTCCTTCACGGTCACGCTCGGCGTCTGCCTGCTGGCGATCCGCCTGCGGCCGTGGACGTCCTTCCTCTATGCCTTCCCCAGCCTCGACGGTGCCCGCGTTCCCCAGCGTGCCCGGGAGGCGGCGGCAGCAGCGACTGCGCCCGGTCTGGGTGCTGCGATGGCCGACGACGCCGCAAAGGTGCCGGCGGGAGCTCCTGCTGCGGTGCCCGCCGCCCCCGTCGACGCGTCGGCCCCTGCACAGGACGCGTCGCCGTACGCTCGGTTATCCGACGCCCGGTGATCCGACGCTCGGTGACATGAGGCGTGACCGCAGCGACGGCGGCGCCCGGCGCACCCTGTCCTGACAGCGGCGTTCTCCGTGCACTGCCGGCGCGAGGAGATTCCGCTCGCATCGCCCGCGGTAGCCGTTAGCGCCCAGCGTGCATGATCGCGCGTTCGCGTTATGTCAGCACTGATGCGCGGCGAGCCGCTCTCGCTGGAGCATGAGAGATTCGCGGGTGAGTTCCTGACGGGCCGGACCCTGGGAGCGCCGCGCGGCGTGCGGTGACCGGGTGGGCCGGTGAGGCTACCGCGCTCGCGCTCCGGTGTCAGTCATCCCCGGGCCCAGCGCCGCTCTTCGCCGGAGTGGATCCGCCCGCGACCTGCGTTAGGACTCTCTCGCGCGCCCGGCTCAGATGGGTCGCCAGTGCGGCTCGCGCACCGTCCACATCGCCGTCGCGGATCGCCGTCATGATGGCGTCGTGCTCGCTGACAACGGTGGTGGGGGAGGTGCGTCGATGCGCCGCGTACTGCCCCATCGTCAAGTGGATCTCCCCGGCGATGATCTCGTACATGCGGCTGAGCCGGTCGCTGGCGACGCCGTTGACCAGAGCCCAATGGAAGTCGATGTCGTACTGGACCTGATCGCGGAAATCCGCTCGTTCGGCGGCCTGGGTCATTGCTGCCTGGGCACGTGCGACGTCGTCGGTGAGATTCCGAGCCTGCGCCAGGTGCGCCGTCGCGGCGGATTCGAACGTCTCCCGGCTGAAGAACAGGTCCTCGATCTCGCTCGCGTCGAGCACGGGCACGGAGGCGGAGCGGTGCGCGGTGCGTCGCAGGAGGCCGAGGGAGGTGAGACGCTCGAGGCATGCTTTCGCCGTGGGACGGGCCACGCCGTACTCGCCGGCCACCCGCTGTTCGGTGACCTTCTCGCCCGGGACGATCTCGCCGTTGATGATGCGCTCACGCAACGAGGCGAACAGGGCCTCGGTCAGTGACGCTGGCCCGAGCTTGAACTGGCCCGATGGTGTCGACACGGCGACTCCTCTTCCGTCCATGCCGCCAACACCGGCGACGTTCCCTGCGGACACTACACATGTCCGGCATGTTTCCCGGGCTTACATCATGCCAGCGGTTGCGAGTCCGGTGCCGGAGTCAGCCAGTCCAGAGTGCGCAGCGTCTCCTCGGTGGGCCGGTACTCGGCGGCGACGGTGCCGGTATAGCCGTGAGCGCGCAGAGCCGAGCCGATCGCCGCGAAATCCACGGAGCCGCCGCCCGGCTCGCCGCGGTCCGGGGAGTCGGCGAGCTGGACATGACCGATGCGGTCGGCGGCGCCCTCGATGAGATCCACGATGTCGACCCCGTTCCGGGTGAGGTGGAACGTGTCCAGCAGCAGCATCACGTTCGGCGCGCCGACCTCGTCGATCAGCTCGAGCGCGTCCTGCGCGGTCTCCAGGGGGTATGCGCCGTTGAGGCCGCGGGCGAGCGGCTCGACCAGGATCACTCCGTCGCTGATGTCGCTGCCGTCGCGCGCGGTGAGGCCCGACATGGTCTCGGCGGCCCGACGGTAGGCGTGCACGGCCGCTTCGCGCGCCGCCTCCTGCGCCGCCTCCTGCGCCGCCTGGTCGGCGTCCGGCGGCACCTGTCCGTGCAACAGGTTGAAGCCGCGGCAGCCCGTGCGCTGGGCGATGGTGCGCAGCACGGCTAGGGAAGCCTCCAGCTCGTCCGCGCGCTCCGGGGCGCAGGCGATGCCGCGCTCGCCGGCGGCCATGTCCCCGGCGAATACGTTCATGCCGGTCAGTCTCACGCCCGAGTCCTCGATCGTCTCGAGGATCTCCTCGACCGCACCGGGGTCCGGGTCGGCGGTGGGGAAGGGCCACCAGCACTCCACGGCCGTGAAACCGGCCTGCCGTGCCGCGGCGAAGCGCTCAAGGAGGGGCAGCTCGGTGAAGAGCAGGGAGACGTTCGCGCTGACGTCATATCGATGCCAGGTCAATCCTGTCTGTACGTGGGAATCCATGCCGCCATCTTGTCACATGAAGCTATACATGTCAGCATGTCTAACAATTACTTCATCTCAAGGGGGATCAGTGACGATCGACGAAGCCCAGCCCGAGCTGACCAGTGCAGTGCGCAGCCCGCAGTGGTACCTCAGCGCGACACGATGGACGCAGCTGACACTCACGGAGGACGACCCCTCCGCGCTCGACGTCGACTTCTGGGTCGACGTCATGACGCGGACCAGATCCAATGCGCTGTGTCTCAGCGCCGGCGGGTACATGGCCTTCTATCCCACGCAGATCCCATACCACTACCGCAGTACGCACCTGGGGGACCGGGACGTGTTCGGCGAGCTGGTCGAGGCTGCTCGCGGCCTCGACATGCACGTCATGGCACGTGTGGACCCGCACGCCGTCCACGCCGAAGCCGCGCAGGCGCATCCCGAGTGGTTGGACCACGGTCTCGACGGAGCGCCCGTGGAGCACGAGTCGATGCCGGGCCTGTGGTGGACCGACCCCATGAGCCCCTCGCACTGGGAGTTCACCACGCAGATCGCCCAGGAGATCGTGCGCGAGTACGACGTGGACGCCGTCTTCGCCAACCGCTGGGAGGGGCGCCGCCGCGTCAGCTACAACCCGCTCACCCGCGCCGCCTTCCTCTCGGCCACCGGGCAGGAGCTGCCCGTAGAGACGGACCCCTCCGATCCCGCCTGGCCCGCCTTCACCGCGTGGCGGCGCCGACAGCTCAGCGAGCTCGTCGTCCACTGGGACGACGCCGTCCGTGAGATCCGCCCTCACGTGCGGTTCATCCCCAACCGCGGAGGCGCCCTCACCCGTGATCTGGAGAGCGATCTCGTCGAGGACCGGTATCCTATGTTCTTCGTCGACAAGCAGGGGCGGTCCGGGCTCGAGGCCTCATGGACTCCGGGTCGCGTGGGCAAGCGTGCGCGCGGCCTGTACCCCGACCGGCCCGTCGCCCTGATCACCTCCGTCGGCCCCGAGGACGGGGAGCTGCGCTGGAAGGATTCCGTCGCCGACCCCCACGAGACCCGCGGGCTCGTCGTCGACGGGTTCGCGCACGGGGCCCTCCCGTGGTTCACGAAGTTCAAGGGCGAATGCTTCGACACGCGGTGGGTCCAACCCATGGCCGACGCCTTCCGGTTGCACGCTCGCGTCGAGCAGGCCACGGGCCACCTGCGCCACACCGCGGAGGTAGCGCTTCTGGACTGCGTGGACCGCGCCTCGGCGACCCCCTTCGGGCAGGGCCACGGCGGGGGAGCGCACGAGGACGGCGTCTACCAGGCCCTGATCGAGGCCCGGATCCCCTTCGAGTACATCGCCGAGGAGGCACTGACCGCCCAGCGCCTGCGCGGCGTGCGGGTGCTCGTGATCCCCACAGGTGCCGATCTCGTCCCGGCGACCGTGGCTGCCATCGAGCAGTACGTCGCCGACGGCGGCGGCCTGGTGGCCGGGTACGACGCCGGGCTCACCGGCGGCTCGGACGGAAGCCCGGGCCGACTGGCCCTCGGGGACCTGCTCGGGGTCCGGCTCACCGGCGGCGTGCGTGGCCCGCTGAAGAACAAGTACATGAGCCTCGAGGCCGGCCACCCGCTCACCGCGGGATATGACGGCGCCCAGCGCATACTCGCCGGCGCCCACGTACTGGACATCGAAGCGCTGCCGGACGCGGACGTCGCCTTCCGCTTCGTCCCGGACTATCCCGACCTGCCGATGGAGGAGGTTTACCCCCGCCCCGGCCCGACTCCGCCCGCCGTGGTGACACGTCAGCATGCGGGTGGAGGGCGCACCGTGCACATCGCCTTCGACATCGGCGAGGTCTATTGGCGCGCACTCCAGTCCGACCACGGCCGTCTGATCGCCGACTCCGTGACCTGGGCACTGGGGCGGCAGCCCTCGCGCGTGAGCGTGAACGGGCAGGGCCTGGTGGACCTCGCGGTCCGCGAGGGCGAGGACGAGATCGCGGTGACCGTGGTGAACCTGACCGACCCCATGGCGATGCGCGGGCAGCGCCACGACGCTCTGCCTCTGCATGACCAGGAGGTCGTGCTGACCATCCCCGACGGCGCTGAACTCGGCACCGCCGATCTCGTCATTGCCGGTGGGCCGGCCCGCACCGAGGAGCGGGACGGCAGGCTGCACATCCCGCTCGAGACCGTCGACGACCTCGAGGTCGTCCACGTGACCTGGACACCGACCCGCACCGATGCGGTGCAACACGGAGGGCAAGCATGAGAATCGGATTCATCGGACTCGGCGTCATGGGCACCCCCATGGCGAAGAACCTCCTCGACGCCGGACATGACCTGCAGGTCCATCGCGTCAAGGAACGCTCGCAGCACCTCGTCGACGCCGGAGCCACCGCCGCGTCGACGCCAGCCGCAGCCGCCGCGGAGGCCGAAGCGGTGATCCTCATGCTGCCGGACACTCCCGACGTCGAGACCGTGCTCCGCGGCGAGGACGGTGTGCTCGCTGGGCTCGCCGACGGTGCGCTGGTGATCGACATGAGCTCGATCTCCCCCGTGCGAACCGAGCGGCTGGCCGCGGCCGTGCGCGAGACCGGCGGCGGCTGGGTCGATGCTCCCGTCTCCGGTGGCGAGGTGGGCGCGCGCGATGGTGCCCTGACCATCTTCGTCGGCGGTGAGGACGCCGACGTCGAGCGGGCGATGCCCCTGCTGGAGATCCTCGGGGCCCGCGTGACCCACATGGGACCACCCGGCGCCGGCCAGGCCACGAAGGTCGTCAATCAGGTCATCGTCGGCATGACCATCGAGGCCGTCGCCGAGGGGCTCGCACTGGCCGAGGCCTCCGGCATCGATCCCGAACGGGTGCGCGCCGCTCTCGACGGCGGTTTCGCGAGCTCGCGGATCCTCGAACTGCACGGGCAGAGGATGGTCGAGCGCGCGTTCGACCCCGGTTTCCGGCTGCGGCTGCACCGCAAGGACCTGCGTCTCGCCGAGGACGTTGCCGCGCACCGGGGCCTCACGCTGCCGGGGATTGAGGTCGTCGCCGCCCAGATGGACGAGGCCATCTCCCGCCAATGGCAGGAGCTGGACCATTCCGCGCTGTTCCGTCTGTTCGGCGAGGACTTTCGATGACAGGCGAGATGGCAGGGGGCGAGCCCGCTGCTGGCCAGGACCCCCGCGACGGGGCGCAGTGGTGGCACCAGCCGTTCCGCACCTTCCAGACAAACCTGCGGGAGATCGACGCCGAGCTGGACGTCGAGGCCGTGCTCACGGCCATCGAGTCCTACGGGGCGGACACCTGGCTGCTGAGCGTCGGCGGCATCATCGCCAACTACCCCAGTCGCCTCGAGGCCCAGACGGTCAACCCGCGGCTGGACCGGCGCCCTTCCGGCGACCTCGTGGGGGACGCGACGCGTGCCGCAGAGGCCCGCGGCATCCGCGTCCTGGCCCGCATGGATTTCTCGAAGGTCGACGCGCGGCGCGCGGAGCGGAATCCGCAGTGGTGTTTCGTCGCCCCGGACGGGCGGCCCCAGGTGTACAACGGCTATCGCAGCGTCTGCCCCAGCGGCGAGTACTACCAGCGCGAGATGTTCGACGTCGTCGCGGAGGTGCTGGAGAGGTACCCCATCTGCGGGCTCTTCTTCAACTGGATGTCCTTCAACGAGGTCGACTACAGCCGCCGCTACTGGGGTGTGTGCCAGTGCGAGGCGTGCCGTCGCGGCTTCGCGCGGTTCGCCCCCGGCGTGCCACTTCCGGCCGGGCCCGAGGATGAGGGTTATGGGACGTGGAAGGTATACACCGCGGCCGTGCTCGCCGAGCTGAATCAGCGGATGCGGGCACACGTGCGCCGGCTCGCCCCCGGCGCCGCGCTCATCCAGGGCGATCGTGCCGACATCACGTTCCACGAGGCCAACAACGCCGTCGGCCGCGAGCTGTGGCACCAGGCCATCGCCGACGCCGTGGACGTCGCGCGCTCCGAGGACCCGTCCCGAACGGTCTTCGTCAACGCTGTGGCCTTCATGGACATGCCGTACCGCTGGGCGGGGGAGGACCCGCGGCACATGGAGCAGTACGCCGTGCAGTCCATCGCCCATGGCGCCCAGCCGTCCACCTACATCATGGGTACGCCGGCCGACAGTCCGTTCCAGGCTCTGAAGGCCGGCGAGGCGATCACCCGCTTCCACCGCGACCATCAGAGCGAATACACCGATCTCGTCGCCACGGCGCGCACCGCACTGGTACGGCCGCGCGGCGGGCACGTCCGCAGCCGCCGTGAATTCGAGGGGTGGCACAGCGCTCTCAGCGAGAACCACATCCCCTTCGTGGTGCTCGCGGAGCCTGCACTCGCGACGATCTCCCGAGACCGGGTGGACCTGATCGTCCTGCCCGATCTCGGCGACCTGCCCGAGGAGGCGACTGTCGCCCTGACCGGCTTCGTCGCCGCCGGCGGAGCCGTGATCGCCACCGGCAGCTCCGGCTGGTCCCCGAACGGGCACCAGTTCGATGCCGGTGGCGAGCACCTCGCGCAGAAGGCGGTGTTCGACACCGAGGAATCGCTGCGCTCTCTGCACCTGGACATCGGTCGGTCCGTCGCCGGCGGTATGCGGCCGACGGAAAGTACCACGCGTTCCCACGGGCCGCAGTCCGGGGATGCGGCACCCCTCCACGTGCCCGTGATCGGGGAGTTCCGGGCCATCGGTGTGACTGGCGTGATCGATGGGACTGCTTCGTCGGGCGACGATGGGGCAGACGGCACGGCCGGGGACGCCGCCGCGCTCGAGGTCGACTGGCCCGTTCTGGGCCGTTCCTTGTACGGCCCGCCGGAGAAGTGTTATGGGAACGAACCCACCGGTCATGCCGGCCGGATCCGCCGGCGGTGCCCCACGGGCGGATCGGTGACGGTGCTGCCCTGGCTGCCCGGACAGGTGCTGCGCGAGCTCGGCCTGTCGGCCGTGGCCGCGGCGCTCGCAGAGACGGTGGCGACCGCGGGGCCTGCGAACCTCCGGTGGTCGGCGACCGTGCCCTCGTTCGTGCGAATCGTGCCGGGTCGCGGCGCAAAGGGCCCGCTGATCCACCTGATCAACCGCAGCGGGGAACGACCCCAGCGGTTCGTCGACCCCGTGACCACCGGGGTGGCGGAGCTGGACATCCCGTGCGAGGCCGAGCCGCGGGCAGTCCGCGCGCTCGTGGCCGGTGAGGACCTCGAGTGGGACTGGTCGGCCGGGACGCTGAGCGTGCGCACGCCCCCGGTCGACGTCTTCGAGGCTCTCTCCGTCCGGTGCTGAGGCACGGCCATACCGTGCGGCCCAAGGAAGCTGAGTCAGATAGGCATGTACTCTTGACAGACAATCTGTCATTCGCGAGGATTGTCCACATGGGGGCTACGAAGCCCTCGGTCCTTCCAACGACGGGAGCACAGCAATGCGTCACCTCAGCCGACGGAGTCTTTTCACCGGAGCCGGCGCGATAGCCGGCACGAGCGCGCTGGCCGCCTGCGGCGGTGTGGCAGGAGGTGGAGGCGGTAGCGCTGACGGCGGCGTCCGCTACGCCTTCTGGGGCAACAACGTCAGGCAGCAGAACTATCAGGAAGCCTTCGACCTGATGGAGCAGCAGAACGAGGACCTCACCCTCACGGTGGAGTTCGCCGAATACTCCGCGTTCCAGGAGCGCATGACGACCCAGATGGCGGCGGGAAATGTCGCCGACATCTTCTGGATCCCCTCCGCGCAGGTCATGACCTACTACGCCAATGGCCTCTACCGGCCGTTGGACAGCGTCGGGAGCCTGGACCTGAGTGACTATTCCGAGCAGGACATCGAGGACTTCTCCCTGGACGGCGAGCACAACACGATGCCGTTCGGCATCTTCGTGCCCGTGATCCGCTACAACGCCACCTTCGCCGAAGAGGACGGCGTGGACTGGCCCGAGTCGTGGGACTGGGACGGCTTCGCCGAGTTCGCCAAGGACTACTCCTCGAACACGGAGGATCGCTGGGCCGTGGCCTACGCCGCCGACGCCGACCTGCCCTTCGAGGGATGGCTGCGCCAGCACGGCGAACAGCTGTGGACCGAGGACGGCCGCATCGGCTACACCCAGGAGGGTCTCGAGAGCTGGTTCGCCTGGTGGGAGGACCTCCGCGAGGCCGGCGCCACCCCCAGCATCGGGGAGCAGGACGGCGTGGCGGCCGGCTGGGAGGACGTGGGCGACCGTTGCCTGGCCTGGTTCAGCAACTCCAACCACATCGTCGACGACGCGACGATGTTCCCCGATTTCGAGTTCGGTCTCTCGCACCTGCCCGTGGACCCATCGGCGCCCGAGGGGCACCAGTTCCTCTACTATCCCCGCCAGGCGATCTACGCCGACGCCAGTGACGAGAAGGCCGAGCTGGCCGGTGAAGTCTTCAACTTCACCCACGGGACCGTGGACATGCTGAAGATCGTGGGCCTGACGATGGGTGCTCCGGTGAACCCGAGGGTGACCGAGGAGTACAGGGAGTTCGCCAGCGACAACGAGAAGAAGATGCTCGACGTGGTCACCGAGGATCGCGACGTGGATCGCCAGCCCCGGTACGAGGCACCCGCCGGATCGAGCACCTGGCGCACCGTCATGACCCGGGTGCTGGAGGAGATCACCAGCGGCAGCTCGACGATCCCCGAGGGGGCCGCAGACATGATCGCTGAGATCAACCAGGGCATCGATCGCGCCGCCAGCGGTGAGGAGGACGGATGAGCGCGCCCGCGGCGGCACCGGCGGCGGAGGAGGCCTCGGCCGGCTCACCGCGGCCGCGGCGGAAGACGCGGCACAATCAGGAACTCGCCGCGCACGCGTTCATGTCGCCGTGGCTGACCGGACTGCTGCTGGTGACGGCCGCGCCCATGTTGGCCTCGCTGTACCTCTCGTTCACCGACTACAACATCATGACCGCGCCCGAGTTCATCGGGCTCGACAACTTCCAGCGCATGCTCGGCGACGACAGGTTCTGGGCGTCGGCGCGCGTGACCAGTATGTACGTGCTGGTCTCGGTGCCGCTGCAGCTGGTCTTCGCGCTCGCGCTGGCTCTCGTGCTGGATAGGGGACTGCGCGGGCTGTCCATCTACCGCAGCGCGTACTACCTGCCCTCTCTGCTGGGCACGAGTGTGGCCGTGGCGGTGCTGTGGAAGCAGATCTTCGGACAGGAGGGCCTGGTCAATCAGGCTCTCGCCCTGATCGGCATCGACGGCGCGAACTGGCTGCAGAATCCGGACAGCGCCCTGTGGACGCTGATCGTCCTCAACGTCTGGACCTTCGGTTCGCCGATGGTGATCTTCCTGGCCGGGCTGCGGCAGATCCCGGAGGAGCTGTACGAGGCGGCGAGAGTGGATGGGGCCTCGAAGCTGCACATGTTCCGTCACGTCACCATCCCCCTGCTGACTCCGATCGTCTTCTTCAACCTGATCCTGCAGACCATCGGCTCGTTCCAGGCGTTCACGCAGGCCCACGTGATCAGCAGCGGCACGGGCGGCCCCGTCGACTCGACGTTGTTCTACACCCTGTACATCTACCAGCAGGCTTTCGTGAACTTCGACATGGGGTACGCCTCAGCTCTGGCCTGGGTGCTGCTGCTCGCAATCGCGCTGATCACCGCCCTGCACTTCACCCTGTCCAAGTACTGGGTGTTCTACGGAGACTGATATGGCCACTTCCACCCTTGACCCCGCCCCGGCCGCCGGGGAGACCGCGCCACGGCTCGCCGCGGCGCCCTCGTTGCGCCAATCCCGGACCCGTGGAGCGATCATCCGGCACTGCGGACTGGTCCTCTTCGGGCTCTTCATGCTCTACCCACTGATCTGGATGGCGGTCAGCGCATTCAAGCCCTCGCACCTGGTGCTCACCGACCCCAGCATCATCCCCACCGAGCTCACACTCGAGAACTTCATCAACGGCTGGATGGTGGGAGGGTTTCCGTTCTGGGTGTTCTTCGGCAACTCCGCGGTGGTCGCCGTCAGCGCCATCCTGGGGAATCTGCTGTCCTGCTCGCTGACCGCCTACGCCCTCGCCCGGCTCGAGTTCCGCGCACGAAACGTCTACTTCGCGATCGTTCTGGTCACGGTGATGCTGCCGATGCACGCAGTCATCATCCCGCAGTACATCGTCTTCTCGAGCCTCGGGCTGGTGAACACGTTCGTGCCGCTGATCCTGCCCAAGTTCCTCGCCACGGACGCGTTCTTCATCTTCCTCATGGTCCAGTTCATCCGCGGGATCCCGCGCCAGCTGGACGAGGCGGCCGCGATCGACGGCGCTGGACCGTTCCGGGTGTTCCGCAGCATCATCCTGCCGCTCATGAAGCCCGCCCTCATCACCACCACGATCTTCACGTTCATCTGGACCTGGAACGACTTCTTCGGACAGCTGATCTACCTGACGGACTCCTCGGTGTTCACCGTCCCGATCGCGCTCAACGCGCTCGTGGATTCCCAGTCACAGCAGGGGACCGGCACTCTCATGGCGATGTCCCTGCTGTCGCTGATCCCGCTGCTGCTGTTCTTCGCGTTCGCCCAGAAACACCTGATCCGCGGTATCGCGACCACGGGGCTGAAGTGAGCGGGCTGAGCAGCGGCAGCGGCATGAGCGCGTGGGCCGCTAGCCCGGCGCGGATCGGGGTGACCGGCAGCGCTCGTGCGGACCTCGAGGCGATCCGGGAGGCCGCCGGCGAGAGCGTGGCGGACCTGGACGCGGGCGAGCCCGCGGACGACGTCCGCGCGCTGCTGGGGGCGTCTCCCAGCAGCGGCCTGCGAGCCTTCCCGTCCCTCGAATGGGTCCACAGCACTGCCGCGGGAGTCGACGCGTGGCTGCGGCCCGGCTCCGTGCCCGCCATGGTCACGCTGACCTCCGCAGCCGGCAACGGAGCGATCCCCCTTGCCGAGCACGCCCTCATGCTGATGCTCATGATCAGCCGCGATGCCCCCGCCTGGGCCGCGGCGCAGCAGCGTCACGTCTGGCAGCGGCGTGTGCACGGAGAACTCGCCGGGACGCGCCTCGGGATCATCGGGTACGGCCACAGCGGCAAGGATCTCGCAGCCAAGGCCCGGGCCTGCCACATGCAGGTGACGGCCCTGCGCCGCCGGGGCGAAGCGGAGTGCGACGGACTGGTGAGTCTGCGGTACGGCGCCGACGGGCTGCGCAATCTGCTGAGCACCAGCGACATGCTGGTGGTGACGGCCCCGCTGACCCCTGAGACGACGGGAATGATCGGCGCCGCGGAGATCGCGCTGATGCCGCCGGGATCCGCGATCATCGTCACCTCCCGCGGCGGGATCGTCGACGAGGACGCCCTTGTCGATGCTTTGCGCTCGGGTCACCTCGGCGGGGCCGGCATAGACGCCCACGCGGTCGAACCCCTGCCGGTGAGCAGCCCGCTGTGGAACGCCCCGGGCGCCATCATCACCCCGCACAATGCGGCGACCACACCGGCGACGGTCGAACGCGGCCGGCAGATCATGCTCGAGAACGTCCGGCGGTGGGTGCGGGGCGAGGAGCTGCGCAACATCGTGGATCGGGATGCGGGGTACTGACGTGTAGGGCGCTGAGGGGCGGTGCCCGGGCGACGACAGCACGTAGCCGCGCACCGGGAGCCGAGCCCGGCGGCTCCGGACTACGCCTGGTCGCTCGTCGACCGCTCGATGACGTTCCGGATGTGCTCACGCATGGCCGATTCGCCGGCCGCTGCGTCGCCGCTCTCGAGAGCGTCGATGATCGCCTCGTGCTCGCCGATCGCTTCCCGGACGTCGGTGACGCCCCGGTGGACCATGCGTCGCAGCCGATGCACCAGCGAACCGAGATCCTGCGACATCTCCATCAGGTAGCGGTTCCCGCAGTGACGGAAGATCACCTCGTGGAACTCGCGGTCGCGGGCGAAGTAGTCCGCAGCCAGCGACACGTCGCGCCGCCCGGAGTCGAGCGCCGTGATCACGGCCTCCCCGGCGCGGCGGTGCTGTTCCTGTGCGGCGCGCAGCTCGGGGAGCAGCGCCGCCGGGGACGCGGCCGCGGCGAGCCGGACGGCGGTGCATTCGAGCATCTCGCGCGCCGTGAACAGTTCGGCCAGCTGATCCTGTCCCAGCGGCGGAGAGACCCGGTATCCCTTGCGGACCGTGCGCGTGACCAGGCCCGTGCGCTCCAGCTGGACCAGGGCCTCGCGCACCGGGGTGGGGGAGACGTCGAGTTGCTCGGCGATGGTGCTGATCGACAGGCGCGCGCCCGGAGGGGCGTCGTCGCGCAGCAGCATCTCCAAGATGCTGTCGTAGACGTATTCACGCAGGTCAGAGCGAGCAGGACTGCGGGACGTCGGCATGAGGGAACTGGCCGGCACCCCGGGCTCGTCGCGAGTTTCCATGCCCATGAGGGTAGCCGTGTCCCGATGGTCGGACGGGCGTCATCGCGCTTGACGTAGATCGTAGATCGTATATTCTCTACGAGATCGTGTTGCGTGGCGCACGCCGCGAATCGCATCGCGCACTCATCCCCTGGCACTCACCGTCGAGCCGGCCGTGCCGGAGTCGCTCAGCCGTTCGTCCTCGCCGTCCCGTGCAGGCGGTCCTGCAGACATCGAGGGCGGTCGGTCGCACCGTCAGCACGGCGCCCCGCGCCGAACAGCACACGAGAGGACACACCATGCCACGCGAGGTTCGCACGGTCGCCGTGCTCGGCTCCGGCTACATGGGAGGAGGGATCGCGCAGGTCTTCGCCGCGGCCGGATTCACCGTCCAGCTGGCCGACCAGAGCGCCGAGGTGGCCGCGGCTGCCCGCGACCGCCTCGTCGCCCAGAGCCGCGAGTTCGAGGCCCGTGAGCTCTTCGCCTCGGGCGCGGCAGACGCGGTCGACCGTCATCTGCACGCCGCCGACTCCGTGGAGGAGGCCGCCGGTCAGGCCGACCTCATCATCGAGGCCGTGTTCGAGGACGTCGACGTCAAGAGCGAGGTCCTCGAGCGGGCCTCCGCCCATGCACGCCCAGACACGATCATCGGCACGAACACCTCGACCATCTCGGTGAACACCCTGCGATCCGCCGTGACCGCCCCGGAGCGCTTCCTGACCATCCACTTCTTCAACCCGGCACCCTTCGTGCCGGGAGCCGAAGTGGTCGCGAGCGAGGACACCGACGAGGCCGTCGTCGAGGCCGTCGTGCGTGTGCTCGAACGCGCGGGAAAGCGTCCCGCCGTGGTCGGGGACACTCCGGGCATGGTCGTCAACCGCATCCAGTACGCCATGGTCAGCGAGGCCTTCCGGGTCGTGGAGGAAGGCGTGGCCTCGATGGAGGCCATCGACACCCTGGTGCGCAACAGCTTCGGATTCCGGCTCGGCCTGGTCGGACCGTTCTCGATGGTCGACCAGGCGGGTGTCGACGTCTACGCCAAGTGCTTCGGGATACTCCGCGACGCGTTCGGCGACCGCATGGCCCCGCCTGCCGCGCTGGAGTCGGCAGTCGCCGAGGGCGCGCTCGGCATGAAGTCCGGCCGGGGTCTGCTCGGCGAGTACGACGAGGACACCCGCGCCGCGATCCAGGGCTACCGCGACCACGCGTACGTGCGGATGCAGGGACTCCAGGACGATCTCGGCGCCCCTCCCTCCGCCGGCGCCACCCAGCACTGACCTACTCCCACCCCAGCCCAGATTTCCACGCGATCAACGGAGACGACGTGACCGACGCGACCATGCCCGTCATCAAAGCCGACCCCTACGTGCGCGACACGAGCAAGATCCTCGAGCCGCCACGGGGCTGGAGACCCTCGCTGAGATTCCTCGGTCCCGGAATGGTCACCAGCGCCGCCGTTGTCGGTTCCGGTGAGCTCATCACCGCCACCGCGCTCGGCGCCGAGGTCGGGTTCATCCTGCTGTGGGTGATCCTGCTGTCGACCATCGTGAAGGTCGGCGTCCAGATCGAACTGGCCCGCTGGAGCATCTCCACCGGGAAGTCCTCGGTCACCGGCTACAACGACGTCGCCCCGAAGCTGTTCGGCAGGAGTTGGATGACCTACCTGGGTCTGCTGAACTTCACCCAGGGCATCATCGGGCAGGGCGGGGTGCTGTCGGCCGCAGCCTTCGCGTTCTCCGCCGCCCTGCCCGTGCTCGGCGCACCGCTGTCGGCCCCGTCCCTGGCGTTCTGGATCATCGCCATCGTCGCCGCCACCATCGCGATCCAGGTGACCAACAAGTACGAGCTCGTCGAGCGGCTGTGCACCGTCCTGGTCGTGGTCGTCACCGGTTGCGTGCTGGCTCTGGTCATCGGTCTGCAGTTCACCCAGTTCTCCTGGACCCTGATGGACGTCGGCCAGGGGCTGTCCTTCCAGCTCTCGGCCGGCGCGATGGGTCTGGCCCTGGCCGTCTTCGGCTTCACCGGCATCGGCGCCGACGAGATCACCAAGTACACCTACTGGTGCGTCGAGAAGGGCTACGCCGCCTGGGCGGGACCGAATGACGGCTCCCAGGAGTGGGCCGACCGCGCCCGCGGGTGGATCTCCGTGATGAAGAAGGACGCCTGGCTCTCGTGGGTCATCTACACCGTCTCGACCGTCGCGTTCTACGTCCTCGGCGCCGCCGTGCTGCACCCCCAGGGACTGCGGCCCGAGGGTACCGACGTCCTGGCGACGATCTCGCGGATCTTCACCGACACCCTCGGCACCTGGGCGGAGGTGTTCTTCCTGCTCGGCGCCGGTGTCGCCCTCTTCAAGACGGTGCTGGCCAACACGCCCGGCTTCGCGCGCCAGATGACGAACACCCTCGCCATGGTCGGTGCGTTCCGGTGGGAGGACGCCGCGGCGCGTGACCGGTGGGTGCGGATCTTCATCGTCGGCCTGCCTCTGGTCTGGGGCGGATTCGCCTACGGGCTGCAGGCACCGCTGACGATGGTGATCATCGCCGGCATCGTCAACGCCTTCTGGCTGATGGCGGTGGTGATCGCGGTGGTCTACCTGGGACGGACGCAGACCGACGCGCGGCTGCGCGACGGATGGGCCTTCACGGTCTACTTCGCCCTCTCCGCCGTCGTCGCGTTCGGCATCGGCATCGTCACGCTGATCGACCAGTTCTGAGCCATGGACGCTCGTGACCTGTCGCTGAATTGCTCGCTGTCGCTGCAGTCCACGCCACTGCGTGAGCGCGCCGCTCGGGCGAGAGACCTGGGCTTCGAGGCCGTGGAGTTCTGGTGGCCGTTCGCGGCCCAGCACCCCGACGAGAGCGAGATCGCCGCCTTCGTCGACAGCATCCGCCGCGCCGAGGTCGAGCTGGTGCTGCTGAACTTCCCGGGTGGCGGGCCCTCGGTCGACGACCGCGGTCTGCTGTGCGTGCCGGGGCGGGAGGACGACTTCGCCCGTGCGGCGGAGACGGCGATCGGCGTCGGCCGGCGCCTGGGCGTGCGCCGGTACAACCCCATGGCGGGCAACCTCGCCGAACCGGGGCCGCCGACACCGGAAGAGTTCGAGACGGCGCTGCACAACCTGGTGCGCATCGCCCCGATGGTCGCCGCCAGCGGGGCGCGGATCGTGCTGGAGCCGCTCTCCGGGTTCGCCCGTGCCGCGTTGACCTCGTTCGCGGACGCCCGGACGCTCGCTGTGGAGGCCCGCGGCGCGGGAGCTGCCGATGTGGACGTCCTGCTCGACATCTATCACGCGGCGGTCCAGCGCGATGCCGTTCTGGAGGGGGGCATGCCCGACCCGGCGCTGATCGGCCACGTCCAGGTTGCCGACGCCCCCGGACGCGGGTGGCCAGGTACGGGCGAGCTTCCTCTGCGGACCTGGCTCCACGATCTGCGCCGTCGCGGTTACCAGGGCAGGATCGGCATCGAATGCTCCGGGGAGCAGCCGCTCCTGGCCCGCGAGGTCGCTTCGCGACTGTGAGCGCTATCGTCCGCTCGCCTGGCCGAATACGGCCGGCGAAGGGCGGGAGAGCCCGACTGCGCGCACCGAAGGGACCGCAACCGAGGGCTCCGTGAGAAGATGCGCCGTCGGAACCGCCACCTCTGTGCGCCGCATGCCTCGACCCCAGGAGCCCCAGTGCCCACCACCGAACAGCTCGATGCGATCACCTATGAGGATCTGACCGCCACCGGCGCCACCAAATGGGTCCGGGGCGACGGCGTGATCGGCGCGTTCGTCGCCGAGATGGACTACGGCGTCGCCCAGCCCATCACCGACCGTCTGCACCGCGAGGTCGACCGCGGCGCGTTCGGATACCTGCCCGGTGACCTGAAGGCGGAGATGCAGGCGGCCACGGCGGAGTTCGTACGGCGCCATGCCGGCTGGGAAGTCCCGCCCGAGGACATCCACGAGATGCCCGATGTGATCACGGTGTACCAGGCGGCCATCGACTCGTTCACGTCTCCGGACTCGAAGATCATCGTCCCCACCCCGGCCTACATGCCCTTCCTGCTGCTGCCGCCGCTGATCGGGCGTGAGGTCATCGAGGTCGAGATGGCGCTGGATGCGGAGACGAACCAGTACCGCTACGACCTCGAGGCCCTCGAAGCGGCCTTCGACGCCGGCGGGGAGCTGCTCGTGCTGTGCAATCCGGGCAATCCCACCGGGCGAGTGCTCACCCGCGAGGAGCTCGAGCAGATCGCCGAGCTCGTGGACCGCAAGGGCGGCCGGGTCTTCTCCGACGAGATCTGGATGCCACTGGTGCTCAGCGGCTCCCACATCTCCTACGCCTCCCTCAGCGAAACCACTGCGAACCACACCATCACGGCCGTCGCCGCCTCCAAGGCCTTCAACCTTCCGGGGCTGAAGTGCGCCCAGATGATCACCAGCAACGATGCCGACCGGAAGCACTGGCGCGCAGTCGGTCACTTCGTCGAGCACGGCGCCGCAAACCTGGGCCTGGCCGCGACCTCGGCCGCATACACGGAGGGAGAGGACTGGCTCGGCGACATCGTCGAATATCTGCGGCGCAACCGCGACGAGCTCTCTGCCCTGGTCGCCGAACTGCTTCCCCGCGCCTCGGTCACGACGATGGAAGGCACCTACGTCGCCTGGCTCGATCTGCGCGCCTACGACGTCGACGGGTCCCTGCACTCGTACCTGCTCGAGGCGATCACCCGGATTGCGAGGGCCCTCGACCCGTCATGAGGTCTCCTTCGGCGGGCGGAACAGGAACTGCGGGACGAGATCTTCGGCGATGCGACGGTCCACGCCGACGTCGTACAGCGAGCCGACGAGCTCCGGGCGGAGCACGTCCTGTGGTGGGCCGTCGGCCTGGACCCGGCCGCCTGCCAGCACGATCACCCGGTCGCAGTAGCGGGCGGCGAGGTTGAGGTCGTGCAGCACCACCACGGTGGCCGCGCCCTGTTCGCGCACGAGGGTGAGCACCTGGTGCTGGGAGCCGATGTCCAGGTGGTTGGTGGGCTCATCCAGCAGCAGCAGGCGCGCCTGCTGGGCGAGCACGCGCGCCATCAGCACGCGCTGGCGCTCGCCGCCGGAGAGGCTGCCGAACTCCTGGCGGGCCAGCTGCTCGGCGCCGGTGCGGCGCAGGGCGTCGGCGGCGACGGCGAGATCCTCCTCGGTGCGGCCGCCGAAGGATCCGCGATGGGGGATGCGTCCCAGCAGCACCACGTCGGCCACGGTCAGCGGGACATCGCCGGGCGCCTCCTGCGCCATCACCGCGATCTGCCGGGCGCGTTCGCGGCTCGTGCACGAAGCCAGATCTTGGCCATCCAGCAGCACTCGCCCGGACTGGGGCACCAGCGCCCGGTGCAGGATTCTCAGGGCGGTCGTCTTGCCGCTGCCGTTGGGGCCGACGAGGCCCACCACCTCGCCCTCGCCGGCGGTGATGTCCACCCCGCGCAGCACGGCGTGGGTCCCGAAAGCATGGTGCAGCCCGGTGGCCTCCAGCAGCGGCCTCATGCGGCGGGCTCCTGCTCGGCCAGCCATGTGTGGATCCGCTCCAGGCCGTCGACGACCAGCGGTGAGGCCGGTTCGCAGAAGTTGAACAGCAGCGGCAGCATCGCCTGCTCCGTGACGGCGCGCAGACTGGAGAGCCGGTCGGAGGCGACCATCTCCCGGGCGATCTCGCTGCCGTCGCTCTGTCCCTTGTGGAGCACGATGACGATGTCCGGATCCGCCTCCAGCAGCGGCTCGGCGCCGACCTCGAAGACGCGCTCGGCGGTGTCCTCGAAGACGTTGGCGAGGCCCAGAGCGTCCAGCTGCGCGGTGACCATGCTGGCGGCGCCGTAGGCGTACAGCGGGCCGCCGCCGACCGAGGGGTACAGCACCGCGGCGGTGCGGGCGGCCGACGGGTTCTGCTGCGCGGCGGCGGTGACCGCGTCGATGCGCTCGTGCAGCTCGGTGGTGAGCCGCTCGGCCGGCTCCGCGCGGTCCAGGATCTGCCCGTACACGGCGATCTCCTCGTCGAGCTGCTCGAAGCTCGCGCGCTCGGTGCCGGCGCAGAAGACGTTCTGGACCAGCACCTCGGCGCCGGCGGCCCGCATGCCCTCCCGGGTGATGCCATCGGGCAGGCCCAGCACCAGGTCCGGCTGCTGGGCGATGACCAGCTCCTGGGAGATCTGGAGGTGGCCTGCGGCGTCGACGTCCTCCGACAGCGCGGGGATCTGCTCGATGCGGGCAGAGAGCTCCTCGCTGTAGTAGCCGGGGGAGAAGGTCCCCGCGCGGCCTATCACCAGATCGAGTGCCCCGAGGCCGTCCAGTGTGGTCACGGGGGCGGTCTCCAGCAGCATGATCCGGTGCGGCGGGGCATCGAAGCTCAGCTGGCTCTCGCAGTTCTCGATCTGCAGTGGGAAGCCGGTCGCGGTCGTGCCGCAGCCGTCGGAGCCCTCCGCAGCGGACCGACCCGCGCCGGTGCCGCCCGCGTCCGAAGCTTCTGTGGCCGAGCCGCCGGAGCAGGCGGCCGTTCCGAGCGTGGCGAGGGCGGTGAGAGCGGTGAGGGAGAAGTGGCGACGGTCCATGGGACCTCCGATCACGGTGCGGCGGGAGTGAGGGGCGAGGGTGTGCGGGGCGAGGAGAGACGAGGGAGCGGGGAGATAGGGGAGCGGTGCGGGGAGAGAAGGAGGTGGGGGCGGGGACAGAGGGGCGGTGAGAGACGTGCGTCGGACAGGCGATGGCGAGCCGCGCGGGCCGGCTCAGTGCCGCTGGGCGTAGAGCCGGCGCACGAGGACCAGCAGGAACGGGGCGCCGACGGCCGCGGTCAGCACGCCGATCGGCAGTTCCTGCGGCGGCATGATCACGCGGGCCAGCGCGTCGGCCCACAGCAGGAACAGCGCGCCCAGCAGCGCGCTCGCCGGGATCAGCACCCGGTGCCGGGCCCCGACCACTCGGCGAGCCAGATGCGGGATCACCAGGCCGACGAACCCGATCGCGCCGGCGCCGGCCACTGCCGCTGCGGTGCACATCGAGACCACCACCAGGAATCCGATGCGGGCGCGGTCAGGGTCGATGCCCAGGCCGTGGGCGGTCTCGTCGCCGGCGCTGAGGGCGTCGAGGGTGGTGGAGAAGAAGGTCAGCACGGCGGCGCCGAGCACCGCGGCCGCCGCGGCGAGGGCGAGGAACGCGTTCCACTGCGCGAGCGAGAGGGAGCCGAGCATCCAGAACATCACCGAGCGGGAGCCCTCCGCGGAGTCGGAGGAGAAGATCAGCAGGTTCGTCGCCGCCGAGAGGGCGTAGCCCACCGCCACGCCGGACAGCAGCAGCCGCAGCGAGGTGACGCGTCCGCCGGTGCGGGCGATCAGGAACACCAGCAGCGCCGCCCCCAGCGCTCCGGCGAAGGCGAGCACTCCCTGCGCATAGTCGCCCAGCGCTGCGCCGACGCCGAACAGGATCGCCCCGGCAGCCCCGGTGGAGGCGCCGCCGGAGATGCCCAGGATGTAAGGGTCGGCCAGCATGTTGCGCACCAGAGCCTGCAGCGTCGCGCCGCAGATCGCCAGGCAGGCGCCGACGGCCGCGCCCATCAGCACGCGGGGCAGGCGCACAGTCCAGACGATCGCGTCGGTCGCCGGATCGGCCGCGGCGGCGGCCTGCGGCGAAAGCCAGGCGGGAGCGCCGAGATGGTGGGTGAGGACCTGCCAGGTGGCGGCCGCGGGGATCGCGACGGGGCCGACGCCCATGGTCAGCACGAGGCTGGCCAGCACGGCGAGGGCGAGGCCGAGGAGCAGGAGGGTTGAGCGGCGGTCGCGGGCGCGGACGCCCAGGGAGTCCTGGGTGGGGCGATCCCTGGCGGGACCCCTATCGCGCGGCGGTGAGACAGGGTCGTGCGCGGACGGGAGCGCGATTGGGGAGCGGGCTGCACGTCCCGGGGCAACCGCGTCCGGCGGCTGCGGGACGGACGGCAGGTTCGAGGTCACTTGCATGAGGGTACAAATATCGCCGCCGGGGCACCGGCTCCGTCCGCGCCGTGACCCGAACGTGACCGGCGCGGCACCACGCCCTCACTCGGGGTGATGCACTCCCGGCAGATGCGCCGAACCCAGACGGTGCAACAGCTCATGAGCGAGGCCATCACTGATCTCGTAGCGGATCTCCCGGCCGGCACGCTCGGCACTCACCCATCCGGCCTCACGCAGCAGGGCGAGGGCGTGGGAGGTGGTCGACTCCCGAGCCTCGATCGCGCGCGCGATATCGGTCGAGCGCACTCCGGGATGAGCGTGGATGCAGAACAGGATCTGCAGCCGGCGCGGATCGGAGAGCAGCGCCATCCGAGAGGCGATCTCCTCCATGCTCCCCACGCTCGCGAGCATGTCGCGCAGCTCGCCCACCAGTGCGTCGTCCGTGGCGGCGCTCTCGCCCGTGCGGGTGTGCGTCGGGCAGTCGGGGAGAGGGCCGGTGGGCGCAGGGCTGCTCATGACGGTCACTGTAGACGCCGGCTGGCATAGCGCTCCGTGACGTCACAGCGCAGGGTGCCGCTTCCCGCGACGGAGCACACAGGCCGGCGGGCTCTCGGAAAGCGCGCAGCACGTCGCCGGATCGATTCAAGAGCTGCATTCATGAGACGGCGGGTCACGGTCGGGTCACGGCGCATTCCGCGGGAGGCGTCGGCTTCACAACATCCCTACGGTTCCCAGGTCGCGGGCGAGGCGGTTCCTCCTCTCGCCCGCGGCACGTCCCCGCACTGCTCCCCGCAGCATCCGTCCCCCGCAGAGTCTGTCCCCGCAGGCCCCGTCCCCCGAAGGAGAGGCCCGATGAGCATCGACGCCGACAACGCGACCCCCGCCAGCCCACCGCCCGGCGCTCCGGCCCCGACGGTGTCGGCCGACGCCCGCGCCGCCACCGCCGAGAGCCTCGAGGACTACACCCTCCGCTTCGCCCCGCGCTCCTACCGCCAGTGGACCCCGGCCGTGGTCGCGACCTCCGCCCTCGGAGGCATCGCCTACCTCGCCGACTTCTCCATCGGCGCGAACATCGCCCTGAACCACGGCACGATCAACGGCTTGATCGGCATCCTCGTGGCCGCCGGGATCATCTTCCTCAGCGGATTCCCGCTGGCCTACTACGCCGCCCGCTACAACCTCGATCTGGACCTCATCACCCGCGGCTCCGGGTTCGGCTACTACGGCTCGGTGATCACGAACGTCATCTTCGCTTCGTTCACGTTCATCTTCTTCGCCACCGAGGGCTCGATCATGGCCCAGGGTCTCTTCCTCGGCTTGGGGATCCCTCGCTGGATCGGCTATCTCGTCTCCACCCTGATCATCTTCCCGCTGGTCATGTACGGCATGAAGGCTCTGTCCAAACTGCAGGTGGCCACCACCCCGGTGTGGCTGGTGCTGATGGTTATCCCGGTCGCCTACCTCGTCTTCTCCCATCCCGGCTCGGTCGAGACCTTCTTCGACTACGGCGGCGAGGACGGTGAGGGCGGTGTCAGCTTCGCCGCCGCGATGCTCGCCGCGGGCGTGTGCCTCTCACTGATCGCGCAGATCGCCGAGCAGATCGACTACCTGCGGTTCATGCCGCCGCGCACCGCGGCGAACCGCCGTTCGTGGTGGGCGGCAACGATCCTGGGCGGGCCCGGCTGGGTCATCTTCGGAGCGATCAAGCAGATCCTGGGTATGTTCCTGGCTGTGTACCTGGTCGCCAACATCCCCGGCGCCCGCGAGTACGCCAACGAGCCCGTCCAGCAGTTCCTGACCACCTACGAGCAGCTCATGCCCGGGTGGATCGCTCTGGTGCTCGCGGTGATCCTGGTGGTCATCTCCCAGATCAAGATCAATGTCACCAACGCCTACTCCGGGTCCCTGGCCTGGACGAACTCCTTCACCCGCGTCACCAAGCGCTACCCGGGCCGGCTGGTGTTCCTGGGCGTGAACCTGGGGATCGCGCTGATCCTCATGGAAGCGAACATGTTCGACTTCCTCGATTCGATCCTCAGCTTCTACGCCAACGTGGCCATGTCCTGGATCATCGTGGTGGCCACCGACATCGTCATCAACAAGTACATCCTGAAGCTCTCGCCGAAGAAGCCGGAGTTCCGCCGCGGCATGATCCACGACTGGAATCCCGTGGGGATCGTCGCGCTGGTGCTCTCGGCCGGTGTCTCGATCGCGATCTTCTTCGGAGCCTTCGGCCCGGCCGTCCAGCCTTTCTCCCCGCTGTTCGCCGTCGGCATCGCCGTGGTCGTCACGCCGCTGATGGCGATCGCCACCCAGGGCCGCTTCTACCTCCGCCGCACCGACGACGGCATCGAGGAGCCGATGTACGACGAGGACGGCAACCCGTCGGGCGAGACCCTGTACTGCCATGTCACCGGCATGGACTTCGAGCGGCCGGACATGATCGCCTCCGCCAAGGTGGGCCCCGAGGGTGAGAAGCTCTACCTCAGCTCCCTCGCCCTGACCACCGACCGCACCGGAGAGCATGTTCTCCCCAAGGAGTGATTCGTGAAGTTCACGCCGGCCGACACCGAGAAGCTGCTGCTGGCCACCGCGGGCATGGTGGCACGGGACCGTCTCGAGCGCGGGGTGCGTCTGAACCACCCCGAGACGGTCGCGCTGCTGAGCTGCTGGGTGATCGAGCGTGCCCGTGAGGGCCGCAGCGTCGAGGAGCTCATGGTGGAGGGCCGGCGTGTTCTGACCCGGGAGCAGGTGATGGAAGACGTTCCCTCTCTGCTGGCCGACGTCCAGATCGAGGCGACCTTCCCCGACGGTCGCAAGCTGGTGACCATCCACGACCCCATCGACGGAGCCGGCGCCGGTGACGGCCCCGGCGCGCTGAGGACAGCCGACGGGGAGCGCGTCCTGAACCAGCGCGCGGAGGAGGACCGGCTGACCCTGGTGTTCGAGAACACGGGGGATCGACCGATCCAGATCGGCTCGCACATCCACCTGCCGGACGTGAACTCCGCGCTCTCCTTCGACCGCGAGGCCGCCCGGGGGTTCCGGCTCGACATCCCTGCCGGCACCTCGATGCGCTTCGAGCCCGGCGCCTCCCGCGAGCTGGACCTGGTGCGGCTCGGCGGGGCGCGCCGCGTGCCCGGCATACAGATCCGACAAGGGGGCCCTCGGCCGACGGCAGGCAGTCGGCCCCAGCCGTTGACGGGGCCGGCCCGTCGGCAGAGGGCGGATCCGCCCCGTCGGCCACTCGCGAGAAGGAGGTGTGAGTGATGGTCACGATCAGCGCTGCCCGCTACGCCGCCCTGTACGGTCCCACCGCCGGCGACCAGTTGCGCCTGGGTGACACGGACCTGTGGATCCAGGTCGAGGAGGACCGCACCGTCGGCGGTGAGGAAGCCGTCTTCGGCGGCGGCAAGTCGATCCGTGAATCGATGGGCCAGGGCGGGACCACCCGTGGCCAGGGCGCACCGGACACCGTCATCACCAACGCTGTGGTGCTCGATCACTGGGGTGTGGTGCGGGCCGACGTCGGCCTGCGCGAGGGGCGCATCGTCGCGCTCGGCAAGGCAGGCAACCCCGACGTCTCCGACGGGATCCACCCGGATCTGCAGATCGGCCCGTCGACCGACGTCATCGCCGGGGAGGGCAAGATCCTCACCGCGGGCGGCTTCGACATGCACGTGCACCTGCTCTCGCCCTCCCAGATCCACGAGGCTCTCGCCACCGGGATCACCACCGTCGGCGGCGGAGGCACCGGCCCCTCCGAGGGCAGCCGCGCCACCACCGTCACGCCGGGTGCCTGGCACCTGGCCACCATGCACCAGGCCTTCGACCAGCTGCCGGTGAACCTGCTGCTGCTGGGCAAAGGAAACACCGTTTCCGCCGAGGGGCTCGCCGAGCAGGCGCTCGGAGGCGCCGCCGGGTACAAGGTCCACGAGGACTGGGGCGCGACGCCCGCCGCCATCGATGTCTCGCTCCGAGCCGCCGGGGAGCATGGCCTGCAGGTCGCCCTGCACTCGGACTCGCTGAACGAGGCGGGGTTCGTCGAGTCCACGATCGAGGCGATCGGCGGGCGCAGCATCCACGCCTTCCACATCGAGGGCGCCGGCGGCGGTCACGCCCCGGACATCCTGGAGATCGCCTCCCTGCCCAACGTGCTGCCGGGTTCGACGAACCCGACCCTTCCGCACACCGCGAACACCGTCGCCGAGCACCTGGACATGCTCATGGTGTGCCACCACCTCAAGGCGTCCGTCCCCGAGGATCTCGCCTTCGCCGAGTCCCGCATCCGCGCCACCACCATCGCCGCAGAGGACATCCTGCACGACATGGGCGCGCTGTCGATCACGTCCTCGGACGCCCAGGCGATGGGCCGGATCGGCGAGGTCATCACCCGCACCTGGCAAGTCGCCCACGTGATGAAGCAGCGCCTCGGGTCGCTCGGGGACACCCTCCCGGCCGACAACGAACGCGCCCGCCGCTACGTCGCGAAGTACACGATCAACCCCGCGGTCGCCCACGGCGTCGATGCGCACATCGGATCCGTGGAGCCGGGGAAGATGGCTGACCTCGTGCTGTGGGATCCGCGGTTCTTCGGCTCCCGCCCCTCGCTCGTGCTCAAGGGCGGCACTATCGCCTGGGCAGCGCTCGGGGACCCGGGCGCCTCGATCCCCACCCCGCAGCCGGTGCTCATGCGACCCGCCTTCGGCGACGCGATCGGGGCACGCACCTCCGTCTCCTTCGTCGCGCCGTCGGCCCTCGAGGACGGATTGCGCGATCGCCTGGGGCTGCAGCGCCAGCTGCTCCCGGTCGCCTCGACCCGCGAGGTCACCAAGGCGGACCTGAAGAACAACGATGCCCTGCCGCGCATCGACATTCGGCCGGACACCTTCGAGATCAGCATCGACGGTGAGCCGGTCGAGCCCGCGCCCGCCACGGAGCTGCCCCTCGCCCAGCTGTACCAGATGTTCTGATCGATGAGTTCGACCCTGGCGATGCTGCTGGCGGACTCCCGTCTGCCCGTCGGCGCCCATGTCACCTCCAATGCGCTCGAGGCAGCTCTGCGCACGGAGCTCGAGCCTGCCCAGGTGGGGGACTACCTCACTTCGCGGATGCTCACGGTCGTCCCGGTCGAGGCGGGCACCGCCGTGGTCGCCCGGCAGCTGGGGCTGCAGGGCTCGCGTGCGTCCGCGGCGCCGGAGGACGCGCGGATCGAGCGTCTGCACGCCGAATGGGCCGCCCGCACCCCGAGCCGCGCCCAGCGCGAGATCACCGTGGCCCTCGGCGATGGCCTGCGCCGCCTGGCCGACGTGCTCTGGCCGGGCGCCGTCCCCGCCGCCCGCCTGCCCCGACCGATCGTGCTCGGACTCATCGCCGCCGCGGCCGGTCTCGGCGCCGCCGACCTCGTCCGTCTGGTCGCCTACGACGACGCCCAGACCGTCGTCGCCGCCGGATTGAAGCTCGAACCGTCCGATCCCCGCGCCGCCACCCGCCTCGTCCTCGAGGCCTGCGGGCGGCTTGAACCCCAGGTGGCCGCGCTCGCCGCGCTCACCGACCCGGCGCAGATCCCCTGCACCGGGGCCCCACTGACCGAAGGCTGGGCCGAAGCCCAGACGCAACTGCCCAGGAGGCTCTTCCGTGCCTGAGAACACTGCCCCCACCGCCGCGACTCCCGCCGTGTCCACGACGGCCGCCACGACCCGCGCTTCGGCTCCCGGAGAGACGCCCCAGCGCGCACTGCGCCTGGGCGTGGCCGGCCCCGTCGGCACCGGCAAGAGCTCGTTGATCGCGACCATCTGCCGCGCCCTGGCCGATGAGATCCGCATCGGCGTGATCACCAACGACATCTACACCGACGAGGACGCCCGCTTCCTCCGCTCCGCCGGCGTCCTCGATCCCGACCGCATCCGGGCCGTGGAGACCGGCGCCTGCCCGCACACCGCGATCCGCGACGACGTCACCATGAACCTCACCGCCGTCGAGGACCTCGAACGCGACTTCGCCCCGCTGGACCTGGTTCTCGTCGAATCCGGCGGCGACAACCTCACCGCCACGTTCTCCCCGGCACTGGTCGACGCCCAGATCTTCGTGCTCGATGTGGCCGGAGGCGGTGACGTGGCCCGCAAGGGCGGTCCCGGCATCGGCCGCGCGGATATGCTCGTGGTCAACAAGGTCGACCTTGCGCCGCACGTCGGCGTGGACGTCCAGCAGATGGTCGCCGATGCGACCGAGGCCCGCGAGGGCGGGCCCGTTCTGGCCGTCTCCCGCCAGCTCGAGGACACCGTCGCCGCGCTGAAGGCGTGGGTCCTCGAGGTGCTCGCCGCCCAGCGCTCCGGCACCCACGAGCCGCAGGACCCGGGTCCGATGGCCCCGCACTTCCACGCCGATGCGGACGGCGGATTCCTCCATTCGCATGAGGACGGCGATCACGACCATGCCCATGCAGGCGACAGCGCCGGCGGCGGGCACGACCACGCCCACCCGGGCGAGCGAGCCGGATATGACGGGGCTGGGACGAGCGAGGCGGAAGGCAGCGCACCGGCTCCGGCTGCCTCCGCATGACGCGGATCTGTATCGAGCCCTCGGGTGGCGGAGCGGTCCGGCTCGACCTGGAAGCCGGCCTGTTGCAGCCGCGGCTCGTCACCCGGGGCCAGAACTCGGCGCACGTGGCCCTCGTCGCGGGCGGAGCGATGCTCCTCGGCGGCGATCATGTGACCGTGGACGTCCACGTCGGGGCAGGCTGCGCCCTGGAGATCGAGGACGTCGGCGGCACCGTCGCCTACGAGAGCCGCGGTTCCCGCAGCCGTTTCGACGTGCGCATCGTCGTGGAGGACGGCGGCTCGCTGATCTGGCGGGCGCACCCCTTCGTCGTCACCGACGGCGCCGAGGTAGACCGCGACACCACCATCGCCCTGGGGGAGGATGCGTGGCTGCTGCTGCGGGAGACGCTCGTGCTGGGTCGCACGGCGGAGCGAGGCGGTGAACTCATGGCGCGCATGCACGCTCGCACTGCCCTGGGCGCGGCCCTGCTGCTCGAGGACCTGGCGCTGTCCGGGACAGAGCCGCTGGCCGGAGTGCTGGGCGAACATCGGGTGCTCGACAGCGCGATCCTGCTGGGGCGGCGGCCGGAGTCCGGAGCGCAGGGCAACGCAGCCGTAGCCGCGCCGACCATTCTCGAACTCGACGCGCCCGGCGCGATCGCGCGGGCGGTGGCGGACCGAGCGCACAGCACCGGGGTGGAGGCGCAGTTCGAGGCGTGGGCGCTGTGAGCCCTCTGGGGTCAGCTTGAGTTCACCAGGCCCTCGCTGACCCGCAGTACGTTACGACCGATGTGCTCACGGGAATGGCGGGCGCCACGTAGTACTAGTCGTTCCAGTCGAACTCTTCACCGCGATGTGTCGTGTTGGCACGCCGTACTCGAGCGAGTTCACGAAGCTGCTCAACCCGGGAATGGTCGAACTCGGCCGTCCGTTGCATGCGTACCTTCAGCTCGGCTCCGAGATTATTGCCTTCAAGGGTCGCTCGCACGACAGGAATGCGGCCCGCATCTAAGATAAGTTCAACAAGGTCAACCGTCTGCGAACCCGTCTGGCTTGAGAATTCACCGACGGCTTCTCCGTCGATCATGACTTCCACGGTGCGGACAGTGCCTCGAGCTCCCGACCATGCTGGGCGCAGCGTTGCCGCAAGTGGGACGGCGTGACCCGGCGTTGTGAGAGGTCCGAGCACGTCCATATGCTCGTTCTCCTTGGTCACCTGTATGACGCGGCCGGTCGGGACGATCTCGCAGTCCCCGACCGGCATTGCGTTGTGCGGCCTCAGATCCTCGGGTTCCGGCAACCCAATGCTGGTCTGCACATCCCAGCGACGATTTCGAGTCTGGTACCACGCGGCGACGCGGGCCGGGACCTCGAGGTAGGTGCCAGATTTCTCAGCCATCTCGCGCAGAGCTGTCGAGTAGCGACTGGACAGTTCGGCGGGAAGAAATCCTGCGTGGAGGCCATCGATCCACACCGCCACTGCGGTGCCGCTGCTATGAGGATTATGGGGGTCGGGATAGAGAGCTGCCGTCTTCTCGAGCCGGACCGTCTGTCCAGTTCGCGGCTCCGTCGCGAGGATCTTGTCGTACGACTCCAGGCGGTAGTACTCGCCGACGACGTCGACGTGGCGCGTAGTCGGAACCCACGGCGACACGGCCGCTCCGCGCGGCGACGGCGGCACGTGGCCCCGTCTCTGGCCGGCAGCAGCCACTGAGCGTGCGGGAGTCGCGTCGGGCCGGTAGTCATCCGTTCTTTGAGTCGCTCTCCATGATAAGTAGGCTCGCCAGCCGAATATCACGACATCGACGAGCCACCAAATTCCGGCGCCGCCGACTGTCAGGAGCTTGAGTACGCCGGCCAGAATGTTGCCGTTGACGAATCGGTCAATGCCGATAAATCCGAGGAAGACCGACAGTAGAGCAATTGCAAGTGCTCGAGTGGCGTCCCGCCGCCCCTCCTCGAGTGGTTGAGCGCTCATGCGTTGTGGACCTCCGGGTTGGTTGCGTGCTGACTCGAGAATCGTACGGAGTCGGACATGTCCGGAACGCGGCGGTAGCCGAAACGTAACCGACTCGTCTTGTCGACCGTTTAGCGCGACGGCGATGATCCACCAAATCTTGGCGCCGCCGTCTGAAGCGGAGCGCGACCGGAAGCTACCCTTTCTGATGCCCTGACCACTCATGCGCACGTGCTGAGACAAAGGAGTCACCGATGACTGCCTCTTCCCCCGCCCCGAGCCACGACGGCCCGCCCCCGGCGCGGTTCGTCCGCGGCGACCCCTACCACCTCGATCACTCGGAGGTGAAGGATCCGCCGACGGGCTGGATCGCTTCGTCGAAGTTCTTCGGCCCGGGCCTGATCGTCTCGGCGTCCGTGGTCGGCGCCGGCGAGCTGATCACGGCCACCTCCCTCGGTGCCGAGGCCGGATTCGTGCTGCTGTGGCTGGTGTTCATCTCGACCATCGTCAAGGTGGCGGTGCAGGTGGAGATTGCCCGCTACGCGATCGTCACCGGCGAGGGCGCGATGGAGGGCTACAACCGCGTCCCGCCCCGGTTCGGCCGCATCAGCTGGGTCTTCGCGATGTGGGCGCTGATGGCGATCAGCAAACTGGTCCAGACCGGCGGACTCATCGGCGGCATGGCCGCGGCCTTATCGATCCTGCTGCCGCTGGGCTTCGGCTCTCTCTCACCGGCGGCCATGACGATCTGGGGCATCGTAGTCACCGCCGCTGCGATCGCCACGTTGATCGCGAACCGCTACGGGCTGATCGAGAACGTCGCCACCTTCCTGACCATGGCGTTCGTCGTGGTCACGATCTTCGTGGTGATCGGCCTGCCCTTCAGCGAGTTCGCCTACAGCGGGGGCGACCTCGCCTCGGGCTTCAGTTTCCAGCTGCCGCTCGGCGCCCTCGGCATCGCCATGACCATGTTCGGCCTGACCGGCGTCGCCTCCGAGGAGATCACCGCCTACACCTACTGGTGCCTGGAGAAGGGCTACGCCCGCTGGTCCGGCCCCAACGACGACTCCGAGGCCTACCGCCGCCGCGCCAACGGCTGGATCGCCGTGATGCAGAAGGACGCCATCGTCTCCTGGGTCATCTACACCGTCTCCACGGCAGCGTTCTACGTCCTCGGCGCGGCCGTGCTGAACCCGCAGGGTCTCGTGCCCGAGGGCAACGAGATGATCCGCACCCTCTCGGAGACCTTCAGCGGCGTCTTCGGCGAGACCGGCCGCATCGTCTTCCTCATCGGCGCGCTCGCAGCGCTCGGCTCGACGATCTGGGCCGCGATCCCCTCCTGGTCGCGGTCCTGGACCAACGCGCTGTCCATCGTGGGCGTCTTCGACTGGACCGACAGCCGACGACGCAACTGGTGGATGCGGTTTTTCATCGCCGCCCTGCCGACGGCGTGGCTGCTGACCTTCCTGTGGATCAACGAACCGCTGGTGATGATCATGGTCGGCGGTATCGCCGGGGGCATCTTCCTGGCTGCGGTGGCCGTCTCCGCGCTGTACCTGCGCGGACGCATCGAGCCCGAGCTGCGCGGTGGCGGGTTCATCAAGGTGGCCCTGATCGTCAGCGCGGTCGCGATCATCGCGCTGGGGATCTACTCGGCGGTGACGACGGTAGTGGGCTGAGCGAGGCGCGGGCCCGTCGCTGCGGGTACCCCTCGCCGCCACGGGGCCCTTTCGCTGCGGGTACCCCTCGCCGCCACGGGCGCCCCCTCGTTGAGGCCGCTATGACCACTCCTAAGCGGCCTCAACGAGGGGGTGCTCGGTGTCTTGAGGAACGCACGGTGGCTGGTGGGGTTCGGGTACCAGGGGCGCTCCGTGACCAGAGGAAACGCCCCGATCACAGTTCCGTGACGAGCCCGGTCCGCTGAGCGGCCCCTGCGCGGCGCCCCGCGCTACCCTCAGGGCTCGGTGACGAGCCCCTGCTCGACCATGAACTCGAAGGCCACGTCGGCCGGGAGCTCGCCGCCCTCGTCGACCCGCAGGTTCAGCTCGCGCAGCGCCTCGTCGGTGATGAAGGGCGTGACCTGGGCGTAGACGTCGGCCAGCTGCGGGTAGGTCTCCAAGGTGGTGGAGTTCAGGACCGGGGCCACGTTGTAGGCGGGGAAGAAGCCCAGGTCGTCCTCGAGCACGGTCAGGTCGAGGCTGTCGAGGCGGCCGTCGGTCGTGAAGACCTCGCCGAAGTTGCACGAGCCCCGGTCGGTCGCGGTGTACACGGCGCCGGTGTCGTAGATGCTGATGTTGTCCGCAGGCACCCCGTCGGCGTCGCCGCGGGGGATGCCGTAGGTCTCCAGCATCGGCAGCAGCCCGTCGGCCCGGGAGTTGAACTCGGCCTCGACGCAGAGGGTGCGTTCCTCGACGGGAAGCTCGGCGAGGTCGCTGAGCGTGCTCACTCCGCCGAGCTCCTCGATGGCCTCGGTGCGCACGGCGAAGGCGTAGGTGTTGTTCAGCGGCGCGGGCTCGAGCCAGGTCAGGCCGTTCGCAGCGTCCGCCTCGCGCACGGCCTCCCACTGCTCCTGCTTGTCCGGGATGCCCTCGGTCTCACCGAGGTAGGTCAGCCAGGCCGTGCCCGTGTACTCCCAGGTCATGTCGGCGCTGCCGGAGGTCATCAGCTCACGCGCAGGAACGCTGCCGGGCACGTTGGTGAGGTCATTGACGGTGAAGCCGGCGGCCTGGGCGGCGAGCACGCCGATCTTGCCGAGGATCAGCTGCTCGGTGAAGTTCTTCCCGGTCACGGTGATGGTGGCGTCATCCGGCAGGCCGTCGACGGGCTGGATCGAGCCGGGGGCGACCTCGGGCGTGTAGGCGGTGGCCGGGCGCAGGCCGCAGCCGGCCAGGGGGAGCAGGGCGAGCCCGGCCAGTGCGCCGAACTCGCGGCGTCCCAGGCGGGAGCGGGAGGCGGGGGCGGCCTTGGAGGGTGCGGAGGTGGTGCGGGGCAGCATGCTCGATCACAGTCCCTTCGGTCGGGCGATGTGCTCGACGACGCGTCCGAGCCAGTCGATGAACAGCGCGAGCAGCGCGACCAGCAGGGCGCCGGCGATGAGGACGTCGAAGAGGTAGAGGTTCACGCCGGTGGTGATCAGCAGGCCGAGGCCGCCGCCGTTGACGAAGGCGGCCAGCGATGCGGTGCCCACCAGCAGCACCAGTGCGGTGCGCACGCCGGAGAGCATGACGGGCACGGCCAGCGGCAGCTCCACGCGCAGCAGCACCGCGAGGGAGGTCATCCCCATGCCGCGGCCGGCCTCGACCAGGCGCTGGTCGACGCCTTGGATGCCGATCATCGTGTTGCGCAGCACCGGGAGGACGGCGTAGAGCACCAGCGCGATCACCGCGGCCCGGAAACCGTTGGGGATGAGCGCCGCCAGCAGCACGATGAGGCCGACGGCGGGGGCCGCCTGGCCGACGTTCGCGATCGCGAGCACGGGCTCGGCCACGGCCCGCATCGGGCCTCGGGTGAGCAGGATGCCCAGGGGGATCGCGATGACCAGCACGATCACCGTGGCCACGAACGTGAGCGCGAGGTGCTGCGCGGTCAGCTCCAGCAGCGAGGACGGGTTCAGGGTGGTCCGCTCGGATTCCGACAGCGGTGCGAACGCGAGCCAGATCCCGAAGCCGACGAGGATGGCCAGGAGCACGGCGATCTGCACGCCGAGCGCCCGCCAGCCCCGGATGGACTCGTCCGTGGCCGTGGAGGTTTCTGCTGGGGTCCCGACCTCAGTCATCGGCGGAAGCCTCCGCGTCCTCGGCGGGAACGGCCGCGACCGTGCCGGTGTTGGTGCCAACCGGCGCGTCGGTCGAGCGCTCGGCGGCGGCTTCGCGGGCTGCGGTGATCGCGTCCATCACCGTCTCGACGTCCACGACGCCCTCGAAGACGCCGTTGCGGCCGGTGACGAGGCAGGCGCCGGCGCTGGAGACGAGCATGGTGTCCAGGGCATCGTTGAGGGTGGCGCCGGAGCCCACGGCCGGCAGCGCCGGATCCAGCTCCGTGGGCAGCTGCTGCATGCGGGACAGGGCCCGACGGGAGGGCCAGGCGATCGGCCGGTCGCGCTTGTCGGTGACCACGACGTGGTTGTGCCCGATCTGCTTCGCGCGCTCCAGCGCCTCGGTCGGATCCCCGCCGGCGGGGGCGACGACGGCTTCGATCGTCTCGACCTCGCGCACCCGGCGCAGGGCGAGCTGCTTCAGCGCCGCGCCGGAGCCGATGAAGTCCTCGACGAACTCGTCGGCGGGCTCGGCGAGGATCCGCTCGGGGGTGTCGTACTGGACGATCTGGGCGCTGTCGCGGAAGACGACGATCCAGTCGCCGAGCTTCACGGCCTCGTCGAAGTCGTGCGTGACGATGACCATCGTCTTGCGCACCTCCTGCTGGATCCGGATCAGCTCGTCCTGCAGGCGCTGGCGGGTGATCGGGTCGACCGCGCCGAAGGGCTCGTCCATCAGCAGCACCGGGGGATCGGCGGCGAGGGCGCGGGCCACGCCGACGCGCTGCTGCTGGCCGCCGGAGAGCTCCTTGGGGTACCGGTGGCGGTACACGTCGGGATCCAGGCCCACCAGCTCGAGCAGCTCGTCGATGCGGGCGGTGATGCGGGCCTTGTTCCAGCCGAGCATCTTGGGCACCAGCGCGATGTTCTGGGAGACGCTCATGTGGGGGAAGAGGCCGCCGGCCTGGATGACGTAGCCGATGCGGCGGCGCAGCTGGTCGCCGTCGATCGAGGTGACGTCCTCATCGCCCAGCATGATGCGGCCCTCGCTGGGCTCGATCAGGCGGTTGATCATCTTCAGCGTGGTGGTCTTGCCGCAGCCCGAGGGGCCCACGAGCATCACGACCTGGCCCTCGGGGATCTCGAGGGTCACGCCGTCCACGGCGGGGCGCGCCTGCCCGGGGTAGCGCTTGGTGACGTCCTCGAGGCGGATCGAGCGTCCGCTGATCTCGTGGTCCGCCGGTGCGATGGTCTGGTCGGTGTCGGTCAACGGATGCCCTTCGAGGTCGTGAGCCTGCCGATGCCCAGCAGGATGAGGTCGAGGATCAGTGCCAGCAGCACCACGCCGACGATGCCGGTGATGACGGATTCGATCGCTCCCGCACCGCCCAGGCGCGAGAGCCCCTGGAAGATGAACCCGCCCAGTCCCGGTCCCAGCACGTAGGCGGCGATGGCGGCGACGCCCATCACCATCTGCGCCGAGACCCGCACCCCGCTGAGGATGACGGGCCAGGCCAGCGGCAGTTCGACGCGGAAGAAGGTGCCCAGGCGGCTCATGCCGACGCCGCGGGCGGATTCGATGACGGCGGGGTCGACGCCGGCGAGGCCGACGATCGCGTTGCGCAGGATCGGCAGGGTCGCGAAGAAGACGATGACGATCACGGCAGGGGCCACGCCGAATCCGAACGGCGCGACCATCAGCCCGATGAGGGCGAAGGAGGGGATCGTCAGCCCGATCGCACTGACCGCGTTCGCGACGCCGCGGCCGGTGGGGCTGCGGTGGACCAGCGCGGCGATCGCCACGGCGATCAGCGTCGCGATGGCGACCGATTGGACGACGAGGCTGAAATGCTGGAACGAGGCGAAGATGATCTCACCGGAGCGAGAGCGGACGAATTCGCCGATGTTCACAGAAGCGCCTCAGATGTCGTCTCGGATGCAGTCGGAATCGTGCATGCGGAAGCTCCCCGATGGTGTTCATGGGGCGCCCCGCTGGTCGTCGACGCTAGAGGGCGGGGCGGGGGAGAGCAAGCGAGCGGCGTCGATTCGGGATGCGGAAGGGGTCTGGCGCGGCAGGTCGAGTGGGCGGCCGTCGGGTTATCAGGGGAGGTCACGGCGGGGATGCCGGCTCGACGGAGCGACGCAGATTACGAAGGGGTAACGGGTGTGCTGCCTCGGCCGCCGGCGACCCTTGCCAGATCCGTGGGCGGCTCGTGTTCGTCGGCCCACGCGCTCTTGTGCCGGGGCGGACCTAGTGACCCGGACACATGTACGTGTCGGCCGCACGTGGGCGCGATGGCGGCCAACCCGTCGTTCCTCCCCAGACATGCACGATCCACAGCGATGCCCATGTCGTGGCGCTCGCTCAGCGGTGCCACCACGCTCGGGGAATGACCATCGACTATGCGCACGGCACCGGTCCCGACGACCTCAGTGACATTCCCGAACCGCGCGTCCGGCAGGTCCCATGGTTCCTCGGGGACGCTCCGACGTCGACCACAGAATCGGCCGACGCAGCCCGACCGGCCGCTATGGCGGTGGGGCTCGACCAGTTACCGTTCTTTCGGACGATGCGACATCTGGTCGACTTCATCGGGGAGGGCCGACGGCTCACCAAACGGGGCGACCTGTTCGCGGTGGACCGCCGGCAGGTCGAGAGGTCTATCTTCGGCGACGCACCGATCGATACGTGGTGGCGGCACCGCGGCGACTCACTCACGCAGTTCGTATGGAGCGTCTTGATCCGGCACGGTGTGCTTCTTCGCGCGGACGGATCGGTGCGTGTCTCCGAGGGGCACCGAGCATCCTCGATGGCCGGCACGGTCCCCGGTCTGGACGTCGATGAGGCAGAGTCCATGATCGAGATCGGGCTCGAGCATGCCGACGTCGGCACCGGCCTGTGGTTCGGCGGGACGGGGGGAGTTCTCAGCGAGGACAGTCTCGATGCCCTTCTGGTGGCGAGCGGACCGGACGGGCTGGTGCTCCCGGACCACCCCGGGGACGCGGAGCTCATCCATTGCTCCGAGACTGTGCACTTCCTGGTCGGCCTTCTGCGCCATCCGCATATCCGTGACGTGCCGATCGACCGTCGCACCGGGCATGTCGTAGCCGCCGAGCTGTGGCGGCTCGTTCGCGTCTCCCTGAGCATGGACAATCTGGTCAGCAGGGGGCTGGTGCTCGGAGGGGGTTGCGACGATGAGGCAGAGCGAGATCTCGGGAGAACCTATCGTGCACCTGTCGAGGTGCGTGGAGCAGTCGCCAGGATGCGCGAGCGGCGCGCCGCGACGGATCTCGGTGACGGCTCGTGACGTAGGCAATCAGGACAGGCGTTGCTGCGTGAGTCTTAGGCGGGGCCCGTGAGGACTGCCAACGCGCGTGAGCAATGTGCGCCCACGTCTCTGCGGGTCCGTTCCAGCTGCGCCGCACCCTCGGGGTCGACGGGGACTTCATCGCAGGCGATCCGGAATGCATCCGGGATCGCTCGGGCCATTTGTATCGCCATTTCAAGGACGTCATCAACCAGAGCCTCGCCGAGCAGATCCGCGGCGAACTTCTCCACGTGGTGGCGACGTATCCGCGAAAATTCCTTCTCGCCGCCGATGCCCATCGCCACCTTCGGCCAGTCGGCGCCGTATCCCAGACCTGTGGAGACGTCGTACAGGGGAGCGAGCGCCACGTCATCCGGCGTCAGCAGCACCGAGTAGTTCTTGGCGTGCCCGTCGGGAGCTCCGATTAACCAGTTCGCGAGCACTGACCGCACGAACGTGATGATGTCCATGCCCGAGGCGCCGTGCAGGGTCAGAAGTTCCACCACATCTTTCGCGGTCACGTTGTACTTGGCGCCGGGAAGGGTGGATGTCGCCTGGCAGAGATCTTCCTGATGGGCGCGCAGCAGCTGGCCGTCCGGCGTGGGGACGCGGTCGAAGCGCGCCACGACGATCGCAGGCTCGCCGTCGAAGAGCATGTACTGCGAGGGTGCGGTGGGCATGCCCAGAATCTGGAAGGTTCGCAGCGAGACGTGCTCGATCAGCGCCTGCTTGTTGAGTCCGCGAACCCCTGGCTTGACGATGTGAGTGGTCGGCTCGGCGCCGTGCGCCACGAACCACCTCTCGTCTTTCCGGCGAAGCGTGAACTTGGACTGTGCTCCGGCCAGGGACCAGTGTTCATGTCCTCCCAGCCACGGTTGGTCAGAGTTCTCTCTGAGGGCTCTGATGCGTTGGCCGATGTCTTGTTCTGACACAGGCTCCAGGCCACCGGCGCCCAGGTCAGCCATCACCTCGTCCGAGAGGAACTGAATCGCGCCGGGGCAGTCCCGGCCGATGACCGACAGCAGTGCGAAGGGGTTGTTGGCGGAGACGTGGAACTGGGTGGCGATGGCTCTGCGTGCATCTTCTGAATCTGGCAGCAGTCCCTCGATGTAGGCGCGCGCCTTGCGCCGCTGGACTGGCTTTGTGCTCGGCGCGAAGGCCAGAGAGACGCGCGCGGTGTCCTCCAGGGGCGGGGTGACGAGTTCGAGCGCTCCTCCGCGGATCTCGTCGAGATACCCGATCACTCTCCCGTTGGTGACCATGTGCAGACGTTTGATCACGCGTCAGCTTCGTTCTCGTGGTCGTCGTGCTGCGCTTCGCTGCGGGGCCCGCGCGCTAACGAGGCTGCCATGGAGGCTCGACTGGCTTCGATGGCTCTGAGCAGAGACTCCGTGGACCGGGGGGAGGCGGCCTTCATCGCTGCCGCGAGGGCGGGGGCAGTGTTCTTCTGCATGATCCTGGCGATCTCGTCCGGTCGCGTCTGTCGGATGGCGTCGATAGCCGCTTGCGTGATCGCGTTCGTGGAGACCTGAGGGATTACGGGCATCTGAACCTGTGGCATCGGCACCGTGATCTGCCGGGTCGTCGTCTCGTGGGGGCCGTCGTCGCTGGTGAGTTGGACGTCCAGAGTCTCGAGGACGGAGAGGATCTTGGTGAGTTCCGCGCGGGGCCGGGTTCCTTGTTCGACGCCGATCAACCAGTCGCGAGAGACCCCGGTTGCGCGGGCGAGGTCGGCCTGGGTGAGGTTCTGAGTAGTGCGGGCGTCTCGGATGGCGGCCCCGATGTCCTGGGGCGTGCGCAGTCGACGGCTGGTCATACAGCGATAGTAGGCGCGCCGACCGCTAATGTCGAGGTACTACGACAAGCGCAGCTGTCGACAAATATCGACATTGCGCAGTCTGGAAGGAGTGCCTGCTTGTCACGCTGTGTCGACGTACGGCGACGTGGCGAAACGTCGACGTAGGACGACATAGGAGACTTCGTGCCCCGACCTGCACCCATGTCGCCTGCTTCGGTCGGCTCATGAGCAGCCAGACGACGACGGCACTGTCGGGAACCTCAGGTGGTGCGAATCAACTCGACGCCGACACCTCGACCGAGGCCGTCACAGCCTCATCCCGCGCCTCCTGCCGCCGGTGCACGAGATACGACCAACCGGCGATCCCCAGCCCCAGGATCGCCAGCACGACGCCCGTCCACGCCGGGGCCACCAGACCCCAGCCCGCGGCGAGCACGGCGGCGCCGAGCGCGGCCCCGAGGGAGTTGCCGATGTTCAGCGCCGAGTGGTGCAGCGCGGCGGCGAGCGAGGGGGCGTCGGGGGAGGCGTCCAGCAGGAACAGCTGCAGCGAGGGGCCCATCAACTGGGAGGTCACGGCGATCGCCAGCAGCAGGACCATGCCGGCGATCGCCTGGTGGGCGACGAGCGCGAACACCGCGAGGCTGAGCATCATCCCGGCCAGGCCCAGGAAGATGGTGCCGTAGATGCTGCGGTCGGCGAGGCGGCCGGCGAGCAGATTCCCCGCCGTCATGCCGATCCCGAAGACGAACAGCGCGATGGGCACCGCCCGCTCGCCGAGGCCCATCACGCCCGGCACGATCTCGCCGATGTAGCTGTAGACGGCGAACATGCCGCCGAAGCCGATGGAGCCGATGCCGAGGCCGAACCACACCTGGGCGCGCCGCAGGGCCCGCAGCTCGCCGCGGATCGACGCAGCCGCTCCGGTGCCCTCGGGCTCCGGCACCAGGCGCCAGACCGCGAGCGTGCTGGCCGCGGCGATCACCACCACGATCACGTAGGCGGAGCGCCAGCCGATGCTCTGGCCGAGCGCCGTGGAGGCCGGGACGCCGAGCATCGTGGCGATGGTCAGGCCCAGCATCACCAGCGAGACGGAGCGGGCCCGTCGGCCGACGGGGGAGAGTCGCGCGGCCACCAGGGAGGCGACGCCGAAGTAGGCGCCGTGGGGGAGCCCGGCGAGGAAGCGCGCCGCGGCGAGGACGGTGAAGTCCGGCGCCAGGGCAGAGAGCAGATTGCCCGCGCCGATCAGCCCGATCAGCAGCACCAGCAGGCGGGCGCGCGGGATCCGCACGGCGGCGATCGTCACCAGCGGTGCGCCGACGACGACCCCGAGGGCGTACAGGCTGATGAGCATGCCGGCCTGCGAGATGCTCACCTCGAGCGAGTCCGCGATCTGCGGCAGCAGCCCCATGCTGGCGAACTCGGTGGTGCCGATCGCGAAGGCGCCCAGGGACAGGGCCAGGATGACCAGCCGCAGGCGACCGGCGGGCAGCGGGGCGGGGGAGTGCGAGGGGTTCGAGGACACGGTGCTCCAGCACGGATCGGCGGGGATTCGCTGCCGACGCTGGAAGCGGTGAGTACCCATCGAGTCTATCGGCGCGGGCGGTGATGGTGGTGGGTGGAGGACGGCCGGCCGACGGGGCGGACCGCGGCCCGCTGCCCGACGAGGTGCGGACCGTCGCGTGCCCCGCGCGCGGACGGCGGTACTGTGCTGACGTGCCGGCCGCAGCCGCCCGGCAGCGCGCGCCCGAGGATGCCGCGCGCTGATCCTCGATTCGTTGGGACGCACCTTGGAACACATCACGATCGCCGGCTACTCCGAGCCCTTCCCCGCCTCCGAAGTCGCCGTCGCCCTGCTCCATGACCGGCTCGAGACCGCCCGCGAGAAGCGCGGCCCTGAGGCAGCCCAGAGACTGGAGAAACTGGTGGGGGAGCGGATCGGTCTGGAGCTCGCAGAGGGCAAGCCCAGCATCGACCTGGCGACCATGCGCTCGATCGTCGACTTCGTCGAGCTGCCCGAGGAGGAGGACAACGTCTCGGGCCTCGGCCGTGCGGTCCGGGGCATCCGGGAGAAGCTCGCTCAGCGGGGCGGGCCCGTGGAGGGCTGACGGTCCGCTCCCTACTCCTGAACGGGACCCGACTCTCCCAAGCACGCCGCGAGCTGTTGGAAGTAGTTGTACTTCGACCACGCAGCCCTGTCGCCGATCACGTAGAGCCTGCGCTTCGCGCGGCTCGCTGCGACGTTGACGAGGTTGACGGTCTCCGATGCCCACGACTTCGCGCCGGGGGCCGAAGGATCCCCGCCCAGCACGAGGAAGACGACGTCGGCTTCCCGGCCTTGGGCAGTGTGAATGGTTCCGGCTGTGAGATCCGGATGTCGGCTCGTGAGGCCGGCAAGCCGGTCCGCGATGGTGCGGAACGGGGAGATCGCGATGACCTCCGAGGCTTCGACGCCTTCGGCCCGGAGCTGTTCGAGCTCGCGCAGGAGACGGGTGATCTGGTTCTCCTGCAGGTGGGTCCCAGTGGTGCGTGCAGGTTCATCGAGCCAGCTGCTGGGCGTGATCCGCGGCCCGTCCGGAGTGTCGAAGAGGTCTGAATGCTTGAGATTATCGAGCGTACGAGGCACGCCGCTGACCATGATCCCGTCGTAGGCGATCTCGTTGCACAGGCGGAACATCGGGTCATCGCAGCGCCGGTGGACGGTGAGTGGTGCGCTCACCCACACCGCCTGATCCCCCCGCCCCAGCGTGGTGCCGTAGGGCGAGACGCGGTCGGCGAGAGTCTGCACCGATGCCTGCGGCGGAATCCACTCGGAGCTGATGCCGAATGCTGTAGCGATGTCCCGTTGCGCCTTCTGCGGCATGGTCACGACAGGTTGGAGCTGCAGGGGATCGCCCACAGCGACGACCCGTTGCGTGCGCCAGATCGCCCCCGCGGCGTATTGCGGGCTCGCTTGCCCTGCTTCGTCGATGAAGAGCCAACCCAGCGCCTCTCGGCCGAGGCCGGCGAACATGCGCGCGTAGGACGCGAAGGTCGTCGAGACCATGGGCACGACGAGGAAGAACGTCTGCCAAGCGGCGAGGACCTTCTCCGGCTCGAGGTCGCGGGGAGCGCTCCCCGCGACGACGTCCATAGCTGCACGGAGCCCTTTCAGCATGTCGTCGGCGGCATTGGCCAGAAAATCCTCGTGCAGTCGAAGCGCCGCGAGGAACAGTTCAGAGCGAGCCCAATCCAGCTCCGCGTCGAGCCATGGGGCGTGGAGCTCGCGCTGCTCGCCCGTCCACCCTTCCCCCGGGTATCCGGGGCCGACGGCATCGCTGTCCGCAGCGATCTGCCGGCGCAGCTCGCTCACCTTCGCCTCGGCGCGCCGCCGGTTCATGCTCGCGTCGGCTGCGTCGGTCTGGAGAGTTCGTGCCTGATGATCGAGACGCTGTGCGAGCGCGCGAGCCTGCCCGAGGGAGTTCTCGGCAGTGTCTCGTCGTTCCTCGAGGGGTTCGAGCTTCGCTCGCCACGTCCGGGCCGCCCCGCCGAGTGAGAAGAGAGTCTCGAGCCAGCCGGGCTTGGTCGCCAGGTGACGGTCCCATGCTGCCGATACCTCCGCGAAGTCGGCCTCGGCCTGTTCAGTGACGCCCGCGTGGTCGCGAACGGCGTCGCGGGCGAGGCGAAGATCGTCACTGCGCTGCGCGGCGCGACGGGCGAGCTCCTCCGCGTGCGCGAGCGCCGAGCCCAAGCCCTTCCGTCGCTCTTGCGCTGCGCGGCGCTGCCCCATGATCGCGTCGACCCGCTTCTCGGCGGTGTGGAAAGCGGTCCGGGCTTCCGCCCAGGTCCGGTGCGGCGCCTTTCCGTCCTTCCAGTCCTTGAGCCGAGATTGCATGCGCGGCTCTGTGCGTTGGGTGCGTTCTCGGGTGTCCCAGGTGGTCTTGTCGAACCAGAACTCGCTTCGGAATGCGCTGCGATTGTTCTTGTTCCCCAGTCGAGCTGCCACAAGACCCCAGGCACGGGGGATGTCGTCGCTTCCCTCCCCGCCCTGCCGGGTGGAGCCCAGCGTCGCCGAAGCGATGTCGGCGAAATACTCAGCCTTCCCTCGCCAGGGCTTCGCGATGGCGTCCTGCGCGGGGACCTCAGTGCTCACGTTTTCGACCGCCGCGTTGTTCGCCGAGGCGACGACCATCTCGAAACCTGTGAGCTCGGGACGGAGCTGACGGATCGTTCGAGGGAAATCGCCGGAGCGCCACGTGTGCGTGGTCGCCGTGAATGCCGCCTCAGGGCGAGAGAGTGCGGCCAATCGTCGCGCACGTTCAACCACGTTCCCGGCGAGGACGTCGCGCAGCATTGTCGTCTTCCCGGTGCCCGGGGGACCGTTGACGCCCATGAGGCCGGCTCCCTTCCCGAGGTCTTGGAGCGCGCGGTTGACGGCGAACTGCTGGCGGAGCGCGAGGGTGTGCTCGGGTGCTGATGGCCAGCGCCCCTTCGGCAGGCGGTCGACGCCGGCACCGTCATCGACGGTGGTGTCGGCGGTCATGACGTCGACCCTGCGGTCAGCCCCGACGCCGGTGGGGCTGAGGTACTCGGCCAGTGCACGGGGGCAGCCCCCGCTCCGCGTCGCCGTCTGGACCGTCGCCAGATCCTCGAGGAAGAAGCTGTTGAGGAAATCGCTGTCGAACGCCTCGTCCTCGTCCCGGTCCTGGCGGACCACCGAGTCGATGACGATGCGCGAGGTGGCGAGGTCGTCGATCCCCATGATCCCGGCGGCGGCGTGCGTCGTCCGAAGCAGAGCCTGCAGCGACTCCTGGCCCTGCGAGAGCTGGCGGTCCGCTGAGGAGAGATCACGACGCGCGCCTTCGACCTCGTCCACTTTGTCGACGAAGTCGCGGGCCGCGCGGGGGAACTCCGCCGTCCACCGGGGGCTGCGCGTCGTGGAGCCTGTGATGAGACGGGCCACGGCCCACAGCGCGGAGGATAGAACCGCGGAGTCAGGCACGAGCACACCGTGCTGGTCTAGCACGACGCCGGCGCATGCGCTGCGCCCGGCACGGCGCTCGTCGTACGCGTCGCGGTCCTCACCAAAAGCCTGATGAAGATGCTGATATGTGTCCTCGAGCTGATAGACGCCGAGGTAGACGGTATGACGCCAGGACTTCGGCTTCTTCCCCGATGGCGCGGGCGGGGCCAGCGTCTGCCACGGCAGCGGGTCTCCGAACCGCCATTCGACGGTTTGCCGGTCGCTCGGGCGTGTCGAGCGCTTGGTCAGCTTCGGCACCGGTTGCGGACTGAAGAGCTCCAGCATCGACCAGTACTGAAGGATTCGCTGACGTTCGTCTGTTTGGTTCCCCATCCCCATAGGTCGATTGTGCCGCCGATCGCAGATGTCTGCGGGCTGTGTCACAAACTGGTCGGGTGCAGTGATCCTCCGGCACCGCCGCATGCGTGGACCGCGATGGGACGAGCCAGGTGGCCCAGTGTGTCCCCACGTCCGCTGCTGCGAGAGGTGGCGCCCACCCATCCGCGTCCCGAGAGCGGGGTACGCCACCGTGACCTCGCGCCCCTAGACTCGATCGTCAGAGGCGGGAATCGTCCCTGTTGACGCGCGACCGCATGGCCGCGCGATTCGAGTACGGGAGGCCATCGATGACGTCGATACCGCAGAGAATGAGCGCGGTCCAGCTCGTGGGCCATGGCGGGCTCGAGCAGCTCGTCTATTCCAGTGATGTCCCCACGCCCAGCCCTGCCGCCGGAGAGGTGCTGATTGATGTGCACGCGTGCGGGATGAACAACACCGACGTGTGGGTGCGCGAGGGCGCCTACGGCAGCGATACCGACCCGCAGAAGGTCTCCTCGTGGCGGCGCGGCCGCTCCACGCTGGAGTTCCCCCGCATCCAGGGCACCGACATCGTCGGCCGGATCGCCGCAGTGGGCGAGGGCGTCGACGAAGGCCGCATCGGCCAGCGCGTGATGGTCGACTTCAGCATCTACAACCGGCCCGAGGGCGATGAGTCCCTGGCGGACATCGACTACATCGGCCACGGCCGCGACGGCGGCTACGCCGAGTACGTCGCGGTCCCCTCGGCCAACGCCTACGAGATGAGCGCCAAGATCACCGACGCGGAGCTGGCCACCTTCTGCTGCGCCTACCTCACCGCCGAGCAGATGCTGGTGCGCAGCCGCCTGGCCGAGGGCGAGCGGGTGCTGGTCACCGGCGCCTCCGGCGGCGTCGGCTCCGCCATCATCCAGCTGGCGCGGGCACGCGGCGCGATCCCCTACGCCGTCACCAGCCCCGGCAAGGAGGACGCGCTGCGCGATATCGGCGCCGAGGACGTCATCCTCCGCGGCGCGGGAGACCTGGTCGCCGAGGTCGACCGCGTCGTCGACGCCCCTGTGGACGTGGTCGCCGACCTTGTCGCCGGCCCCATGTTCAACGACCTGCTGCGGATCCTGCGCCCCGAGGGTCGCTACTCCACCGCCGGCGCCATCGGCGGCCCGGTGGTGGATCTGGACCTGCGCACGATGTACCTCAAGCAGCTCGAGCTGCACGGCTCCTCGCAGGGCACCCGCACCGCGTTCCGGCGGCTGGCCGGCTACATCAACGACGGCATCATCCGTCCGCTGCTGGATCGCACCTTCCGCCTCTCCGACTTCCACGACGCCCAGCGCACCTTCATGGGCAAGACGTACATCGGCAACCTGGTCGTCGTGCCCGACCGGCACTGGGAGAACGTGGGAGCACCGCATGCATCGTGAACGCGTGATCGAACTGATCGACACCCAGGCCGGCGGAGACGTCAGCCGCATCGTCACCTCCGGCATCGAGCCGCTGCCGGGACGCACCGCCCTGGAGAAGGCGCGCTTCCTCCAGCAGGAGGGCGACGGGCTGCGCCGGCTGCTGCTCTCGGAGCCCTACGGTGACCCGGCGATGTCGGTCGACCTCATCGTCGAACCCGGCCACCCCGAGGCCCAGGCCGGCTACATCATCATGGAGGCCATGGGGTACCCGATGTACTCCGGCTCCAACACCCTCTGCGCCGCCACCGCCCTGCTCCAGAGCGGCATCATCCCGATGACCGAGGGCCTGCAGCAGGTGGTGCTGGAATCCCCCGCGGGGCTGGCACGGATCACCGCCCGCAACGTCGACGGGCGCGTCGAGTCGGTCACCACCCAGGGCGAGCCCGCCTACGTCGCCGAACGCGGCCTGTCCGTCAACGTCCCCCACTACGGCCGGGTCGAGTTCGACCTGGTCTGGAGCGGCGCCTACTTCGCCATGGTCGACGCGGGCGCCCACGGCTTCGAGCTCACGGCCGACGAACAGATCGCGCTGGCTGCCTTCGGCGACGCCTTCGTGCGCAAGGCCCGCCCCGGCCTGCGCCAGGAGCACCCGACGCTGGGGGACGTGGGCCCGCTGCCGTTCGTCCACTTCATGGGGCGGGTGCGCACGCTGGAGAGCGGCAAGGTCGAGTCCCGCTCGGCGACGTACGTGCATCCGGGCGTGATCTGCCGCAGCCCGACGGGGACCGGCACCTCGGCGCGGCTGGCGCTCATGGCCGGGCAGGGAGACCTCGCCCCCGGGGACACGCTGGAGACCATCTCCCCGCGCGGCAACCGCTTCGTGGGCGCTGTGATGGGCGAGACCACCGTGGGCGACTTCCCGGCGTGGGACTCGACGATCACGGGCCGGGCACGGCTGATGGCGCACTCGCGGATCACCGTGGACCTGGATGATCCGCTGGTGGATACGTCGGATTTGGAGAGTCTGCTGACGCCGTGAGCAGCGCTGCGGCGAGGACCGGCCGACGGGACGGTGCGAACCGGCCGACGGGTGGAGAGCCGCCCGTCGGCGCGGTGATGCCCTGCGGTGACCCGATGAGCGAGCCCGAGACGAAGGCACCGGTGGTGCACGGGCCCACGGTGGACGCACAAACGCGGTGTATTCATTACGGCACGGCGCTGGACGTGATCGCGATCCGCTTCGCGTGCTGCGGCGAGTACTACCCGTGCCATCTGTGTCACGAGGAGACCGCGGGCCACGCCTCCTTCCCGTGGCCCGCCGGGTCTCGGGACGAGCGGGCCATTCTGTGCGGTGCGTGCGGGAGTGAGCTCACGATCGACGAGTACGTCGAGTCGTCGCAGCGGTGCCCGCGATGCGGCGCCGGTTTCAATCCGGGGTGCGCGCTGCACTACGACGTGTACTTCGAGTAGCTCGCGGGGGCGGACTGCACACAGGCACGCGCCGCTCCATGGGGGCCGGCTCCGAACCGCCACGTTCTGTCCACATCAGATATGTACTAGAAGTAGTAGCAAAGGCTAGGATGATCTCATGGCCGACGTGACGCGCACCGAACTGAACCAGCAGACCGCCCGGGTCCTCGCGCGCGTCCAGGCCGGTGAGGACGTCACCGTGACGGACCGGGGGACCCCGATCGCCCGCATCACGCCGGTAGAGACCGATCGGCGTGCCCGGCGAGCAGCAAGCGGCGCCCTCCGTCCTGCGGCTCAGCGGGGCGTTCCCGAGATCTCCTCACCGATCCGTGGGTGGAGCGCGCAGCAGATGATCGAGGACATGCGCGGAGAGCGGCCGTGATCTACCTCGACACCTCTGCGGCCTACACACTGCTCAGTCAAGAGCCCGGCGTCGCGGAGGTCAAGGAGCTCTTCCGCGGCGGAACCGCCTTGATCTCCTCGCGGCTGCTCGAGGTCGAGCTGCACGCAACTGTCGATCGCCGAGGCGGCTCCCACGCGGATGTCGAGGCGATCGTCAGCAGGGTCGACCTCGACGCCGTCGACGACGAGGTCATCGACCATGCCCTCTCACTCCGCTCCGGCCTGCGGGCGATGGATGCTCTGCACCTGTCCACGGCGCTGCTCTATGGGGAGGCGATGGCGGCGATGGCCACGTTCGACAGAGAGCTGGCGGCCGCGGCGGAGCAGTTCGGGTTGGAGTTGAGCCTCGAGCGGGGGTAGCGCGTCGCGCAGGACTGGCACGCAATGAGGGCCCGGGACCTGACATGTCTTGGACGGTATAGAGCTGGCGCGCATTTTGGAATGCAGGGTGACGGCGGTGTCCGAGGTCGGATGTTCACGAACGGCTCGACGGCACCAGGACCTTCACGCCGGCATCGGCCAGGGCGGTGGCCAAGGGTGCCGGCGGCGGGGCGTCGGTGATCAGGTAGTCGGCTGCCGCCAAGGGGGCGACCTCGGCGAAGAGGCGCTTGTCGAACTTCGAGGAATCGACCATCAGCGCTGCGAGGTCGGCGCGCTCCATCATCGAGGCCATCATCTGGGCCTCCCCGGGGTCGCCGGTCGAGAAGCCTCGGTCGGCAGAGAGGGCGCCGACGCTGATCAGCGCGATGTCTGCTGCGATGGAGATGGGGGCACCGTTGGGGGAGAGACCCAGCGAGAGGGCGCCCACGGTGGCCTGGGATCCGATGCGTACGCGTCCGCCGAGCAGGTAGAGCTCGCGCAGGCACGCGGGATCGATGACGGAGGGGACCAGCACGTTGTTCGTCGCGACCGTCAGATCGCGCAGGTCCCGCAGGCGCCGGGCCACAGCGAGCCCGGTCGACCCGGCGTTGAGGATGATCGAGGTGCTGTCGGAGACCAGACCGATCGCGAGGTCGGCAATTGCTTCCTTCGCGTCGTTCTGCACCCCTTGACGCACATTGACCGTCAGTTCGGGCCAGGCGGTCGTCGCCTTGCTCATCGCCCCGCCCCGTGTGCGAACCACTCTGCCTTCCGCGCTCAGCGCGTCGAGGTCGCGCCGGATGGTGTCCGCGGAGACGTCGAACTTCTCCGCGAGATCGGTCACGGTGACGTGTCCCGAGCTGGAGACGATCGCCTCGAGCTCGGACTTTCTGCCTGCAGGTAGCATCCACATCCCCCTCCGGCCTCTATTGACCGGAATCGTTCGGTGCCCGGACCCCACAGTGGGGCCACAGCGTGCCGCACCTTCGATCGCGTCTTCGAGACGACCCCGAAGCGCTGTCGAACGCGCATTTGGACGCAGGATACCGCACGATCTGCGGCATCCGGTGCCGCCCCTTGCTGGGTTCCTTGCGGAGTGCCCGGGGCCCTGTCGGCGCACCCAGTCCCATGGTGCGCCCGAAAGGACCTGTTGACAGGTGATCTAGGCCTCCTCTACGCTCCACAGCATGCCGCATAAGCGCGCATAAACAAGCAAAGAAGCGCAGCAAGTCGCAACGGGAGGTTGTCATGAGCAACGGTGCTCTAGGTCGCCGCACGGTCCTGGCAGGGATGGGAGCACTCTCCGCATCGGGGGCTCTCGCCGCGTGCGGAAATTCCGGCGGGTCCGGCGGGGGCGGGAAGCTCGAGTTCCAGCAGTGGTGGGAGCCGGAGCTCCCGGAAGGGTTCCTCAGGGAACTGATGGACGAGTTCGAAGCGGCGAACGAGGGGATCACCGTCGAACTGCTCTCCGGTCCGTACGCCGCGACCAAGGAGCAGCTGATCGCCGGTGCCGCCTCCCGAACGATGCCTGACGTGATGGGTCTGGACGGGGCGTGGGTTCATGACCTCGCCTCGCAGAAGGCGCTCGCCGACCTCGACCAACTCATGAGCGAGGCGTCCTTCGATGACACCGAGCTCGCGTCCACGGTCGAGGCCGAGGGCAGCACAAGGATGATCCCGGTCGTGAACTTCGCGTACATGCTCTTCGCCAACACCGCGGTGCTCGGCGAGGCCGGGATCGATGCGTTGCCGACCACACGGGAGGAGTTCACCGCCGCCGCGGCGGCTGCCGTCGAGGCAGATCCGGGCGTCGCCGGTTGGGTGCTGCCGCTATCCCTCGAGGCGCCAAATGGTGTCCAGAACGATGTCATGTCCTGGCTGTGGGCCGGCGGGCAGTCGATGCTCGCCGACGGCAAGCCTGCGCTGGAGAGCGAGGAGGTCACGAGCGTCATCGACTTCATCGTCGACCTCGACGACCAAGGGCTGATCGCCCCCGGGTCCGCCACGCTGAAGGAGCAGGACAAGGTCGAGGAGTTCAGCTCCGGTCGCGCCGCGATGATCGTGGACACTGTCGCTCACGTGAACATGTTCCGTGCCGACTCCCCGGACCTTCAGTTCGAGGTCGCAGCCATGCCGACCGCCGATGGATCCGAGGAGGCCCCGGGCGTGACCTATGGCAGTTGGGGAATCGGGGTGTCCGAGGCATCCCAGAACAAGGAGGCCGCCTGGAAGCTCGTCGAGTTCCTCATGAGCGAGGACGTCAACGCGCGCATCGCATCGGCGGCCAATGCCTTCCCCGGCAACTCCAAGTCGGTGCCGGACGGGGTCGAGGATGACGAGGTCACGAAGACGGCGTTCGAGGTCTGGCAGAGCGGCACCCCGGTCAACGAGTTCGTCGGCCTCCCGGTCGCGGAGCAACTCATGCGAGATCTCGCCGAGCAGCTGCAGAAGACGCTCGAGGGCTCCCAGGACGCGGCCCAGGCGCTGGCCGCAACGCAGAAGTCCTGGGAGTCGAAGCTCTGAACGTGGTCGAGACCACCGCCGGATCCATCAGCGTCGAAGGAGCCACCGTGTCAGCCTCCGCCCTCGTCGAACCCACCACCGGGCCGTCATCTGGTCCCGCCCGCCGATCACGCCGTCACCGCCTGCATGGCTCGCCTCTGCGGCCGTATGCCTTCCTGTCCCCGACGCTCATGGTGATGCTCGTGCTCATGGTGGTCCCGATCGCCATGGTCGTTTGGTATTCGTTCCAGGACTCGGCTGTCACCATCCCCTCCACCGAGTTCGTGGGCTTCGAGAACTATGGCCAGGTGCTCTCGGACGGCACGTTCTGGAAAGCCACGTCCAACACGGCGATCTTCGCTGGGGTGAGCGTGATCGCGCACTTCGTGATCGGCATCGCCTTCGCGACGCTCCTGAACTCCGAGTTGCTCAGCCCCGGAGTGCGCGCCGTTTCCCGCACCGTCTTCATCCTCCCGTGGTTGTTCACGGTGGCGGTCGTCGCCGTGCTGTGGCGGATGCTCCTGAACCCCAGTGGGATCGTGAACTACCTGATCACGACGCTCGGCATTACGGAATCCAGCGTGGAGTGGCTCTCGAACTCGGCCACAGCCCTGCCCGTCATCACCTTCATCAACATCTGGTGCGGCTACCCCTTCTTCATGGTGAGCCTGCTCGCTGGGCTCCAGGGGATCCCGAAGGACCTCTACGAAGCCGCGCGGGTCGACGGCGCCGGCCTCGCCCAGCAGTTCGTCAACGTCACGCTCCCGCAGCTGCGCCCGATCATCCTCGCCATGGCGATCCTCGACTTCATCTGGACCACTCAACAGTTCGCCCTGATCTGGATGACCACCGGAGGAGGCCCCGTGGACGCCACGGAGATGCTTAGCACCTACACGTACAAGCTCGCGTTCTCGGAGTACGACTTCAGTGCCGCCTCGGCCAGCGCGGTCGTGGTGCTGCTGCTCTCCATGATCCTCGCGGTCCTGTACGTCCGACAGCAGAGGGCGCGTGATTGAGATGACCTCCTTGCGAGAAAGGCCCACACCGGTGATGTCGCACTCTCCGTCAGTCCCTGTCACCAGCCCCGCCCCGAGCCGGCGGGCGAGCCCGGCGCCCCGGAAGATCGCCATGCACGTCGTTCTGCTCGTCTGCGCGCTGTTCCCCGCGCTGCCGATCCTGTGGATGGCCTCGACCTCGTTCAAACCCAACGGTCAGGTTTTCGACTGGCCGCCGAAGCTGGTGACCGCCGAGATGAACCTCGGCTCCTACGCGGCGATCTTCGCCGACGGCGAGAAGCTGCGGTTCTTCCTCAACAGCTACGTCGTCGCCGGCTCGGTCACCGTGCTGACCCTGCTGGTCTCGGTGCTCGCTGCGTATGCGCTCAGCAGGTACGACTTCCCGTTCAAGCGGGCCCTGAACGTCGTCATCATCTCCGTGCAGGCCGTCCCGCCGATCACGCTGTTGATCCCGTACTTCGGGCTCGTGGTGACGCTGGGGTTGTACGACACCTACGGGGGCCTGATCCTCACGTACATCGTGTTCACCCTGCCTTACGCGATCATCATGATGACCGGGTACTTCAACACCCTGCCGAGGGAGCTCGACGAGGCCGTCATGGTGGACGGCGCCGGCCCGCTCACGGTGCTCTTCCGGATCCTGCTGCCGATCTCCGTGCCCGGCCTGGTCTCCGTCGGGGTATACACCTTCATGATCGCGTGGAACGAGTATCTGTTCGCGCTCACCCTCACCCGCACCAACGAGATGCGGACGGTACCGATCGGTATCCAGCTGCTCATGGGTCAGCACTCCTATGACTGGAGCCAGATCATGGCCATGAGCATTCTCGGATCCATTCCGATCCTCCTCCTCTTCACCTTCTTCCAGCGGTACTTCCTCAGCGGAATGTCTGCCGGAGCTGTGAAGGCCTGACCGGACGGCCTTCTTCCCCTGAACTCCCGGGAGCGAACGCCCGGGTTCTACGAAAGGACGAGCGAATGCTCATCAACGGAATCGACCTGCTCGACGTCGCGAACGAGAACTCCTTCGCGGTGCCGGCTTTCAACATCAGCGACTGGGCGATGATGCGCGGTGTCATCGAGATCAGCGAGGAGTTGGACAGTCCGCTGATCGTGGCGATACATCCCGATGAACTGGCGCATGTCGGCGAGGACATCATGCCCTCGATCGTCCAGGCCTCGAGGCGGGCATCGGTTCCGGTGGCGATCCACTTCGACCACGGGGCGACCTACGAGCAGATGCTGCTGGCAGTGCGCACCGGCTTCACCTCGGTGATGCTCGACGGGTCCATGCATCCCTACGAGGACAACGTGGCGCTCACCCGCCAAGCAGCCGGGGTGGCGCATCCGCTCGGTCTTTCCGTCGAAGCGGAACTCGGCACGATCGGCAAGACCGACGACGAGGCGGAGGCAGGCACCGACGACATCATCTACACCGATCCCGAGGTCGCGAAGGACTTCGTCGCGAAGACTGGAGTGGACAGCCTCGCGGTCGCGATCGGCACCCGGCACGGGATCTACCCCTCCCACCTCAAGCCAGAGCTGAAGCTCGACCTGCTCAAGGAGCTGAAGGCCGCCGTATCGATCCCGCTGGTGTTGCACGGCGGCTCGAACAACCCCGACGACGAGATCGCCGAGGCGGTGACGCTCGGGGTCAATAAAATCAACATCTCCAGCGACATCAAGGTCGCCTATCACCAGAAGATGCGTGAGGTGCTGCACGACGGTGGGGTCCGCGAGCCCAATGTCATCCAGCCGGACTGCATCGCTGCGCTGAAGGAGATTGCCGCGCACAAGATCCGGCTGTTCGCGGCCGACGGCAAGGCCTCGCTCTACCCGCGCCTGACCGACCTGCGCTGAGGGGGGGGGGAGCACGCTGATGACCACGTCGATCGTGCTGGGTCTGGGCGGTTGCCTGGACAGCGAACTGGTCCTGGACGAGAACAGACTTCAGGCCATGGCCGACGACCATGCCGTATCGCTCTCGGAGGTCCGGCAGCCGGCCGAGATCGCTACGGAGCGGGACCTGCTCATCAGCGTGCTCGCCTTCATGCATGAGGGCATCGGCGGAGAGCGCTACGTCTCCGGCATCGAGGCCCTCCTCGCTGTCCAGGACCGTTTCGAGCACGTGATGACCGTCGGCGGGACGAATGTCCGCGCCGGGCGGACCCTGGCTCTGCTGGGGCATCCGAACGTGCTGCACGTGCCCGGCCGGGACGAGACGTTCGAGAGTCAGCTCGCCGAGGGCTCCGCGGTCCTGCCTGGGACGCCGCGGGCGAACTACGTTCCCCACCTGATCGTCCAGTATCCCCAGCACATGCGGGTGCGACTCATGGGAGGGAGCATCCATACCTCCCACGCCAACCGCGTGATCCTGGTCAACGACCCCGTCAGCGAACTCACGCCGCTGCATGACGGGCTGGCGGACTGGCTGCGGCCTGGGGGAGTGTTCGTCATCTCCGGGCTGAACTCGATACGGAACGAGCAGATCCTCGAGGACCGGCTGCGCGCGCTGCGCGGGATCCTCGAGCAGGCCCCTGTCGGATTGCGGGTCATGTACGAAGACGCCGACTACCACGTGCCTGCCTTCCGCCGCCGGGTATGGGCCGAGATCACGCCGAGGGCCTCCGTGGTGGGGATGAACGAGGACGAGCTCGCTTCCTTCACCGGCCGGCCCGTGGACGTCACCGATCCGAGCCAGATCGCCTCGGCACTCGAGACGATCCTGGCGAACTTGCCTGGCGGCACCGTCATGGTGCACTCGAAATACTGGGCACTCGCCGCCGGCACGCATGCGCGTGAGCTCGGCGGAGCGCTAGAGTGCGGAATCCTCGCGGCCGGTGCGCGATACCTCGAAGGCGACGCCGCGCGCGCCGAATCCCTCGATACTGCGGGCGAGCACCCAACCAGCCGCGTGGGCGAAGCCGTCGCCGAGAAACTGCCGGCGCGGATAGCCGCTCCCGTCACAGTGCAGCCGGCGCGCGAGTTGCGCACGGGAGCACCGACCACCATCGGTCTCGGCGACACCTTCCTCGGCGGGTTTATCGCCGGCGTCGTCGAGACCGGCGCCATGCTCGAAACCCGATCGACACTGGAGACCACATGAGACCCGTACGCCTCGACCGCAACCAGCCTCGCGGCCGCTTCTATCGCGGCGGCGCGCGCATCGCCGCGTTCCGCGACGTGCCGGTCCAGGGAGAGTTCGAACCAGAGGACTGGGTGGGATCGACCACCGAGGTCGCCGGAGAGCCAGGACTGGGGCTCTCGAGGCTTCCCGACGGTGCACTCCTGCGGGACGCCATTCACGCCGACCCGACGGCGTGGCTCGGGAGCGCGCACGTGGCGGCATTCGGTTCCAGCACCGAAGTGCTCACGAAGCTTCTCGATGCGGGGGAGCGTCTACCGGTTCACATCCATCCCAGCCGTGAGTTCGCCGCCGAGCATCTCGGCCACCCGCACGGGAAGGCCGAAGCGTGGATCTACCTCACCGATGGCGAGGCACACATCGGGTTCCTCCCCGAGGTGACACGCGAGCAGGTTCTCCCGCTGCTCGCAGCAGGGGAGACCGCCCCGGTGCTGAAGCTGATGCACAGGCTCTCCGTCGAGGCCGGAGACGTCGTGTACTGCCCGCCCGGCATTCCGCACGCCATAGGCGGTGGTTCGTTCATGGTCGAGGTACAGGAGCCCGCGGATCTCTCGATCTTTCTTGAGTGGAAGGACTTCCCCTTGCCGGGCGGCGCCGGTGGACATCTGGGACTCGACGACGCGACGGCGGCGGGCGCCGTCGTGGCAGGAGTACAGCGCGAGGTGGTGGAGGGGTTCGTCTGCGCGGGGCGCGGGACGCGCGGCGATCTGCTCGCCGGAAGTGATGCGCCGTTCCGCGCAGATCGCTTGCGGGCGGGTGATCGGCTCGAGGCCGGCTTCGCGGTGGTGATCGGGGTCAAAGGGCCCGCACAGCTCGAGAACGAGGCTGGTGAAGTGCTTCGGGTGCAGCCGGGATCGACGTTCGTAGTGCCCTACGCATGGGGCGAGGCGCAGGTGGACGTCGATGAAAACGTCGAGGTGGTTGTGGCGCGGCCGCCTGCGCCGACGAGCTGAGGAGCGCGACGGTTCGAGGAGCCACAGCGCGCTGTGAATTGAAATTCGTCTCTGTCGCTGTTCTCTCTCTGGCGTAACAGAGAGATACCGCCTCACCTCCGCGCCCACCCCAAGAAATCCTCGGCGACGATCACTGGCTTGCCCCACTTCGCGGCGTTCTTAGTCTTCGAGGACTGTGAACCGGCCTCGGCGACGACGAGCACGTCGGTCTTGGTCTTGGTCACCGTCGGAACCGGCACCAATCCCCAGCCCTCGGCCAGGTCGTGGAGTTCCTCTTTCTCAACCCGTCCGTGGACAAGGGACTCGACCGTCCCGCTGAAGCACAGTCGTGTCCCCGGCACTAGCAGCGCGGTCACATCCACGGGACCGGCGACGTCCTGGTCCGCAGGCAGAACGTTCACACCGAAATGCAGGTCCACCTGCCTCATGCGTTCTGTGACCTCCTGATCGCAATGCAGCACCCGGTCCCACGCTTCGCGCAGGAGCCCGGCGAGGACATCGGCGGCGTCGTCCTCGGCCGTGAGATTCCCACCCACCACGAAGCTCGCCGGGTCGGTGGACCCATACGGCCCGGTGGTGCGGGCGAGCAGGTAGCCGTGTCCGTGGGTGAGCTGACGGAACGCGGTTCCGGTGCCGGGCAACTCGGTCCCCGTGCCGCGCACGCGCTGGGCGGCGCCGCGGACCGCTCGCGCCCGCTCCAGGGCCGTCGGCGCCTGCAGACGTGCGAGCTCGTCGGAGCTCAGCATGGTCGTCGGTAGGTCGAGGCCCAGTGGCATCGGCTCGACGATCCCGTTGCGCTTGAGCTCGAAGTCGATCTGGGCGAGTTGACGATCGATGTCCAGCCCGACGGGCACGCGGCCGGCCAAGACTGAGCTCAGCGCAGGCCAGGCCTCTTTGAGCAGGGGCGCGAGCTGCACGTCCCGAGTGGTGAGGCCGTAGTCGGCGTGTGCCGAGTAGAGATCGCTGGTGGGGTTGATGACGGTGGTGGCCTCGTCGCCGTCGTCGGTCACCACGGCGATCTCGATTGGGCGCGGACGCCACCGTCCTCCTTCGTTGCCCACCGTGAGCACCGCCAGGTATGCCTCACCGAGCGTGGCCGTCGAAGCTGCTCCGGTGGCGAGATAACGCCGTACCCGCACGTCGGCCTTGAGGTCCCGGGGGAGGACCTCGCGCTTCAGCACCAGTCCCTCCAGGCTCGTGCAGCGCGACAGGGCCACGTACAGCTGGCCGTTGGCGAAGGTGCCGCCGGTAAGGTCCACGACCACCCGGTCCAGCGTCTGCCCCTGGGACTTGTGGATGGTGATTGCCCAGGCGAGCTTCATCGGCAGCTGTGTGAAGGTACCGATCACTTCGTGGACGAGTGATCCGCCGCGAACGCTGGGACGGGTGATGTCCCAGGTGTGCCGGCGCACCTGTTCGCTCCGCCCGTCGCGCAGGAGGACCGTGACCAGCGGGCCGTCCTCGTCCGTCTCGATCGCGGTGATCCTGCCGAGAGTGCCGTTGACCCAGCGGTTAGTGGGGTGGTTCGTGAGCATCATGATCTGCGCACCGACGGCGATCGACAGGGAGTCATCGGTGGGGTGTTCGATCCCGTCGGTCTCGCCGGAGACCTGGGCGGCGAAGACCTGAGCTGGGTCCGGGAGCCGCTCGAGCATCTGGCGGTTGCGGGCTCCGACGATCCGGTTGGTGGTCGCCAAAGTCAACCAGAACTCGTCGAGGTCGGGCTCGAAATCCGGGGCGGTCCGCTGGTTCAGCTCGGCGCGTGCCTCCTCGAGCAGCGCTCCCTCGCGCACCGCATTCAGCAGATCCACCAAGCGGTTGTCTCCGAGCTGCCGGAACACCGTTCCCAGCTCCACGACAGGGAACGTGCTGGGCTCGAACGACCGAGCTGAGAAGAAGAACGGCGTGCCGAAGCGCTCCTCGATCCATGCCGCCTCGCCGTCGGTGACCACGGGCGGCAGCTGGTACAGATCACCGACCAGCACCAGCTGCACGCCCCCGAACGGTGTGCCTGGCCTCGGGCCGAACCGCTCGAGCGCGGCGGTGAGCGCGTCGAACAGGTCGGCCCGCACCATCGAAGCCTCGTCCACGATCAATGTGTCGAGCTCTTTGAGGGCTTTCGCGAAGCGTCCGGGGTAGTAACCCGGCCCCCGCACCGTTTCCTCGGTGACGCCTTTGGGGAACGAGAAGAGGCGGTGGATCGTGTACCCGTCAACGTTGAGCGCCGCGATGCCGGTGGGCGCAACCGTGATGGTGCGTCGCTCGGTGGCCTCCAGGTAGTGCCGGATGAGAGTCGACTTGCCCGTACCCGCCTTGCCGGTGAGGAACAGGTGGTGCCCGGCATGGAGATGATCCAGCGCGGCTTGAAACTCCGGAGTGATGGTGAGTCTGGTGGCCGAGCGTTTCACGACGGCGGGGCGCGGGGCTGGTTGCGGCGCGGTCGTCGTCGGCGATTCGGGGGCGGGCGCCGGCATCGGCGCGACCGTCGGGGTCGGCGTTTCCGACCGGCCGGTGGAGGCTTTGTACTGGTTTACGATCTCGGCGCTGAGCCGTCCCCGGTCGCCGACGGGAATTCCGTTCTCTCTCGCCCAGGCGCGAACGACGGCCGGGGAGACTGTGCCGCCTACCGGCTCGGGATCGTCAGCGACAGAAGCCGCACCGGTGGGCCGGGCAGGATCGAGAGGCAATGGTTCGGGCGCGGCCGGGGCGTCCGAGGTCCGCGCGAGACGATCTGGTGCAGGAGCCGCGGGCGAGCGGGGTGCCGGCCGCGGTGACAAGGCGGACGACGAAGTCGAGGGGGCCAGAGCACCCGTCGGAGCCGATGCCTCGCGCGGGGCGGGAGGCGGAACGGAGGCGATGGGAGGCGCCACAGGTGCAGAGGGTTCGCCCCTGTTTGCGATCTCGCGTGCACGCAACGCCCGCGTGGCTGTGAGGGGCGCGTCATAGCCGGTCTGAGCGTCCAGGGCAAGATACCGCTGCAGAAGATCAGCCGTGGCCAAAGCATCACCGAGTGCCGAGTGCGCCTTCTGGATCGTGACGCCCAGCGCTGCGCAGCAATCGCTGAGCTTGCGCCGCTGAAGGTGGGGAAGATAGAGCGAGCTGCCCTGCAGCGTGCAGTACGGCGTGAAGGCCGGTATGGGCATCGATGCCCGGGCGAACTCCGCCCGCAGGAAGCTCGCGTCGAATTCGGCATTGTGTGCGACGACGACCATGCCCTGCAGCGCAGTGCCGATGAACTGCGCATGTTCAGCGAAACGCGGAGCGTGCGCGACGTCTTCGTCGGTGATCCCGTGGACATGGGTCGCTCCGACCGGCTTCTCGGGACGGAACCGCGCCACCCACTGGTCAATGGGTCGTCCGTGCACGTCGGCACGGATGATCGCGAGTTCGATGATCCGCTCGTCGGCGGGGGAGAGTCCGGTGGTCTCGACATCGATCACTGCAAATCGTGCGGCGCGCGGTGGCTCCGAAGCGTGCGAGGGAACCGGAGACTCCGTCGTCCTCCTGCGGCCGATGAGGCGATCGAAAAGTCCCACGAGAGTCCTTTCTGGACAGTGGTCAGTGACTATTCGATCATTCCATGGCGGGCTGACAGGTAGGGGTGATGGCTTGAAGTCTTCTACTTCCAACCCCACCCCGTTAGGCCGCCCGTTCGCATGCTTGGACAGTCGGACCCGGTCCATGTACGTCGCCCACACAACTCTTGGCGGCCAGCACCCGCGTCGCGGCGGCGACCATGGCGGCGTGATCAAAGGGCGGCGACTCCAGTCCTGCCACGGGCACGGCCGGAGGACCGCCCGTGTGCCAACAGGAAGGTCTCCTTATCGGTTGGCAGGGCGGCATCGGCCGATCGGTACGCCGGGAACGTAGCCGGCATCGAACAACTGAAATGCCCGTTCCGTCTGAGATGATCAGGCTATGAAGGCACAGGACTCGAATCTTCTCACTCTGCTCCGATCCGGAACCCAGTTCATGGTCCCGATCTACCAGAGGGTGTACTCGTGGACCGAATCGGAATGTGAGCGGCTCTGGAGAGACATCCTCCATGCGGGCCGCAGCGCGCGGCTCGACAACCACTTCACGGGCTCGATCGTTTACGTCGAGCGCGATGAAGGGACTCGCACGTCTGCGGAGCCGGATCTCGTCATCGACGGCCAGCAGCGCGTCACCACGGTTATGCTGCTGCTCGCGGCCCTCGCCGAGCACCTCGACCGGTTGCCTGACGGGCAGCGGGAGCCGGTCGACGGGTTCTCCCCGAAGAAGATCCGAAACCGCTATCTCACCAACGACGACGAGGATGGCGACCGCTACTACAAGCTCATCCTCTCGAAGTCGGACAAGCCAGCGATGCAGTCGGTTGTCGGCGGCACACCTGCTCCTGAGGGCTCTCACTCCCGCGTGCTCGACAACATCGCCTTTTTCCGGAGATTGCTCGCCGATCCAGACCTGAGTATCGTCGATCTCTGCAATGGTCTGAGAAAGCTCGTCGTCGTCGACGTGCGACTGACGCGCGGAAAGGATGATCCGCAGCTCGTCTTCGAGACGATGAACTCGACGGGCAAGAGGCTCTCGCAGGCGGACCTGATTCGGAACTTCGTCTTAATGGACGTACAACCGCGCGAGCAGGCGACGCTCTACATGAGCTACTGGCACCCGATGGAGCAGCGTTTCGCATCCGCTGAGGAGGGGCGCTTCGACGAGTACGTGCGTCATTACCTCACGTACAAGACCCGCGATGCCACTCTGCGCAAGGGCGATATCTACGAGGCATTCAAAGAGTATGCCCTCGAACGGGAGGCAACTGGCGGCACCCGCCGCGAGCTCGTCGAGGACTTGTACCGGCACTCGGGATGGTTCGCGGCCATCGCGCTGGGTGCCGAAGAGCGTCCCCGCCTGGCCCGTGCCTTCCACGATCTCGACCAATTGCGGGCGACGGTGGTGTACCCCTTCTTGCTGCAGGTCTATTCGGACTACGCGAACAACACGATCACCGAGGAGGATGTGCTCGCGATCGTGGACCTCACCACCGCGTACCTTCTCCGCCGAGCGGTGTGCCGCGTCCCGACGAACACGCTCCGGAGCACGTTCGCTCTGCTCGGCACAACGATCGATCCCGAGGACTACGTCGCCAGCGTCGCCGCCCGCTTCCTCACGTTGACGAGCTCGCAGCGCTTCCCGCGTGACGACGAGTTCGAGGCGGCCCTTCGTACCGCGGATCTCTACAACTTCCCTCGCATCGCCTACCTGTTGCGGAAGCTTGAGAACGATCGCCGTAAGGAACCGATCTCAGTTGCCGATTACACCATCGAGCACATCATGCCGCAGAACGAGGACCTCCCCGCTCAGTGGCGCGAGGACCTCGGCGAGGACTGGCACCGCGTGCATCGTCAGCATCTCCATACGCTCGGCAACCTCACGCTGACCGGTTACAACTCCGAGTACTCGGACCGGCCGTTCGCACAGAAGAGGGACATGGTCGGAGGCTTCCGAGAGAGCCCTCTGCGTCTCAACGCCGGTCTCGGGAAGCTGGAGGCATGGAACGAAGCAGAGATGATCGCGCGCGGGGCTCGACTCGCCACGCAGGCAATTGCGTTGTGGCAGTTGCCAGCCGCGCGGGATTCCGCCATCGACCGGGTACTCCGGCGGCTGCGCGACAGCCGTAGAGGCTTCGACTGGCGCACTACGCACCGCATCCTCGAAGCGCTGCCCGCAGGACGCTGGACCACCTATGCCGCGCTCGCCGACGCGGTGGGGACGGCCCCGCAGCCAATCGCGAACCACGTATCCAGTTGTGGTGACTGCGCGAACGCATATCGAGTACTCACCTCCGACGGACGGATCGCCGAAGGATTTCGGTGGAGTCACCCGGGCGACGACCGGGACCCCCGCGACGTGCTCGAAGCAGAGGACGTCAGGTTCCGCGGTGATGTCGCCGACCCGGAGCAGAAGGTAGAGTCCGAAGAGCTGCTGGAGCTTGCAGAGGGGTGATTGGTCTCTTTCAGAACACGGTGTGACCTGACGGCTATCGACAGGGATCGCCTAGCTCTCGCCGTCGGGGAGAACAATGTTCTCCCCGATCACTCGACCTCTGCGGTCAGGCTCGTCGGTGGCAGCCAATCGGCCTCGAGCAGCTGCGCAATGTCAGTAAGCCCGTCCGTATCTCCGCCCACGGTGTCGGAGGCCGCGGCGATGCGCTCCACCATCACCTTGCTGACCTGCTCCTCCACGGTGCCCTGGGCGTAGGCGATGTGCCAGGGGGAGACCTGCTGGTCGCGGTGCGTGCGGCCGGTGACCTGCCGGCCCGCGATGCCCGAGAAGCGGGCTTGGTGGAACACGCCCACCCGCGGCTCGGTGCTCGCCTGGCGTCCGCCGTCGAGAGTCTCGCCGGCGTGCAGGCTGATCGAGGCGACCGTCGTGAAGACGCAGACCTTAGCCTGCCCGGTCTGGAACCGGAGGCGTTCGGCCTCGACGTCGAACCGGCCCTGCCCGTAGATCGTGGCCACCTCGAGGCCGGAATCGCGCAGCCGTTCGGTGATCGGTTCGGCGGCGGTGCCGACGAACTCGACCGAGCACGCCACCTGGCGCCCGGCCTCGACTTGCTGGGCGATCCAGGCGACCGTGGAGTCGACGCGGATCAGTCCGGCCTTCTGCCTAAAGCGCAGCAGTGCCGCCCGGCCCTTGGCGGTGTTGCGGCCGCGCCGGGCGATGTCCATCTCGCGGCAGAACTCGCCCCATTCGGCCTCGTAGGCCTCCCGCTCCGCCGGGGTGAGCGTCACCGGCATCCCGGAGATCGGCACCGGGCCCCACGGCGCCGCGCGGTGCAGCATGGCTTGGGGCCGCTGATCCTCGAGCCAGCCGCGCACCCGCGTGAGATCCGCGGCGCGGCGCTCCGCGTCGGTGGTCCACGTCGCGCCGTAGCGTCCCCGCTCCACACCGACCCCATGGCGTTCGAGCGCGGCGGCGAACGTGGCGCCGGGCTGGGACGCCGAGGTCCACTCCTTCATGGTCTCGCCGTGCGCCTGCGCGTAGGCCGGGGCCAGGTAGGGCAGCTCGAGCGGCGTGTGACCGGGAGTCGCGGTGGTCGCGATGACGAACGGCGCCTTGTCGTGCGGCTTCCCGTGCCCCGAGATCCGTGCCCAGAGCTTCCACCGCTTCGTCGTGGTTCGACGCAGCGCATGGGCCTCGTCGGCGATGATCACGTCCCACGTGTAGTCCGTGACCTTCTCCAGCCGGTCCCACGTGATCACCACCCACTCCAGACCGCCGTCGCCCAGCGCTGTGATGGTGCGGCACCAGTGCCCGATCGTGATCGCCGCGGGCCGGTCGGCGACGACGAGCACCCGCTCGGCGCCGCGTAGATCGCCGACGGCTGTCGCTCCGAGCACGGCGGAGATCGTCTTGCCGACGCCGGGTTCATCGGCCAGTAGGAACTGCCGCCCACCTGCCGCGGCGCGCTCCGCGATCGCGTCGGCCGCCTCGTACTGGTTCTGGCGAGGTTCGAGGTCCTCGGCTGGCTCGGTAGTGGGAGCGGGATCGTCGAGGTTAAGGGTGTTCTCGAGGAAGCGACCGAGGGTGTGCGGGCCAGGAGCGTACGGCGCGAGATCCTCGGGGAGTGCGCGGCCGACGTAGAGGTGCATCTTCACCGCGGGATGCCAGGCGGCATCGTCGACCTGGGCGCCGTAGGGGACGTCGAGGACCCAGAGCCGCTCGCCAGGGCCGACGAACGGCAGGGGGCGCTGCGAGGTGCTCGACCCTCTGCGGCGCGGGGACCTGCGACGGCGCGTGCTGGATCGGCGAGAGGTGGGCACTTTGCGAGGGTATCGGGAGCGGGGTCGCGTGCTGGGGTGACTCGCCATAGGCCGGGGCGTACGTCGGGAGGGTCACTTCTGGCACGCCGTGGGGCTCCGCGTCGAAGGTTGTTGAGGGTAGAGCAGACGACCATCCTCTTAAGGGAGAGGCGTAGTCGCGCTGCACACGTTCAGGTTGAAATCGCAAGAACAGACCGGGAAGAGCTGTCGAACAGCAGATACACTACCGACCACCGCGAGAGATCGAATCGACAAGGGCGTCCTCTGGGACTTCCGTGGCACGACACATTCCCGAGAAGTGGCCAGGGTCGGCCATCGCCATGAAGTCAAGTAGGATGCAAAGTTCGGCATGGACGTTTGTAAAGTCCAGCGAATTATCGGGCGCCGGATCTTCACGGTGGGACCCCGCGTGAAGAAACTTGACCACTCTCGTTCGGACGTGTGGCTCAATGACGTTGCCACACGTGTCGGCGACAACATCGACTCGCTGCTTAAAGTCGGAGCGTTCGGGCGCACGGAAGGCGACAAAGCTCTCGAGCAGACGCCGGGCAGCATTTCCATACAGAAGCAAGTCTTCACGATCCTGGGACCGCAGAACCACTGTTGCGACAAGCCTGAAGAGATAGTGGTACTCGCTCAATCCGCTCCTTTGCGCCAATGGCAAGCGCGCTAGATGCGCGGCTGATGCGCTTGTGGAATGGTCCATCTCGAGGTAAGATTGTCGCGGAAATATGAGGTCCTTCTCGTCTTCTTTCGCGCCAGGTGTCGCACTAACTGCACGGATGCGGTCCGGAGTTGGCACGCGGAGAAGTAGCCGAAAGTAATCGAAATCATGCGTCAAGATTATCGATTGCGCAAAACCGGAGAGACGCTCTTGGGTCAGTGCGTGGCCTGCAAATAGCGCATCCTTGTCCATGCTTGTTACTGGGTCGTCGATGACGACGAGGGCGTTGTCACGCTCGACTCCCGCAGCATTAAGTGAAGTCAAGAAGTACGAATAAGCGATCGCATTGCGCTCGCCCTCGCTAAGATGTGTCGCTGGAGTTCCAGCACGCAACACGACGTAGCCCTTGCCATCCGGAGAGGTAGATACCGAGAGATTATGGTGTCCAAACACGTATCTGACGTCCCGATCGATCTGCTTTGCCATGTGTGCCGTGTCGTTCATGGAAGCCCGAAGATCCGCAATCGTCGTCTCAAGTCGATCCTGAACACTCTCTAGTAGATGATCGTAGGTCCCGAGTCGATTCTCTCGCACTCTGCAGTCATCGAGCTCTGCTGCGTGAGAGGCGACATGATGCGATTGGACGCGTTCCTGTGCACCGGACTTACTTTCATGGAAGGACCGGTGGGCCGTATTGTGCTTCTCGATGAGTGCATTCATATCATCAAATTTGACCACCACGTCGTTAGTTGAGTCCGTCCAGCCGAACCGTGTCAGCGGATCCGCCTGTTTTGATGCCAACTTGCCGATTCCGCGATCCGTTGCTTCAAGTGCTGCATAGTGCTGTTCGAGAAGCTCGTCGACCACAGGCCCCCATTCCGCATTCGGAAGCAACCATGGCGCCCGTTTTAGGTCGTCAACAGTGTTTGCGGAAGCCTGTAGTTTACTCATGTAACGTTTAAGACGCGATTCTGCACGCCCCGCAAGTTGCCGCGATCTTGAAAAGTCTTCAGAGTAGTGGCCGCTAAGTGCTGCTGACCGGGACTCAGAAAAGCTTCCGTCGTCGCAGAACTTGCATTTGTCATGGACGTCGTGTAGCGCCATTCCGTTCTCGACCCATTGTGATGTCCGAACGTCGCCTTCGAGGGCCTCGATCACCGTTTGTTCGGGGATGGGGGAGAGCACGGATCTGGAAAGTTCGGTTGGCCTAAGGTCGGCGTCAAGTATCGGATCTTCAATTTCTTCAATCGCACTCGACGAGGACTCTTGCGCCAGTCTGACATTGTCCTCGTGCGCGTCTGCGCCTGAGACGTTCGCTGCCGACTTTATCAACCTGCGGACGTGACCGATGTGGAACGCCTGCGTCGAGTATGTCTGAGGATCCCCCGGAGCGAGATCTGATATAATTCTCGACTGAACGGTGCGCAGTATGTCCTCAACATTCCTCTTCGCTTCGGACTGGGCTGCAGCTACGGCCTTTCTGCGGCTACTGATCGTGCGTACTCGCACCTCGAGCGAATCTATCGCTCGACGTGCGGTAACCGTCTCGCTTCCCAAGTACACTAAGCCTTTGGCGGCATCTGTCCCATCTAGGAAAGGGGCCAGGTTCTCAGATATGTAGTACCGGTTATAGACAAGTACCTGGTGCGGCCAATCACCGTTCCCTACGCGGCTAGATTGGAGCCTCCCGCCGGCGATCTGATCGATTTCTAGGTAATTGACCTCCAAGGCGCCATTAACCCAGCCGCGAAGTATCTCAGCGAGCGAGGTTTTGCCGGACCCGTTCCGTCCGTAGATGAATGTTTGCTGCCCAAGTTCGCATCTAGTGGTGCCAGAACTGAAGGGGTCGCTTGAAAGGCCGCGAAAAGCTTTAGGAGTTCTGAATGCGGTAATCATTTCGCCTTTGAAGGTGAGGGGACACGAGTGTTGGTTTCACGAGAGGCTGTGACGCTCGATGGACCTAGTGATCTCGACGGTACGGATGGAAACTGTGACGATCTTCTGCAGGAGGTCCACGATATAGCGGAAATTGCCGTGCTCGAGGCCCCATTGGTTGGGATCGTTCGTGATGCCGGAGGTCTTGTCGGTGGTGACTTGATACTGCCGCATCACCCACTCGATCGCACTGCGGGAGCCGAGCTGGTAGCGGTACGCCTCCTCGGGAATGCCGGTGAGCGTGATCCGCCGGTTTACGATGATCGAGGCTGGGGTGTCCTGCACCTTCTGGCCTGAGGGGAAGCGCATCTTCTGCACGCGGTAGTACTCCGCCTCGCCGCCCATCGGCGGCTGCTCGCCGCCGACCACCTCGAGCGGGTACAGCTCAGCTTCCTCGTACTCCGCGTGCAGGTGGAACAGTTCCCGGCCCGCGTCAGTGAAGGCCGAAAACGTTCCCGCGGGAACGTTCGGGACGCGGGGGAGCATCTGCTTGAGCTCCCCGGCGTAGCGCTCACGGTACTCGGGGGAGTGGAGGAGGCCGTACACGAAGAAGAACGCATCGTCCTTGGTGACCTCGGAGCCGTAGCGGGCAGTGAGCAAGGAGTGGAAGTCATCGGATACGTTGTCTACGCGGCGGTAGGCATCGATGACGTTGCCGTCGAGGCCGAGATCGAGCTCGCCGTCGTCGAGGGGCCTCCAGGTGTAGCGAGCGAAGAACTGGCCTCCCTTGCCGAACAGGTCCAGACAGGGGACGAACTTCGTGGCGAGCGCTGCGAACGGATTGCCGGCTGCGATGCCATTCAAGTAGAAGCCGTAGTTCTCATGTTGCGGGGTGGGGAAGTAGCGCCGGGCGACGGCGGGGAGGTAGACGAGGCCGTCGGAGTGGTCGATATGCTGTGTCTGGAACGGACGGTAGAGACTCAGCGCTGTCCGGTCGTCCTGGCGAGCGAGCGGCCGACCCTTCGCGAGACGATCTCGGAGCGAACGGTTCCACTTGATTCGCGACTCGTCCGTGGTGACGGCGCCGACGGTGTCGGCCCCTTTGGGTGTCGTGAGTTTCTGCACGGCGGCGTGCTCGGCAAAGCGAACGCGTTCGGCGTCGTACGTCGCGATGAACCGGGCGAGATTCGCGTCCAGCGCGGCGCGCGAGGAGTTGTAGACCCACGCGTCCCGGTTGGTCTGCAATCCGGCGCTGTAGCCGTGGAACACCCGGATGCCGTCCTTGGCGCCGCCCCCGAGGATCGGGTACGTCAGGTAGTCCTCGTCGCGCTGGTTGATCCAGTCGCCGTGTCGGTTCGGCTCGATCCGGCGCCAGGGCACGGTGTCGATAATCGCCTCGTCGACTATGCGCAGCTTCTCCGGGGTGGTGAGGTAGTCGCCGATGTCGCGGTAGTGGATCGTGGCGGGGCCCTGGTGGCCGGCGGTGCGGACGAGGAGGAAGATGGCCACGGTGTTCCGTGACCCGGAACCGAAGATCTTCCCGCCCTCCTTGCGGCTCGTCTCCCCAGCGGTGCGCTGGTTGCCCCGCAGATTGAACACATAGATCGACGAGAACTCCTCGGCCAGCGTCTTCCGCACCCCGGCCGCCGTGTTCCCCTCGATCCAGCCGCCGTTGGTGACGAAACTGATCACGCCTTCGTCGCCGATGCGATCCGACGCCCAGCGGATCGCTCGCATGTACGAGTCGTAGAGACTGTTCTTGTTCGTCGCGTCGGTGCGCTCGGCGAAGGTGTCCCGGATCCGCGCATCGAGGGTGGTGTACTTGACGTTCGCGTTGTCGTCGTTGCCGGAGGCCTGGCCGACCGAGTACGGCGGGTTCCCCACGATCACTCGGATATCGAGCTTCTTCTGTGCTTCGGCCCGGGAGTTGTTCGTGGGGAAGACGATCTCGTCGGTGAGGTTGTCATCCTCGGTCTGCTGGAACGTGTCGGTGAGCACGATCCCGCTGAATGGTTCGTAGCCCTGCTGTTCGAGCGAGTCCCCTTCGGCCTCGGCCATGAGGTCGTGGAACGTCGTCTCAATGTTGATCGCGGCGATGTAGTAGGCCAGCAGCAGGATCTCGTTGGCGTGCAGCTCGCTGGCGTACTTGCGTGCGAGGTCCGCGGGGTCGATGAGCCCCGACTGCAGCAGTCGCACGACGAACGTGCCCGTTCCCGTGAACGGGTCGAGCACGTGCACGCCCTCGTCGCTGATCGAACGGCCGAACTCCTTGCGCAGCACGTCATCGACGCTGCGGAGGATGAAGTCCACGATCTCGATCGGGGTATAGACGACGCCCATCGAGTCGGCGGCCTTCGGGAACGCGTTCTTGAAGAAGGACTCGTACAGCTCGGTGATGATCTTCTGCTTGCCCTCGGCGTTGTCGATCCCTGCGGCCCGCAGGCGCACCGACTCATAGAACCGGTCGAGGGACTGGGCCTCGGCGTCCACGTTGAGGGACGTGAGCACCCCGACCATGCCGTCCATCACCCGCGAGACAGGGTTCGAGGCCGTGAACTCGTAGCCCTCGAACAGCGCGTCGAACACCGGCTTGGTGATCATGTGCTGGGCGAGCATCTCGATCGCGGCCGGCTGGTCGATCGACTCGTTGAGATTCTTCCGTAGGGCGTCGAGAAATCCTTCGAAGTGTGCCGCGGCCTCGCTGGTCTCGTCCTCGACGAGGGTGGTGATCCGGGCGATGTGGGACTGGGCGATCGCGGCGATGTCCTTCGCCCATTGATCCCAGTACCGCTTCGAGCCGACCTTCTTGACCATCCGCGCGTAGATGGCGTCGCGCAGCTCCTCCATGCGCTGCAGCTCGAGTTCGAGACGGCCTTGGACGGCGCTGGCGCCGGCTGCGCCGTCGGCGCCCGCCCCGTCGGCCCCGGAGGTTCCAGAACTCTTGCCCTCCTCGTCGTGGCTCGAAGGGCCGGGCCCGATCACGTTGATCTTGTCGTCGCGCTTGGCGTTGAGCTCGACCTTGTTGACCATCGCGTCGAAGCGCTCATCGTGGGCGCGCAGAGCCTGCAGCACTTCCCAGACGACCTCGAAGCTCTTGTTGTTGTCCAGGGCCCGCTCGGGCTCGACTCCTGCCGGGATCACGACGGGCAGGATGATGTAGCCGTACTTCTTGCCCTGCGCCAGGCGCATCACGCGACCCACCGACTGCACGACGTCGACGACGGACTTTCGCGGGTTCAGGAACATCACGGCGTCCAAGGAGGGGACGTCGACGCCCTCGGAGAGGCACCGTGCATTGCACAGCACACGGCAGGTGCCGTCGTCGGCCTCTTCTCGCAACCAGTCGAGCTTGGCGCTGCGTTCCATGGCGTTCATGCTGCCGTCCACGTGCTGGACCTCGACGGGCAGCAGGTTGCTCATGTCCTGGCCGTCGTGGTTCTCCACGAAGTTGCTCACGACCTCGGTGAACTGCGAGGCCACCTGTTTCGAGGACTTGATGTCCCGTGCGAAAGCGACCGCCCGGCGCATCGGCTCCGGATCAAGCCCGAAGTCGTGCTCGGCGTCGCCACGCTTGGCCAGGCCGTTCCAGCAGCCGATGAGCCGGCTCGCATCATCCAGAGTCAGCTCGTCGTCGGTGGAGAGCGAATCCTGAAGCGCGGTGCTGACCCGATCCTGCGGCATGGTGAGGATGAGGACCTTGTAGTCGGTGAGCATGCCCATGTTCACCGCGTCCCCGAAGCCGAGGCGGTAGAACTCCGGCCCGTACAGATCCTCGTCGTCCATCGAGGCGAGCACTGCTTGGGCGCGCCCGGCCTTCGCTTTCGACGCATCGTCATAGATGCGGGGCGTGGCCGTCATGTACAGCCGCTTGCTGGCTTTCAGATAGTCGGCGTCGTGCACCTTGACGAAGGCGGACTGCGAGGTACCGGCGAGAGTGGCACCCGTGGTGCGGTGGGCCTCGTCGCAGACGATCAGGTCAAAGGGCTCGAGGCCGGCGATGCGTTGTGCCTCGGCAACCACCTCGATCGACTGGTACGTCGCGAAGACCACGCGCATACCGGTCCCGGAGGCGCGGGACGCGCGCATCCGCTCCGCAAGCTTCTGGGGATCCGTGGTGGCCGGGAGCGCGAGGTCGACGACGGAGATTTCCGAGGAGTCCTCTGACTTCGCGCGGCCCCGGGACGCCTTGGCATCCGAGCACACCGCCATCGCCGTGATGCCCGATGACGCATTGTTGGACCACTCGCGCAGAGCCTGGGACAGCAGCGCGATCGACGGGACCAGGAACAGCACGCTGCCCGCCTCGCCGACCTGCTCCTCAGCGAGACGCAGCGACGTGAACGTCTTGCCCGTCCCGCAGGCCATGATCATCCTGCCGCGGTCGTGCGTGCGGAAGCCCTCGACGACCTCATCGATGGCCGTGCGCTGGTACGGGCGCAGGTCCGACGTGCCCTCCAGAGCGAGAGCTGCAGGCGTGGCTGGGTCGAACCGCGCCCAGTCGACGCGGGAGGATTCGAAGTCATCCAGCCCGAGACGCCGCACCGGGATCGACTGCTCGTGGATGGCCTGCTCCGCGTTGGGTCCCCATTTCGTCGAGGTCGAGACGATGAGTCGCTCCGTGAAGCCCTCCCGGCCCGACTCGGCGAGGAACGAGTCGATGTCGGCCTTGGAGATGTGGTGCATGGGGTCGTAGAACTTGCACTGGATCGCCGTCAGGCCACCGTCGCGGCGTTCGGCGACCAGATCGATGCCGTTGTCCCGTCCCGGGCGCTCCGGCCAGTCGTTCCACATCCACACCTTGGTGAACTGAGCGGCCCAGACGGGATCGGTCTGTAGGAAAGACTGGACGAATCGCTCGAACCGCTCACCCTTGTCCACCTGGGACGATGCCTCGTTGTACAGGCGGTCCAGCAGCTTCAATGGGGAGATCGGCGCCTCTGTCGCAGTCATGCGTCCAGTATCGGGCATCTGTGGAGGTGGTGGGCCGCGCATCCTGGCGGCGCCAGGTGGGCCTGGAACTCTGCAGGCTCGGCCAAGCGAATGGGCAGGGTGTATACGCCGTCCAGAGCGCGCTGAGGTGCTACACAAATCGTCACCTCGTCGAGACATTGACGGCCTTCGTGCGTCGGATGCCACTGGAAGAATTCCGACGTCCACGAGAGAACGTCAACGGAGCGCCACACCATGCCCGGCTATGCAGTCATCGATCTGGAGACCACCGGGTTCTCCCCGGCCAAGCACCACCGCATCCTCGAGATCGGAGTCGTCGAAGTCTCGGAGACGGGGGAGGTCGAGCGCGAATGGGCGTCCCTTGTGAATCCGGGTCGAGACATCGCCAACTCGCACGTCCATGGAATCTCCGCAACGGATGTGGTCTCGGCCCCGCGCTTCGAGGACATCGCGCCATCTCTCCTGGACAGCGTGCGGGGACGAACGATCGTTGCGCACAATGCCCCATTCGATCTGCGGTTCCTCGAGGCGGAACTGTTGCGCGCGGGAGTCGCGCCGTTGCAGCTGCCACTGGCGGGTCTCTGCACGATGCACTGGTCGAGCGTGTTCTTGGACGCGCCGTCGCGCAAGCTCACCGATTGCTGCGCCGCGAGCGGCATCGACCTCGCCGACGCGCACTCGGCACTGGGCGATGCTCGGGCTACAGCAGGTCTGTTGGGCCACTACCTGTCTCTGCTCGACGGCAGCGGGCTCCTGCCGTGGCACGAAGAGCACGAACAATGCTCTCGCATCGTGTGGCCGTCGCCGCGCCGAGCTGCCCCGCCAGCGATGCTTCTTCGGGAAGCGGCACGTGAGGTCCGTCCCGACAGTTGGCTGGACCGCATCGTCTCGCGTATGCCACAGGCCGCCGATGCTCGCGTGGACTCCTATCTGGAGACACTGGAGCGTGCGCTGCTGGACGGAGTTCTCGCCGAGCACGAGAAGGACGAGCTGGTGGAGGTTGCCTGCGCTCTCGGGCTCGACCGCAATCAGGTGCTGGACCTGCACAGGCGCTACCTCGAGGCGATGGCGGAAGTGGTCATGGGGGATGGCATCCTCAGTGAAGAGGAACGACGCGATCTCGAGCGGGCCGCATCGGTGCTGGGCTTGAAAGCCGAGGACGTAGCGCGCGCTCTGGAGAGCGCGGAAGTAGCGCCGGTCGCAGCGGCAACGGTGTCAGTTTCATCGGCGCCGTCGCCGTCACACGCCGGCAGCCCAGCAGCACTGCGTCTCGGGACGGCCGGAATCGTGCTTGAGCCCGGCGATCGAATCGTCTTCACGGGGGCAATGAGCCGGGACCGTTCGTCGTGGGAAGAACTGGCTCGAGAACTCGGCTACGTACCCGGAGGGGTCACGAAGAAGACTCGCCTCGTCGTTGCGTCGGACCCGAACTCGCAATCGGGCAAGTCTGCCAAGGCGCGCGCGTATGGCATCCCGATCATCACGGAGGATGCGTTCGCGCGGATGGTCGGCGTCTGAGGATTCCGATAGACGGTCGTGCGAGGGGGCACTGCTCCATGCTGCTGGACCGTGATTGGAAGAAGGTGCAGCGAGGGTGCAGACGGCGCTCGCCTCGGCTCGTTCCATAACCGAGAGCGAGATCTGCGCCCTCTTCGAAACAGGACCGTGACCTGGCTGTTGTCTGATGGGCACCAAGTGTCCGATCCGACTCGTATCCTGTGATCATCAGCTGATGACCGCACTCCGTCGATTGCGCCGGGACGCGGCCCCAGGGAATCGGAGGGTGTTCTAGCAGATGGTGACCGAAGAGGCATTCCGAGACGTTTTGGAGAAGTGGCGGAAGAGCCTCGTAGGCATCAGTCGATCGAGTGCCCTGGTAAAGTTCCGTACGAACGGCCGGCAGGTCCTCGCTTTTGACTCTCCCAAGCCGGACGAACTTCTCGAGTCGCTTCGTGATGGCACGGAGTTCGTGGTTCACGGAGAAAGGCCCGAGCCTGTTATCGAGGCCTGCTCACATGATCGAGAACGGTCGGCTGAGGACGGTCTCGAGCGAGATGCGGCCCGTGACTCCGTCCGGCGGCCCGACGTCAGCGAGAGCTCAGGCGGTAGGGCCAGCCAGGACTACGAGCCGCCCGACTGTGAGCAAGGAATCGACCTCGGGAGCCCGGACGCCTCCACAGAACCAGCAGTGCCGGAAGGGTGCGCTCTGTTGCACACCCCTGCGAAGGACGAGAGCGTCCCGGGCATCTTGCGGAACCTCAGGAAGACCGCTGAGGAACTTTATCTCGACCGCGGTGTCTCCGTTCTCCACCTCGCCTTCGGGCTATTGCATTGGGAGAACAGCGACGGCAGCGAACTTACCAGTCCGCTGCTGCTCGTGCCGGTCACACTGCAGGCGCAGAGCGCCTATGACGCACCTCGACTGGTCGACGGCGATGACGACGAAGTTATCAACCCAGCCCTGAAGCTTCTCCTCGAGGAGCGCGGGGCCGATCTCGATGGCCTCCCCGACCCCGAAGAGGCCTCGTTCAATGAAGTCGTAAGCGCGGTCGAATCTGCCCTTCATAGTGTCCGAGACCTCGGCGAGTGGCGGATCGACAGGTCCGTGCACATCGGAAAATTCACGTTCACGAAGGAGGCGATGTACCGGGATCTTCTTGAGAACGAAGAGCGTGTGCTCTCACATCCGGTCGTGCGAGCCTTGGCCACGACGGACCCGACTGTGCAGACTGACGAGTTCCTCTTCGACGGCGTCGACGCTTCGAATGTGGATCAGCTTGCCCCGGAGGTCGATACTCCGCTCGTCCTGGATGCGGACTCGTCGCAGCGTGCTGCGATCGCGGCGGCACGCGACGGGAGAAGCTTCGTCATGGATGGTCCCCCGGGCACCGGCAAGTCACAGACGATCGCCAACATGATCGCCACGTTGATCCACGATGGAAAGACGGTGCTCTTCGTCTCCGAGAAGGCCGCGGCACTTGACGTGGTGCGGAACAGACTCGGAACGGTAGGGCTCGACTCGTTCCTGTTCGACATTCATTCCTCGAAGTCCAGCCGTCGCGCCGTGGCCGAGGAACTCGCGCACGCGCTCAATAACAAAGCAGTCCCACCGAAAGAGCTCGATGACCTCTCGCGAGCGACTCTCGTCGAGAAGCGTCAGGCGCTCAACGCCTATGCAACGGCGAGCAATGAGGCGCGGCAGCCCTTGAACCGATCGTTCCACGATGCAGTAGGCCGCCTCGCACAGCTGAAGGACCAGCCGCTTGCGCCTGCCCCCCGAACGAGCGTGCACGGCGTCACCGAGAAGCAGTTCGCCGAGATGCTCGATGCGGCGCGACATATCTCGAGATCATGGCGACCCGCAGTGGAAGGGGCCGCATTCATCTGGCGGGGAGTCACCACCGACAGGCCGCTCGACCGTGAGCTCGATGAGGCTCGTCGCCACCTGGAGCGCGCCGAGGTAGCCGCGGCACCACACCGGGAGCTTCTGGCCGGGTTGAGACTCGATGCGCAGGAAAAGTACGCGGAGCTCCCCGTCGTCCTCGCTCACCGTGACGGCGTCACGGATCGCGGTCTCCTCGAACAGTGGCTTGCGGCCCCGACTCTCGACGCCTACGAGAGTTCGCTGACTTCGATGGTTGAGGACGCTCGAACGCTCCGGAACGCCGAAGCCACCTTGTCACGGCTTACGAACGTGGAACAAGCGGAGTTTCCTCCGCTGAACCTTGTACCCTCGTCGCCACGTATGCCGGCCGGAGCGAGCTCGAGCACCCTGCACGAGATGCGGGGAACAGAACTAGAGCGAAGAGCTGGGATCCTCGGGGCCCGGGCGGCGTCGCTCTCTGACGCCGATGACGCACTCCGCATAGCCGCGAGGAACCTCGGAATGGCCGTGCCGCGAACACTTTCCGACGCTGAGAAAATTGTCCAGGTCAACCAGCTGCGCCACCGCGGAGCGTTTCCCGACAGACGCTGGTTCTATTCGGAACAGACGTCCCGCGTCAGGCATGTCATTGACGAACTCGAACGCCAGCATCAGTACATCCGGCAGGTCTCTACGCGGGCACTGCAGTGGTTCACGCCAGCCGTCCTTCAGCTCCCCCTGCGAGACCTCGAACGACGCTTCGAGGTAGTCCATACTGGATTCGCAGCCCGATTCTCCGCGGAATACAGGACGGACAAGCGAGTACTCCAAGGTGCGCTGAGAGATCCATCCGCGTTCAAAGATGCTCTCAATAACATCCAGTTAGCGATCGACTGGGCCGACGCCGAGCAGTACATGCAGCAGCTCGTCGCCGAGCACGCCGGCGTGCTCGGCAGACACTGGAACGGCCCGGCCACGGACTACGCCGCGATCCGCGCCGCCCTGGCAACTGTGGAAGACGCCGTGTCGCTATTGAACGGCGACGTGCCGGCACAGACCGCGGAATACCTCAGTGGTGCACATGAAGACACCTCCACGCAACGACTTCTCGGCACTGCCCAGGAGACTCTCAGTCGTTGGCGTCGTGCTTGCGAGTCGGACCAGGAGCCCGAGACCGATCCCGCCTGGCTCGACGCGCCGATCCACCATTCCGTGGAGCAACTCGGTTCCATGTCCGACGCAATGGTCGCCGCTGCGGCACGCATTAGTTCAGTCTCAGCGATCACCGGACGCGAGCACTCTCTCCGCGAGGCCGAAGAGATCCTCGATGCAGTAGGCGCCGCACGAACCGCCACGCAAACCATCGAGGCCGCTGCTCCGCGCAATCACGAACTGTTCGGTTCGTTGGCCGGGGACGCGGAAGCTATCGCAGCAGGGCTCGAACATGCCCGGTGCATCCGGGGCCTTGCAAAAGGTCCGCTGGACCACCAGACGCTCTCCCTCCTCTTCCGCGCCGGCACCGTCGCGGACCTCGAGAAATCTGCCGAGGCATGGATCGCTGCTCGCGACGTGCTCATCGAGCGGTTCGATGCGGAACGCCGAGACGAACTCCGTGCGGAGCTGGGCTCCCTCGAGGACGGGCGCGAGATGATCCGAGCATGGAAGGAGGATCCGTCCGGACAGCACGAATGGTCTGCGCACAAACGATATCGCGACCAACTCGTTGCGTACGGTCTCGAAGCGGCCATCGAGTTCTGTGCAGAGCAGCGCGTGTCCCCGGAAGACATCGAGCCCATCCTCGAGAAGACAGTTCTCCAGTCCTGGATCGAGGACCTTCTGGAGACGGACGATCGGCTGCGACCTCTCTCCTCCGTGGAACGAGACGCAATCGTCGACGCATATCGAGATCTGGACCTCCAGCTCATCCACTACACGTCGGGACGAATCATCCGCGCAGCCAACTGCCGCCGGCCGGCTGACAGAGGGATCGGCGAGACCGGTCTGCTGCGCCAAGAAGGAGTCCGCAAGAGGAAGCACAGGCCGTCCCGGGAGCTGATCGGACGAGCTCGCGGTGCCGTGCAAGCACTCAAGCCGGTGTTCATGATGTCGCCGCTCGCCGTGTCCCAGTATCTACCCTCCGATCTGACCTTTGATGTCGTCATCTTCGATGAGGCATCTCAGGTGCTGCCCGCTGACGCCATCAACAGCATCTATCGGGGTCGCGCACTCATCTTGGCAGGGGATGCCAAGCAGCTTCCACCGACGACTTTCTTCGAGCGCACCGTCGAGGAGGACGACGAGACGGGCGCGGAAGAACAGGGGACCGAGGGGGTCTCGGATTATCAATCGGTACTCGAGTTGGCGAAGGCGTCCGGGGCGTTCCCTGGGCTCGGCCTGAAGTGGCATTACAGATCGCAGCACGAAAGCCTCATTGCCTTCTCCAACTATGAGTTCTACGACGGTGAGCTCATCACATTCCCTTCGGCGCTCGAGAAGGGAGATGGCATCGGAGTGAGCTTCCGGAAGGTCAACGGCGTGTATCAACGAGGTGCCGGTGCCGCGAATCCAGAAGAGGCGCGCGCTGTAGCGCGCCGGGTCCTGTGGCACTACGCGAAGCGCCCAGAGCTGAGCCTTGGAGTCGTCACGTTCTCTGTGGCTCAGAGGGACGCCGTCGAAGCAGCGCTGCTCGAGGAACGCCGAGAGTATCCGGAGCTCGCCGGGTATTTCGAGGGAGGAGATCGGCTCGACGGCTTCTTCGTGCGTTCGCTGGAGAGCGTGCAGGGTGACGAGCGTGACATCATCATCTTCTCCATCGGGTACGGACCGGACGAGGCGGGCAAGATCGGCACGACCTTCGGTGTGCTGAATCAGCAGGGCGGCTGGAGGCGGCTCAACGTCGGCATCACTCGAGCGCGGCAAGCCGTCGAGGTCATTGCGTCGATGGACCCCGCACAGATCCCAATCTCAGCCAACGAAAATGTCGAATACCTACGCAGATACCTGGAGTACGCAGACGAGGGGGTCTCTGCTCTAGCGATTCGGGCGAGCGTCACCGGCCTCGACCCTGAGTCCCCGTTCGAAGATTCAGTTCTCTCGACGATCCGCAGGTGGGGTTACACGGTCGAGCCCCAAGTCGGAGCCGCCGGATACCGTATCGATATCGGAGTCAGGCACCCGGAGCTGCCGGGGAAATTCATCCTCGGAGTCGAATGCGACGGCTACCAGTACCATTCCGCGCCCGCAGCTCGTGATCGGGACAGATTGCGGGACTCGATCCTTACTGGACTGGGATGGACTATGCATCGCATCTGGGGAACCTCCTGGTACCGGCACCGTGAGCAGGAGGAAGCGCGTCTGAAGAAGGCGATCGAAACAGCGGCTTCGGGTATGAGCGAGAGTGCCTCGCGTCAGACCGCGACGAGTACAGGACACCCCGAGGTGGTTACGGAGATCGTTGATCCGGATGAGCTCCCGACATGGGTTCGCCCCTACCGTCCGGCGGATCGCGTCACGCTCCCCTGGGGCGCAGATGCGGGCAGCCCGGACAGCGTTCCGCTGATCCGCGATGCTCTGGTTCACCTAGTCGGCGCGGAGGGCCCCGTGCACGTCAAGGTTGTCCACGCACGGCTTCGAGACTGGTGGGGTATTGCGCAGATAGGACGTCGGATCAAACAGAACATCGAAGACGCGATCGACTCGTCTGCCATTACGTACAGCGGTGACTTCATGTACATAGGAGAGCTCACTGTCGATCATGTGCGAGCACCTTCAGAGGGCACGGCCCGCATGGTCGATCATGTGCATCCTCTCGAGCTCGCAATGGCGGTTCAGCTCGTTGTTCGAGACGCCGGTTTTGCCGACCCGGACGAAGTGATGCGCCAGGTGAGCCGAATCTTCGGATGGTCGCGGACGGGCGGACAGATCGCTTCTGCGCTGCGAGAGGCAATAAAGACTGCCGTTGCAGAAGGCGTCGTCTCCGAAGATGACGGTGTTCTTGTTCCCGCTGCCAAGCGGGTCGGATGATGGCCACGCAAGACGACGACGCAACGGGGTGCTGCTGTTGCGCGACGCTCGCCATCGTCGCAGTGCTGGGGGCCGTGCTAGCGATCGTCGGTTTCGTCCAAGAACGGCCAGTGCTCGCCGTCATGGTCGCGGTCGGCGGCATGGTCGTCATTTGGCTGATAAGCCGGGCCAGATCTTCCCGTGATGAGCAAAGTAGGGCTCAGGGGGCCACCCTGACCGAAACCGGATCCGGCGCTGCGTCGATCACCGCATCTGCTGTGACCCCCACTTCGGACACCGGTGGTGAGACGATCAAAGTCCTGGACCCGCGGGATCCGGCCCACAAATTCATTGCTCATCGTCTTCGGCGCATGGAAGAGGAGGCGGATCGTTATTCGGTGACAGACACCAGCTTCACACCGCCAAGCCCTGTTGCACCTCCGCCGAAGGCGAAGGAGCTCGGGATGACTGAGCCCTCGAGTAGTTCCACGGCGGCCGGTACCGCATCGAATAGTTCCCGGCCCGATCATGCTCGCCCCCTTGAGGCGAACCATGGCGCCAGGTCGGCCTCGCAATTGTGGACGCGGAACGAACTGCAAGCCATCGTCGAGAAGTCCCTGCGACGAGATGGATGGGCGGTGCTCCGTAGCGGCTTCGACTCGAAGCGGGGGTGCCTTGACGTCATAGCCGGGCGAGGCCACGCCAAGATCGCCGTGCAGGGCCACATATCGGACGACGGAGAACTACTCGGTGACGACAGTCTGCGGCGTCTCCTTGCCGCTCCATTCCACATACATGACATCGTCGAGGTGATCGTCGTCGCTCCGGCGGGGGTGCTTCCTCGAGCACGGGCAATGCTCGCGTCGAACGAGCTGAGCGTCCATCTCGTCGACGGGGAGGCGCTGGATGCGTGGCGACTCTGGAAGCTACGTCTCGAGCTGCAGTCGGGGCTTGTTCCCTTGGATAGTTGATGTCACGGCTCTGGGCGGGCGCCATGCGCGTCTCGCGACGTGAACGCCAGCGCCACACCGTTAGGGAATCGCTTTCGGGACGGGGATCGCGGAACGGGAGCGAAGCAAATTCATGTCGAGGCAGGTCCCGGCTTTGAGTTCGTCGAGAACCACGCGCCGAGCTCCTCGACGAGTTCCGCGCCGCGATTCCCCTTCGTATCGCCGAGCGCTTCCGTCTCCTCGGCGAGTAGGTCCAGGAGCCGCTCCACCGGGAGCGGCACCGGATCCGGTCGTACGGAGCCCGGCCACGCCGTTCCGAGTTGGCCTCGCGCGTCGGTGAAGATGAGCAGCTCGACCTCGTCTCGTCGGATCCCGCCGAGCTCACGCCCCCACTCGTCGAGCCGATCGATGTAAAGCGCGTAGCTGTCCGGGTCCCACCATGCGGTGACCAATCGGGAGTCCGTGTTGTCTCGGAACCAGCGGCGGACCAGCGCGTCCATGACCGGAGTCGGTTCTCCTGCTTCTGACGCAGCGGTGAGGAAGTACAGGAACTTCGTTCCGAAGGCAGGCCCGAGGTACTTGAGGTAACGAGACTGTCCTCCGCGCTTTGTCGTGATGTATCGGAAAGCGGCGAGACCTCCCTGGCTCGGGTCGTGGCAGATGCGGGCGACGTCAAGCAAATGGTCCAGCGCGTCGGGATCCTCCCTCAGCACGCGCTCAGTCCGATACGGACCGTAGCCGGCGGTCCCGTATCCCCAGATCATCGTCGCGATGAACGCGGTGGCCACACAGTTGAGTCCCGCATAGTGGTGTAGCGCGGTGGCTGCCGTGATCGTCTCGGACGTGGACGCGGTCACCGTGTGATCCTTCGAGTCAACCTTCCACA
>NZ_JBHTCW010000004.1:0-363675 GCF_042666305.1 Brachybacterium sp. GCM10030268 | reverse complement strand
ACCCCGTTAGTATCCCGAATCACCCACCTCGACCCACAAACCTCCAGGTCAACGGGTTGATAGCTCGCCAGCGACATCACCGTGCATCAAGTCAGGTCGGCGCGACGCTCCGGTCGCGAAGACGAGGACATGGTCTCCATCGCCGGCGAACTCGTCGACGGGACGATCACTAATCATCTGGTGAACTGGATGTCACCGTTCAAGGAGCGGATCACCGTGGTGACAGGGGAGAAGGGTGTGCTGGTGGCCGACACCCTCAACGCGGATCTCGCCTTCCACGCCAATGCCGACGCCGCTATCAACCTGTGGGAGTCGATCGCCTCTTTTCGCGGTGTCAGCGAAGGCGAGGTCGTCCGCTACTCGCTGCAGCGGAAGGAACCGCTGGCGGGTGAGCACGAAGCATTCCGGGACGCAGTGTTGGGGACTGGCACCAACATCGTCACCATGCGGGAAGGGCTGTACACTGTGCGCGCCGTCGAGGCCGCACTAGAGTCGGCTCGAGAGGCTAGCGTTGTCGACATCGGTTGAGACGGTGCACGACCCAGGCGACTAGGTCTTTGGCATCGAGAGCAACACCGCGCACCGTCCATTTCATCACCGCGAGCTGGGGGCCAAGCCTGTGACGGACGGAGCGCAGCAGGACCGTAGACGGTGGCTTTGGATCGGCTCATGCTTCGTTGTCATTCTACTGTTTGTCATCGTCTTGGGGCTCGTGCGGAAGCCTCAGCTGCCTGACGGGTCAGAAACCGCTACCTCACCCACGTACGAGTCGCCGCTGACCGTCCGAGAGACCGTGTCGCTCACAGTCCCGGACTCCGTTCGAACGTCGACTCAATCTTTCCCCGTGCAGAAGGGCAGATCGTACGTATTGCGGTTCACCGTTTCGACGACGAAGCCAAGTTCCACGCCTGGTACGGCAATGTACTTGGGGGTGTCCCTCGCCTGCTCTGGCGGGGACAGCGGCGAGGCCCGATCGATTAGCGGCACACAGAACATCATCGACGGTGAGTCATCCACTCTCACAAATCAATTCCTCTTAACAGCGAAAAAGGACGGTGAACGGAAGTGCAACGTATTAATCAGCTCCCCTAACGAGTCCGCTGCCGCGGTCGGCACCACGCTAGATGCGGACGTGCAATGGGAAGAGACCCCTGTCGGCCAGGACGCCAAAGCTTTCAGCTCCGATGAGCGTTTACCCATGGTTGTCTCAAACCGGGCGCGACTAGCTGCGTTCCGCGGTACGCTCAAGGTCCCGAAGGCTGGCGATGAGACGCTCAAAATCCTCAGCACACTGCACTTTACCACCTGTACGATCGTCAACGGCTCGCGCGAGGGAGGCGAGCCGTTGTGCATTCCATCGGAGACCGATGAAGGGGGAAGCAGCTTCGACGTCGACCTGCGAGTCGATGTGCTGGATTCCGAGGGAAGAGTGTGCGAGAGCCTCGATGTCTTCACGGAGTCAACCCATGTGGATAAGAAAACGCATCACCAACTTCTATCGTTCGTGAAGAAGAATCAACTCCCGGCTCCTCTTTGTGGGCGGACCCTCGAGTTCGTTCTCGCGGTGAGCAATTCGGGTCCGGCACCGCTGGTTGTACACGGAAGCAGCTCATCATTCATTGTCGTCGCCAGTAGCACATGAGACTTGATCGCGCCGTAAAGCCGGGGTGGAAGTATCTTCGTACGCCGGATACTGAGTCTCTTGCACCCGTCACGTGTTCTGGCGAGGCTGGCGTGAGGTTGCGCTGCTATGCTCGGGCCGAAAGTGCTCCGCCCGATGATTCGCGTGGAAGCGCATGAAGCACGTCCTTGCAACGGGCTACCTAGCTAGTAGTTTATAGCCCGGCAAGGGGATAGCTAGTGCAGTGATCAGTCGTCCAAGAGGGAGCTGGAGTTGATGACAGTCAACGACTATCGCAGGGGTTTCATCTTCTGTCACCGCCATCATAGATTTTCACGGGCTGATAACCTTTCGGGGTGGAATCGAATCGTGACGCCGGGTTATAAACTGTTTGTGCATCCCGATGCTGATGTGCGCCAGGCGCGATATCGATCTGGTCGGACAGTCATCGTTGTCGGTGACGTCTTCGTGGCACATGGAGGCGGGGACCTCGATGGGCTAATGGGCCTGCTCGCCGATGGTGACTATGAGAGCCTAGATCTCCTATCTGGAAGATTTGCCGCGTTCGTAATCGATGGTGATGATGCGCGAGTGGTCCATGATCCGTTGGGGTCGCAGTCCACCTTTTACCGACTCGGGCCCCGATCGGTAGTGGCGTCGCACGCCAGCCTTCTGGCGGAGTGCGAGTCTTTGGAGAGATCGCCGGAACTTGTCGGATACATGGCCACCCCCGAGTATCGCAACCGGTCTACCCGGTTCCTGCCGGGGGACCTAACTCTATACGACGAGATCGTTCATCTCGTTCCGAACAACGAGCTTGACGTGCGTACCGGGCAGACGCGGCGGTACTGGCCCAGGCGGCCGAACGAGAGTCAAGATTTCAACGGGCTACTGGCGGTATGGGACGAGTACTTCTTGAGTTACAAGAGCTTTCTGGATGCCCACTATTATCCTGTAATCGGACTGACCGGCGGTTTGGACTCACGTTCTGTCATCGCGACGTTGGCGTCACATGGCACCGATGCGCGCTATGTGACGTGGGATCGCATGGGCGAGGAGGAAGCCGCCAGGATTCCCCGGTTGGCTGCGCATCTTGCGGGGAGGCACGATTGGATAAGACTGTCGGAGAAGCCCAACGATCCGGACCTAGATTCAGTGCGCAATAGTGCTCAAAGAGCTACAGGATATACCCGTGGTCGTCCCCTCCTTCCTGCGCAGATGGCTGTTGGGGCAGGGGATGCGGACGTGTTCTTGAAGGGGTTGGGCGGCGAGGTGATGCGCGGACCATTCAATACTCGGCTCAAGAGCTACCTCCCGAAGGAAGTGGATAAGCTGGCCTACGCCCTCTTTGCTGGGCCAGCCCGCCACGACGCGAGTAGGAAGTTCGCGAGAACGACGACCAACGCTATCCGTCAGTATCTTGAGCGGGGAAATTATAGCGCCGATCTCCATGGTGCGGATGTGGGAGATCTGATTTATTGGGAGCAACGGATGGGGACTTGGACCTCCGTTCAGCATGCAGAACTCGTGACAACGATGAATTCCCATTCTGCAATGAATAGCCGAAAGATGTTTGAGGCTGCGTGGGGGCTTTCTGATAGCGAAAGGTTTGGAGATCAGCTACTCATGCGGATTATGAGTAAATACGATCCGGTGCTTGCGGCCCTGTAGAGCTTGGAGTGCAAAGTCTGGCTTCGCGGGCTAAAGCGTTCGTGCGCGTGGTCGCACCTATCCTTAGGAAGTCCAGTAGAATACGTTCCCGCGATATACTTGGGACTGATCTGAGAACCGCACGCCAACTGCCCCAGAGGGCGAGATCTGGAGCTCTGCCCGAGCTCCGCGATCCGAGTGGATTTCGACAAGCTGGTTCCGTACTGGTCGATACTCCGGTGGCAGGCGGGTCGTGGCGGATTGGTTATGCTCATTGGTAGGGACGAGAGCGTCGATCATCACGTGCACCTCGTCCTGCCGCCGGCGGATGCGTAGTTCTTTGATTGAGGCGTCGGCAACTTGAAAACCGCGCAAGGAGCGCCATGGACCCGCATTCGGAGTCGGCTGCTCCGAGTTCGCGAGCAAGAGCTCGTAAGGAGAGAGCGCCCTGATGCGCCCGCCCTCTTGAAGATCCGCAATATGGTCCATAACTGCTTCGAACGATTTGCTGCTCAATTTTCCGCCGAGGTCCAATTGTGACGGGTGCAGCATCATCTGGAATCCAGTGCGACGAGTCTCTGCGAACGTGAGATGCTCGCGAATCGCATTGGAATCGAGGCGTTCGATCGTGACATGGGCGAGGCCATCGCGAACGTTTCCATCAAGGATTCGCTGCGCCGTGTTGGGGAGGTAGGCGGATGCAACGGCGTGATGCCGCAGAATGAGCCTGCCAGCGTGTGTGTCCCACTGCGACGGTCTCGCCCCGTTGCGGAATCCTAGGTAGTCACCCTTGGAAACGCTGGGCGGAGCAAATCCCCATACCTTGCCGCGAGCTGCTGGGAGCTGCTCCTGGATCTCCCGAAGGCCGCCGACGACTTGATCGTGTATTGCCGCATGCGAATTCACCCCCCAGTGGTTCGCAGAGTGGTTCCAGATCTCCACGTCGCCAGCTTCGACCCAGGCATTGAGCTCAGAGGGTGTCACCCCCGAGTTCTCGGGATAATGCCAATTCCTCGGGTTGTATGCCTGGGCCACCTTAATCCCGCGCTCGCGGGTGAGAGGGAGAACCTTGTCTCTAAAACTGCGGAGGCCGTGATCGCACCGGAGCGCGACGGCACCTAGCCCATCCGTGAATATCGGACCTCCCATGGCGTGGACGAACAGTGTCCGCAGAAAGTCGTGTTGAAGCGCCGCATCGCGTGGCTGCGGGGTCTGTGAAGGGATTGCGCTCAACTAGAGACCTCCGAGTGGTGGGCGGATGCGCTGCCAATGTCCGCCCGTCTTCATTCTATTTCCGAGTAGACAGACGTCATAATGCCCCGGTAGGTGTCGTTGTCAACTGACCGGTGACCGGGTCCGAGATCGATCCACCGCGTGCTGATGCGGTCCTCGAACCCTGCGTGGAGGAATGCTTCGCGTAGCGGGTCTTCGTGCTTGGTCACGTGGAAATTGTCCCCCGAGTTCGACACCAGCACGGTCGTCGGGTAGTTGTTCAACCTTGACATCCGTTCCGTGACGCTAAGTCGGGGGAGAAGATTTGCCTCCGCCGTAGGAGTCAATTTCCGCTGGCCGAAAGCAGGTGCCGTGGCATGCGAGACGAGTCGTGGTGGGTAGCTGCGAAGATCGGTCTGAGGGCTCATCGCAACGGCGATTGCTCCATCGAGGTGCGTTGCGACCTGCAGGGCGGCGAAGCCTCCGCCTGAACTTCCGGCAAGAACTATGTTTCTCACACCGAGGTTGCCAGCGGTCCGGGAGACGATCTCCGCAATCTCCGGAACTAAATCGAACCTCTCGTTCCCCAAATACCATCCGAGCCGTAGCGACGACGAGAGGTCGAGCGTGGGGTCGGCGATAGCGAGTGTCGGACCTGACTCCAGCTCAAGTTGGTAGCGCCACCGCAGGAAGATGGGGGTTCGGACCTTGCCCCTGTCCAGGGCGCCCTGGAACAGGACGGTCAGTGTCGTGCCGGGGCTGGGATCGATCGCGAATGGAATGACGAACGGACCATGATTGACAGTCTGGATCTCCTGATGTTCCCGGGGCGTCCGTACCGTCGCTGCTGAGGCGAAGTTCCGTGTCGGCATTTGGTAGAAGGTAGGTCGCCACCGCTCGTCGCCGTCCCAATTTATGAGAGCAGTCCTGTGCGGCTCAACCTTCTTCGGGTCGACCCGCCCCCTAACCGTCTGCCGAAGATCGGTGACCGCCGCGGTGAAGCCCAGATCGATGTCGCCGTCGAGTCCTCTCTCCTGAGCACTCGCCTGGAGGCGCGCTGCGATCTCGTGACGCTCGGACGCATCCTTTCCGACAGCAGAGGAGCGGGCTGATGCGATCAGCTCGAAGGCTTCTCGACGGATACGGGTGTTCAAGTGCGAGTCCTGAAGTGCGGCAGGGACTCGCGCAGATCGAATCTCAGTGTCTCTATTGCTGGACTCTGGGTCCTGTGGAAACGTGACCGAGTCCGGGCCGATCGCGATGTATTCACTGATCCGGCCGTTGGTGACCTGGAGACAGAGCCCGGGAGCCTTCGTCTGGACGACCTTGGAGGTGGGATGCTTTCCAGCGCCGACCGCGAGAACCGTGATGAATCGGAAGTTGGTCCCGGACTTCTTGGCGGTCACAGCTGTGGCTTCGGCCTTCTGCTTCCAGCCTGTCGCGACCCACCCGTCGAAGGGAGTGTTCTGCCCCCGAACCTGTTCAAGCGATGTAGCAGTGCCTGAGTACAGCAGGGCGGCCTTGTGGCCCCCGGACGTCAGCTCCACACGATGGCGACTGATGTCCGCGTCGACTTCAGGGCCAAGCTGCCATCGCTGCGCAGCCGTGCACTCCCTCTTCGACCGCACGTGATCGATGACGACCAAGTAGTCTCCGTTCACCGAGTAGATGACACGTCTCGTCAGTGATACGTCAGGGAAGCTATTGTCATCGAATAAGAAATCATACGAACGCGCGGTGACGGTCTGACGAGTCAGTGCCACCTCGGCGTCCTTGCGTGGTGACACCCCTTCGATTGTGACCAAACTGTGGGAGGCCCGCGAGAGGAAGTGCTTCCTCGGAATGCTATACCCATACTGAAACTTGCCGGGATCGACGACCCAGTTCACCGTGTCTGCACTGTAGGTCAGCGAGCCGCCGTCCGGGTGGCCGTGGACGCGGTCCGCTCGGCCGAAACTCACTGAGAAGAACGTCTCCTCGTCGAGATTGCGCTCGGTCTCGCCCCAACCGCTCCGCGCGAAGAGGTATCCGCGGTCGTATACCTTGACGAGGTCCGCCGGAGGCTCTCCCTTGGCGCCTCCTGAGGTGACGTAATCGGTGTAGGGAGACTCGACTCGTTTGGGATTGCCGCCGTCAGTATCCCCGATAGAGACGAATGTGCCGTCCGGGCGAGTGGCGTGGGCTATCTCCTCAGGGGCGAGTGCGTGTCGCGCCGCTGCGGAGGGCCGCGGGATTCCCTCCGCATCGAAACGCTTGAGCGCGCGCTCGTACCAGAGGTAGTTGTTGTAGTGGTAGGCGACGGCGCCTTCCCCGTTGACGCCTTGGTTGTCATACTCCTCGCTGAGCAGGGAGTCGAACCGACTGATCGCGAGCTCGGTGTAATGCTCGTCCCCGAGGATCCGGCCGCACACAAAGAGCGCCTCGTGCTGATGCATCGCGTGATTGGCCTTGCCTAGATTGGCCGGGTCGCTCATAAAGTCGGCATGGTCTCGGATCGTCTCCTCGAGCCACACCAGGTCCTGTGGACTCCGGTCGCGCACGAGAGGAGCGGCCAGGCACAACTGGATGACACGAATGCCTTCCACCATGTCACGCCATACCCACTTGTGCGCGGGAGCGGAACGAGGATTGCTGCGCACCCAGTCCCGGACGTATCGGATCCACATCTCGTACGCGTCGTCGTCGCCCTTGGTGGCTGCGCGGCGCAGAGGGTCGAGCCAGCGGAGCATGTGGTATTGATTCTGCCAGTTGACATCGTCGAAGGGATCAGCCGCCCAATCGATCGTGGCAGGCAGGTCCCACTCTGGATGCGGGGTCATGGTTAGCTTGCCGGCGAGCAACTTCTTGACCGTCGGCGCATGGAACGACGAGCCGAAGGCCTGTCGCTCCGAGACAGCGAAATCTAGACTCATGGGAGCCAATCCTTAAAAAGGTTGCGACGATGCACCTGCTCCTCTGCGGGCGCACCGTCAAGGATATTCAGTTGCTGAGTTCTTCATAGGTCCCCGAGATCAATTGGGCGAGCTGCTTCCAGTCACGGTTCTCCACTACCCAGTCCCGAGCCTGTTGACCGATCTGCCGGGTGTACCCCCGGTCGTCCAGCAATACGGTCAGCTGCTCGATGAGGGACTCGGCTTCGCCTTTCTCGTGCAGATGCCCGTTGACACCGGGCATAATGATCTCTTTGAGCGCCGCGACGTCCGAGGCGACCACAGCTTTGCCCATCGCCATGGCTTCGAAGGGCTTCAACGGCGACACCATCTCACAGACAGGCAGAGGTAGACGGGGGAACGGCGTGATGTCGATCAAGGAATAGTAGCGCTCGACGTCTTCGTGAGGTACCCGGCCGGTGAAGGTGACGATGTGATCGAGTTCGCGCTGCTGGACATCGTTCTGGAAGCGTTCCAGCTCCGCGCCATCTCCGACGATCAGGACGTGGAAGTCCTCGCGTGTGCGATTCAAGACCTCAGCGGCTTCGAGCAAGAGCTCGATGCCCTCGTAGTCGAGGACGGAGCCGACGTAGCCGATGACGGTCTTACCGGCGACTCCCAGGGTGGAGGCAAGCTCCTCGTCTCGCGGAATCGGAGCGAATCGCGAAGTGTCGACGCCGTTCGGGACGACACGGATCTTGTCCCCGTCCACGCCACGACTGATCAGCTCTTCGCGTAGCGCTTCGGTAATCGCGAAGACACGGCTCGCGCCCTTGGCGGCGTCTGCCTCCATGCGCGCGATGTACTTGAACATGTTGCTTTCGGCCCATTCAGGGTTCCGTGAACCTCGGGTGACCTCCCACAGGCCGCGCACCTCGTAGATCGAGGGCAGGCCGAGCTGGCGTGCGGTCTTCACGGCAGTGAGACCGTTCCAATGGTTCGAGGCCGCGTGGATGATCGAGGGACGTTGTTCCTTGGCCAGCTCGAGCAGTGCGCTCGAATAGCGCTCCGTGTAGTAGAAGAGAGGGTTCTTCTTCTCGATCTCGCGGCCTTTGAGCAAGCGCCTGTAGTCGACGTTGCCGACCACATCGTGCGCTGCCACCTCGGAGATCTCCGCCTTGCCGGGCATGTCGTACGGATAGCCCAGACGGGTAACCCCGTCGACATCCCATCCGATCCTGTTCAGCTCCGAGAGGAGGCCATGCGTGCGGGTGGCGTAACCGGCGGAGTTGTGTGGCAACGAGTTGTGCAACAGGTAGAAGACTTTGTGCTGCTCGGGAGGATAGGCGACCTGTTTCGCCATCTTGGGGAATGGGAAACCCGTCTTCCCGAGCTGGTAGTTGCTGACGGCGTTACGCCGGGTCTCTGCTTGGAGGGTCTTGGCCCACGGGTCCTCAGGGAGGACTCGCCGGTAAGCCTCCAGGTACTCCTCAAGCTGCTTCTGCTTGTTGGCCGCGCGGGCACGGCGGATGGCCCGGCGCAGCGCGTTGATTGGCACCGCGCGTGGATCCGCGCTCCGGAGGAGGTCCGTGGCGGTCGTCCGGTTCCCCCGCGCGAGAACGACGGTTAGATGCGCCCGCTCGAGGTCGTTCGCGCCGAGACTCTGGCCAGCAGCGGCAAGGGTCTCCTCGGTGGAGGATCTCGTCTTGTACGCCTCGTTGATCTGCACGATGGCGCGGTTGACGGGATCGCCGTCGGAACCGATTGTCGCCAGGACGCCTTCAAGACGGTGCGGTATCGCATAGTCCAACGCGGCCCGGTGCGCCTCAGGTGCTTCAGCGATGTCCGCTGACAAGCGGTCGAGAGCCCAGCTAGCCCTTTGAGCCGGAAGCTCAAGTTCGCGTACTAGTTCCAGGTACAGCTCGAGAGCGTCTACCTGTGCGCCGTTCCGGGCCAGGGAGAGCGCGAGCACTTCTTCAGCCGTGCTCCCTCGGGAGTGGCGGATCAAGAAGCGTGTGTACTCCAGCAGAACTTGCCCATCGAAGGTGGAGGCCGCTGCAGCATCGCGGTAGGCGACAAGAGCAGTTTCGAACTGCTCGGGACGTTCGGCGGCACGGCGGGCCTGCTTGAGGAGCTCCTCGGTGTGGGCACGTTGCTGGTGCTGGGTCTGCGAGGGCTGCTCTTCGGCGGTGCGCTGCCCGCCGCCGCGGAGCCAGCGGAATGCCGGATTCGGACTGCTTGACTGCGTCATCGCCACAGCCCCTTGGTGTCGATGACGATCTTCTCGTGCAGTAGTTCTCGGTCGATCTCTTTGAAGGGATCGTGATCGACCAGCAGCAGGACGATGTCGGCGCGCTCGAGGGCGGAATCGAGGTCGGCGAGTTCGACGTTCGAGCGCTTGTCGAGCTCCGGCGGAAGCTCATGGACATTCGGCTCGACGACCAGAACCGTTCCGTGGTCGAGCTGATCGGCGAGGGCGCCGGCGATGTTGCGGCTGGGCGACTCGCGCAGATCATCGATATTGGCTTTGAAAGCAATACCTAGTGCGGCGACCGTCGGGTCCTTGAACCGATTGGCCCGACCGAGAACCTTCTCGATGACCATCTGAGGCTTGGAGTCATTCACGCCTCGGGCCGTGGCGATGAGCTTGGAGACCTCGCGCTCTGCAGACACGATGAACCACGGATCTACGGCGATGCAGTGGCCGCCCACGCCTGGACCGGGCTGGAGAATGTTCACGCGCGGATGGTGGTTGGCGAGCTCGATCAGCTCCCAGACGTCGATGCCCTGGCGGTCAGCGATGAGGGACAGCTCGTTGGCGAAGGCGATGTTCACGTCGCGGAACGCATTCTCGGTGAGTTTGGCCATCTCGGCGGTCCGGGCGTCCGTGAGCAGAAGCTCACCCTGGCAGAAGCTCGCGTAGAGATCGCGATTGAGCTCCGCAGCCTCGGGGGTGGTGCCGCCGATGATGCGGTCGTTCTCCGCCATCTCGATCATGATGCGGCCGGGCAGCACGCGTTCGGGCGCATGGGAGAAGTACACCGAGTTTGGGCGCTCGACATCGCTGGTGAGATCCGAGCGCTCGCTCAGGATCACGTTTGCCATGTGCTCCGTGGCGCCAGGGGGCGAGGTGGATTCCAGAACGACCAGTTCGCCGCCCTTGAGCTTCGGTGCGATCCCGCGGGCGGCAGCCTCGATGTACGAGAGGTCCGCATCGTGATCGCCGATGAACGGGGTCGGCACCGACACGATGTATGCGTCGGCCTCCGGCGTCTCCACCTGTGCGCTGAGCTTCCCCTTCGCGACCACACCGGCCAGGACGGTTTCCAGGCCTTCCTCGACGAACGGAACTTCGCCGGCATTGATCGCATCGACGCTGGACTGCTTCACGTCGACACCGATGACGCGCTTTCCGGCCTGTGCGAGCACGGCAGCGGTCGGAAGCCCGATGTAGCCGAGGCCGATCACGCCGACTGTATCGAGGGGGACGTTCGGACTCATCGAGATCTCCTGGAAGTACGGGGATGGGGACCAGTGCGTCGGAGGCGGCGCTAGGGGTCACCGTAGCTTGCGCACGATTACTTGAGGACGTCGACAGCTGGCGTTGTCACGGATGCAACATGCATTCTGGACGAGTGTCTGTTGCGGACGCTGGGGCGCCATACCAAAGCCAGCTGTCGGCCATCGTCTGTTCATTTCCAGGGTAGTTGCCGCGATGAGTCCAGTTGGCGCCGCCGGACTCAGTTTTCCTGCGCTCCACCTGCATCGGACGATTGCGGAGCCCGCTCAGGCGACAGCCGGAGCAGCGTGACCGAGCCGGGTTTGCTGGGGACGGTGAGCGGTTGGCCATGAGCGAGCTGCGCCTCGGCCAGGGGGCCGGTGATGGGAGCCGGTGCGGCGAGAGTGCTGTTCGGGGCGTCGAGCGAACCGCCCTCAAGGCGGGAGCCGTCGGTGAGTCTCCACCCCTCGGGAGCGATGTCGCCCACGTTGCTGGGCGGACTGATCTCCACCGGTGCCGACTGGTCCTCGCTCTCGGGGTCGCGGAGGTCCACGATCATCAGAGCGAGGTTGCCATCCTGAGCGATGACGCCGTGAACCGCGATCCTCCCGTCGCCGCTGGTGGTGGGGGAGAGGATCCTCCCGTCGGGCAGGTCTCCGAGCATCATGAGGGAGAGGTAGCTGGTACGGCCCTCCATGATGAGCCCCGGGTCATCGAGCGGACCGCGGGCACAGACGGGACTCATCGGGGCACCGCCTTGGCAGGCATGAAGAGTGGAGTGGAAAGCGATGCGCTCAACGCCCAGTTCGGCTGCAGTCAATACATAATCGACCGTCCACAGCGCTTGGGCGTGGGACCGCGATGTGTCATTGGTGCCCGGGCACGACGTCGGCCCGGTCTCCTCCATCCACAGCGGCAGATCATGCTCCGCGGCGACGTCCGCTCCCATACCGATGATGTGCCTCGCCTGGTCACGGATGGCCGGTGACGTCAGATCCTCCACAGTCGGATTCGCGATCGACGACTCTGGTCCCTGGCAATCCCACAACGGGTACCAGTGAAGACTCAGAGCGCGCTGGTTGGGAATGTCCGAGTCGGCGAAGGCGCGCCACCAGGGGGCGTCGTACGCACCGGGCCCGGCGACGGGCAGTCCCGGAGCAACGTCCTCAATCGCACGGGAGTACTCAGCCAGCGAATCCTGGTAAGCCTCCGGTGACCAGTTCTCGCCGCGCATCGCAAGTTCCGGCTGGTTCTCGTGGAAATACCCATTGGGTTCATTGCCGATTGCGACGGCGAGCAGGCGGTCCCCGAACGCCTCCTGGGCATGGGACGCCATGTCTGCCGCCCGGGCGGCATCGTCGTGCCCCAGATCGAGATCAATGGTGACCTGTGCGTCGATCTCCTCTGCCACGGACGCGACGCGCTCGAGATCTTCTGGCGTCACCGTGACTTCGGCCCAGTCGGGGGCGGATTCGTCGCTGGAGGTCCACCACATGTGGCGATCCACTCCGTTCCCGCCGAATCGCAGTGCTGGGCGGTCCAGTTCGGAGAGCGTCAGGGTCAGGTTCGACTCTGCCGAGCCCCACATGGGGGATGCGAGCTCGCGCGCGTCGAAACTGAGACCCACGGCACCGCCGGTACCGACAGCACCACTGGCAAGGGTGAGGCTGGTCGAGACGGGAGTCCCTGTGGCGTCGGCGGGATCGCTCATCTCGAAGGCGGAGGGGGAGTCGTCGTACCCGGGCGCGAAGAGTGTGTCATCCTCCGGCGGTGCCGTCGCACTGAGCAATGGCGTGCTCGTGCCGGGATCCGACGCCTGCCTGCGTATATTCGGACCCACCAGCGCGACCGCGAGCACGAGAACGGCGACGGCCGCCGCGGCTCCCACCAGCAACCACCGATTGCGTGTCACGTCTTGTCTCCTGGATGGCGCTCGGCACCTGGTCGGTTCAGAGCCCCAGGATCGCACCGTGTGCGGGTGTCCGGGCCCGGGTCACGGCATGGGGCCCGATCGGATTAAGCGCGGACCTGCTCCATGAACACACGGAGCACACCCCCGCTGCAGTGACTCACACCGTCACGTGCTGATCGTTCCGGCCGAACCACGCGACATCGGCCGTCGACAGCAGCTCGCGGTCGCTCGCCGACCAAGCGTGCGCCCCTGCCTGGCCGCGACGCATCTGTGTGAAGTTGAAACGATCAGATGAGTAGATCCGGCCGCCGTCGGCGACCACGCGCTCAAGGAAGCCCGTGTCCTCCCCGCGGGAGACATCGGCAAAAGGATGGGCGGCGAACACGTCGCGGCCGGCGGTGATCGTGGGTCCCATCACCCGGTCGGTGAAGCGGTGCTCCATCCAGGGGAACCGCAGCAAGGTCGTATCCGGCCCGGCAAGGTGCATGTAGTGGGCGTGCTTGCCGACGACGTCCGCTCGGGAATACGCACGAGCCTGCAGGAGGTCATGCAGATAGAAGGGGCCGTAGATGTCGTCGTCGTCCATCTTGGCGCAGACCTCGCCGTCTGCACTCTCGATCGCCGCGTTCAGGCACGTCCCGAGCGTCCATGCCTCGGGGGCATCGAGCACCACCAGGTCGTCGATGCCCAGATCGCGGACTCGATCCGAGAATCCCGCCGGGACCTTGAAGCCGTGCGTGACGACCAGGAGCTGCACGTCCACGTCACGCTGGTCTGCGACCTGCTCGACCACATGCTCGATCTGATCGGGACGATTGCTCGCGGCGAGCACGCTGACGGTGGGAAGCCCCGACTCACCGGGCAGGCCGGCACGACCTGCCCGTGAACCCATGTCGACCGCTTCGAGAACCTGCCGCGCACGATGGGTATACGTGTGTGCGTTCCAGATTCGCCGCTGCGCCAGATGCACCGTGCGGTCTCGTAGCTCGCGCGATCGAACCAGCGCTCGCACCGTGTGTGCGGCATCCTCGCGATCGGTGACGACGGGGACTTCGTCCTCCGTGAAGAACTCCTGGATGGCAGGGGAGTGGGTCGAGACCACCGGGGTGCCCGACGCCGTGATCTCGAAGATCCGTCGCGCGCACATCGACGGGCTGGTCACCACCGAGTTCACGTTGAGGAAGACCTTGTACGCCTTGTACGCCGTCAGCATGCGGTCGTAGCTCAACGAGCCCACCACACGGTCAGCGAGCTCACCCGGGAACTGATATCTCTCGTCGTCCCCGAGGAAGCGGGAGAAGATCTCCAAGCCGTCATCCATGCGCGCCGAGGCATCCAGCGCCCCGCCGAGCAGCATGTCCATCTGTTCGCGGCGTTCGGGGAACTTGTGCGCGAAGTACATGCCGGCGAAGGCGACATCTCGCACCTGGTGGCCGAATTTTGGCCGGATGGGATTGTGCACGGCGGACTGCGCGGCGAAGGGGAGTACCTGCACCTGTTCGTGTCCGAGCTCCTCGCGGTAGCGGGGCAGCAGCGTGACATCGGTTGTGAAGACCTGGTCGAACAGCTTGGCGGTCGGCAGGAAATCGTCGAAGTGCGGCGGGTCCTCCTTGTTCCAGAAGACGGTGGGGATGCTGAGCTCGCGGCAGTGCTCCACGAGCTCGCGCAGCGCTGCACTGGGCGCCTTCGACCCAGTGAGCTGGTACTGCCAAGCATCCTTGTTGCCGTGCCAGGCTGACTCCACCAGCAACAGGTCGACGGGGGTCTCGGTGAGCTGTGCACGCCACCGCTGCGGGGTCACGGCGACGGTCTCGAACTCGTAGTTCCACGCCAGCATCGAGAAGTCATCGAGGATCACCGCAGCGCGCAGGCCAGGCACGTGAGCCTCGCGCTCGGGGAGCTTCAGAGGGGGAAAGGAGAGCCGGCCATCGTCGCTGAAGCTCCCCAGGCCGTCCCCGACCCCGTAGGTCGCGGTGCGTCGACGCCTCTGCCATGTGCGAAGCTGAGCCGGTCCGCCCTTCCGCAGGTGCCACAGGCCGGTGCGGAGGGTCTGCAGGCGGGACGGGGACTGCGTGGGCATGGGCACCTCCGGTGGGGATGGAGCAAGCGGGGCGCTTCATCGTCCCACGGCGATTTTCTCGGAGGGTGCCATCTCGGAGGCGTGACCGCGGTGTCCAAGCCTTGTCGGGAGCGCCACAAGACACTGCCCACTCGACATCGGCCAGGGGTTGCCCCGGTAGTCTGGTCCGACCCGAACCACCCGGAATCGCCATCGCCTTGACCGTGAGGGAACACCGTGATCGACCAGCCAGCCGAGAAGACGCCACTGCGCGTCACGATCTATGGCAGCTGCGTCGCCCGCGACTCCGTGGACCTCGCGGGGCACGACCGCCTCAAGGTTGCCGATTACATCGCACGGCAGTCTCTGATCTCTGTGGGCCGGGATGCCTCGGCGCTGTTCCCGGAGGATGCGCAGGTGGCTCACCGTTTCCAGCGCCGCATGATGGAAGCGGACTTCGCCGGCGATCTGGAGCGGCGCCTGGATGCGGTCGCGACACGGACCGATCTGCTGCTGTGGGATCTCACGGACGAACGCCATGGCGTGCACATGCTGGACGACGGTTCGGTCATCACCCGCAGTATTGATCTGATCGCGGTCCCCGAAGCGCTCGCCGCGGTCGAGGATGCTCGCCACGTCGCCTTCGGGTCCGATGAGCACTTCGAGCTCTGGTCCCCGCGCGCTGAACAGTTCCGCGACCATCTTCGCGAGCAGGGGCTGTTCGAGAAGACGGTGGTGCTCGAGATCCCGTGGGCCGTGGTCACTGCCGACGGGCAGGAGACGCCGGGCAGCATGGGCACCAGCGCTGTCGAGGCGAATGCGGCGTATCGCCGGTACTTCGACCGGCTCCGCGAGCTCGGTTTCAGCGTTCTCGAGATGCAGCCCCTGGGCGTACTTGCAGACCCCGGCCACCGCTGGGGCCTCGCGCCCTTCCATTACACGCAGGACGTGTATGAGGAGATCATCGACAGCCTGCTCACACAGGTTAGCCACGATGAGGAGGCGCCCAGTGGAAACTCGGATAATGGCGTAGTGACTGGGGATCCTACTGCTAAGCGGGTATCTCACCTTGAGGCAGACAGCAACGCCCGGCCCTCGGCGGCGGATAGCGAAGTGGGCAACGACGAGTAGAGCTAGCGTTTCATGCTGGGCCGGACCACTGAAAGTCTCGGTGGTGCTTTTCAGCCCCTTGGCTCACGCGCGGGCTGTGACATCTCGACGAGCTGAGCACAGGGCCGCCCGAACTGCTCGGGCGGCCCGGTGGAACTGGGTTCGGAAGAAGATCAGCCCATCGCGTCGTAGCGCTGCAGGAACGCCGCCATGGCGTCCCGCTTGACCGGCTGAAGCGGGCGGTAGGTGCCGTCTCGCCAGCCCTTCGAGACGCCGGAGGACTTCATCCAGCACATCTCCTTCGCGTACATGGTGCTGTGCGGCACATCGGCGAAGCACTTTCCGTCGGGCATCGAGTACGCCGGCTCACCGGCGAACCGGTATAGGAACGCCGCCATCGCATCGCGCGCGATCGGTCGCACCGGACGGAACTGACGGGTCCCGTCGCTCATGGTCCACCCCGTGGTGATCCCTTCCTGGTACGCCCAGACGACGGCCTTGTAGTGCTCCTGCGTAGGCCGCATATCGGTGAACGGGGACGTCGACGGCAGCGTGACGTCGGGGGAGCCCGCCTGGCGGTAGAGGAACGCCGCCATGGCATCGCGGTTCACCGGGCTCAGCGCCCGATACTCCGGTCCGCTGCTGGTCTTCCAGCCAGTGGACAGCCCGGAGTCGTACATCCACATCATCGCGTCGTAGTGCTCGACTCCCGGCGTGACGTCGATGAACGGGGTCTTGGACGTGAACGAGTTCGACCACGTCGAGGTGCCCGTCAGCTCGTAGCCGTCCACCGCGCGTGCAGTGACCGACACGTCTCCGAACGCCGAGTACGTCCCGGCCTCTACGACCTCACCGTCGACCAGGTATTCAACGTATTCCGTGGAGGGGACTGTATAGGTGTCGCGTGCGGTTCCGCTCTGGTCCGAGAACGTGACGGCTTCCGGTGTGACGGTCTGTGCGGCAAAGGAGTGCTTCCACTCAAACTCACCGTCGAGGACGAAACCATTGAGCGCTCGGGCGGTGACGGCCACGGTGCCCGACGCATCGTAGGTGCCGGGCTCTACGACCTCGCCATCGAGGAGGTACTCGACACCGCCCGTGGAAGGAATCGTGTAGGTGCGCTCCGAGTCGTTGAAGACGACGTTGGCAGGTGTGGCGGGGGTGCCGTAGACAACTTCGACGATTCCGAGCGTGCCGAACATCGCGAAATCACCGAACTCGGTGCGGTTGCCCAAGGTGTCGTCGAGGGGGTAAATCGTCACCTCCCACTCGCCGGGCGCTCGTCCCTCAGGGATCGTGATCGTCTTCTCGTACCAGCCGTCCATGGCGTCGCCGGAGACCAGTTCCATGCCACCGAAGCCGACTGACTGATCGGTGTCCGTGCTGGAAACGGTGATGACGGGACTCGGCGGGTTGAAGAGACCGGACGTGCGGTCGAGGCCCGTCTCATCCGTGATGTGCACACGGACCGTGAACGTGGCGGGCTCTTGCTCGATGAAGTAGGCGAGGTCGTCGTCTCCGTCATCGGAGGTGACGGAGTAATCGGCGACGACGGGAGCCGCCGTGTCGGGACCGTCAGCATGGGCGGCGAGGCCGCCGGCGAGGAGGAGCGGGGCGGCCAAGGTCATGGTCGACAGCCGTCGCAAGCTCGAATTCATAAACACCTCAGAGTGGATAAATTGGACAGGACGAGAAGAACCTATCCCCGACGAGCGACGCGCGAACCACATTCGCCCAGCCTGAAAGCTTTCGTTGCACGACCGTGCCCTGACGCAGTGCCGGAAACTGCCATCGTCGGATTATGGGCTCGCATCACCTTGAGGCCGTTTGCCCGCGCGGTCGCTGGCAACTCCGGCTCCGAGTTCTCCGAGCCCAAGTTGAATGCTCACGGGTGTCGACGTTGCGACGCGGTTCAGTTGTGCAGGGCGCTTGAGGAACCGCTCAGTACGCAATCCGACGTAGCCTTACTCGTCGTCTGCGCTGTCCTCCCGGCCTCGCCGGAGCCGTTCGCCGATTCCGCGGGAGACCCCACCGCGCACCGAGCGAGCCCGCTCTGCTGTGCTGCCGCCGAGCCTCCTGGCGGCATCGACGCCGGCGCTGCCGGTCTGCTTCACCCCGGCGCGCACTCCGTCCCGGAGGTCGCCGGCGGCATCGATCCACCGCCGCGCCGTGACCGCGTCATGCTCGGCATCGATCCCCAGGTGGCTTCGGAACTCGATCACATCTCCTGAGACCGCATTGCTCGAGCGCACCACCGACTTCGCAGAACCGGGATGCAGAAGGACTCTCGAGTTCGCCGTGGAGGCGGCAGATTCTGCCCGTTCCAGTACCCGTACCGTGCACGAGGAGACCTTCTCCAGCCTGTGCTGGCGCGCCGCGCGCAGGGCAAGACGGTGGCTCTCGACATCCTCCGGCGTCGTCTCCAGCACCCGGTCGAGCTCGAGCACATCCTTCGCGTCGAGCAGCTGGAAGGCGCGCGCGAGCACCGCGAGCCATTCGCGGATCTCGGGCTCGGTCTGCTTGGCGGCCTTCGCGATATCGGCCATCGTCCGCTTGCCCTCGAGCTTGGCGGCGACGGCGTCGAGCCGGCGCAGCGCATAGGCCTGGGCGCTGGCGATTGTGCCCGCCGTAGACTGGACCTGGCTCCACGTGACCTCGGGGACGCGGCCGAGCTTCTTGCGGACGATCATCGCCTCATCGATCACAAACCCGGCACCGATCATCTCCGCGAGAGCCGCGTCCTTCTGGGCCCGCAGCACGTCCTCGACCTTCTCGTCGATCGCGGCGAGATAGTCGGTGATCTCGTCCATGGTCTGCTGCATGGCCAGCTGCGCCATGATCCCGGCGGCCCCCGTGAGCAGGGCAGGGTTGGTGAGCATCCCGGCCGGAGTCTTCGCGAACTCCAAGACGCTGGAGATCTTGCCGTTCTCGGTCAGCAGCGCGCGACTCACCCCGTCGGTCGAGCCCTTCATCGCGGTACCCAGCTGAAGCTTTCGCGCGGACTCCTCCGTGAGCTTCACCCAGCGGCCCGCATTCACGGCGGCCACGGCTCCCACTTCCATCGCCGCTGAACCGACGCGGGCGGCAGTGCCGTTCCGTCCCGTTGCACGCAGCTTCTCCAGCGGGAGCTCCCGGGATTCGACGCCTGCCGAGCCGAGGAACGCGTCGACGGCCGCCGGGTCTCCGAGCACCGCAAGACCGTCTCCGTCACTGATCAGCTGGATCTCTGCGTCCATGCGGGCTCCTTGTGCGGGGGCGAAGCACGGCCACGTGCCGTGAGGGAACGGTACTACCGCCGCTCCCAGTGCCACGGCTCGTTCCTCGCCTGCCACGAGGTCTGCCCGAAACCGTAGCGGGAGGCGTTGGCGACCAGCCACCGGTGGGTGACGTCCCCGCGGGTGACCTGGATATCCACCGCGCCCCGGCGGGCATCGCCATGCGGGGAGGTGCCCGCGAAAGCCGCCGTGGGCCGGCCCAGCGCCACCAGCAGCTGGATCTGCCGGTCGATCGGACGGTAGGCGTCGTTGAGCGTGAACATGCGGCCCGTGGCGGCGGTGAAGGCGCGCTGCATCGCGGTGAACGCGGCGGCGGCCTGGTTCGGCAGCGTCCAGTTCGGGGCGATCACGGTCAGCTGGTTCGCGGCCAGCCGCCCGTTGCTGCCGTCGAAGCGCTGGTTGGGGACCGACATGATCCTCGCCCACGTGCGCATGTCGACGATGCCGGTGGCCGGCAGGCCCTGTTCCTGCTGGTAGCGCATCACGGCCGCGCGGGTCTGGGGGCCGAACTTCCCGTCGGGCGTGGCGCCGACCTTCACCTGGACCGCGTACACGTCATCACCGCGGTCGCCGGAGGCCAGGGTGCGGTAGCTGATGCGGGTCCCGCCCGAGACGGTGGTCGGCGGGGGCGTGTTCCGGAAGGTGGGGGAGGTGAGCTGGCCGCCCTTGAAGCTCTGGTAGGTGATGCCGGAGCTGCCGGTGCGCTGGTTGCCGATCGGTGCTCCGAGGTAGCTGCGGATGCCGCCGAGGGACCGGTAGTTGTCGTACATCGCTCCGGTGACGACGAACGTGAACCCGTCGGTGGAGTAGATCCCGCCCTCGGCGAACTGCAGGGCGGTGCTGCCCGCCACGGAGATCTGCGGCGTGATGGGCATGCCGAAGGCAGCCTGCCCGCCCCGGCCGTCGTAGAGCCGCTTCGCCTCGCCGCGGATGATCACGGCGGAGTTCGAGGACGGGGAGTACAGCACCGAGCCGCCGGCGAAATCCTGTCGCAGCCCGGAGCCGTAGCGGTACTGGTACCCGGAGGGCTTGCCGATCAGCGAGCTGCCGCCGTGCGAGGCCCAGTAGGTGCCGGTGGGGCCGCTGGTCAGGCCGCGCTGGGAATCCGGGCCGAGCACGACCAGGCGGTGCATCATCACCGCCATCGCGTCACGGTGGATGCCGTCCTGCGGGCGGAAGCTGCCATCGGACCAGCCGGTGGTGACGCCGTTGGCGTAGCCCCAGGCCATCGCCCCGTAGTGCTGTGTTCGCGGGGTGACGTCCGTGAACGGCGAGCGGGACGGGGCAGGCACGCCTCCGCCGAAGGAGCGCTGCATCATCGCCAGGGCGGCGTCGCGATCGATCGAGTCCAGCGGACGGAAGGTACCGTCGGACCACCCGGTGGTGATCCCCTGCTCGGCGGCCCAGGAGATCTCGCGGTAGTACATGTTGTCCGTGCCGACGTCGACGAAGCGGCTGCGCTGAGGAGCCACGTACCTCGTGGGGGCGTGGACGCGGTAGATCATCGCCACGAACGCGTCGCGATTGATGTCCTCGAGCGGGCGGTATGTGCCGTCGGGCCAGCCGGTCGCGTAGCCCTCGCGCTGCATCCACAGGATCTCGTCGGCGTACATCATCCCGGCTGGGACGTCCGTGAACCCGCGACGCGAGCTCGTCGCGGTGGCGCTGAACGCCCGCTGCTCGACGAGCATCGAGGCGGGCAGCGCGCCCGGCCCGTCCAGGAGCAGGTCGCCGGCGGCCTCGGGGACATCGGCGGGGTCCGCGGCGACGTCCTCGATGCTGTCGGTATCGCCCAGCACCTCCTCGTCCTCGACGTCCGCCACGAGCTCCTCGGCAGGGTTCTCGTCCTCGCCGTCTGTCGCGGGGTTTTCGCCGGCGTTCTCCGTCTCGGCGTCCGCCGTGGTGTCTTCGTCGGCATTCTCGTTCTCGAGCTCCACCGCGACGTCCCCGTCGGCATCTTCGTGCCGCGGATTCTCGGGGTCGACCGGCGCGGTGGTCGAGCCCGTGCCGGCGGCGGGGACGGTGTCGTTCTCCTCGTCCTCCGTGGACTGGGCCGGAGCGTCCTGGCCGGTCTCATCCGCAGCGCCGGCCGGGACGTCCCGGTCGGTCTCGCTCTCAGGGTCCCGCGGGCGCGTCTGATCAGCCTCGCCCGAAGCGCGCTCTGGCGGAGCCTGGCCGGATTCATCCCCAGTGACCTGCAGGGCAGTCTGACCGGCTTCGCTCAGCGGCACCTTGTCGGCTTGTGCCGCGGCCCGGCCGGTGGTGTCCGCGGCTGCGTGCTCGTCGGCAGACGCCGTCTGCTCGTCCTCGTCGTCGTCCTCGCTCTTATCCGTCGGTTTCGGCGCGGCAGGCGGCGCGTCTTGGGCGTCAGCTGCGCTCGCCGGGGCCTCGGGCGGTGCCTCGCTCGGGTCGCCCGGGCCGTTGTGGGTTTCGGTCGGGGCGTGCTGCGCCTCCGGCGCGGCGACGGCATCTGGAGTGGCAGAGCGCGCGGGCGGGGATGCCTCCTCGGCGTGGGCGACACCGGCGGTGATGGTCAGCCCGGCGAAGGCCAGAGCGGTCCAGCCGACGACACGAACGGGGCGGAGACGGAATATCCGGGCAGGGGAGGCCAGAGGCATAAGGGCATCATTCCGAGATGGGCGCAGCGCACCGAGGTGGGGGAGGGGCCGGGGCGCCACAGGGGGCCAGCCGACAGAACGAACAGTAATGGCCCGGTCCGCCCACCGGCAGGGCATTCGGTCACGGTTGGGTGTCGGTGCATCACCATCTGCGGCCTCGGCGCGGAACCGCTCGGTCACGACCGTTGCCCGGGGTGTGGGCGATCAGAACAATGGGCGCATCGCCGAGCGCCGGCGAGCGGAGGAGGCCACGATGAGCGCTGCAGGGTCGGGCGCACGACGCGGTGCCACCGGCGCGCGACGCCACGCGGCGCCCGATCCGGACCGTCGGACCGTGGCCTCAGGCGTCCTGTTCGGCTGCGGGATCGCGGCCTCGATCATCGACCTGTTCATCTTCCACCTGGTCCTGCAGCGGCACCACTTCTATGATCTCTCCACCACGGGCGTGGCGCTGACCGCCGACGGCTTCTTCCATGCCATCGCCTGGTTCATCACCGTGTGGGGGCTGTTCCTGCTGGCCGACGTCCGTCGCCGCGCCGAGGTCAGGTGGTCGCGCTGGATCGCGGCCGTGATCACCGGCGTCGGAGCGTTCCAGCTCTTCGACGGGGTCGTGGACCACAAGCTGCTGCGGATCCACCAGATCCGCTACGGCGTGAACCTGCTGCCGTACGACGCCGTGTGGATCGGCTCCTCCGCGCTCGTGCTGGTGATCGGCGTGGTGATGCTGTGGCGCACCCGCCCCGTGCGCCCGACCGGCACTGCCGGCTGACGGCCATGGACCACGAGCACGACCATGACGCGGTCGCCGCGTCGGATGCCGCCGCGTGGGCGCTGTTCGAGAGCGCCGTCGGGACTGTGCTCCTCGTGGCCGCGGCGGGGTACGCGCTCGCGCTGTGGGTGGCTCGCGACCGCAGCCCGTGGCCGGCCCGGCGCAGCATGGCCTGGTTCGCCGGGCTGGGATGTGTCGCAGCGGGGCTCGTCGGCCCGCTCGCCGCGGCCGCCCACACCAGCTTCACCGCGCACATGGCCGGGCACCTGCTGGCGGGGATGCTCGGCCCGTTACTGCTGGTGCTCGGCTCGCCGGTCTCCCTGGCGCTGCGGGCGCTCCCGGTGACGGGTGCCCGGAGACTGTCGCGGCTGCTGCGCACTGCGGTGATCCGGGCTCTCACCCATCCGGCGGTCGCCGGTGTCCTCAACCTCGGCGGGCTGTGGCTGCTGTACGCCACAGGCCTTTACCCGCTGATGCACTCCTCGGCGCTGGTCCACGCGCTCGTGCATGCCCACATCGTGTTCGCCGGGTATCTCTTCACCGCCTCGCTGATCGGGGCGGATCCGACTCCCCACCGCGCCTCGATCCCGGTGCGCTCGGCGGTGCTCATCGCGTTCATCGCGGGGCACTCGATCCTCGCGAAGTGGCTTTGGGCCAGCCCGCCGGCCGGTGTCGCGCCCGATGACGGCCGGGCGGGCGCGCAGCTCATGTACTACGGCGGGGACGCCGTCGATGTCGCGCTCATCGTGCTGCTGCTGCACCAGTGGTACGTGGCGACCCGGCTCCGGGCCGGCGCCGCGGTGTTGGCTGGCTGAGCGGCGCTCGCCGGCTGAGCGGCGCATTGACCGAAGACTCGCTCCAGCGGGCCCGAACGTCCCCGGTGCCCAGTACGATCGTGGCCACCGAGTCGGAGGAGACGCCACCATGTGCGGACGCTATGTGCTCGAAATCGACGCCGAGGGGCAGATGCGTGCCTACGCGGCCCAGCCCGCGCGTGAGCTGGACTGGTACCCGATCTTCTCCATCGCGCCGCGCACCAAGGCCCCCGTCGTCCGCGAGTACGTCGACGAGAGCGGGCAGCTGCAGCGCACCCTCGAGCTCGCCCGCTGGGGTTTCCAGCCCTCCTGGGCGAAGGAGAAGGGGCCGCGGCCGATCAACGCCCGCTTCGAGACCGCCGCGACCAACGGCATGTTCCGCGCGGCCTTCGCCTCCTCCCGGGCGGTGGTGCCGATGTCCGGGTACTACGAGTGGGTCGAGACTGAGACCGGCAAGCAGCCCTACTACGTCCACCCCACCGATGAGCGCCTGCTGCACGCGGCCGGCCTCACCACGGCCGCGCAGAACGCGGACGGCGAGTGGGACGTCAGCTTCACGATCATCACCCGGGAGGCCCGCGACGCCGCCGGGGACGTCCATGACCGCATGCCCGCCTTCCTCGACGAGGATCTGCTGGCGGACTGGCTCGCCCCCGGCAAGCTCGACGCCACCGGCAGGGAGCGCCTGCATGGCGAGCTCGGGGACGTCTCCGAGCGCCAGGCGCAGACCCTGGTCACCCATCCCGTGGATCGCCGGGTCAACAACACCCGCACGGTGGACCGCACCGACCCGGGCCTGATCGCACCGCTCATCCTCGGCTGAGCATCAGCCTCCGCGTCGGGCCGGATCGCCGTAGGGGAGCGGGACAGGGAAACGACGCGGGGCGGAGAGCGTCACGCCCGCACGGGGGAGCGGTACCTCGCGAAGTACTCCTGGAAGTCCCACGCCGGCTGATCGGCCGTGCCCTCGAGGAAGTCGGTCGCAGCCTGCCGGCCCCGCGTGTACAGCAGCTCGCATTCCTCGTCCGAGAGGGAGAACTTGGTGGGGCCGACGGCGTCGGTGTCGATGAAGATCGTGCGCGCCCGCGCGTGCGAATCCTCGATGTGCTGGCGGTCATAGAACCCGGTGACGGTGTCCACGACCGCCTTGCCGTAGGACAGCGGGCCCGTGATCTTGTTGACCGTGCCGGTCCCGTCCGGCGGCCGCGCCGAGAGCTTGATGCCGAACGTGGGCCAACGCGGCACCTGCCCCTCGGGCAGGTCGAACACGGAGACCGGGAAGTTCGACAGCATCCCGCCGTCGACCAGCCACGCCGGCCCGCCCCGCCGGCTGCGCCACCGCACCGGCCGGAAGAACAGCGGGATCGCCACCGAGGCGCGGACGGCATCGACCACCCGCAGCTGCGCGGGATCGGTCCCGAACTCGGCGCCGTCCGTCGGCAGGAAGCGCAGGCGGCCGGCGGAGAGATCCGAGGCGGTCACGACCAGGCGGAACTGCTGATCGCCCTGCCCTTCGCTGCCGAGGTGCGGATCGTGGCAGAGGAGATCGGCGAACGTGCCGGTGCGGTCGGGCCCGCCGTGCTCGGCCAGCTGCTCCTCGAGCCAACTGACGAGGGTGTCACCGCGGTGGATACCGAGGTGCAGCAGGATGGCCAGAGCCTTGCCGAGCAGGAACCGGGTCCACCACGGACCGTCGGCGAATCGCGAGTAGTCGGTCTCGCGGAGGATCTGGACCATCGTCGTCGCCGGGACCCCCGCGGTGACCAGTGCGCCGGCGATCGCCCCGGCGGAGGAGCCGGCGACCCGGTTGATGCGATACCCGTGCTCCTCGAGCACCTCGATCGCGCCGGCCAGCGCGATGCCTCTGACTCCGCCGCCCTCGAGCACGAGATCGACGCGCGGGGTCTTCTCGCCCGGGTCCGGTGACGGCAGGGAGGGGCGGGCGTTCGGCATCCGCACAGGGTAGGCCAACGCCGCGCAGCCCTGCCGCGGAGACCACCGGACCGCCGACTGACCGAGTGTTCGCCTCCTCGGCAGGACGGCGAACAGCCCCGCTATCAGGGGCGGAGCCTGCGCAACGGCCGTCCCCGCAGTCGCGGGAGCAGCGAGGCATTGACCGTCTGCGAGGGTGGGATAACACTTGCCGCATCATCGGCCGACGGCGCCGATCCTCCCGGGAGGAGTAGATCCATGAACGCGAGATCGAAGATAGCGCTCGGACTGCTGGGCGGGTACGTCCTGGGCCGCGGACGGCAGGCGAAACTCGCAGCACTTGTGCTGGGATACATCGCCGTCAAGCAGGGTGGTCGCGGCCTGGAGTCGGTCCGCTCGTCCCTGATGGAGTCCGACGAGGCCAAGGCGCTCACCCAGCAGATCACCACAGGCCTGGCCACGGCCGCGACCGGGGCCGCGACCGCAGCGGCAGGCAAGGGCATCCACACCCTCAGCGAGAACCTCCAGCAGCGCACGGCGCAGCTGCGCGACGGGTCCGCCTCCGAGACCGCCGCATCCTCCCAGCCCGAGTCATCAGAGTCTTCCGAATCCTCCGACTCGTCAGAGGCCTCGGATTCCTCCGACTCCTCCGAGTCGGCCGCGAGCGGCACGGAGAACTCGTCCGACGAGCCGGCCGAGGGCGGTTCGTCGAGCGAGAGCGAGGCGAGTGGCAGCGCTGAGAACACCGACCAGGCTGAGAGCACGGACCGGAAGGGTGAGTCCGATGAGTGAGCGCACCGCCGAGGACACCTCGACCAAGCCGTGGTGGAAGAGCGCCCTGGAGCAGCTTCCCCTCGATGACCTGAGATCGGACCTGACCGAGTACGCCTCGGCGCTCGCCGAGAAGGGCACCTCCGCCCTGACCGACAAGCTCAACGACTTCGCCGAGTCCATGACACCGGGGGAGGGCGGCGCCGCCGGCGAGGGCCTGAAGAAGGGCGCCGAGAAGCTCAGCGAAGGCAAGAACCCGGCGACCGCGGGCGCCTCCGCGCTGGCTGCCGGAGCCAAGGAGAAACTGACCCCGGGTTCATCCGGTGGGTCCTCTTCGGGTGGGTCGTCAGAGGTCAAGAAGTTCTCCAACATCGTCGAGACGGTCGAGGTCGGCGTGCCCGTCAGGGTCGCCTATAACCAGTGGACGCAGTTCCAGGACTGGACCGGCTTCATGAAGAAGGTCGAGAACGCGGAGCAGCAGTCCGAGGAGAAGGTGGAGTTCAAGGGGCAGGTGTTCCTCTCTCACCGCACCTGGGAATCCACCATCGTCCAGCAGGTTCCCGATGAGCAGATCGTCTGGCGTTCGAAGGGCGAGAAGGGGCACCTCGACGGCGCGGTCACGTTCCACGAGCTCGGCCCGCGCCTGACGCGCATCCTCATCGTCGTCAACTATTACCCGCAGGGCTTCGTCGAGAAGGTCGGCAACATGGGACGCCCGGTGGGCCGGCGCATCCGCGTCGAGGCCCGCCTCTTCGCCCGCTACGTCATGACGCAGACGATCCTGGACGAGGACGCCGTCGAGGGCTGGCGCGGGGAGATCCGCGACAGCGAAGTGGTGCGCACGCACGAGGAGGCCCTCGAGGCCGAACGCGTTGCCCAGGACCAGCAGGGCGAACAGGATCAGCAGAGTCAGCACGGCGAGCAGGGCCAGCAGAGTCAGCACGGCGAGCAGGGCCAGCAGAGTCAGCAAGGCAAGGAACAGCAGGGTCAGCAGGCTCAGGACGATGAGGAGAGCCCGAAGGACGAATCGGCCGGCACCGACGAGAGCGGCGACCAGTCCGACGAGTCCTCAGGCGGCGACGGAACCTCCGAGGCCGACGCTGGCGAGAGCTCCGACGCTGCAGATGCCGAGCAGGAATCAGCCGACACGGAGCAGGATTCTGCCAGCACTGAGCAGGACAGCGAGGGCGACCAGAGCGATGGTGGCGACGGCCAGGACAGCGGCACCGACGAAGACGGCGGTGCTGGGCAGGACGGCGACACCGAAAACGGTGACGACGGCCAGAACGGCGGCACCGACGAAGGCGGTGGCCAGAGCGACGGCGCCGAGGGCGACGGTACCGAGGAAGCCGGCGGCACCGCCGACGCGGAGGGCAGCAGCACCGAGCAGGACGCCAGCACCGAGCCCGACGAGCCTGCCCAGGAGGAGGACGGCGACTTCGAGTACGTCGAGGTCGACCCCGACGACACCAGCGGCTCCTCGTGATGGCACAGGCCTCGCAGAACAACGACCTGGGCGGCGACGGGACAGAGGACGAGAAGGAGCAGGGCCGTCAGGACAGAGGGTCCCGCGCTGAGAAGAAGCCCTCCGGCCGGCGCCGACGGAAGAAGGTGCTGACGGCCAAGGGTGCGGTTCGCCGCTCGACCGGTCACCTCGCGGAGCTGACCGGTCGGGTTCCCGAGTCCGTCATCGCGGTCGAACGCCAGGAGGACGGCTGGAAGGTGAGTCTCGAGTTCCTCGAATCCCGCCGGGTCCCGGACACCACGGACATCCTGGCCGAGTACAGCGTGTACGTCGACGACCGAGGCGAGCTGACCTCCTACAAGCGCGAATCCCGCTACACCCGCGGACGCGTCGACGGGTGAGGCTCCACTCCAGGCCGGGGCGAGGAGCCGCGGCGAGACCCGCGGACAACCCTCGGTACGGTAGGCCCTGCCAGCAGTCATAGAGCCGGCCATGTACCGGCTCTTCGCAGATGAGGGGGAGTGTGACCGGTTTCGACGATCTCTGCGCAGGCGGTGCCGCCGACGGCGTGGGGATCGGAGGTGCGTGGTCGATTAGCGAAGCGTCGGTTCATAGTCTGTCAGCGCGATGTTGTCGCGGCCGGTGCAGTTCCTTCGCTGGTACTGGACTCCATTGATGGTTAGGCCGTCGTAGGGTTGTACGGCTACACACATCGCGGAGTCGGCGTCCCAGGTCTCTGGTCTGTACTGCCAGTAGGCGAGGGTCTGGGTGGCCTCGAGGCCGACGATCGCCTGTCCGATCGAGGATGCGCACGCCCCGTAGATTTTCACTGGCGATCGGGAGAGTGTCGAGGTTGACCCGCGCTCGCTTGTCGGCGGCCATCTTGAAGGTTCGCGGATCCTCGATGACCGGCCTGCGGCTATCCCGGGTCGTGCGCCCTGTTGTTGCCCCACGTGTCGGAACCGACGGCTCTATCGCCGCTGACCTGGGTTTCTCTGTTTCGGTCGTTGCTCGAGGTATTGCGTTTTTGCAGGGTTTGGAGGCCGTTGGTCACTCCCTTGGTGCACTTCGGCAAATAATCCTTCGTTCCACATCCGACGGGATCGCCACCGCGAAGAGTCTGCAGGTGCATCATGCACCGAGGTCGGGGGTGTAGTAGTTGATAAGAGAGCGTGTGAGTTGCTCACCACGGATGGCGATCGCATCCAAGTCGCCCTTGGCCATCGCCGCAAAGTTGGTGGGATAAGCCTGCACCGTGCCGCGTGGGATCAGGTCGGCCATCGGGACTGGGAGCCGGTCGTCGTACATGCCGAAGTAGACATGAAGAAATCCTTTGATCTCCGCGGTCGCTCCGATCGAGTGGATTCGGCTTCGCGCAGCGTCCTGCGACTTCGTGTGGGTGATGTCGAAGCTCTGTGCGAGTCGTCCTGTGAGGAAACGCGCGGCAGTTCGTTCGCCGCGACCTCGACCAGCATCAACCGCAATGATGTAGTCGAGGTCGTAGACATGAGGGCTGTAGCGGGTAGACCGGCCGGGCAGCAGGGGCGCGAGCCCCAGGTTGTCGTAGACACCGCCGTCGGTCATCACCAGCTCTTCGTCGTGGCGCGTGCCGTCGGTTCGCTGAAACATGTATCGCCGATGCAAGGCGGGTAGCAGGACGGGGAAGGCTGCTGAGGCTGCGACGGCCTCGGCGACGGTCACCTCATCGAGGATCCCGCCGTAAGGGGAAGAGGCACTGAGGGCGCTGCCGAACCTGACAGCGTTGCCGGTTCTCATGTCGGTCGCAGAGATGACAGTGTCTAGGCCGGCGTGCCTAACCTCGGTCATCTTCTCGGCGCCGAAGGGGCGCGCGGCGAGTGCCTCAACCAGTGCGTCCGCACGGGAGTACGAGCGACCTTGCCGAGTGCCGAGAGCACGCATTGTGCTCAGTGTTGCTCGCCAGGCGGCGCGTGGTGTAAGTGCGCGGCGCGCTAGTTCGGCTTGTAGACCTCTTCGGAGCAGGGCGGTGACGGTGTCGTCGAACTCGTCGAATTGTTTGGGACCGTATGCCCACATGGCGGTCAGGAGGCTGCCGCCGCTGACGCCTGACACGACATTGACCTTGTCGAGGACGTCCCGGTCATGGAGGGCTCGGAGAGCACCGAGGCCGAATGCTGTGGCGCGGAAGCCTCCCCCGGAGAGGGCAAGACCGATCTTCGTAGTCATCGGTCACCACCTGGAGCTTCTTGTTCCTCTTCGTCAGAAGTTCTCTGGCTCGGGTAGGCGTAGCCGCCGGGGAACCACGCGCTCGACGAGATGAGATGGAGTGCTATCGGCGTCTCAGGTCGGGTCGTGGTCGCGCGGCTTACCACGCGCACGTAGAGATCCGGCGGTGTTCCTATCTCCAACCAGCTCCGCCACGTTTCTCCCCTGCCACCGAGAATCAGCATGACGGCTCTGCGCCCAGTGCCGTCGGGCGACACGATGTCGGCCATGCCGGCCTCGTCGGTGGGGCTCGGGGCGGCGGGTCCGTGCGGATGGGTGTGCCACATACCGACGAATCCGATCCGATCGACGGTCGCGGTGCGGATGCTCGTGACTACGTCTTGGGTACCCTCGATGCCGTGGTCGAAGTACGCGGCTGACAGGCGGCTGTCGGGCGATGGGCCGGTGGCGGCATCGATGTAGACGGTTTGGGTGGCTTCGTCGAGGCTGCCCAGGGTCATCCCACCGGTCTCGACTCGCGTCCCTCGTACTCGTTGTCCTCGCCGTGCCTCGGTGCGCATCTCAGCAAGTGCCCGTTCGCTGATGCGGACTTCATATTCGCCGGTGTGGTCCGTGAGTGTGATGTCGTTCTGCCAGATCAGCGGCACGGGGCGGATGCCTGATGCTGTGGGCGCAAGATCACAGCCGATTGCGGACATTGGTGCTGTGTTCGCGTCGGCAACTGCGGCCAAGGTGGCGGAGAACAGAGTGGACGCAAGCGACGTGACTTCACTTGCTGCGCCGGTGAAGGTTGGTGCTGAGCAGCCTGGCTCTGGGAAGAACCGATCAGTGCGCGGCGGATTCGGGAACAGGTCTTCTGCGATGGCGCTCCAGCCCGCGGGCGGGTTAGTGACCGTGTCGATGGCAACGCGCCGCAGAATGTCGTGGCCACTTCCGGTAGCACCCGGCATCGATACCGTGGCGATGCCTCGCTGGGCGGTGTGCCCGAACAGCGCGCTGATCGTCGGTGGCCATTGTCCGCGTGTAGCTGCACGTGCTCGTTCGATCCCGACCCGCACTCCCACGTCGGCCGTCGCGTCGACGATGAGGTCGTACTGGAGCAGAGCTTTAGGGGCCGAGAGCGTGCCAGTCACGATATTGTCCCGTGCGCTCGTGACCGTAAGGTCCCGGCGGATACGAGACAACCTCTTTGCCAATCGTTCGGCCTTGTTGTAGCCGATGTCCGCGTCGTCGTACGGCTGCCTGACCAGGATTCCTGGCGCGACGACGCCCTTGTCGATGACGTGCAGTTGCGCCACTCCGGAGCGTACGCAGTGTTCAGCGATCGGTGCCCCGAGTGCTCCACAGCCCAAGATCAACACCTTCTGCCCCGCGAGCCACTGGGCGGGCGATCCGGAGTCGCGGCGACGTGTCACCTCCGATCGGGCCTCGTGAATGACCATCCACTGGACTTTGGCGAGACCGAGCCAGGTGTCTGCGAGGTCTCGCACCCGTTGGGTGAGATCGGCATGTTCCGGGCTGACGTCTTGGAGCAGATCGGTGATCTGCTCACCAAGGTCGTCCAGGTGCCAGGCCGTGATGTGGGCCAGTGGCTTTCCAGGTTCGAGCCGGCGCGCGGGAGTGCCGAGCAACATCATGGCGGGTGCGGCGCCGTCCCCGTCCAGTGCGACACCAACTGCTTTGTTTATGGTGCGGGCGTTCACGAAGGCCCTGAGCAGCTCATCGCGGCTATACCCGTAGGTGTCGAGAGCGGTCGCGAGGGCTTCCGCCGTGCTGGGGTACTCCATGTCGAGGGTGTCGCTGATCAACACAAGCGGTACGACGAAGAGAGCAGTGCCTCGATCGTCGTGCGCTGACAGTTCGTCAGCCACGAATCGTTCATAGACCTGCTGTCCGGTGAGCCACTCCAGGACATCAATCCGCTCACCGTGCTGTGCGCACCAGGCGTACAGAAGGCGCACTCGCGCAGAGTCGGGTTCCGTCTCCGCCCAAGGAACCAGGGCGCCCAAGTCGGGGCGAACAACTACCCAGCCGTTCTTGTACGAGCTGTACGCGACCGGCGGGTGCAGCGGCTGGCCGGCCGGATCGAGTTCGCCAGCCGCGGCACGCTGCAGCCACAGGTTTAGTCGCGCGATCAGACCGCGCATCCCGTCCGCGGGATTCCACTCCACGGAAGGAGCCGCATACAGACACAGGAAGCGCCCCCACTGCACATGTGGCGTCCCCGCCCAGCGGAGGTGCATGACGTAAACATCCGGGTATAGATGCGGAAAGGACGAGCCGACCACGATCTCGAATCGTTCTCGGGCGCGCACGCGAATGCCCGGCTCACTCGTCACGATCCCGGACGTATCGAGTGAGACAGTGAAGGTGGTCAGGCCCTTCTCATCGCTCTCGACCTCCAGTAGTTGAATCGCACCACCGCTGACTTCGGCGAGGTCGGAAAGTTGCCGGTGGGCCAGCTCGCTCAACGACCGAACCCGACCGGCGTCTCCGGGGCGCTGTTGCCGCCTCGGTCGGCAGCAACCGCCGCGTCAACACGCTCCGGGCCGGCACCTAAAGGCGCAGAGTTAGCTGTAGCGGCTGGAATTGCGTTCCCGACAGCGACAGCGGCTGCGGTGATGGCAGCAAACCTGTGACCAGTCGCGGAAGCTGCGCGTTCGACCTTGGCCTCGGTCGCCGCGCTGCTGACGATGTCCCCCCGAATGACCCGTGCGCCAGCCGCATCGACACCGAACACGACCGGAGACGGCGTTGCCTCATCTATCCACGACATAGTGCAGATGACCTCGTCCGCGATCTCTGCGTACCGGTCTGCTGCCATCCTGTGCGGCGGGTTGTGTCCGTCCACGTCCGCGTCAGGGAACACGGTGCTGCTGCAGACCACGGTTGCGTTTGGGCGGGCGTTGCGCTCGAACGCGTTGAGAACATCCATCTGGAGCTGTTCGTTGCCGTCGACATCCTTCTTGTACATCACGCGCTTGGAGCAGTGGTGAGGGGCCAAGAGCAAATCCCAAGCAAGATACTGCTCACGGTTGTGGTACTCGCTGTAGTTGAAGATCTTCATGACCGTGTCGTGAGCCAAGTCGCCGAACAGTAGCACCTTGCCGTCAATACCGGTTTCGTCCGTCAAACTGACCTGCATAGACAAGGATGTCTCGTTCCGCGCCGCTGCCGCGTCGTCCTTGAAGGGCGCGTGAATGAATGCCTCGAACACGCCGGCACGCTCGTACCCGTCAAGCACGGTCAGCGACTGGCCTGGCCATGCCAGATACGCATCCGGCAGCTCGGCATAGGCGTGGGAGCTGTGTTCGTCGTCGTAGCCGATGACACGGATGCGATCACCACTTGCAGGGACCCCTCCAGCGTTCACAGCATCCATTGTTGCCGCGATGCGCCGCTCTGACTCTTCCCGGAACGCAACCGCGTCGCTGCATAGCTCCGGAGCGTCCGGATCGTTGTACTCACGCCACAGCCGAGGGGTCGACCACAACTCGCCGATCCTGACGTTCTCCAGCAAATCGGCGAAGCCTAGGCAGTGGTCTTTATCAACGTGTGTCAGGGCGAAGGTCGCCAGGTACGGCATATTGTTCACCATCGGCAGGGCGTCAACGAGCCGGTCAACCACCGCGGCCTCCGGCGTGGTCTCGTCACCTGCTTTCGCCATGTCATGGAGATCGACCTGCAGCACAACGAGATCGTCGATGACTACAGTCGTGCTGTCGCCGGTCCCAACCGGCCAGAACACCACACCGCGGGCTGGAAGCCCCTCAGACTGGTCCATGTGCTGCCTCTCTGCTGGAGTTCGTCGGGCGCGACTCCAAGCTTGCGATAAGGGTAGCCGAGGGCACCGACATCACGACTACGGCACCAAAGCGAACCACGACCCGAGGTGCGGGAATCGACGGCTCTACTGCCCGGATCTGGAATTTGCGTTCCAGCCGTTTGCTCTGGGTGCCTCGTACTCATTGATCTCTATCAACACTTCCTCCGACGAGGCCTTGACGGTGGACCGGCGGTCGCGCCCGACGCACCGCGATTAGCTCGGAGGTTTCCCGGCCATAGCACGATACCGCCGAGGTCTCTCAGGGCCGGAGTGCAACGAACCACCACCGAAGCTCGTCGCGGAATCCCTGGTGTCGATCAATGATCGGAGCATGCAGTGGTTGTGGTTTTGGCTGGCACCGTCGCGCCCGCCCCAGCGACGCTGCCCTCATCTGCGAACAGCCCCTCACCCGGTGGACTGGCGGATGACCACCGTCTCGCCCTGGGGCAGCGGGGTGCCGGCAGGCGGATCGGTGCCGATCACGTACCACTTGCCCACCGTGCTCGAGGGCTCGTTGCGCACCTCGTAGTTGTAGCCGGCTGCCTGCAGCGTGGCTTTGGCCTGGGAGAGATACATGCCGGAGACGGAGGGGACCCCGCCGTTCTGATCCGCCTGCGGCGGGGGCGCCTTCGTTGCTGCCGGTGCGGACGGGAAGGGTTCGCTGGGCAGGCCCTCGTGGACGCGGCTCATGTACTCCTGCCACGTGGGCAGGGAGACGGTGTTGCCCCACACGTGGCCGTGGCGAAGCATCTGGTCATCGACCGGGAAGCCGCCGGGGGAGATGTTGGCCTGGGGGTGGCCGAACCAGACGGCGGTGGACATCTGGCGGGTGAAGCCGACGTACCAGGTGTGGAACTGGGAGCCGGAGGTGCCAGTCTTGCCGCCGGCGGGGTGGCCCTCGATGATCTTGCCCTTGCCGGTGGCGCGGGGGTCCTCGAGGTCCTGCTCGAGGGTCCAGGCCATGGTGTCGGCGACCTTCTTGTCGACCGCCTGGTGGCATTCGGCCCCGGAGATCGGCATGGCCTCGCCGTTGCGGTCGATGACCTCGGTGACCGCCTGCGGCTTGCAGTACGTCCCGCCGGCGGCGTACGTCGCATAGGCGCCTGCCATGTCCAGTGCCGAGATGCGCACCTCGCCGAGCACGATCACGGCCGGGGCCAGTTCGGTGCCGTAGATGTCCTCGATGCTGGCGTCCCACGTCTGCGGATCCGCGGGGTCGTGGGTCGCGGGGACCACGCCGAGCTCCCGCGCGCCCTCGGCGATGTCGCACAGATCCAGCTGCCGGGCCATGTTCGCGTAGGCGGTGTTGATCGAGAACTTCGTGGCGTTCAGCGCGGTCTCCATGGGGGAGATCCGCACCGAGACGGCGTTGTCCGGGTTGTACCCGGGGTTCTCCCGCCACGCGCCGCGAGGCAGGCACTTCGCGGGGAAGCGGGACATGGGCTCGCGCACCGTGCTCACCCTGTCGGTGATGCTGTGGTTCGTCTCCAGCCATTCCTGGAGCACGAAGGGCTTGAACGTGGAGCCGACGGGGAAGCCGCTGGAGCCGCCGAGGGCCTTGGGGACGTTGTAGTTGATCGCCGTCTCGCCCGGATTGACCTCTTGATACGGGTTGAACGAGCGGTTCTCGGCCATCGTGAGGATGTTGCCCGTTCCCGGCTCCACGGTCACGATCGAGTGGCCGAAGCCGTGCTGCGCATCCCCGGGCACGCGGCGTTCGAGGATCTCGCCGGCGATCTTCTGCTTGGCCGGATCCAGCGTGGTGCGGATGGTCAGCCCGCCTCCGTAGAGCAGCTTCTGGCGCTCCTCGTACGTCGGGGCGAACTCGGGGTCGCTGAGCAGGGTACGGGTGACGTAGTCGCAGAAGAACCCGCTGCGGCCCGCGTCGGCGCAGCCCGCCCGCACGTTCTGGATCTGCAGCATGTCCTCCACCGGCTGCTCGGTGTACTTCGTGTACTCCTCGTCGGTGATGTAGCCCTCGCTGTGCATGTCGGCGAGCACCTCGTTGCGGCGCTTCTCGCCGGCTTCGGGGTGGTCGACGGGGTCGTACTGGTTGGGGCCGTTGGTGATACCCGCCAGCAATGCGGCCTCGCCCGGATTCAGATCCGCGGCATTCTTCGAGAAGTAATGCCGCGAGCCGGTCTCGACCCCGTACTGCGAGGGGCCGAACTGGGCGACGTTGAGGTAGGCGTTGAGGATCTCGTCCTTGCTCCAGCGCTTCTCCAGCGAGATCGCCAGTTTCGCCTCGCGCGCCTTGCGCCCGTAGGTCTGTTCCGTGGCCTCTTTGATGTCTTCCTGGTCGCCGCGCTGGACCGCATCCATCAGCAGGGCGTTCTTGACGTACTGCTGGGTCAGCGTTGACCCGCCCTGCGTGGGGCCGCCTCCCATGTTGCTGAGGAAGGCGCGCGCGGTGCCCTTGAGGTCCACGCCGCCGTGCTCGTAGAACCGGCGGTCCTCGACCGCGATCACCGCATGCTGCATGTGCGGCGAGATCTTCTCCAGCGGCACCATGATGCGGTTCTCGGTGTAGAAGGTCGCCAGCAATGATCCGTCGGCCGCCTCGATCCGGCTGGCCTCGTTCAGGGGCTGGACCTCGAGCTCGGTCGGGTAGGACTCGAACAGCTCCACCCCGTCCTCGGCGACCGCGGAGGCGGCCGAGACCGCCGGCAGGAAGAAGGCAGCGAGCAGCACGCCCCCCAGCGCCGAGACGGCGATCATCCCCAGCAGCAGGTACAGGGACTGCGCCAGGGCGACGGGAAGGGAGCGTCCGGACGGGGAAGTGGACGGAGTGCTGGCCATGTTTCCAGGGTATGGCGGGCACATGCGACCGCGGAAGGTTCAACCACGGGTCCTGTGCCTGCGCGTCGCCGATGTAATGCGATCGTTGTGCGCCGAGGGCGCTGTGGGTGGCTCGTGGCACGCATCGCGATGCTCCCGGCGTCGGAGTTCAGGCTCGCTCGGTGCGGCGCGGAGGCCCGTGGCGACGAGGCGGGGCTCCAGCGGTGCGGGGCGGTCAGACGGTGAACATCGCCTCGGCCAGCAGCTGGAGCGTCTGGGCATTGCCCGTCGGCTCATCGAGGGGCTCGGACTCGTAGGCGCCCAGGGAGCCGGAGACCATGATCTCGTCCACCCCGCTGGCGGCGGCGAACTCGCGCAGCCGCGGAGCGACCTGCTCCGGGGTGCCGATGAACCACGAGGAGCGCACCTGCTCCAGCGCCTGCGCCTCGGCGCCCTCGGAGGGCGCTGCCAGGACCTCCTCGATGGTCTCCAGCGGCCGCATCGGAGCGTTGGTGCGCATTCGGGCGAACTGTCGCAGCATCGGCAGGGCGCGCTGGTGAGCCTCCTCCTCGGTGGGTGCGACGGAGACGTTGGCCGTGAGGAAAGACTGCGGCCGGGGATGTCGCTCACTGGGCTGGTACGTCTCGCGGTACAGCGTCATCGCCTGCTCGAGGCCCGGGGCGCCGAAGTGGTTGGCGAACACGTAGGGCAGGCCCAGCTGCGCCGCGAGGCGGGCGGAGAAGTCGCTCGAGCCCAGCAGCCACACCTCGGGCGACGCGGTCGCGGCCGGGGTCGCGCGGGACTCGTAGGTGCCGCCGTTGCTGAAGGAAAAGCTGGCCCCGTCCGGGCTCATGATCTCCATGATCTCCTGGACGTTCTGCGGGAACTCCTGGGCCTCGCTGGTGGTGCCGGAGCGGCGCAGCAGCTGCGTGATCACCGGATCGCTCCCCGGAGCGCGGCCCAGGCCCAGGTCGATCCGGCCCGGGGCGAGCGCCTCCAGCGCCGCGAACTGCTCGGCCACGATCAGCGGGGCGTGGTTGGGCAGCATCACCCCGCCCGAGCCGAGACGGATCCGTGAGGTGCGCGAGGCGGCTGCCGAGATCAGCACCGGCGGCGTCGTGGAGGCGACGGCCGCCATGTTGTGGTGCTCGGCGAACCAGTAGCGGCGATACCCGAGCTCGTCGGCTCTCTGCGCCAGGGCCATGGATGAGGCCACGGCGTGGGCGGAGCTCTGACCGGTGCGCACCGGCACCAGGTCGAGGACGGACAGGGAGGGAATCGCGGTATCGGTCACCGAGGGCGCAACGCCCACCGGCGGAGCTGCATTCCCCGCGCGCGCGGACTCCGAGCACGGGTCCGCCGCCGGCGAGCGGGAAAGGGGGCCGGCGCCGACGAGGAGAGCGGCACCGCCGCGGACTCCGACGCGTCGCGGGCCTCCGTGAGCCAGTGAGGCCCGCGGAGCCGTCGTCCGTCACCTGCTGACGCGGTCGCAGGCAGCCAGCCGGTCAGCGCGTGGAACGACCGCATCGACCAGGTGTGGGCCACTTGCGGCTGACGCCGGGGTGCAGTGCGAGCCGCGGCAGCGCAGCTCGCGGCAGTGCTGCCGCAGCCTGTACGGCACGACATGGAGCGGGCGGGGCCGAGGGCCCCGTCCGCTCCATGTCGCGTTTCGCCATCGTCCACCCTGCACCGAGGTCCGCCCGGCTGAGGACTTCTGCTCGCGCGGGCTGCTCGAGGGGCTCTTGCCGGTAGGCGGAGCGAGAGGCGGCTCTGCGGCGTATCAGGCCGTGAAGTGTAGGTGCCGCGGCTGGTTCTGCCAGGGCCCTTAGGGGCCTTGCCGCGGGGTCGAAAGAGACGATTCCTGTGACCGTCTCGAGACATTCCGGAGGCGGATTTCGAGGTATCCAGAGGCGTGGCGTGGTGTTCAATCATCCATGGAACACCACCCGAGTCCATAGTGAACGGCGGGCGGCCGAACAGGCCGAGCGGTGTCTTCTCCTCCTCAGGTTCTAGGTAAGGGTCACGATGGCTCCTCAGCTCGGCGCGCTCAAAGGTAAGAAGAAGGTCGGCGTCATCTCCGCCCTGTCATGTTGCGGATGCGGCGGGCTCGCGTTTCTCCTGGTGATGATCACCGGCGTCCTGGGAGCGGTCTTCGCTCCTCCCGTGGACGAGACGCCGTCCGATCAGCCCACGGTCGCTGCCCGCGAGGCCGACGCTGAGACGGTTGCGCCGGAAGCGGCGACGGAGACCGCGACCGCCACCCCGTCGCCGACCAGCACGCCGACACCGACCCCTACGCCGACCGCAACACCCGAGCCGACGCCTGACCGCTCGAGCGCCCTCGGGGTTCTCGCCGGGCTCGAGGTCAAGGGCCGCGCGCCGAAGACGGGCTATGACCGCGATTCCTTCGGGTGGCGCGATGACATCGACCGCAACGGGTGCGACACCCGCAACGACATCCTGCGCCGCGACCTCAGCGACATCGTGCTCGAGTACGGCACCGAGGGATGCGTCGTCCTCTCCGGCGTTCTCGCGCCCTCGCCCTACAGCGGTGCGGACGTCTCCTTCCACCAGGAGGACGACAACTCCCTCGATATCGACCACGTCGTGGCTCTTTCCGACGCCTGGCAGACCGGCGCCGCGCAGTGGGATGAGGAGAAGCGGGTGGAGTTCGGCAACGACCCGCTCAATCTGCTTGCGGTGGAAGACTCCCTGAACCAGCAGAAGGGTGATGGGGACGCCGCGACGTGGCTTCCGCCGAACAAGTCGTACCGGTGCGAATACGTCTCTCGGCAACTAGCGGTGAAGGACAAGTACGGCCTGTGGGTCAAGCCGGCCGAGAAGGACGCCATCGAACAGGTCCTCGGTGATTGTGAGGGCTTCGCCGCATTCGCTGACGACGAGGTCACGCCGGACCGCTGGGAGGGCGATGGTGCGCGCGAAGAGGCCGCCCCGGAACCCGAGCCTGCCCCGGAACCCGAGCCTGCCCCGGAACCCGAGCCCGCCCCGGAACCCGAGCCTGCCCCCGAACCGGCTCCCGCACCCGAGCCCGAAGAACCGGCCGGCGGCAGCGTCCACTACAAGAACTGTGATGCGGCACGAGCGGCCGGGGCGGCGCCGGTGCGCGTCGGCGACCCCGGCTACTCACGCAAGCTCGACAGGGACGGCGACGGAGTCGGCTGCGAGAACTGACCGGACGGGACCGGGGCGGGGAAGCGCGTGGCGTGCCGCGAAGAGTGCACGGGAATCAACAAATTAACCCGGCTGAACCCTGAGCGTCATCGGGTGGCTACGGCCCGGTGACGTGGGGCTCATACCGTCGAGCGGCCCGATCCCCGGCGTCGCCCCCGGCGACGCGCATCCCCGCGAAAGGTCCCCGCCCCATGAGTCCCTCCTCGCCGCCCTCGGCGCGCGCCGCCGTGCCTGCCTCCCCGATGCGCCGCAGCAGCTGGCTGCTGCTGGCCCTCGCCCTCGCCGCCACCTCGCTGCTGTGGTCGCCGACCGCTCCGTCGGCGCACGCGGACGGGGAGGAGGGCTCCCGCTTCAGCCTCGCCGTGCTGCCCGATACGCAGTTCTACTCCCGCTACGCCCAGTCGAACTTCATCCCCGACTACGGCACCGATCCCTTCAACGTCCAGACCCAGTGGCTGGCCGATCACGCCGACGAGCTGAACATCCCCTTCACCGCGCACCTCGGCGACGTCGTGGACCAGGCCGGCGTCCAGGAGCAGTGGGAAGTGGCCGACCAGGCCATGGCCACCCTGGAGGAGGCGGGCATGCCCTACTCGATCCTCCCCGGCAACCACGACGTGCTGGACTCGAACGACCAGCTCACCGACACCGACTACGACCTCGCCGCCGAGCCGTTCGCCCAGTGGTTCGGCCCCGAGCGCGCCGCCCAGCAGTCCACCTACGGCGGCAGCGACCCCACTGGCCTCAGCCAGTTCCACCTCTTCGAAGCCGAGGGCCAGCAGTTCCTGGTCCTCGCCCTGCCCTGGCGAGCCTCCGAGCAGACCCTCCAGTGGGCCCAGGGCGTGCTGGATGCGCACCCCACCGTGCCCGCCATCCTCACCACGCACGACACCATCGCCATCGACACCGAGGGCCAGGGGTTCACCAGTGACTACGGCGAGCAGCTCTGGGACGGCCTGATCGCCGGCAACGACCAGATCTTCCTCACCCTGAACGGGCACTACCACGGCGCCGCGGTCACCACCCGCGCCAACGACGCCGGCCACGACGTCACCCAGATCCTCATCGACTACCAGATGGCCCAGGACGGCGGCAACGGCTACCTCGGCCTGCTCGAGTTCGACCTCACCCGCGGCGGCATCCACGGCGAGACCGTCTCCCCGTGGGTCGGCCAGAAGTCCCAGGACCAGCTCACCCAGTTCGACCAGCCCGCGCTGACCGGACCGGCGCAGAGCTTCGACGTCGACATCGACTTCGCCGAGCGCTTCGCCGGCTTCGCGCCGGACTTCGGTCCGGGGGAGGGGCTGTACCCCTCGCTGTCCCAGCGCGCCGTCGACCTCGTCACCGACGGCTTCAGCGGCGTCCCCGAGAACAGCACGCAGGAGCCGGGCTCGGCCCAGGACTACGTGCGCGCCCCGGGCACCCTCGCCCACTGGCGGATGGACGCCCCCGAGGGCACCCTTGAGGAGGGCGCGGTGATCGAGGACGTCGTCGGCGACAGCGACCTGCACCGCGTGAGCCTCGAGGAGTCAGGGTCCAGCGAGGCCCAGGTCGAGGACGTCAGCATCGAGCGCGAGTCCCAGCGGTACTCGGCGTCGGGCAGCTCGGTGTGCTTCGACGACTCCAGCCGGGAGCGCTTCAGCTACCTCAGCACCGACCCGGAGGCCGCGGTCAACAACGCGGACCTCTCCGGTGGCTACACCATCGAGACGTTCCTGAAGATCGACGAGGACTGGAGTGAGTCCGCCAACGCCTGGAGCAAGGCCCTGGTGCGCAGCGGCAACCGCTCCCAGATCGAGGGCATGCCCTGGTCGCAGTGGGACTACACCGCCTCGCCCACCGCCCTCGGCGTCTCGAACCTGCGCGAGTACCAGTTCACCACCGTCGGCCAGGACGCGGCCGCCGGGGACAAGACCGCGTGGTCCGGGGAGATCCTCCCGGGCACCTGGAACCACGTCGCGATCGTCAACGACCCGGCCACCGAGGACATCGTCATGTACGTCAACGGCGCGCCCGTGCTGCGCACCTCCCAGGACGTGCTCGGCCAGTCCTTCAACGAGTCCATGCCCTGGATCATCGGTTCGGACTGGGTCGACGACGCGGCCACCAACGGCTGGCACGGCTGCGTGGGCGAGACCCGCATCTCGGATCGTCCCCTGGACCAGGACCAGTGGCTGACCGCCCGTCCCGATCTGGGCACGCTCGCGGTGACCCAGCAGCCCGAAACCGCGGTCGTAGCCGGTGAGGACGCTGTGCTCGAGGGCACCGGAACCCCGGGCGCCGAGGTGCGCGCCGTGCTGCCCGGCAGCGGCGAGACCCTCAGCGCCGAGGTGGCGGACGACGGCACCTGGACTCTCACCGTTCCCGGCGACCGGCTCTCCGACGCCGAGACGGTGCTGACCCTGGACCAGGGCTTCGGTGAGCGCCGCTCCGAGGCCACAGAGGTGACCGTCCCGGTCGAGGCCGACGGCAACGGCAACGGCAACGGCCACGGCCATGGCAACGGCCATGGCAACGGCAACGGCAACGGCAATGGCCATGGCAAGGGCAACGGCGGCAGCTGAGGTCCCGGGCCGGGCGGTCCGGGGCACGGCCCCGGCGGGGCTCATGACCACGGTGACCTGGCCCGTCGCCCCGTCGCCCCGTCGCCCCGTCGCCCCGCCGCCCCGTCGGGCACCGGTCTACGGGGTTGACTGCGGCCGACCCGTCGGCCTGAGCAGGGGATGGCCCGGCGACTGAGCGCTCAGTCGCCGGGCCATTCGCCGACGAGGCGCTCGAACGTGCGCGCCCCGCCGCGGTCCACGGCCGCCTTGATCGCCGCGTAGATGGCGCCCTGCAGGGCGGAGGCCAGAAGCACCTCGCGCAGCGGGAAGTCGGATTCCAGAGCCTTGGGCGCCTGACCGGCCTCCTTCGGAGTGACGAGCTTCCAGACCTGCTTGAACAGCACGCCCGCGAGGGCGCCGCTGAGGACACCGCTGAGCAGCCCGATGGGGCGGTAGAGGATCTTCGCGGACGTATGCGTCGACTTCTTGTGAGGCATGAACGTGCTCCTTCCGGACTGGCCGTGCTGGACGTGCGGACGATGCCGGCGGCCGGGATCGACGGGCCCGGGCGTCCCAGCTCGAGCCGATCCCGGCGCGACCTCGGGTCAGCGCGCTGCGCGAAGCCCGCGGCCGGCGCCGGCCTTGCGCTTGAGGCGTGCAGGGACGGCGGCGCGGGCCTTGCTCTGCAGAGGCGCCGGAGCGGCGGTGCGAGCCTTGCGCTTCAGCCGCTGCGGGGACGCGGCGCGAGCCTTGGCCTCGGCGCGCGCTGCGCCGGCCACGCGCCCTGCCCGGGCGGCGCGGCCCATCCCGGTCGCGCCCGCCCGGCGTGCGGTGGGCCCGGAGGTCGAGCGGTTCCCGCCCGAGGCGCGCACGATGATCGCGGCGACAGAGGCCAGGGCCACCGCACCGGCCGCGCCCAGAGCCGTCCACCCGTTGCGGTTGGGACGACCCTCGGCATCGGTGAGCGCCTCCCGCGCCTGGGCCACGGACGTCTGGGCCTTGGTCCGGGCAAGCTCGACCTGCTCGCGAGCGCGAGTCTGGAGCTCCTCGGCCTTCTGACCCGCCTCGTTCTTGAGCTGCTCGGTCTGCGCCTTCGGGTCGAGCTTCTTGGACAGCGCCTCGACGGTCTCGCCCATCTCCTCGCGGGTGCGGGCGATGTCCGCCTCGAGCGCCTCGGGGGAGTCGTCCTCGGCCTTGACGGCGTCGGACTCGGCCTCGGCCCGTGAGCCGTCGCCGGCGGCCCGGCGGCCGGTCTCGGCGCCCGGGTCGGTGGCGGGCCCGGGATTGGGGTCGGTCTGCGAGGCCGGGCGCGTGTTGGGGGTGTGCTCTGCTTGATTGCCCGCAGCGGCGGTACCGGGCTGGTCGGGCTTGTTGGGCGTGTTGGGCTGGTCGTGTCGGTCCTCGGGGGGCAGGGCTGTGGTCATGTCAGATCCTCTGCTTGATCTCGTCGGCATCCTGACGAACCGTGGCGACGGTCCGCTCGGGCGTGGGGGACAGGTCCTCGGCCTTCTTCTTGCCCATCAGGGCGGCGATGCCGGCCGCGATGAAGACCACGACGGTCACGATCAGCGCGGCAGCCCAGGCAGGCAGGAACAGCGCCAGGACCAGCACCAGCGTGGCCAGGAGCATGCCGAACCCGAACCAGGCGAGCACGGCGCCGGCACCCACCAGACCTGCGGCGGTCCCGCCCTGCTTGGCCTTCTCGGTGTACTCGGCCTGAGCGAGCTTGAGCTCATCGCGGACCAGGCGCGAGGTCTGCTCGGAGAGCCGATCGACCAGATCGGCGACGGACGGTTCTCTCGATGGATCGGGGACTGTCACCGGATACTCCCTTCGGATCCTCAGCTGCGGATATCCCTGTATGAGTCTCTGCGGCCGGCCCGCATGACCAGGCGGTTCGCGCGGGCACCAGCGGTAGGACGAGCCATCAGCCACAGCGGACGCTGTGTGATGGGCCACAGCCTTCGGCAGGCGTCGCCGCCCGTCAAGAAGTCGCGTCGGCCCCCACCACCGAGCCAGCTAGTGACCTGCGCGTTCGGTGACGGACCGGACGGACGGTGGGGTCGACCGCATGGTCGCGATTCGGCCGGGCCGACGTGATGGCCGCTGACGTGCGCCGGAGCTCTCCGGACCGCGCCGAGCGGACGCCGGGGTGTTCTCTGCCCGCCGCCGGCATGGTTCGATCGCCGCACGAAGCGCGAGAGGTGTCATGCGGCGAAAGGACTCGGCGATGTCATCGAAGAGCACAGATCCCCCGACGAGCACTGAGCCATCGAAGAGCACTGAGCCATCGAGGAGCACGGGCCCCACGGCGGGCACCGAGACGTCCGCGGGCAGTCACCCCGCCGATACCCCGCACCCCGAGGACTCGCGGAAGCCGGACACCCCGGCCGACGTCACGGCCCCCTCCTGGCGATACGTCCTGCGCACCACGATGCGCGAGTATTCCGCCGACGGCTGCAGCGATCTCGCCGCCGGCCTGACCTACCGCACCGTCCTGTCGATCTTCCCGGCCCTGATCGCCCTGGTCTCCCTCCTGAGCCTGGTGGGCCAGAGCGAATCCACCGTCACCGCCGTGCTCGACCAGGCCCAGGGCATCGTCCCGCCGGACATGTGGCAGACGGTGCGGCCCGCGCTGGAATCGATCCTCACCGCGCCGGCCGCCGGAATCGGGTTGATCATCGGTCTGCTGACCGCGCTGTGGTCCGCCTCGAGCTACACCAAGGCCTTCGCCCGCGCGATGAACACCATCCACGACGTGCCCGAGGGGCGCGGGGCGATCAAGCTGAACCTGCAGATGTACCTGCTGACCGCGCTGTTCCTCCTGCTCGGGGCGGTGGGGCTGCTGATCGTCGTCCTCTCCGGACCGGTGGCCGAGGCCGTGGGCAGCGCCATCGGGCTGGGCAGCGTAGCGATCACCGTGTGGTCGATCGCGAAGTGGGTGGTACTGGCGGCCGTCGTCGTGTTCACGATCGCGCTGCTGTACTACGCCACCCCGAACGTGCAGCAGCCGAAGTTCCGGTGGGTCAGCATGGGCGCACTGCTGGCCATCATCGTCGCGGTCCTGGCCAGCGTCGGCTTCTTCCTCTACGTCTCGAACTTCGGCAACTACAACGCCACCTACGGGGCGCTGGCCGGCGTGATCGTGCTGCTGCTGTGGATCTACATCATCAACTCGATCCTGCTGTTCGGCGCCGAGGTCGACAGCGAGATCGAGCGGGGCCGCGAGCTCCAGGCCGGCATCCCCGCCGAGGAAGAGTTGCAGCTGCCGCCGCGGGACACCAAGGCCAGCGACAAGCGGGCGCGGAAGTACGCCGAGGACGTCGAGCGCGGCCGGAACCTCCGCAAGAGCGCCGGCCGCAGCCAGGAGAACCCGTCCGGTGGCCGGGAGGGCTCGTCGGGCCGGCGCGGCCAGGAGGGCTCCGCCGACCGGCGCGGCCGGGAGGGCTCCGCCGACCGGCGCGGCCGGGAGGGCTCGTCCGGTCGGCGGAAGCGGGAGCGGAACCGGTCCTAGTTGCCGCGCTCGAAATTGGAGCCAGCATATGCACCGATAGCTCTATATAGCGCCTACGTGTGCACATGCTGGCTCCAATCCGGGTTCGCCGCCGGATCATGGCAGGCTTCGCGTTACTCGGCTGGCCCCATGTCGCCGGTTGGCCCCATGTAGCTGGGTCGGCCTGTCGTCACTCGGCTGGCCCCGGGTCACTGGGCTGGCCCCACGTCACTCGATCTCGAGCAGCTTGCCGCTCTTCGAGAGTTCCGGGTCGGTGCAGGAGGCCAGATCGAAGCAGCAGGGGCGGCGCTTGCCGGAGCGGAGCTTGTCGATGGAGACGTCCACCCGCCGGGCACGGGTGTCGGGGTTCTTGGTGGCGCCTACCCAGCGCACCCACTCCCAGCGGGCCATGGGCGTGATACTCGCCCAGGTCTGCTCGAGGTCCTCTGCCTCGGATAGTGCCGCGCCGAGGTCCTCGGGGATCTCTGGTTCGGGCCAGGTGGCCGACGGTGTCAGGGTGAAGGCCACGGTGTCGCCGTCGTGCAGGCCGGCGGACTGCTGCAGTTCGGTGTCGATGGAGAGCCAGTGGCCTTTGCGTCCGTCCGGCTCGATCACGGTCTCCACCGCGACGCCGTTCACCTCGCCGGTGACCGCGACCTGGCCGCGGGAGGGGAACTGCGCGCTGGCCTCGTCCGGCAGCGGGAGGATCAGGCGCTCGCCGATGGCGCGCACACGCGCGTGGCCCTGGACGGTCGGTGCCGTGGAGCTGGATCGTGACGTGGGACGTGAAGCCATGGCAGTTCTCCTTACCCCGGCGCCGGTGCTGGAACAGGACGTGCGGGCTGGAGGGGAGCACCGGACGCGTGCTTCCAGAATAGAGCCCCGCCCGAGGTGCCCTTACTCCTCGCGCTGGCGCCGGCTGGCCCACAGGGCGGCAGCTCCGCCACCGAGCGCGAGGGTCGTCAGTGCCGCTGCTCGGCCCGGCTCGTTGCCGGTCTCGGCGAGTTCGTCGCTGCGACCGTCCGAGGTGCCGCCATCGGAGCTGTCCCCGGTGGACGCGTCGCCGTCGGCCGCGCCGTCGTCGTTCGTATCGGAACCGGTCGAGCCGCCACCGCTGAGCAGTTCGCCGATCAACAGGGCCTGGGCAGCGGCCTGCCGGGCCGAGGAGTTCCGAGCCTGATCGGGCTGGAAATCGTCCGTGGCAGGCTCGGGCGAGGCGGGGCGCTCCTCGGGCCGGGCGGGCCGGTCGTCGCTCCCGTTCGGTGCGGGATCCTCGCCGTCCTCCCTGCCCTCGTCATTCCCGGGGGCGGGGTCGGCCGGGGGAGTGGTCGTCGAGGTGTCGCCATCCTCGGCCGGCTCGTCGGGTCCGGTGCCGTCGTTGGGCGCATCAGGGTTCTGCCCGTCGTCGGCCCCGTCGTTCCCGTCAGCCCCGTCGGCCCCATCAGTTCCGTCGTTGCCGGCCGGATCATCGGGAGCGTCATCGCCGTCGGCGCCGGATCCGGCTCCGTCATCGCCGTCCGTCGCATCATCCCCGTCGGCCCCGTCCGACCCATTGCCCTGGTCGGGCGCGGTGCCGTCGGCATCATCCGGGCTCGTCGGGTCCGGGCTGGTCGGTTCAGGGTCCTCGGTGGGCTCCGGCTCCGGTTCGGGGTCCGAAGTCGGTGAGGCGGACGGGTCCTCCGGCGGCTCCGTCGAATCGTCGGGCGGTTCAGCCGGATCGGCAGGCGGTTCCGTCGGCTCCGGCTCCGGCTCCTCTGTCGGTTCCGTCGGCTCCGTCGGCTCCGGCTCCTGCGTCGGCTCGGGCTCCGGTGCCGGCTCTTCTGCGTCCTCCCCGGTCACGGTGAACTGGCCGGTGACCTGGTCTCCGCCCGCCTCGACGACGAACGAGTAGTCGCCCGGCACCTCGGGGCCGTACGTCGACGAGAGGGTACCGTCGCGATCAGAGGTGACCGGGATGGTCTGCGGGCCGGTCCCGGAGGGGCCCGCGATCTTGATCGTGCCCGGGGAGTTCGCCGGGAAGCACTCACCGGTCATCGTCACCGTCTCGCCGGGCGCGATCTCGGAGGGAGAGGCCGAGACCCGTGCGCTGCTGCACACCTCCCCGGCCATCGGTGCCGTCTCGGCGACGCCCGGCGCGATGAACACAGCTGCCGGAGCCAGCGAGCACGCTGCAGCCAGCAGCAGCCCGGCTCCGATCCTGGCGGCGGCCGGGCGACGGCGGGTGGTCACAGGGAGAACTCCTCGAAAGACACGGGGGACCGTCATACTCTATGGGGAGGTCCCCCCGTTGTCCCCCGCATGGAGTTCATCCTCGGGCAAACACTTCGTGAACGACCTCTTCGGTGTCGACCTGAAGGAGCCCGCCATGACGCAGGACGAAGGACCAGTCGTCGCTCTCGACGAAGGCCCGAGCCCCGATCGCCTCGACCGTGCCCACGAGGGCGCCGTCGGCACCGCCCCGGCTCCGGCGCTGCCCCCGCTCACCGACTCCGAGGCCCAGGACATCGCCGCCGAGGCCGATGCCGTGGTCACCGAGGTCGCCACCATCGTCGAGGGCAAGAGCGAGGTGGCCCGCATCGCCGTGCTCGTTCTGCTGGCCGGTGGGCACCTGCTGATCGAGGACATTCCCGGCGTCGGCAAGACCATGCTCGCCAAGTCGCTCGCGGCCGCCCTCGGCGCCGAGCGCCACCGCATCCAGTTCACCCCGGACCTGCTGCCGGGAGACGTCACCGGCGCCAGCATCTTCAACCAGGCCACCGGGGAGTTCGAGTTCCGCCGCGGCGCCGTGTTCACCCAGATCCTGCTGGCCGACGAGATCAACCGCGCCTCGCCGAAGACGCAGTCCGCCCTGCTCGAGGCCATGGAGGAGCGCCAGGTCAGCGTCGACGGCACAACCTACGAGCTGGATGAGCCGTTCATGGTGGTCGCCACCGCCAACCCGGTCGAGATGGAGGGGACCTACCGCCTGCCCGAGGCGCAGCGGGACCGCTTCCTCGCGCAGACCACGATGGGCTACCCCATCCAGGCCGCCGAGACGCGCATGCTCGCCGCCCAGACCGGCCCCGTGCCCGAGGGCGACCGCGAGACCCTCGACGCCGTGCAGCGGCGCACCACCCCGGAACGCATCGCGGCGCACGTACGCGACGTGCGCCGCGTCCATGCCTCCCCGCTGATCCTGGACTACGTGGTCCGCCTGGCCGACGCCACCCGCTCCCACCCGCAGGTCACCCTCGGAGCGTCCCCGCGCGCGGCGGTGCACCTGGTGCGCGCGGCCAAGGCCCACGCCGCCCTCGCCGGTCGCACCTTCGTCGACCCCGAGGACATCCGCTCCGTGCTCATGCCCGTGTGGCGCCACCGCATGCACCTGACCCCTCAGGCCCTCTCGCGGGGCGCGAGCGCGGGCGATCTGCTCGACCAGGTGCTGCGCAGCACCCCCCAGTCGTGACTCCGCGCCCGGGGACGGTCCTGCGGCCCACCGCTCGCGGCGTCGTCGTGATCGTGCTGGCCGTGGCCTGCTGGGTGCTGGCGGACCTGACCCGGGTGATGCCCGCCCGCTATCTCGCCGCGGCCCTGCTGCTGGCCCTGCTGATCGGCGCCGCCGGGATCCTGATCTCCCGGATCGGGCTGGATGCGCGGCGCCAGGTCCTCGATGACGCCGTGCCCGTCGGCTCCGTGGCCCGCGTGCAGCTGGACCTCGTCGGCCGGCCCCCGCTGACCGTGCTCCCGCTGGGCCGCGGCGCCGTGCGCGAGCACCTGCCCGCGGCCCTCGGCGGCCAGGGCGACCTCACGCTGGCCCGGCACATGCCCCACGTGCTGCGAGTCAGCCACCGCGGCCCCCACGAGCTGGGGCCGATCAGCATCATCGTGCGCGACGTGTTCGGGCTGTTCCATCTGCGCCGCACCATCGAGGACGGCCAGCGCATCACCGGACTGCCGGTCGTCGCCGAGCTCACCCCCGCCGCCGCCCGCGCCACCGGCATCACCCGCGAGGGCACGGTAGGCGCCGCCATGGCCCCCGGCGTGGGGGAGATCGGGCCCATCGCCCGGCCCTACGCCACCGGGGACGACATCCGCCGCATCCACTGGCGGGCCAGCGCCCGCACCGGCCAGCTGATGACCCGCGAGGACGAGCCCGCCGAAGGCCACAGCGCCGTGGTCGTGCTGGACACCACCCGGCGCGGCGAGCCCGATCCGGAGGTGGAGGACCGCCTGGTCTCCCACGCCGCGACCGTGCTGGAGTCCCTGGGCCAGAACGGCTGGGAGGTGCGCGTGCTGGAGGCCTCCGGGGACGAGATCACCCGCACCGGCACCCGCCGCGGCCTCTCCGGCACCTCGCCTCTGGGCAGCGAGGCCGACGCGCTCGAGCAGCGCTCCTCACTGATGGCACTGGCCGAACTCGACTTCGACGACGACTGCACCGGCATCGGCCAGGACCACGCCGCCGGGCACACCGCCCTGGCCATCGCCCTCGGGCCCGACGACGGCGAACCGTTCGCCGGCCTCGAACTGGACCGCTTCGCCGGTCGCGCCGCGAACCGCACCGCCATCGCCCTGCGGGCCCTGCGCGAGGACGACGAGGACTCCGGCCGGCGCCGGCCCGCCCGCCGGATCGGCCCCGGCGCGGAGGCCGACGAGATGGGGCACGACGGCGTGGGGGCCGACGGGATACGGGCCGATGGGACCGCGGCCGACGGTGTGGGGGCGGACGGCCCACTCGGCGATCCCGCCGTCGGCCCCGCGCCCACCCGGTCCCGGCTCGGGGCATGGACTCTGGTGCGCGGCACGACGGCCGACAGCCTGACCGACCTGCTCACCGCGGCCGAGGCGGAGGAGACACCATGAGTCCCCTGATCGGACGCCCGGCCCTGCGCGGCCGGCACCTCGTCAGCCGCTCGCTGCTGCTGCTGGTGGCGATCCTGCTGGCCTCGGCGCCCATGTCCATGCTCCTGGCGGGGTCCTCCTGGCTGATGCTGACGGCCGCGGCGGCGACCCCGGTGATCCTCGGCGGGATCGTGCTGCGCCAGGTGCTTCGGCACCAGGCGCTCGTGCCCCTCGGGCAGGTCGTGGTGGTCGCGCTGCTGGTGCTCGTGATCGAGCTGTACCAGGGCGTGGTCCGGCTCGAGGACGGCCCCATCAGCATGATCACCGACCAGGCTGCGATCTTCCCGGCCGCCGTCAGCGAACTGGCCTCCGGCATGGCGCCGCTGAGCCTCGGCGCCCGCGCGACCGTCATCGTGATCCTGATGATGGCCCTGGTCACGCTGGTGCTGGACCTCGTCTTCGTGGACCTGGGGTGGCATACGCCCGTCGGCATCGCCCTGCTGTGCTTCCTGCTGGTCCCGGCCCTGCAGCAGCCCTCCGGCGGCCAGTGGTGGACGGTCGCCGCGCCCGTGCTCGCCGGTCTGATGATCCTGGCGACCCGCACCGTCCACGCCGACCCCTCCTATCTGGAGGGCGACCGCCGGCCGCAGGCAGGCCCGCTGGCCCGCCCCGGTCGCCATGCCGCCGTCACCGCGGTGTGCCTGGTGCTGGTGGCGGGGCTGGCCGCCCCGCTCGGCGCCGCGCTCCCGCAGGTCGCCTCGCCCCGCGTCGCCCTGAACATGGACGTGATCAACCGCTGGCAGAACCGCGACATCCCCCAGCTGGGCCCGGTGATGATCGATGACGACGTCTCGGTGCGCCGTTCCCTGCTGCAGCAGGAGGACGTCGAGGTCGCCCACTACACGACCACCGATCCTGAGCCCTCCTACCTGCGCCTGCGTACGCTGAACACCTACGACGGGGAGACCTACCGCAGTGACTCCGACAGCGAGCAGCCGGCTCTGAGCACCGCCGCGTTCTCCGACGCCCGCGACGACGGCGCACCCGTCTTCGGCGGCGACGACCTGGTCGAGACGCAGGTGGAGATCGGCAGCCTCGCCGGGGACCGGCTGCCCGTGCCCGACAACATCCGCGACATCTCCACCGCCGACCCGGCCGTGCTGGAGCAGCTCTCGCTGCGGCCCTCCAACGGGGAGATCGCCGTGGCCGGGAGACGCGCGGGGCTGACGGGCCTGCAGTACACGGTGACCTCCGAGGAGAGCAGCGCCAGCCCCGACCAGCTGCGCACCGTGGCCCCCGCCGTGTTCGAGACCCCCTTCGACGAGGGCTACACCTCCCGCGACGAGGTGCCGCCGATCGCCGCCGACCTCGCCGAGGAGATCGCCACCGATGCGGAGGCGGACAACGCCTTCGACACCGCCGTCGCCTACCAGGACTACTTCCGCTCCTCCTTCGCCTACTCCCTGACGGTCAGCACCCCGCCCGGGGAGGACCCGCTGGAGTCGTTCCTCTCCGACCGCATCGGCTACTGCGAGCAGTTCGCCGCCGCCTTCGCCCTGATGATGACCTCGCAGGGCTACCCCACGCGGGTGGCGATCGGCTTCACCGCCGGGGAGCAGGACGGTGACGAATGGTCCGTGAACTCCCAGAACGCGCATGCCTGGCCCGAGGTGTGGTTCGGGCCCCGGTACGGCTGGGTGCGATTCGAGCCGACGCCGGCCGCCGCCAACAACGGGGTGCGCCCGCCCGGCGTCACCGATGAGAACCAGGGAGCCGACGAGGCCGAGGAGCCGGCGCAGGAGGAGACGGAGCCCAGCCCGGAGGCGGCCGAGGAGAGCCCCAGCACCGAGGAGACCTCCTCCGAGGACCCGGAGGACTCCACGGAAGCGGCGGCATCCGACGGCGGCGGGCTGGGCAGCAACCCCGAGACCGTCAACCGTGTCGAGAGCGGGCTGGTGCTCGGCCTCTCGATCGGTGCCCTGGTCGCCGCGGCGGGCGCGGCAGCCGTGGTGCTGATCCGGCGGCACCGCATGCGACTGCGTGAGGACCGGTGGAACAGCCTGCTGCTCGGTGAGGGCGGCGGTGGCGATGGGCCCGGTGGCTCCGGCGGTGCCGGTGGCTCTGGTGGCTCCGGCGGGCCCGGTGGGCCTGGTGGTGCCAGTGGGTCCGCAGGTCCCGGCGGGACCGGCTCCGGGGCCGGAGACGGGATGGCTGCGGCGGTGCTGGCCGGCACTGCCTCCCCGACGGCCGTCGAGCGAGTGCGGCGCCGAGCGGGGGAGCTGGCCTGGTCCGAGCTGACCCGGGAACTGGCCGTCCGCAGCCTGGCGATCCGGTGGCTGGGCTGGACCGGCGCCTGGGGCGTCCCCCCGCAGACGCTCTCCCTGGACCAGACGCTGCCCCCGGCCCGCGCGCTGGACGACCTACTGGACCAGGCAGGCCAGGGCGACACCGAGGTCACCGACGAGCACCGCGCCGCCGCGGCCCGCATCGCCTCGGCCTACACCGCCGCCCGCTACGCCGCGCCCCTGCCCGAGGGGGAGACGCCGCAGGCAGGCGCGTCCCCGTCGCAGATCGGGGAGAGCCCGTCGCACTCCGGCACGGATGCCCAGAGCGATCCGCGTCCCGACAACGCTCCCGCGGGAACGCATGGCGAGCGCACTGGGGACGTTCCCGCGGGAACGCGCGGGGAGCGTGCTGGGGACGTTCCCGCGGGAACGCGCGGTGCCCAGCACCCGCTGCGCCGGGACGCCGACACCGTCGTGGAACTGGTCCGCAACTCGCGCTGACCCCTCGACGCCCACCCCGTGGTGCCCCCAGGCGCCCCGTGATGCGTCCCTGTCGTGGGTGCCGGCGGATCCCACGTGCCGCCGGTGCGCCCCACGTGCCGCTGGTGAATCCCACGCGCCGCCGGTGGATCCCACGTGCCGCCAGATCCGTGAAGCTGTTGGTATTACGCTCCGATTCCAACGGGGTCACGGATCTGTCGGCGCCCAGCCCGGCCCTGCCTCGTGCCCACCCCGCCCGGCCCGGCCCAGCCTCGCCCGGCCCAGCCTCGCCCACCCCGCCCTGCCCAGCCTCGCGCGCTCCGCCCGGCCCAGCCGCGCCCGCCCCGCCCGGCCCAGCCGCGCCCGCCCCGCCCGGCCTCGGCGTCCCGCCCTGAGACGCCGTCCACCGTGCGTGCGACCCGTCGCGTGCCGTGCCGAGGATAGGTACTCTGGGGGCCGTCGTGCGCGCGGCAGGGCCGTCCTCGGGGGTGGATCCGGAGCTACGGAATGGGTCGGCGCGCTTTGCGAACGTCGTCTCGAAGGGGTCCCACCACATGTCCGTCACCGCTGGAGTGAAGCGGCGTCGCCGGCGCACCACCGTCGCCTCGAGCGCTGTCCTCTCGGTGATCGCCCTGGTCGTGACCGGGTTCGCGCTGAACTACCCGGGTCTGACGTCCTCGGACATCGAGAGCTCCAACGGCGGCGTCTGGGTGATGAACCAGCAGGACGGGCTGATGGGCCGGATGAACGTCGATGCCGGTGAGCTCGATGCACGCCTGGCGACCACGGGGGACGATCTCGACATCATCCAGTCCGGGACCACGGTGTTCGAGACCGGTTCGAACGGGATGACCCCCATCAACACCGCCTCGGTCCAGCGCGGCGGGCTGGTCGACCTGCCGCCCGAGACCGATCTGAAGCTCGGTGGGGACCGGGTGGTGATCGCCACCCCCGACGGGCGCGTCTGGATCCTCTCGCCCGAGGAAGCCGCGGCGTTCACGCCCAGCGGAGTCGACCCCAACTACACCGCGGAGGACGGCGCGCCGCTGGTGACGGTCTCCAGCGAGGGCACCGTGTTCCTCCTGGACGGCGACCAGCTGCTGACGTTCCCCCACTCCCAGGACACGCGCAAGACGAAGCCCGGGAAGCCGAACGTGGCCAGCAACGTCTCCAGTGACCCCGAGATGCTGAAACTGACAGCCGTCGGCGAGAAGCCCGTGATCCTGGACAAGGAGAACGGGATCCTGCGCGTCGGCACCGAGTTCAGGACGGTCGATCTCTCCGATCAGGGTGTCTCCAGCCTCGAGTCGGCGCGCCTGCAGAAGCCCAGCCCCACCTCGAAGAACTTCGCGCTCGCGACCGAGGACAGCCTGTTCGTGATTCCCTTCAGCGGCGGCGATCCCCAGGAGATCTCGGCGGGCGGGACCGGGGAGCCGGTGGTCCCTGCCCAGGCGAAGGGCTGCGTGTACGGGGCATGGAACAAGTCGATGCGCTACGTGCGCGCGTGCGAGGGCCAGGAGCCGGTGGCCGAACCGGTTCCGGAGGCGGATACCGCGGGGGACCTGACGCTGCGCGTGAACAACGACCTGGTGGTCCTCAACGACCAGGAGTTCGGCCTGTCCTGGAAGATCACGGACAAGATGCAGATCGTCGATGACTGGGTGATCAACCAGGACATCAAGACGAACACGTCCGAGGAGAAGGAGAAGGAGACCCTCACCACCACGATCACGAACATCGCGGCCGAGCGCGACGAGGAGAACCGCCCGCCCACGGCGAACGACGACGAGTTCGGCGTCAGACCCGGCCAGAGCGTGGTGCTGCCGGTGACGAGGAACGACACCGACCCCGACGGGGACATCCTCACCGTCTCGCTGCAGGGGGAGCAGCCCTCGATCGGCACGGTCACCCCCATCCGCGGAGGGACGCAGATGCAGATCGAGGTCGCCGATGACGCCAGCGGCAGCGCCTCGTTCACCTACATCGCCGACGACGGCCGCGGGCAGAGCGATACCGCCACCGTGACCCTCGACGTGCAGCCGGAGGGGGAGAACTCTGCCCCGGCGCCGGCCGAGGATGCCGTGACCAAGGTGAAGGTCCGCTCGGGCGCGGAGGTCAGCGTCAACATCAAGCCCTACTGGGAGGATCCCGAGGGTGACGCGTTCTATCTCGCCAATGCCACCACGCAGCCCGAGGACATCGTCACCTTCCGGCCCGACGGCCAGCTGACGTTCAACGACGCGGGCCTGGAGACGGGCACGAAGCAGGTCCAGGTCACCTTCCGCGACGAGTTCGGCGAGACCGCCGAGGGCACCGTCGAGGTCGAGACGGTCAGCGAGAACGACATCCCGCCCGTGACCACCGCCGACCACGCGAGCGTCGTCGCCGGTCAGGACACCACCATCGAACCGCTGGCGAACGACCTCAACCCCAACGGCGGGGACCTCGAGCTGACCAACGTATCCGAGACGGAGGGACTCGAGGTGGAGCCGGCACTGGATGCGGGCACGGTCTCGGTCTCCGGCGAGAGCCCGGGGACGTACTACCTCGAATACACGGTCGCCGCCGCCGGCTCCAGCACGGCCACCCAGGGTCTGATCCGCGTCGACGTCATCGAACCGGCCTCGGAGGAGCTCGCGCCGGTGGCGGTCGATGACATGGGAACCGTGACCACCGGTTCGGACACCTTGATCGACCCGCTGGAGAACGACGTCGACCCCACCGGGGGCGTGCTGGTGGTCAACTCCGGCTCCGTGCCCGAGAACAGCGGGCTCAAGGCGACCATCGTGTCCCATCACCTGGTCCGGGTCGAGGCCGAGCCGGGGGCCGAGGTCTCCGACGAACCGATCGCGCTGACCTACGAGGTCGCCAACTCCGCCGGCACCACGACCGGCACCATCCGCACGATGGTGGCCAGCACCGACACCCAGTTCGCCAATCCATCGGCGGTGCCCGACGAGGCCGTCGTCCGCGCCGGGGACATGGTCAACATCGACGTCGTCGGCAACGACGTCTCGCCGACGGATCTCGACCTGCACCTCGGCCAGATCCTCGACGACTCCGACGCCGAGACGAAGGGGCACGTCGAGACGCACGAGGACCAGCTGCGCTTCACGGCCGACGACGACGCCAGCGGCGAGGCGGTGGTGACCTATGAGGTGGTCGACGAGAGCGGTCGCACCGGCTCCGCCCGCACCACCATCACGATCGTGCCCCGCGATGCGCCCAACACGCCGCCCGGGCCGGACAACCTCACCGCCCGCACGGTGGCGGGCACGCCGGTGCGGATCCCGGTGCCGACCACGGGCATCGATGCCGACGGGGACTCGGTGATGCTCACGGGCATCACCAGTCCCACCCCGCAGCTCGGCGAGGTCACCGAGGCCAACGGCCAATGGATCGAATACGTGCCACACGAGGACGCCGCGGGCACCGACCGGTTCAGCTATCAGGTCATGGACCGGCACGGCGCGATCGGCACGGCGGACGTGCAGGTCGGCGTGGCGCCGCCGAACGAGATGAACCTCGAGCCGTACGCGGTCGACGACACCGTCGAGGTGAAACCGGACCGCGAGGTCCAGATCCCGGTGCTGGAGAACGACACGGACCCCGAGGGGGCGCCGCTCAGCGTCGTCCGCGAGGACGTCGAGGCAATGACGGACATCGAGGTGGCCGATCCGGAGCAGGAGAAGAACGACGGCGTGGTCACCGTGACCACCCCGTCGGAGCCGGGAACTCACACCGTGCTCTACAGCGCCTCGGACGGGCAGCTGAAGAGCTCGGCGACGATCACCATCAAGGTCGATCCCAATGCGCCCGAGCGCGCGCCGATCGCGCGGGACGACTTCGTCTCCGCCGAGGAGGTGCTCGATCCCGAGGCCGAGTACGTCGACGTGGACGTGCTGGCCAACGATTCGGATCCCGACGGCAGCACCAGTGACCTGAAGGTCTCGCTGGACGAGGCTCCCGAGGGCACGCAGCTGCGCGACGACGGGATCGTGCGGGTGACCCCGCAGGAGGAGCAGCAGCGACTGCGCTACATCATCGAGGACGTCGACGGCCTGACCTCGGCCGGGTACGTCTGGGTGCCCGGCACCTCGAAGCAGGCCCCTGTGTGGGTGGGCGAGCCGATCCAGGTCCAGGGCGGGGCCGAGGCGACGGTGGACCTCTCCGACTCCGAGAACGTGCGGGTGCGGCCGGGCGCGGAGTCGGCGACGATCACCGATCCCAGCCTCGTCACCGCTGCCCACAGCGACGGCTCCGAACTCGTCCAGGACGAATCCACGCTGGTCTACCGCCCGGCGGAAGGCTTCTCGGGCAAGGACACCATCTCGGTGGAGGTCACCGACGGCGAGGTGGGCGACGCCACCGCGGCGACCGCGACCCTCGCGATCCCCGTGGAGGTCGCGCCGGAGGACTCCAACCTGCCGCCGACTCTGCAGGGCGCTGTGCTGGAGGTCGAGCAGGGCGGGCCGCAGGCGAGCGTCGACCTGGCCGCCTCCGCCGAGGATCCCGAGGGTGACGAGCTCACCTTCTCCCTCGGCGAGGTCCCGGCCACGGACGGCGTGAGCGTCGGTCTGGAGGGTTCGACCGTGACCGCGAAGGCCGGGGCGGAGGTGCCCAAGGGAACGATCGTGGACGTGCCGGTCTCGGTCACCGACGGGCACAGCGACCCGGTCCCGGCCAAGGTCCAGCTGACCGTGGGCGGCTCGAACCGGCCGCTGCTGGCCGCCGTTCTGGACAAGGACCAGATCGACGCGGGGCAGACCAAGTCCATCGACGTGCTCGCCAACGACTCCAACCCGTTCCCCGGCGGCAAGCGCGAGGTCGTCAGCCCCACCATCACCAGCGGTGAGGGAGAGATCGGCCTGGACGGGAACAAGGTCACGATCACCCCGGATGCCGGCTTCCACGGGATCCTGACTGCGCAGTACGGCGTCAAGGATGACACCGGCGACCCGGACCGGCAGGTCACCGGTGAGATCCGGGTGACCGTGCGTGCCGCGCCCGAGCCGCCGTCGGCCCCGCGGATCGGCGAGGTGGGCGACGGGTTCGTCGAGCTGAACTTCAAGGCCGGGGCCGACAACGGTGCCCCGATCACCGGCTACGAGGTCTCCACGGCCACCGGGCCGTCCGTGACGCAGGAGTGCGCCTCGACCTCGTGCACCATCTCCGGGCTGCAGAACGACGTGGAGTACACCTTCCAGGTCGTCGCGAACAACGAGGTGGGCCCGTCGAAGGCCTCGGTGGCCTCGGCCACGGCACGGCCGGACGTGCGCCCCGAGAAGCCGGAGACCCCGTCGGCCCAGCGCGGCGACCAGCAGTTGACCGTGGGCTGGAGTGCGCCGGTCAATCATGGCTCCGCCATCCAGAAGTACGACCTGCAGATGCAGGACACCGCCACCGGTGAGCTCCACACCCGCGAGGTGGAGTCGGGTTCGACCGAGCTCGCCTGGGAGGGGCTGACCAATGGGACCGATTACCGGTTCCGGGTGCGGGCCCACAACCTCGCCGACCAACCGTCGGACTGGTCGGGCTGGTCGCGGGCGGAGCACCCGGCAGGCAAGCCCGCCGCCCCCAGCGGCACCGCGACCGCTGAACGCGTCAGCACTGCGCTCGGCGGCAGCGTCAAGGTGACCTGGCCGAAGATGACCACGGCCGAGGCCAACGGCGAGCCGATCACCGAGTACATCGTCAAGGCCTCCTCCGGCGCGGAGCAGACGGTCGATGCGAGCACGAGGTCGGCCACCTTCAGGAACCTCGACCGGAACAAGGAGCACACCTTCACCTACATCGGTGTGAACTCCGTGGGCCGCGGCACCGGCGCGTCCTCGCCGTCGGAGGCCGTCGTCCCCTGGGCGGTGCCGGATGCTCCGACCGGGGTGAAGGCCTCCCTGCCCAGCGAGGGCAAGGGCGACGGGCCGAACGGGCGAGCGCACGTGGAATGGAATACCGCCGAGAGCAACGGCACCGAGATCAAGGACTACGTGATCACCTGGTCCGGCGGCGGCAGCAAGGTCGTCGACAAGTCGGCGACCTCGGCGGACATCAGCGGACTGACCAACGGCAAGGCCTACAGATTCCAGGTCCAGGCCCGGAACCGCTTCACCGAGAGCGACCGTTCCGGTGAGTCGAACTCAGTGAAGCCCTACACCAAACCGGCGAAGCCGCAGGTGTCGATCTCGACGAAGAGCTGCACGAACAGCAAGACGTGCCCGGTCTCCGTCACGGCGGAAGCACCCGGCGGCGATGGCGGCGGGGGCGGCAAGACGCTCGAGGTGTGGGTCGACGGATCCAAGAAATCCGTGAACGGCAACTCCTATTCGACGACCATCACGGCGAAATCCGGTTCGAGCCACAGCATTGAAGCGCGCGTGGTGAACGGCAAGGGTCTCTCCAGCGACAAGGTCTCGCAGAGCAAGAAGGCCCAGACCTATACTCCGCCGGATCCGGCCATGGACGGTGGCGTGACGTGGGGGGAGAAAGTCCCTGCCGGCACCAAGGGGTGCGACAGTGGGAACTGCCGGTACTTCCGCTTCTCGCTGAAGAACCTTGAGCCCGGCGCGACGTACAAGGTGACGCTGTCCAACGAGGGCGAGACGAACTACAAGTGCTTCGATCTGAAAGCCGGCAGCAATGGCCGGGCCACGACGGCGGCGAGGTCGAACTTCTACGGGTATGTGCGCGGTGGGGAGCCGGACTGGCCCCTGACGATCAAGGTCGGCCGCAAATGCGGGAACACCAAGGTCGTGGCCGACGGCATCTACATGCCGAGCTGAGGGGCGAGAGGCCTTGCCCGCGTCGGCCACGGGGGCTCGCCATGGGAGACGGTCGCAGCGGCTCGCCGTCGCCCGCTGGTGCGGTGGCCCGCCGTGGCCTGCCGATGCCGCGGCGGGTCTCTTGGCACGGGAGCGGTCGTCGACTACTGGCGATATAGCGGGAACCGATCCTCATAGAGCAACGGCACCCGCTCCTGATAACGGCACCCGCTCCTGATCCAGTACCCGACGACGAGGCACTCGCGCGAAGATCGCTAGGCTGGTGCGGCGGTGCGCCCGGGAGAGCGACGGTAGTCCCGGAAGAACGGCGGTCCGAGCAGGAGAGGAGTCGAGGATGTCCCATCCGGCAGGGAACACGGGGTGCGGCTGCGGCTGCGGTACACCCTCGCGCGATCAGTTCGTCGAACTCGGCTCGACCCGTACCGGGCAGACCGCCACGGGTGACGGCGCACAGCCTCGGCACGGCATCGAGCAGGTCCGCGTGCCCGCGGGGACGTTCACCATGGGCGACTCCTCGGGCGACCGTAATCGGGCCGACGGGGAGACCCCGCGCCACCAGGTCGCCCTCAGCGCCTTCGAGATCGACGCCACCAGCGTGACCAATGCCGACTTCGCCCGCTTCGTCGAGGCGACCGGCTACCGCACCGAGGCCGAGACCTTCGGGTTCTCCGCCGTGTTCCACCTCGCCGTCGCTGCGAAGGACGAGGAGATCATGGGCCCGGCCCAGGGCACCCCGTGGTGGCGCGGCGTCCAGGGCGCCGACTGGCGCCACCCCGGCGGCTCCCGGTCCGGCATCGACGGGCTCGAGGACCATCCCGTCGTCCACGTGAGCTGGAATGACGCCGTGGCGTACTGCGAATGGGCCAGCCGCCGCCTGCCCACCGAGGCCGAATGGGAGTACGCCTCCCGCGGCGGCCTGGAGGGCGCGAAGTACCCGTGGGGCGATGCGGAGGTCGACGAGGGCGGCTGGCGCGCCAACATCTGGCAGGGCGACTTCCCGCGCGTGAACACCCGCGAGGACGGCTTCCTCACCACCGCGCCCGTGCGCACCTTCGAGCCCAACGGCTACGGGTTGTGGCAGACCGTGGGCAACGTGTGGGAGTGGTGCCAGGACTGGTACCACCCGACCACCTACCGCCGCGGGACGACCGCGGAGCACCGCACCACCGCCCACGACCCCGTCGGCCCCGAGGACGGCCAGGCCCGGGTGATGCGCGGCGGCAGCTACCTCTGCCACATCTCGTACTGCAATCGGTACCGCAACTCGGCCCGTTCCCAGAACACCCCGGACTCGTCCATGGGCAACGGCGGATTCCGCACCGTCGCCCTGGTCGACAGGGACGGCCCCGACTCCTCGGCGACCCCCCGAAAGGCCGACGCATGAACGCTCCCCGCCGTTTCCCCGCCTCCGTCTACCGCGACGGCGAGGAGCCCGATCCGCGGTTCAGCCTCGCCAACGAGCGCACCTTCCTCGCCTGGCTGCGCACGGCGCTGGCCCTGTATGCCGGGGCGTTCGCCCTGGAGGCTCTCGCTCTGCCCCATGCCGTCGGCTGGCGCGTCTCCGCCGCCTCGGTCTTCCTCGTCCTCGGCACCATCGCGTCCCTGCAGGCGTGGCTCGGGTGGCGCGCCACCGAGAAGTCGCTGCGCCACGGGAGCCCGCTGCCCGGCCTGGCGGTGGGTGCCGTGCTGGTGGTGGGCATCATCATCGCCGCGGCACTGGTGTTCATCGGGTTGGTGGCGTGAGCGACGAGAACGAGCACGAGCACGAGCACGACGGACCCGTCGGCCCCGCGGGGGACGACGACCGTGAAGCCACCGGATCCGCGGGCCGCGGCGACCGGGGCGAGGCCGGCGCAGCCGGTGACCCGGACGGCGTCCAGGACGCGAGCGTCCACCCCGATCCCGCGGAGGCCGACGGCGAGGTGGCGCAGCCCGGTCAGGACGTCACCTCGATCTACGATCCGGGACTGCAGCCCGAGCGCACCCTGCTGTCGTGGCGGCGCACCTGCCTCGCCTTCGGGGTCGCGAGCCTGGTCGGGATGCGTTTCACCGTCGAGCAGCTGGGCCTGTTCGGCGCGGTCGCCGGGCTGGTCGGCGCCGGCCTCGCGGTGCTCGCCTACGTGCTGACCGCCTCCGGCTACCAGCGGGCACAGGACTCGCTGCTGGGACTGGGGCAGCTGGCCCGCGACGGCAAGCCGATGCTCGTGGGCACCGCGGCCGTGCTGTGCATCGGTCTGGTCTGTGCCTCGTACCTGGTCGTCAACCTCATCCGCTGAGCGGAGTCGAGGGTCCGGCGAGCCGCCGCCGGGCCGGCCCCGTCAGTCCTTGACGGGGTCAGAGACGTCGCGTGCGCCGTGCTCGCCCTCCGACGCGGCGGCGATCCGGTCGGACTCGGAGGCGCCCTGGGCATCGCGGCCGAACTTGCGGTGCTTGGCCTGCTCCTCGAAGATCCGGGCCGCGCGCACCGAATCGACCTCGCCGACGACGGGGTTGGGCTGGTGGGTCGCGCGGGTGCCGCCGTACAGCGTCAGCAGGTTCATCGCCACCGCGCGCCGGTTGCGGTGGCCGATCATCTTGGCCACGTGCACGCCCAGCCACGCCGCCCAGCCGACGGATCCCGTCAGGCCCGGCATGTGCGGGATCTCCGCGATCGCGGCGTGACGGCCGATGGTGGCCATGGTGCCCAGATCGGTGTACTCGAACTTCTTGCGCGGCTTGCCGGCGACCTCCGCGGCGATCGCGGCGGCCGCGGCCTCGCCCATCTGCACGGCGGGCTGGGCGAGCTGGGGGAGCGGATCGTCCTGGGCGGCGATGTCGCCGGCCGCGTAGACCCCCGGCAGGCCCTTGACCTGCAGGTAGTCGTCGACCTGGATGCGGCCGCGCTTGTCCTGCGGCAGCCCCCACTCCGAGACGATCTCCGGCACGGTGACGCCCGCGGCCCAGATGGTGATGTCCGATTCGAGGATGGTGTCGTCGTCGAGAACCACGTGGTCGTAGCCCACCGACTGCACGCCCTTGCCCAGCTGCAGCGTGACCCCGCGCTCGCGCAGCTCCTCGGCCGCGTACTCGCGGAACTCGGGACGGAACTCCTTGATGAGGTCCTCGCCGCGGTTCAGCACGGTGATCTGCAGCGTGCCCGGGTCCATCTCGGGGTAGAGGATGTCCAGCTCCTGCATGCGGAAGTCCGCCAGCGCGCCGGCGATCTCCACGCCCGTCGGCCCGCCGCCGACCACGCACACGTGCAGCCGGTCCACGCCGGCCTCCGCCTCGCGGCTCGAACGCTCCAGCTCCGAGAAGACCCGGTCGCGGATCGCTATCGCCTGCGAGCGGGTGTACATCGGCATGGCGTGCTCTTCGGCGCCCGGGGTCCCGAAGAACGTGGTCGTGGCGCCGTTGGCGACGATCAGGTAGTCGTACTCGAGCTCATGGGTGCCCTGCTGGCCCTCGTCGATGGTGACGGTCCTGTGCTCGGGATCCACGCCCGTGACATGGCCCTGGCGGTAGCGCATGTTGGGCACCTTCAGCGAGAGCCCGCGCAGGAACATGGTCACGTCGCCCGGGTTCAGGCCGGCGGTGGCCACCTGGTACAGCAGCGGCTGGAAGGTCTTGTACACGTTCCGGTCGATCAGGGTGACGCGCACGCGGGCGTCCCGCAGCGCCCTGACGGCGTGTGCCCCGGCGAATCCACCACCCAGGATGATCACGTGCGGCCAGCTGTGGCCATCCTTCGCGGGAACGGTGGGACGACGGCTGAGGAACGGCATGACCATGGTCAGGACTCCTAGGGCGACGAGGACGGCCACCCGGCCACCGCTCGTGCGAGCCGGGAACCGCGCCTGCATCTGGAACGGGGAGAGGCAGAGGAGCGGGCGGGCTGCGGGCGGGCCGGCGTGCGACTCGGGAGGCGAGCCCGAGGTCATGCCGGGCCCGGAGCCTGAGAAGGGTTCGCAGGGACCGGCTCGTCCGAAGTCCCCACCGATGCTACCCACTCCGGCGGCGTGCCGTCACCGCAGGCCGGGACAGTCGGTCGGGCACCACACGGGAAAACGGTCGCCGGCGGCGAGGCGGCGCATTCGGGGCCGGTCCGCTGCGCGCGGCACTGTCAAGCGGCGGCAAAGCTGACATTACGGTCCCATCACAGCGCACAGCCGGATCGGGACGGTAGATGAACATCGGATGACATGTCGCGGCCCGGACGGGGAACGGATGGGCGTGTCTCGGCTCCGGTGCGGTGAGATGGACCGCAGCGTTCCGCGTTCTTCCACTTCTCCTTCAGGAGCCATTCATGTTCGATTCCTCCGCACGCCGCATCGCGCGCGGCGCGTCCGTGGGCCTGGGCACCGTCGCGATCGCGTTCGCGTCGGCCGTGGTGCCCCTCGGCGCCGCAGCCGCCGATCCCGGCGACCAGGTCGACCTGCTCACCTTCAACGACTTCCACGGCGCCCTCCCGGCCGGGGACGCCTTCGCCTGCACCGTCGCCAACACCCGCGCGGCCAGCGAGAGCGGCAACACGGCGCTGCTGTCCGCCGGGGACAACGTCGGCGGCTCGGCCTTCGAATCGGCCGTGCAGAACGACGAGCCCACGATCGACTTCCTCAACGCGCTCGGCGTCGACGCGGCGGCGATCGGCAACCACGAGTACGACCAGGGCTACGAGGACCTCACCGGCCGCATCGCCCCGCGCACCGACTTCCCCGACCTCGCCGCGAACGTCTACCAGTCCGACGGCACCCTCCTGCACGACGCCTGGGCCGTGGTCGAGGCCGGTGACGTGAAGGTCGCCGTGATCGGCGCGGTCACCACCAAGACGACCGGCAAGGTCAGCCCCGCCGCCATCGAGGGTCTCGAGTTCCGCGACCCGGTCGACTCCGTCAACGACGCCGTCGCCGACCTCGAGGCATCCGGCGAGGACTACGACGTCGTCGTCGCCTCGTACCACGAGGGCGCCAGCGGCAACGGCGAGGCCGGCCAGGCCCCGGAGAACAGCGACCCGATCTTCGACAAGATCGTCGAGGAGACCTCCCCCGAGGTCGACGCCATCTTCAACGGCGACTCCCACCAGACCTACGCCTACACCGCCCCGGTGCCCGGCCAGGACGGCGAGATGCGTCCCGTCATCCAGGCCGGAGCCAGCGGTGAGTTCCTGGGCTCGACGAGCCTGCAGCTGGGCGAGGACGGCGACTGGGACGTCACCGGGGAGCCCGAGCTGATCGCCACCGAGGCCGCCGATCTCGAGGCCTGCGCCGACGATCCCGCCTACCAGGCCGCCTCCACGGTCGCCGCCGACGCCATCGAGGACGCCGCCGAGATCGGCGCCGAGCCCGTCGGCACCATCGAGGACGACATCACCACCTCGTGGGCCGGGGACAAGGCCGAGTACGTCGACGGCGTCCGCAAGCCCAGCGATCCGGTCACCGACCAGGCCACCACCAAGGGCGACAACCGCTCCCGCCACTCGGCCGCCGGCAACATGCTGGCCGACTCCATGAAGTGGTACCTCGAGGAGCGCGGCACCACGGAGGAGCACGAGGTCATCGGCTGGATGAACCCCGGCGGCATCCGCGCCGAGCTGTTCCACGAGGCGGCCGGGAACGAGGGCGACGGCGTGGTCACCTACGCCGAGGCCAACAACATGGTCCCCTTCGGCAACACCCTGAACTCCGGTGAGGTCACCGGTGCGCAGTTCGTGCAGATGCTCGAGGAGCAGTGGCAGCGCAACGCCGGCGGCGAGCCCACCAGCGAGTTCTACGCCTTCAGCGTCTCGAACAACGTCGAGTACGTCTTCGACGCCGAGCGGGAGATGGACGACCGCATCGTCGCGGTGCGGATCAACGGTGAGCCCATCGACCCCGAGGCGACCTACACGATCGTCACCGCGAGCTTCCTGTTCGAGGGCGGCGACAACATGCACACCCTGGCTCAGGCGCAGAACGTCAGCGACACCGGCGTGCTGGACCGCGAGGCCTTCGTCGAGTACCTCGGAGCCCACGAGAACCTCGAGCCCGACTACTCGCAGCGACAGGTCGAGGCCCACATCCTCGAGGGCGAGCAGCCCACCCTGCGCCTGCGCGGCCTGGAGTCCGAGAGCCTCGGCGCCCCGCAGATCACGACGGTCTCCGTCGACGCCGGCGAGCTCGGCACCTTCGAGGCCCCGTACGAGCTGGATTCGGACAGCGGCCGCTACACCGCCGAGGTCGCCCTGGGCGAGGACTTCTGTGTGAGCGAGGGCGAGTCGGTGCCGCTGACCGTCACCGCCCAGCCCGACACCGGCACCGCCGTCACCTACGAGGTCACCGCCGTCGGCGGCGAGGACTGCGGAACCCTCGAGTTCAGCGACGTGCCCCCGTCGAACATGTTCTACGACGAGATCATGTGGATGGCGAACGAGGGCTACTCCACCGGATGGGACGACGGCACCTTCCGCCCGCTGGAGCCCGTCAACCGCGACGCGATGGCGGCGTTCCTGTACCGCATGGCCGGATCGCCGGAGGTGGACCACCCGCGCAGCGAGCCGTTCACCGACGTCGAGAAGGGCGACGAGCACTACGACGCGATCATGTGGGCCTACCAGCAGGGCATCACCACCGGCTGGTCGGATCGCACCTTCCGCCCGACCCAGCCGATCGCCCGCGACGCGATGGCCGCGTTCGTCTACCGCTACGCGGGCTCGCCCGAGGTGGAGGCCCCGACCTCGCCCGTCTTCAGCGACGTGCCGGCCAGCACCATGTACGCCAAGGAAATCGCGTGGATGGAGTCCGAAGGCATCACGACGGGCTGGCCGGACGGCACCTACCGCCCGCTGAACCCGACCAACCGTGACGCCACCGCCGCGTTCCTGTACCGCATGAACACGGAGCAGGGCATCACCTACCTGTCCGAAGCGGACTGACCCCGCACGGCGGGCCGGGGAGTGATCCGCTCCCCGGCCCGCCGCTGTGTGCGGGTCGAGCAGCACGCCCGCTCCGCCAGCTCGCCGCACCATCAGAGCACCCGCACCCCCAGTGCACCGCACCCCACCACGCATCCCGCCTCTTCAGGAGAACCCCGCCATGAGCATTCGTCCGCACGGCGACGGCCTGCACCCGCGCCTGACGCGCGTCGGCATCGCCGCAGCCGCCCTCACCCTCGGGCTCTCGGCCCTGCCCGGCATCGCGCCCATCGCCCAGGCCGCCGTGGTCACCCCCGGCGACCTCCAGATCAGCGAGGCCTACGGCGGCGGGGGCAACTCCGGGGCCAGCTTCCAGAGCGACTTCGTCGAACTGCGCAACACCTCCGAGGCCGACATCAGCCTCGACGGCTGGTCCCTCCAGTACGCCTCGAAGACCGGCACCTTCAACAACACCGTCTCCCTCAGCGGCACCGTCCCCGCCGGCGGCACCTTCCTCATCGAGCTGGCCTCCGGCAACGGCAACGGCGAGCCCCTGCCCGCGGCCGACCTCACCGGCGGCATCAACGCCTCCGGCAGCGGCGGCGTGTTCGCCCTGTCCGACGCCGAGGGCAACCTCGAGTGCCACGGGACCACCTGCGCCGAGGACCCGGCCGTCGTCGACCTCGTCGGCTGGGGCGCGGCGGAGACCTTCTCCGGGGACGCCCCCGCTCCCGGCACCGACAACGCCACCTCCGTCTCCCGCGTCGAGGTCACCGGCGAGAACTCCACCGACTTCGTCGAGGGCGCCCCCACGCCGACCCCGTCGGGCGCGGAGGAGACGGACTCCGAGGATCCGGAGGAGCCCGAGGATCCCGAGGTGCCGGCCGATCCCACCGAGGCGAGCATCGCCGAGATCCAGGGCACGGGCGAGGCCAGCCCCCTGGAGGGCGAAACTGTCGTCACCGAGGGCGTCGTGACCGCGGTCTACGCCACCGGCGGCCTGGACGGCTACGTCATCCAGACCCCCGGCACCGGCGGGGCGCTGGACTTCTCCACGCACACCGGCTCCACCGCCGTGTTCGTCTACTCGCCCGACACCGTCGGCGACGTCGCCATCGGCGACTCTGTCCGCGTGACCGGCGAGGTCTCCGAGTACTACGAATCCACGCAGGTCACCGTCGGCGCCGGCGGGCTCGAGCAGCTGCCCGAACCCCTCGGCGAGGTCGAGCCCCTCACGATCGAGGGCGGCTTCCCGACCGAGGAGACCGAGCGCGAGAGCATCGAGCACATGCTCTACCTGCCGGGTGAGGGCGACTTCACCGTCACCGACGTCTACGGCACCAACCAGTACGGCGAGGTGGGCCTGGCCATCGGCGACGAGCCGCTGAAGCAGGCCGGCGACATCATGGAGCCGGGCGAGGAGGCCACCGCCTACTTCGAGCAGCAGGCCCAGAACCTGGTGCTGCTGGACGACGGGAAGTCGACCAACTTCAGCAGCAACCCCGAGCAGCCGATGAGCTGGCTGACCACCGAGGAGCCCGTGCGAGTCGGCGCCTCCGTCGGGTTCACCGAGCCCACCGTCGTCGCCTACTCCTTCGACCAGTGGCGGCTGAACACCACCACCCCGTGGGAATCGGCCGAGACCGACGGGGTCGACTTCGAGAACACCCGCAGCGCCACGCCCGACGAGGTCGGCGGAGACCTGCAGCTGGCCACGTTCAACGTGCTGAACTACTTCACCACCCTCGGTGAGGACACCCCTGGCTGCGAGCCCTACACCAACCTCCACGGCGAGGGCACCAACGTGCGCGGCGGCTGCGACCTGCGCGGCGCGTGGGGAGCCGACGACCTCGAGCGCCAGCAGTCCAAGATCGTCGAGGCGATCTCCGGCACCGAGGCCGAGGTGGTGGGCCTGATGGAGATCGAGAACTCCGCCCGCCTGGGCGAGGAGCCCGACGAGGCCACCGCCACCCTGGTCGCCGCGCTGAACGAGCGCGACGGCGAGGGCACCTGGGACTACGTCCGCACCGGTGAGGCCTACGCCGAGCAGGGCCTGGACGGCGGCAGCGACGTCATCACCAACGCGATCATCTACCGCACCGCCGCCGTGGCCCCGCAGGGCCAGGCGCAGATCCTCGCCGGCGACGAGGCGTTCGACAACGCCCGCGAGCCGATCGGGCAGGTGTTCGTGCCCGTCCAGGGCTCCGGCGAGGAGCAGGTCGAGGGTGAGCCGTTCTTCTTCACCGTCAACCACTTCAAGTCCAAGGGTTCCCAGGACGCCGAGGATGCCGAGCTGGAGGAGGACCCGGTCCAGGGCAATGCCCGCACCTCCCGCCTGCAGCAGGCCGAGGCGCTGCTGAGCTGGAGCGAGGAGACGGCCGCGGAGCTCGGCGTCGAGGACTTCTTCCACGGCGGCGACTTCAACGCGTACACGCAGGAGGACCCGCTGCAGACGTTCTACGACCAGGGCTACATCGACCTCGGCGAGACCTACGATCCCGAGGGCTGGTCCTACAGCTACGACGGCATGGTCGGCTCGCTCGACCACGTCCTGGCCAATCCCGCCGCCGCCGAGCGCCTCACCGGTGGCACCCACTGGCAGATCAACGGTGCCGAGTCCGTGATGACCCAGTACTCGCGGTACCACAACAACACCGTCGACCTGTACGAGGACGGCGTGTTCGGCTCCTCCGACCACGACCCGATCATCGCCGGCCTGGATGCCGGGTTCCCCGCAGGCGGTGGGGACGACGAGGATGACCAGGATGACGACGAGGGTTCCGGTCACCCCGGCAAGGGCCACGGCAAAGGCCACGACAAGGGTCACGGCAACGGGCACGGCAAGGGTCACGGCAATGGCAACGGCAACGGCAACGCCCACGGTCATGACAAGGGCAAGGCCAACGGCAACGCCAAGGGTCACGGCAAGGACGACTGACGTGCCACCTGCTCCCGCCGGCGGCGCCCGGCCCATCTCGTGATGAGCCCGGCGCCGCCGCCCGGCCCGGACGCCCTGGCCCGCCGCCTGAGGCTGACCGACGCGGTCATCGTCGGCCTGGCCGCGATGATCGGGGCCGGCGCCTTCGTCTCCCTCGGCGCCGCCCAGGACCTCGCCGGGGTGCTGGCACCGCTGGCGGTGCTGGTCGCCGCCGTGGTCGCCCTGTGCAACGCCACCTCCACCGCGCAGCTGGCCGCTCAGCACCCGGCCTCCGGCGGCGTGTACCACTTCGGGGGCAAGCAGCTGGGGCCCTGGTGGGGCTTCCTCGCCGGCTGGTGCTTCGTCATCGGCAAGACCGCCTCCTGCGCGGCGATGGCCCTGGTGATCGCCGCCTATCTGGTGCCCGAACCGGCCCAGCGCCCGGTCGCCGCCGCAGTCGCCGTGGTGCTGACCGGCGTGAACCTGGTCGGCATCACCCGCACCGCGACGCTCGCCCGAGTGCTGGTGACGATCGCGGTGACAGCACTGGTGCTCACCGCGGCACGCCTGCTCATCGGTCTCGATGGGGGAGCAGGCAGCACGTCCGACGGGGCCCAGGGCTTCGCCGCCGGAGCCCCCGGCCCGCTCGCCGGGGCCGACGCCGGACTGTGGGACGGCGGCCTCGCCGCGGTGCTCGGCGCCGCCACCGGAGGACCCCTCGGCCTCGCACTCGTGGTCGCACAGGCCGCGGCGATCATGTTCTTCGCCTTCGCCGGATACGCGCGCATCGCAACCCTCGGCGAAGAGGTGATCTCCCCGCGCCGCACCATCCCGCGCGCGATCCTGCTGGCGCTCGCAGCGGTGTTCGTGCTGTACGTGGCGCTGTCGATCGTGCTGGTCGCCGTGGGTCCCGCCCCCGGCGACCAGGGGTGGGGACCGGCACCGTTCCGCACCGCCCTCGACGGGGTAGGTGCCGGCGCCGGCTGGCACCTCATCGTCACCGTGGGTGCCGTCGCCGCGGCCGGTGGGGCGCTGCTCGCCCTGGTCGCGGGCATCTCCCGCACCATGCTCGCCATGGCGCGCGAGAGCGACCTGCCCCGCCCGCTGGCACAGGTGAACCAGCGCTTCTCGGTGCCGCAGCGCGCCGAGATCGCCGCCGCGATCGCCATCGTGCTGCTGGTGCTGCTGGCCGGCGACGTGCTGGTGGCAGTGGCCGCCTCGTCGTTCGGGGTGCTGCTGTACTACGGGGTCGCGAACCTGGCCGCCTTCACCCAGCGCGGCCAGTGGCGCCTGTTCCCCAGCGCCCTGCAGGTGCTGGGCCTGATCGGCTGCCTCGCGCTGGTGGCGGCGCTGCCGGGCCGGACGATCGTGGCCGGTGTGGGGCTCGTGCTGGTCGGCGTGGCGTATCGCGGCGCCGTGCTGGCCCTGCGGCGCTGAGCTCGCCCGCCTTCGCACTCGTACCCGCATCGGCACCCGCGCCCGCGCCGGCACCGGCGCGGGCTCGGGCGGAGCACCATCCCGCCAGGGCTCAGGTCCAGGCGGTCCAGGTGGTGTCGGCGTCGATCAGCCAGTGGTGGCGCAGGGTCAGGGCGCGTTCGGTCGCCGCGAGAGCGCCCGCGACGAGCAGCGTGGTGTTCGCCCACGCGGGCAGGCTGATCGGGGAGGTGAAGGTGCCGACCCGATCGGCGACCACGTCCACGCTCGTGATCAGCTCCGCCAGCTGCGGGGCCATCGTCACGAGGCCGATCAGCAGGATCACGATCGCGACCATCCCGATCGCGGCGCTGGCCCGCGGATGGCGCCGGTCGAGGCGTGCGCGCAGGCCCTCCATCGAGCGAGGGTGCGGGCGCAGGGGCTGCGACCGGGTGCCGTCCTCCGGCACGTGGTGCATCCGGGTCAGGCCGTACATGCTGGTGGCCACCTCGATCACGCCGCCGGGGACGTCGAACGCGACCGGCGGGTTCGCGATCTGGATCTGTCGGCCGTCGCGATAGAGCTCGACCGGGGCGTGCCGCGCGCCCTCGGCGATCTTGCCGCCCTCGAGCTCGGCGGCGAGGTACCGCACGTCGACGGCGTACTGCGAGAACCGTCCCGCCCCGTCGTCCGGATCCAGGAAGAACTGGGTGCGGGTCAGCAACTGCCACCAGCGCAGCGTCGTGAGCGCCCTGCCGTCGCCGGGCTTCGCCCGACGCTGACGGAGCGAGCGCTGCAATCTCCTGAACATGATCCTCCCCGGGGCGGCGCGAGGCCGCGAGTCGTCGCTGCGAGGCGTCGTCGCCTCCATTGCAGCGGACGTCCCGCCCCGGGACCAGTGCGATCTGTCATCTCCTCCCAAGGAAGGAGTTCACGTCCCGGGGGTCGCGCCGCGGAGATCGAGGAATGCTCGCGCCAGCCTCGCCAGATCCTCCTCCGGCGAGTCGCCGTACCGCTGGTGCTGCATCGCCCGGACCGTCTTCTCCCGCACCGCGTGGCCGAGCACGAGATCCAGCACCGCGCGGCCGGCGAAGGCCGGATCGATCCCCGCTCGCAGCCGGCCGCGATCCCCGAGCTGGGCGAAGCACTGCCCCAGGACGTACTCGTGCACGCGGCGCAGCCGAGCCACACGGAACCTCCCGGGATGCTCCTGGTTGACGGCATCGGTGCTGAGCGTGGCCAGAAGCTGCATCGTCGCCGAGGCCGGGTGCCAGATGGCCGCCAGGTTCTCCAGCAGCATGTCGGCATCCGGGGCGAGTTCGCCGACGCGGGTCAGCGCGTCCTGCGCGTGCTCCTCGAGGCGATCGATGACTGCGTGCAGCAGAACCTCCTTGGAGGCGAAGTGATGCAGCATTCCGGGGTGGGAGATCCTCACCCGTTTCGAGATGTCGCGCACGCTGGCACCGTGGTACCCGTACTCGGCGAACATGGCGGCTGCCGCGTCGAGGATGCGCTCCCTGCGCCGAGAGGGGTCACCGGCGTCGGCGCACGCCCCGTCGCGGGTCGCGCTGTGCCCGCCGGTATGCGACACCGGCAGGCGGGATGCCGCCTCCGGCGTGGTCGCGTCGTTGCTGTGCCCGAGGCCGGGGACGTCCGGCCGGTATGCCGCCCCTCGCTCGTCGATGGTGGATGAGGGGTCGGAGGTGTTCGTGAGGAATCGGTCCGATCGTGTGTGGGGCGCGCTCAGGCAGAGCGCGTGTCGTCGTGCAGTCGTAGGCGTCCGGGTGCCATGGCGCCCGCCTGTCCGGGAGGCGCGAGAAGCACGACGTGAATCGTGGTGGTCCGGGTATTGTCGATGACGACATCGCGACCGGATCCGGAATAGGCTGGTCGATCTGACGACGGCATTCACCGAATGTCGCGACAACGGGGTCCGGGTGGCGTGAGAGAGATTCCGGGGTGGTTGTGGGAATGGCGATCCCCGGAATCAGAAAGAATGGTGGTCGGGAAATCTCTGGTGTGGTGCGGGCATCATCCCGTCTGCCTGCTCACCGTGCGGAGAGAACTGGGCTCGGGCGGCCTCGGCCGGGCCTCGCTCTGTGCCGATGCACAGCAGTCGACGAGAATCGGGCCCTGGCGGATGGAGCTTCTCTCGGCTCCGTGCCGTTGCGGCCTGTCCCTCGAGCATAGTGGACGAATCGGCGGCACGCTCACGCGGCCGTCATATCTCGCGCCGAGAACGCCATCGGAGACGCTGGCGGTGGTCGCCATGTATAATGTGCCCGGAAATCGGGAATAATCCTGTGGCCTGCGATGCCCGGGAGCTCGCGTGCTACCCGGCCCGCATCTCGCGCGGCAGCTCTTCCAGCAGCTGCAGCCACAATTCCGAGGCCGTGGGGAAGCTCGGTACCGCGTGCCGCAGCACGTGCACCGGCACCTTCCCGACGATCGCGATGGTGGCAGAGTGGATCATCTCCGAGGCGTCGGGGCCGACGAACGTCGCGCCGACCAGCTGTCTCGTGCTCGCATCGACCACCAGCTGCGCAGTGCCGGTGACATCGTCCCGCAGCACAGCGGAGCCCGCCGCTCCGCCGAAGGGGACCCGCGCGGTGACCACGTCGATCCCCTGCTCGCGGGCCTGCGCCTCGGTGAGACCGGCCGACGTGACCTGGGGTTCGGTGAACACGACCTGGGGGACCGGCACGGCGTCGGGGACGGGCTCGAGAGCCTCACCGGTGGCCCCGGCGCGGATGCGCTGTCCGATCACGCGGGCGCGGTACTTGCCCCAGTGCGTCAGCGGCGCCTCCCCGCTGGCATCTCCGACGGCATGCAGCCAGTCCGGCAGCGCTGTCTCGGCGGCATCGTCGGACGTGGGCTTCGCGGCGGCGGTCACGTCGTCGGCCGTGAGCCCGATCGCCTCGAGTCCGACGCTGCTCAGCCGGGGACTGCGGCCGGTCGCGGCCAGCACCTCGTCCCCGGTGACATCGCGCCGCCCGTCGGCATCCTCGACCTGCAGGGTCACCGCGCCGCCGTGCAGTCGGCCCAGTCCGGTCCGCCGTGCATCGGCGCGCTCGCCGGAGACCACGGAGGTGCCCAGCTCCACGGTGACACCCAGGTTCCCCAGGGCCTCCAGCATGTGCTCCCCGGCGAAGGGTTCGTAGCCGCTGAGCAGTCCGTCCCCGCGCACCAGCATCGTCACCTCGCTGCCCAGCGCGGCCATCCACGTCGCGGCCTCCACGGCCACCACGCCGCCGCCCACGATCAGCAGCTGGCCGGGAACCTCCCTCACCCCGGTGACGTCGCGCGAGGTCCACGGGGCCAGCGCCTGCAGCGGTTCGGGGATCCTCGCCTCCGAGCCGGTGGCGAGCACGACTGCCCGCTCGGCGTGGACGAGTGTCGGCCCGCTGCCGTCCTGGCCGTCGGCGGGCTCGACGAGCACCTCGCGCTCGCCGACGAGCCGGCCGTGCCCGCGCACCACGTGGATCCCGGCACCCTCGGCCCACTGCACCTGGCCGGAGTCGTCGTAGTTCGAGACCCACGTATCGCGTCGTGCCAGCAGGGCGTCCCGGTCGATCTCGGGATCACCGACCCCGTCGAGATGAGCGGCGGCGCCGGCCACGGACGTCGGCCGCAGCAGAGCTTTCGAGGGGATGCAGGCGTAGTACGAGCATTCGCCGCCCAGCAGCTCACCCTCGATGATCACGGCGCTGAGGTCCGTGCCCTCGGTGGCGTACTGGGCGGCGTTCTCACCCACGGGGCCGCCGCCGAGCACGACGACGTCGGCGGTGATCTCTGTGGTCGGGGCAGCGTCGGTGGCGTTCGCTTCGTGGGCCATGACGGCACGCTACGCCGCCCGGCGGCCGACGTCACGGGGTGTTCCTCCCCAGTGCCGTCCGTCCACAGCGCCGCGCGGCGCGCCCGGGTTGTCGGCGGCGGTCCTTAGAGTCGGAGCCATGAGAATCCTGCACACCTCGGACTGGCACCTGGGGCGCACCCTCCACGAGGCCGATCTGCACGATCACCAGGCCGACTTCCACGACTGGCTGGTCGACCTGGTGACCGAGCGCGAGGTCGACGTGGTCGTCATCCCGGGAGACGTGTACGACCGCGCGGTGCCTCCGGTGCGGTCCGTGGAACTGCTGGGGCGGACCCTGCGGCGCCTGGCCGACGTCGCCACCGTGATCCTCACGCCCGGCAACCACGATTCCGCGAAGCGTCTCGGCTTCGGCTCGGCCCTGATGCGCGACGGGGTGCACATCCTCGCCGATGCCCGCACCGCGCTCGAGCATCCCGTCGTGGTGCCCGATGCCCACGGTGAGGTGCTGTTCTTCGCTCTGCCCTACCTCGAGCCCGACATCGCGCGCTTCGCCCTCGCGGCCGACGAGACCCAGCCGCTCGGCCGCAGCCACGAGGCCGTCACCCGCGCCGCGATGGAGCGCATCGCCACCCGGATCGCCCAGCACGCGGAGGCCGCCGGGCCGGGCCCGAGGGCACGATCGGTGGTCCTGGCGCACACCTTCGTCGCCGGCGGCTCCGGCAGCGACTCCGAGCGGGACCTCAGCGTCGGCGGCGTCGACTCGGTGCCGGCCGATGCGCTGCGCGGCGTCGACTACGTGGCCCTCGGTCACCTCCACGGCTGCCAGGATCTCCCCGCCCAGGCCGGCACCACGGCCTGGTACTGCGGGTCACCGCTGGCCTTCTCCTTCTCCGAGAAGGACCATCGCAAGTCCGTGCTGCTGGTCGAGCTCGACGCCCCCGGGGAGGTGTCCGTCCAGCGCATCGCCACCCCGGTGCCGCGGCGCCTGAGCGAGCTGCAGGGAACCCTCGAGGAGGTCCTCGCCCAGGCCGAGACCCACGGCGAGGACTGGGTCAAGGCGGTGATCACCGACCCGCATCGGCCGCCCCACCTGCTCGAACGCCTGCGCGGCGCGTACCCGCATCTGCGCCATACCGAGCATCGTCCCCAGGGGCGCGAGGACAGCGACCTCACTCCCGTGGTGCGCCGTGAACAGGATCCGATGGAGGTCATGGGCCAGTTCCTGGAGTACGTCACCGGGACGGAGGCGACCGACGCGGAACGTGACGTGCTCGAGCAGGCCTACCAGAGCGTGCGCACGCAGCGGTCGGAGGCCTCATGAAGCTCCACCACCTGCGCCTCAGCGGCATCGGCCCCTTCCGCGACACCGTCGACATCGACCTCGCCTCCCTCTCGACCAGCGGCATGTTCCTGTTGGAGGGGCCGACGGGATCGGGCAAGTCCACGATCCTCGACGCGATCGTGTTCGCCCTCTACGGCACCGTGGCCGGCAGCGAAGCCAGCGGCGAGCGGATCCGCTCCCAGTTCGCCGACCCCACCGCCCCCAGCGCCGTCGACCTCGTCTTCGAGACCGGCCACGGGATCTACCGAGTGCGCCGCCAGCCGCAGTACGCCCGCGCCAAGCGCCGCGGCACCGGGACCACCAAGGAGAACGCCCGGGCCATCCTGTGGCGGCTCAGCTCGCCCGAGCTGATCCCCGCCGCCCTCGCCGACCGCGCCGGGGAGGGGGCCGGCGTCACGCCGATCTCGACCCGGCTCGACGAGGTCGGCGGGGAGATCACCCGTGCCGTCGGCCTCTCCCGCGAGCAGTTCACCCAGACCATGCTGCTGCCGCAGAACGAGTTCGCCCGCTTCCTGCGCGCCGGCACGGGCGAGCGCCAGACGGTGCTGCAGCGCGTGTTCGGCACCGAGATCTACCAGAACGTCGAGAAGCAGCTCGAACAGATGCGGCGCGAGGCCGCCACGGAGGTCACCGCCGCCCGCAACGACGTCAGCAAGGCCGTCGCCCGCTTCGCCGAGGCCGCCGGCCTCGAGGACGAACAGCGCAGCGAGCTCGACGACCACGCCGCGACCGGTCGCCGGGACGAGCTGAGCGTCGCCGTCACCAGCATCGAGAAGGCCCTCACCGCCCGGGCCGAGGACGCCGCCGAGGCCGCCACCGCCGCCACTGGGCGCGAGACCACGGCCCGCGAGCACGCCGACCGCGCCGCCACCCACCGCGCACGGATCACCCGCCGCCGCGAGCTCGATGCCCTGGCAGCGCGCCTGGCCGAGGAGGAACCGGCAGCCCGCGCGGCGCAGCGCCGACTGACCTGCGACGACGCCGCCCGGCCCGCCGCCGTCGCGCTGCAGCGGGCGAGCCACGCCGCCCAGCGGCTGAGCGACCTGCGCGCTGCCCGGGAGGACGTCGCCGCGAGGCACCGGGAGTCCCACCCGGACCTCGTCGAGCTGCTGGACGGGGAGGATCCGCTGGAGGCCCTGGCCGCCGCCGCCGAGGACGCCACCTCGGCCGCCGGAGCCCTGGGGGACCTCGTCGACCTCGAGAAGGCCCTGCCCCAGCGCGCGAGGGAGATCGAGACCCGCCGCCAGACTGATGCCGAGCTGGCCACGAGCATCCAGGCGCTGACCGAGCAGCTCGCCGCCCGCCCCGAGGCCCGCCAGAAGCTCGTCGCCGAGCGCACCACTGCCCAGACCGCCGCGGAAGCACTCGGCGATGCCCGCGCCGCTCGCGTGACCGCCGCCTCGCACCTGGCCGCCGCCCGCGACGCGGACCGGCTCGCGAAGGAGGTCACCGCGGCGGAGAGGACCGCCGCCGCCGCGCTCGCGGCCGCGCGACGGGCCGCCGACGAGGAGAAGAGGCTGCGCGATCGCCGCCACGCCGGCATCGCCTCCGAGCTCGCCCTGCAGCTCGCCCCCGAGGAGGCCTGCCCCGTCTGCGGGTCCACGGAACATCCCGCACCCGCGGAACCCGCCGAGGACCACGTCGGCCCCGAGCAGATCGAGGCCGCCGAAGAGCACCGCCGGAGCGCCGACGAGGCCGCCTCCCGCGCCGCCGAATCGCTCACCGCCGTGCGCACACAGCGCGACAAGGCCCTGGCCGACGCCGGCGGGCTCACCCTCGAGGACGCCCGCACCGCCGACGCCGACGCCCAGCAGGCCGTCGAGAAGGCGCTGGCCGCTCAGAAGCGCGCCGAGACCCTGGAGAAGGAGCTCGAGGCGCACGACGCCGAGACCACCCGGCTGACCCAGCACTGCAGCGCCCAGGAGCGCGAGCTGGAGGGGCGGGCCGCCTCCCTGCGCGAGGCCGAGACCGCTCTGGCCAAGGACACCGAACGGGCGCGTGAGGCCCGTGGCGAGCATGCGAGCGTGACCGAGCGTCGCGCGGCCCAGCTGACCAGAGCCAGAGCGGCGACCGCGCTGCGCGAGGCGCACCTCGCGGCGGACCAGGCCGCCGCTCGCCTCGCCGAACTCGAGGAGGAGGCAGCCGCCGCCCGCGCCGAGGCCGCCGAGCAGCTGACCGCTGCCGGGCACACTCCCTTCGCCACGGATGACGAGCTGCGCGCCGCCGTCCTGGCCGAGGGCGAGCGGGCAGAGCTGACGACGCTGCTCTCGGACCGCACCGTGAACCGGGCCCGATACACCGATGGCATGGCCGAGGAGGGCATCGCCGAGATCGACGCGAGCGAGGACGCGGCCGGCGCAGTGGACCAGGTCGTCACGGCCGCCGCCGAAGCCCTCACCCTCGCCCGCACCGCCGCCCGGGAAGCCGGCGACCACGCCGCGAGGCTGCGCGCCGCAGCCGAGCGCACCGCCGGTGCACGCACCGCGCTGGACGGGGCGCTGGACCGCCTGGCACGTCTGGACAGCACCGCCGGGGCCATCGTGCGCGTCGCCGACCTCGCCACCGGGCGCTCCTCCGACGGCACCCGTATCCAGCTGTCGACCTACGTGCTCATGCGCCGCTTCGAGGAGGTCGTCGCCGCGGCCAACACCCGCCTGGCCCAGTTCTCCGACTCCACCCTGGAGCTGCTGCGCGACACCGGGGCCCGAGGCGCCAAGAAGACCGGACTGGACCTGCTGGTCATCGACCACCGCACCGACCAGCATCGGCTGCCCGAGACCCTCTCCGGCGGCGAGACCTTCTTCGTCTCCCTCGCCCTCGCCCTCGGCCTGGCCGACATCGTCACCGCCGAGGCCGGGGGAGTGCAGATGGAGACCCTGTTCATCGACGAGGGCTTCGGCAGCCTCGACCCCGAAGCCCTGGAGCGGGTGGTCGCCGAGATCGGGCGCCTGGCCGAGCACGGTCGCACCATCGGCATCGTCAGCCACGTCAGCGAGATGAAGGCCCAGATCGCCGAGCAGATCCATGTGCGGCGTCTGCCGGACCGCTCCTCGACCCTGTCGGTGACCGCGTGACCGCGTGACCGCGTGACCGCGTGACCGCGTGACCGAGCCGGGCTACGAGGGATACGGCTCGCCGGTCGCCGTCACGGCCACGGGTCCTCATCCGCGGCGCCCTCGTGTCCACCCTCGCGGCCGCGATCATCGTCCAGCGGTCGCTCATGGACGAACAGCGGCACTCCCAGCCGGGTGAACACCGGGGCGATCAGGGCCCCCAGTAGCGCACCGAGGGAATTGGCCAGCACGTCGTCGATGTCCGCGATCCGCACCCCGCACGGATACAGCCCCCACGCGCCGGTGTACTGCGTGGCCTCGATGAGCACCGACAGCATCACCCCGATGGCCAGCGACGTCGTCGTATCCAGCCGGAACACCCCGCGCAGGATCGCCCCCAGCGGCACGAACAGCACGATGTTCATGCCCAGCTGCAGCACCGGCCAGCTCAGCAGCAGGCCCAGCCCGGTGGTGCCCTCGGCATGGACCGCGAGGATCTCGCCCACCGCGTTGAAGGGGTAGGGCCGCAGCTCGCCGCCCGCTCGGTTCTGGCAGGTGCTGGCCACCTCGTAGGCGGGAGCGACCGTCAGGCCCGCCAGCGTCATGGTGTACACGCAGATCACCAGCACACCGACCAGCCGCAGCGGCCGCACCCGGCCGAAGCGTCGTCGCTGCAGCAGCACGGCGGGGAGCAGGATCGCGACGAACACCCCCACGCCGCCTGCGATGCCCACCAGGGCCAGGCGCACGAATTCGGTCACAGGAGCACGCTATGGCCAGTTGCTGGACGCTGCACAGGAACCGTCGGATGACCCTCCCGGGACCGGCTCCACCCACGGTAGGAGCGACGCAGACCCATGGGCCCATCCCCCCGGAGCCCCCTGCGACCTTAGGGTTCAGCCATGATCGACGCATGGGCCTGGCAGATCCCCTTCAGCCTCCTCGGCGGCACACTGTGCTTCCTCGCGGTCCTGCTGCCGATCCTGATCATCCAGTACTACGCCTACGGGCGCCTCAGCCCCGCCCGCCTCATCGGCGCCGCCGGCGTCGCGATCTACGCCGTCGCCCTGGTGGCATACACGCTGCTGCCGCTTCCTGACCCCTCGGTCTGCGCGGGCGGCGGCGGGACCTCGCTGCAGCCGATACCGCTGGCGACCCTCGGCGACATCGGCCGGCTCGCCGGGCAGTACGGCCTGGGCTCGACCACCACCATCGCGGCGATCGCCCAGCCCATCCTGAACATCGTCCTGTTCATCCCCCTGGGCGTGCTGATCCGCGTGATGGCCGGCCGCGGCATCCTCACCGCCACCCTCACCGGTGTCGCCGCCTCGCTGCTGATCGAGACCACCCAGTACACCGGGCTGTGGGGCCTGTTCGACTGCGCCTACCGCGTGGCCGACGTCGACGACCTGCTGACCAACACCGCCGGAGCGCTGATCGGCGCACTCCTCGCCCCGGTGGTGGCCGGCTGGATCCCCGAACCCACCGCGCTCGCGACGCTGCCGCCGCGACCCGTGACCCGGCTGCGCCGCCTGCTGGGGATGGCGATCGACGCTGCGGTGATCTCGGCCCTGCCCGGGCTGCTGCTGACGGCCGGACTGCTGACCTACGTCGTGGTCTGGACCCTGGCCAGTGATGGGGGAGAGGTGCCCAATCCGCCCGGCCATGCGGCGGTGCTGCCGCTGGCCTCCCTCCTCATCGGAGCGCTGCTGAGCGTGGTGCTGCCGGCGCTGATCGGCAGCGGCGCCTCGCCCGGGCAGCGGATGGTGGGGATCGTGCCGGTCTTCGACGGCCGACGGGGCAGCGCGGGCCGGCGGCTGACGCGCGCCCTGTCCGTGGCCGGCCTGTACGCGGCCCTGGCCCCGATCGGCGACGTACTCGAGGGTCTCGAGGTGCCCGTCCTGCCCGTGCTGCTGCGCCTCGCCTCGGGCGGCCTCGTCCTCGCCGCGATCGCGATCGTGCTCTTCGTCGACCGGCGGGGACTCTCAGGCCTGATCAGCGGGGCCGACCTGGTCGACCGCCGCGCCGCCCGCCACTGACGACGCGGGGCACCCCGTCGGCGCCCAGCGCTGTCGGCACCCAGCACTGCCGCCACCCCTTGCCGCCGCCACCGCTGCCGCCACGCTGTCCGCTCCCTCACCCGTCGGCCGCGTGCCGAGCCGGCAGCGGTAAGGTGCTCGGCGCGCTCGCCGCACCGACCACACCGCTCCTGCTCACCCCACACCCCGGATCCCAGAGCCCACCGGGCCCGACCCACCCGCGTCCCGGCTGCCCCGGCGCATCCGGGACCTGCTCAACGGGGCCGGCCGGAGAGGCGCGAGGATGTCGATCCCCGGCGGGCGGCACATCTCGACACCAGAAAGCAGACCTTGCCGATGAGCCAGCCGGATACCCCCGCACCCTTCCACTCCCCGACCCCCGCTGCCGGGTCACGGATCATAGGGACCGGCCACTATCGCCCCGCCCGGATCCTCACCAACCATGACCTCGAGCAGCTGGTCGAGACCAGCGACGAGTGGATCCGCCAGCGCACCGGCATCGAATCGCGGCGGATCGCCGGCGAGGACGAGACGGTCGCGAGCATGGCCACCGAGGCCGCCCGCGCAGCCCTCGCGGACGCCGGCATCGACGCCTCCGAGATCACCCAGGTCCTCGTCGCGACCTGCTCGAACGATGAGCACTCACCCAGCGCCGCCGGCCGCGTGGCCGAGGCCCTGGGCCTGCCGGCCCCGGCCGCGTTCGACGTCGGCGCCGCCTGCTCCGGCTTCAGCCACGCCCTGGCCCTGGCCGATCAGTCGATCCGGGCCGGGGCCTCCACCACGACCCTGGTGATCGGGGCGGAGAAGCTCTCGACCTACACCGACTACACCGACCGCACCACCTGCATCCTCACCGCCGACGGGGCCGGCGCCGTGGTGCTGCGCGCGAGCGAGCGGCCCGCCGTCGCGCCCGTGGTGTGGGGGACGGTCCCCGACCTCGCCGATGCCGTGACGATCACCGGCCCCGGGCCGTACTTCGCCCAGCAGGGACGTGCGGTTCTCGGCTGGGCCCTGCGCGAGGCCCCTGCCATCTGCCACCGGATCGTGGAGGCCGCCGGGGTGACCATGGCCGATATCGACGTCTTCGTCCCCCACCAGGCGAACCTGCGGATGATCGAACCGCTCGCGAAGTCCCTCGGGCTGCGTGAGGACGCGGTGATCGCCGACGACGTCATCACCAGCGGCAACACCTCCGCGGCGACGATCCCGCTGGCGATCTCCCGGATGCGCGAGGCGGGCCGGATCCGCGCCGGGGCGACCGCCCTGCTGATCGGGTTCGGCGGCGGGTTCTCCTGGGCCGGCCAGGTGGTGCGACTGCCCTGAGGGCCCGACGGGCGGACGAGCGGCGGCGGGACGGCGCCGATAGGATGGTCACGGCCCGGCGCACCGCTTTCCCAGCGGTGCCGCGCCCCCACCCTCGACACTCCCCGGAGGACCCGTGGTCGACTCCCTGACCATCCAGATCATCGTGACCGTGCTGGTCTGCCTCGCCTACATCGTGGGCCTGGTGGGGATCGTCGTCCCCGTCCTGCCCGGCACGATCACCATCGTGATCGCCACGCTGATCTGGGCGATCGTCACCGGCGGCTGGATCCCGTGGATCGCCTTCGCGATCATCCTGGTCCTCGGGGCGATCGGCATGACCACCAGCTACGTGCTCACCGGGCGGCGCCTGCACCAGCACGAGGTGCCGATGTGGCCGATCTACGTCGGCATCGCCTCCGGCATCGTCGGCCTGTTCGTGATCCCCCTGCTGGGCCTGCCGATCGGCTTCGTGATCGGCCTGTACGTCTCGGAGTCGCTGCGCCTGCAGGACTGGAGGAAGGGCCTCGGATCCGCCTGGGTCGCCGTCAAGGCCCTGGGCATCGGGATCATCATCGAGTTCACCCTCGCCATGCTGGCCACCATCGTCTTCGCCATCGCCGTCGTGGGCCACTTCGTCTCCGTATGACCAGCACCGACGCCTCCGCCACGAACCGATCCGCCCACGAGGGCCCGGGCGCGACCCGCTCCGGCCACCCCCGCCGCGGCAACCACCCGCACGACGACCGCACGGGCAGCTCCCGGCCCGCAGGCACCGCGCCGCCCGCCGCACCCGCACCCCAGCACCCCGCCGTGCTCATCCCCGGCATGAAGCGCCTGCTCACCGGTGCCTGGGAGAAGCGCAAGTGGTTCATCCCCGCCGTCCTCGGGGCGCTGCTGTTCTCGGTGCTGCAGATCGCGACCTCCGCGATCATCGGCCGCGTCACCGAGGAGGTCATCGTGCCCTCCTTCCAGCGCGGCGAGCCCGTCATCCCCGTCGTCCTCGGCGGCGGTCTGGCCATCCTCGGCATCGGCGTCGCCCGCGCCGTCTCCGTCATGACCCGCCGCATCTTCGCCGCCGCCACGCAGTTCGACCTGTTCGGCCTCTACCGCCGGCGACTGGCCGCCGTGTACGCGAAGGTGCCGCTGCTGTGGCACCGCCGCCAGTCCACCGGCACCCTGCTCTCGGCGATGTACGCCGACATCGAGGCCACCTTCTTCGCGATGGCGCCGTTCCCCTTCGCCCTGGCCACGATCGCCATGCTGGTCTACGCGACCGTGGTCGTCGCCCGGATCGACCCGGTGATCCTGCTGGTCATGCTCGCCCTGATCGTCCTGCTGATCGTGGCGAACGTGCTGCTGCAGCGGTTCGCGACCCCCTTGGCGATGCGCTCCCAGCAGCTGCGCGCCGAGGTCGCGGAGATCGCCCACGAGTCCTTCGACGGCGCCAACGTCGTCAAGTCCCTGGGGCGGGAGGACGTCGAGCAGGAGCGCTTCGACCACTCCGCCGAGCAGCTGCGCCGCACCGGCATCCGCTTCGGTTACGTGCGCGGCTGGTTCGATCCCCTGATCGACGCCCTGCCCAACCTCGGGATCCTCGCCGTGGCCGTGCTCGGCGCCTGGCGCATCGGGGACGGGCACCTCACCACGGGCCAGCTGGTCGAGGTCTCCTACCTGTTCACGCTGATGGCGCTGCCGATCCGCTCCTTCGGCTGGGTCCTCGGCGACCTCTCGCGCACCGTCGTCGGCGGCGGCCGCGTCCAGCAGATCCTGGACGTGAGCGAGCAGCGCACCTACGGCCCCGACCCGCTGCCCGACGGGCCCGGCGTGTTCGAGGTCGACCGTGTCTCCTTCGTCTACCGCGACGACCCCTCCCAGGTGATCCTGGGCCGCGACGTACGCCCCGAGGACCAGCAGCTGCGCGAATCCCGGGCCCTTGACCAGGTCTCCCTGCGCGCCGACCCGTCGGCCGGCACCCGCGTGCTCGCCGTCGTCGGGGCCACCGGCTCGGGCAAGTCGACCCTCGCGCTGCTGGCGGCCCGCCTCGTCGACCCCACCGAGGGCAGCATCCGCCTCGACGGGGCGGACCTGCGCTCGCTGACGGCCGACGCACTGACCGCCGACGTCGCCCTGGTCCTCCAGCAGGCCTTCATCTTCGATGCGAGCGTGCGCGAGAACGTCACCCTCGGCGAGGACATCGACGAGGACACCGTGCGCTGGGCGCTGCGCGTCGCCCAGGCGGAGGGCTTCGTCGACGCCCTCAGCGACGGCCTGGACACCGAGCTCGGCGAGCGCGGCGGCTCCCTCTCCGGAGGGCAGCGCCAGCGCATCGCCCTGGCCCGCGCGCTCGCCCGCCGCCCCCGGCTGCTGATCCTCGACGACGCCACCTCCGCCTGCGACCCCAGCGTCGAGCTGGCCATCCTCGACGGGATCCGCCGCGAGATGACCTCCTCGACCCTGCTGTCGATCGCGTACCGCAAGTCCACGATCTCCCTGGCCGATCAGGTGGTCTTCCTCGACCACGGCCGCGTCGTGGCCACCGGCACCCACGAGGAGCTGCGCTCGACGAGCCCCGGGTACCGGGCCCTGGTCGACGCGTACGACGAGGCCGCGATCTCCCACAACCTGCTCGAATCCAAGGGGCCCCAGCCCAGCGACGGGCCGGACCCGAGCATCGCCGTGCCCGCCGAGCGCGCCCGCACCGTGGCCGATGCCGTCGAGCGTCACGGCGCCGGCCGCTACCGGCGCGAGGACGTCACCTCCGAGTGCGAGGAACCGGACACGAGCACGGGGGCGACGCCCGCCCTCGGCGCCGGCGAGGACCGCACCGCCCTCGGCACCGGCGAGGACCGCACCGCTCACGGCGCGGGCGAGGACCCCACCGTCCACGGCGCGGGCGAGGACCCCGCCGCACGCCCCGCCCGTGAGCAGGAGGAGGGACGATGACCGCCGCACCCGCCGCCCGCGCCGCTCAGAACTCCTCGGAGCTGGGCACCGAGACCACCACCGATGAGTCCGCCCTCCACACCATCCGCCGCGGTCTCTCCCTGACCCCGCAGCTGCTGCGCGGACTGTGGATCACTCTGCTGCTGGCCGTGGTCGCCACCGCCGGCAAGGTGGTGGTGCCCATCGCGGTCCAGTCCATCCTCGACCGCGGCATCATCGCCCCCGAGCAGCCCGACGTCGCGTTCGTCGCCGGCGCCGCCGGACTGGCCGCACTGCTGCTGCTGATCACCGCGGGCTGCAACGTCATCATGAACCGGCGCCTGTTCCGCCTGGCCGAGACGTCGCTGGCGACCTTGCGCAAACGCGCCTTCCGCCACATCCACGACCTCTCGCTGCTGACCCAGGGCACCGAGCAGCGCGGCGCCCTGGTCTCCCGCGTGACCAGTGACGTCGACACCGTCAGCCAGTTCATGAGCTTCGGCGGCATGATGCTGCTGGTGATGAGCATGCAGCTGGTGCTGGCCACCGGCGTGATGGTCTTCTACTCCTGGCCGCTCGCGCTGGCCGTGTGGCTGTGCTACCTGCCGATCCTGTTCATCATGAGCAAACTGCAGCGCCGCATCCGCGCCCGCTTCCAGACCGTCCGTCTCAAGGTCGGGCAGATGCTCGGGACCGTCTCCGAGGCCCTCGTCGGCTCCGCGACCGTGCGCGCCTACGGCATCGAGAACCGCACCCGCGACGACCAGTTCGACCGGATCGACCAGGTGCGCAACGCCCAGTTCGCCGTGCTGCGGCCGCAATCGGCCTCGATGTTCCTCTCGGAGACGGCCGACGGTCTGGCCACCGGCGTCGTCGTCGTGGTCGGCGTGCTGCTGGGTACCCAGGCCCTCGGTGCGAACCTGCCCGGCGCGGACCTCACCGCCGGCGGCGTGATCGCGTTCGTCTTCCTGGTCTCCCTGTTCAGCCAGCCCGTGCGGATGGGCATCGAGATGCTCTCGGAGGCCCAGAACGCGGTGGCCGGCTGGCGGCGCGTGCTCGGCGTGCTCGACACCCCGGCCGACGTCGCCGACCCCGGCGGTGCCATGGACCCCCACACCGGCCGGCGCCTGGAACCGACCGACGGGGCGACAGCGCTGCCCGAGGGTCTGCTGGACATCGAGGTGCGCGACCTCCACTACCGCTACCCCTCCGGCCCGGAGGTGCTCCACGGCATCAGCGTCGACATCCCCGCCCGCAGCCGGATCGCGATCGTGGGGGAGACCGGCAGCGGCAAGACCACCTTCGCCAAGCTGCTGACCCGCATGATGGACGCCACCAGCGGTGAGCTCACGATCGGCGGTGTGCCCCTGCACCTGATCACCTATGCCTCGCTGCGCAAGCGCGTGGTGATGGTCCCGCAGGAAGGGTTCCTGTTCGACACGACCGTCGCCGGCAACCTGGCCTACGGCAAGCCCGACGCCACCGCCGACGAGATGCGCCGCGCGCTGGACGAACTGGGACTCGGCGGCTGGGCCGACGACCTGCCCGAGGGCCTGGACACGCCCGTCGGCCAGCGCGGCGAGTCGCTCAGCGCGGGGGAGCGGCAGCTGGTGGCCCTGGCCCGCGCCTACCTCGTCGACCCCGACGTGATCGTGCTGGACGAGGCGACCAGTGCGGTCGATCCCGCGGCCGACGTGCGCCTGCAGCAGGCCATCGACGGCCTCGCCCGTGGTCGCACCACCATCACCATCGCCCACCGGCTCTCCACCGCCGAGCGCGCGGACCGGATCATGGTGCTCGATGAGGGGCACCTGGTCGAGCACGGCACCCACGACGAGCTGGTGAGCCTTCCGGACGGGATCTACGCCGGCCTGCATCGCTCCTGGGTGGCGCACCGCCAGGCGCGGTGAGCGCGGCAGGAGAGGACAGGATATGAGTTCCGGGCGGTCGCAGAGGCCTTCGGCATCGGCTGCGGGCGGGCGCCGCCGCGCCATCGTCGCCGTGCTCTCCATCGCCCTCGGCGTGCTCGGCGCCGTGGCGGCAGGTCTTGTCACCGCGTACGTCATCGCCTCCGCCCGGATCACCTACTACCTGCCGCCGGCGCCCGGCAGCACGGAGCCGTCGACGCACCACGACGTCCACGAGCCGATGCTGATGCTGGCTCCGGTCGGCGGGCTCGGCCTCGCTCTCTCGATCATCGCGATCGCCCTGGGTGCGTGGGGGCTCGCACGCCGGCGGGGCGCGCGGGCCTGGACTCTCGCTGTGCCCTGCGCGGCGCTGCTGATCGTGCTCATCGTGCTGGTGATCGTCGGCAGCATGACCATGCCGGTCTACTGAGCGTGCCCGCCGGCCCTAAGATCCTCGGCGTGGCCGATCCGCTTCACCCGCCGATCCCTCCGGTCTCCTCGCGTGAGGAGCCCCGGTTCGCCAGCGCGGCGCGCAAGCGGGCGCTGGCCGCCGCCTTCGAGGAGCAGGGCGGGGAGTACGACCGGCTGCGTCCCGGCTATCCCGATCTGGTGCTCGAGGCGATGCTCGCGCCGGTGCCACGCCCGATGAGCGGAACCCCCGCCCGGGCGATCGATCTGGGCGCGGGCACCGGGAAGCTGTCGTGGGCGCTCGTCGCTCGGGGCCTGGACGTCATCGCGGTGGACACCAGTCGCGCCATGCTCGAGACCGCGCTGCGCCGGGGGCCGTCGGCCGGCTCCGGGCCTCCGCGGCCAGGCGCGGCCTCGCCGACCCTCCCGGCCGGCCACGACGTCGAGCGGGTGCCATCAGCCGCGCCCGCACCCGACCTCACCACGCACCTCGCCCCGGCGGAGGCCACCGGCCTCCCCGACACATCGGCCGACCTGGTCACCGTCGCCCAGGCCTGGCACTGGTTCGACGCCCGCGCCGCCTCCGCCGAGGTCGCGCGGCTGCTCGCACCCGGCGGGGTGCTGGCGCTGGTGTGGAACACGCTCGACGTGCGGATCCCGTGGGTCCACCGCCTCTCGCGGATCATGCACGCCGGGGACATCCATCGCGAGGACTTCCGTCCGACCGTCAGCCCCGAGCTCGCGCTCGTCGAGCGCAGCGTGCACGAGTGGGAGGACCCGATGCCCACCCACGACGTCATCGACCTCGCCCGCACCCGCAGCTACGTCATCACCGCTCCCGAGGAGCGCCGCGCGAAGGTGCTCGCGAACCTCGACTGGTACCTCCACGACCATCTCGGCCATGAGCGCGGCGCCGTCATCGGCGTCCCGTACCGCACCGACCTGTTCCTCTACCGGAGCGGGAGCGTGTCGTGACGCGAGGGCGGCCTTGGGAAGCGGAACGCCTTCTGCGGCTCCGTCCGTTGCGACAGCTAGTGTCGATGTCCGAGCCTGGCACGGGAGGGGTGGAGATGAGCGGAGAAGCTGGCTTCCGCGCCGCCCGCCGTCACGCCGGCGAACTCGGCAGGCCTCTCGAGGTCTACGCGGACCGTCCCGGCACCGTCGTCGTCGGCGCAATCGTGTTCGTCTGGCTCATCTTCACGGGGCTCACGCTGATCAACCCGGCGGAATCCCCCCTGCTCATCGCGGCACCCGGCATCATCTTCGCGCTGCTCGCAGCGGGCATCCTGGTGCTGATCAGCGGCGAGCGGCTGATCGTGTGCGAGCGAGGACTGCTGGTCGGGAGCGTCGCGCCGGGGATGCGCCCCTACATCGTGCGCTACGAACAGATCGTCCCGGGCAGCCTGGTCCCCGTCACCGGAGCCGGCCGCTACGGTCGCGAGACCGGGACGGGCGGTTTCCCACAGTCGACGGTCCGGCGTTCGGCCTGGAACCGGCAGGGCATCCACTTCGTCGGTCCGTCGGCCCAGGCAGCCCGCCGGCGCCCGGCCTTGATCGCGGTCCTGCAGGATCCACCGCCGCGTTCCGTCGACGGCCGCTGGGTCTGGTTCGCCGGCACCGGGCGCACGTCCCCGGAAACCCTCACCGCGCGGATCGCACAGGCCGCCGGCGCATCCGGAGCCCAGCAGCTTGCCCGGGCGACGGCCTCGGCTCCGGCGCGCAAGCTCAGCGGCGACCCGGCGGAGGCCGCTGCCCATCTCCCCGGGCTGCGGTAGCCCAGGATCTCTGCCGACGGCCGGTGGCGCTTCGCGGACAGGGGACTGCGATGGCCGGCCCCGCGGCTGCCAGGTTCGAGAACAGCAGAGCACCGGCCGGCTCCGCGCCACGTCTGCCACGTCGCCGTGGGAAGGTGAAGCCCATGAACGCCCGTCCGCGCACTCGCACCCGTCGCACGGTCCTCGACCGCGTCTCCGTGGTCCTGGGCGCTCTGTGCCTGATCGCGGCGGTGCTCTCGGGGATCAGCATCGTGGCCTCGAGCCACGTCGGCCCCGACGGCCCGGAGTCACCGTTCGTCGTGGGTTCCTGGGATCTGCGGCGCTCGACCCCGTTCCTCGGGGTTCCGGTGGCAGCGTTCCTCGGTGCGTGGGCCGTGAGCCGAGGCGCGGGCCTTGGGGTTCCTGGCCGCCCGCACGGTCGTGCCACCGGCGCTGCGCACGCGAGCCGTCTTCACGTCGGCCTCGCGCTGGTCGGTCTCGTGATCGCGCTACGGATGGCGATGTACGCCGACGGGTTCGGCTTCTTCGGCCTCACCTTCTGATCGGGGGACCGCCCTGACGAGCGCGCGCTCCGCCCCGATTCCCTCGTGAGCTCCGCACCGGGACCGGCGGGTGCGCGGCCGCCCGTGTCGCTCAGCCGCCGACGCCCGCGCCGCCGGCGTCGCTGGCCCCGCCCGCGTCGCTGGCGCCCGTGCCCTCGGGGGCGATGCTCATATCGGTCACGCGCCAGCGCTCGCCGTCCCAGGCGATCTGGGCCACGAGCTGGCCGGAGACCTCGGGCAGCTCGTTGGCCTGGAGGTTGGGATCGTCGACCAGGATGCTTGCCTCCTGGGTGAAGTCCGCGACGACCTCGCCGCTCGCGGGCGGGTCGCCCTTGCCCTCGAACGTCGTCGAATGCACCGCGAAATCGCCATCGACCAGGTAGCCGTCCTGCTCGGCGAGCAGCTGGGCGTTGTCCAGGAAGGACATGCAGACCTGGCACTGCGGGTCGATGGAGCTCTCCCACACGGAGACGTCACCGGTGGTCATCATGTAGGTGTACGACTCGAGCAGGTAGATCACCGTCTCCTGCGCACCCTCATCGGTCTGCTCGGTCAGGCCCGCGGGTTCCTCGGGGCGGGGCACCTCGGGCCGCGGCGGCTGGTCGGCGGGGTCCGCCGTCGGCCGGTTGTCCGGGTTCTCGACCGCGGTCGGGTCGGCCTGCTCACCGCCGTCGTTGCCCAGCAGCTGGCCGATCCCGATCACGCCGATCGGGACCACGAGCACGAGGGCCAGGACGACGATGATGATGCGTTGGACAGGTCGGTTCACGCGGGCCACGGTAGACGACGCGGCTCCGTGGGCACTGGATCATCCCGTGATCACCGCGCGGTGGCCGGACCGAGCTCACCGCCACCCACCATTCGGTCCGAGGTGCGGCGCAGGAGCCGAGCCGGTGGTAGGCAGTGGACATGGTCGACAACCACCGCGCGCACAGCGATCCGGCACACGCCTCGGCGGCCGGCGGCGTCCTCGTCGTCGGCCAGATCGGTCGCGACCTGGTGATCTCGACCGACCGCGTTCCCGACCCCGGGGCGAGCGTGGACGTCGCCGAGCGCCTCGAGATGTGGGGCGGCAAGGGCGCGAACCAGGCCGTCGGCATGCGCCAGCTCGGCACGCCGGTGGGGCTGCTCGGCGTGGTCGGTGAGGACGAGGTGGGCGAGCGGCTGCTCGCCTCGGCCCGCGCAGACGATATCGATGTCCGCGTCGTGGTGCGTCGTGGTACCAGCGCCCTGCTGGTCGACGTGGTCGATGCCGAGGGCCGGCGTCGCCTCTTCGAGCACGTCCCGGCCGAAGCGCTGCTGACCGGGGGTGACGTGTACAGCGCCCGGGAGGCAGTGGCACGGGCCGACACGGTGTGCCTGCAGCTGCAGCAGCCTGAACCGGCTCTGCTGGAGGCGGCGCGGCTCGGGACCGCGACCGGCGCCGACCTCGTGCTGGATGGCGCCCCGCAGACGCCCAAGGTGCGTGCACTGGTCGGGCAGGCCCGCGTGGTCCGCGCCAACGCCCACGAAGGCGAGCTGCTGACGGGGATCGCACTGGAGAGCGAAGAGGCGGCACTCTCCGCGGCACGCGGGGTGCTCGATGAAGGTGTCGAGGTGGTGGCCTTCGGCGTTGCCGACGCCGGTGACCTGGTCGTCTGGGACGAGGGGCACCGCTTCCTGCCCCACGGCCCCCAGCGCGTCCTCGACCCGACCGGGGCGGGCGATGCCTTTCTTGCCGGGCTCGTCACGGGCCTGCGCAACGGAGCGGCCCCGGCGCAGGCGGGCGAGCTCGCCGCTGCGTGCGCGGCCTCGACGGTTCAGCGGTTGGGAGGACGGCCGGACCTGTCCGCGCTGCGACCGTGACGTCGTTCCGGTAACGGCCCTCGTCGGCCGTATCCGAGCCCATACACTCCAAGAATGACTCCGGGCCCGCCTCGCCGCCGCGCAGCAGCCCCTCTCCCTGCAGCAGCCCCTCGCTGTGCAGCAGCCTTTCGCTGTGCCGCGGCACCGCACCGCGCACCGGCCCCGGCCCCTCCTCGGCCTGCGCCCCCGGATGCACGAGCAGCGGCGGTTCTCGTCCAAGTTCGGCCACATGGCCGAAGCGGGCAGGGCCCGTGCCGGGGGAGCGTGGCCGCATGGACACCACGCCGCCCCTGCCCGACGCGACTCCTGCCGACGCAACGCCCACGGCCGACCCGATCCCCACGCCCGCTGCCCGCACGCCCCGCGATGGGCCCCGAAAGTCCAGGCGGCCGCGGATCCCGCGCCGTGAGTGGCTGCTCGGCGCCGGCCTCGCCCTGCTCGCGGCCATCCCCTCCATCGCCGGCGCCGTGAAGCTCGAAGGCCTGGCCACCGGCGTGCCCGCGACCCCCGAGACGGCGCGCTTCGTCGAGATGCCCACGCCCGTCGCGATCCACATCGTCGCGGCCATCGTCTATTCGTACGTCGGCATCGGCCAGTTCCTGCCCACCGTGCGCCGCCGCAACCTCGGCCTCCATCGCGCGATGGGCCGGTATGTCCTGGTCCCGGCCGGATTCGCCGTCGCGCTGACGGGCCTGTGGATGAACGTGGCCTATGAGTTCCCGGCGATCGACGGTGTGGGTCTGCTGATCTCCCGCTACGTGGTGGGGATCGGCATGGCCGTGGCGCTGGTGCTCGCGCTGGTCGCGATCGGCCGACGGGACGTTCCGACCCACGCGGCCTGGATGATCCGCGCCTACGCCCTCGCCCTCGGCGCCGGCACCCAGGTGCTGACCTCCGCCCCGCCGATGATCCTGTTCGGCCCGCCCGACGAGCTCGGCCGGCTGCTGCAGATGGACGCCGGGTGGCTGATCAACATCGTGGTCGCCGAGCTCGTGATCGCCCGCTGGATCCGCCCGCGCCGCCGGCCCTCGACGACCTCCGGCCACCGCACGAAGACGTCCCGCCGTGCCGGCACGGCCCGCCCCAAAGCCGCGCAGGCGTGAGCGCGATGCCCCCGTCCGTGCCCTCGACATCGGCCTCATCGGCCGCGGATCCGCCGGATCCGGGCGCCTCGAGCGCGGGCTTCTCGAATCCGAACCCCACAGGCCCGGCCCCGTCACCGCGTCGCGCTCTCCCGCCCTGGGCGGACGGGCTGGTCACGACACCCGCCGCCGGTCCCCGACCCCGCGACGCCCTGCTGCTGATCCCGTTTACTCTCATCGCCCTGGCCGAGGGCATGCTGCGCACAGACTTCCCTCTGCCCGCGCTCACCACGGCCGCGGCGATCGCCATGATCGCCGGACTGCCGTGGCGTCGCCGCCATCCGCTGCTGGTACTGACCTGGATCACCCTGCTCGGCGCTGCACTGGGCATCGTGCAGGCCGCGTCCGGGCACGTCGCGGTCGGCATGGGAGCGATGGTCGTGCTGCTCACCGTGCCGTACGCACTGTTCCGTCACGGAACTGCTCGCATGCGCGTCGTCGGCGGGACACTGCTGGCCGCCGGGCAGGCGCTGACCCTGCTGCAGAGCCGCGCCGCGCTCGCCGACGTCGTCGTGGGGATCGCCGTGCTCGGCGCCACCGCGCTGAGCGGTGCGCTGGTGCGCGAGCGCGTCCAGGCCCGCGCCCGAGAGATCGAGATGGCACGCTCGCGGGAGCGTGAGGCCCTCGCGCGGGACCTGCACGACACCGTCGCCCACCACGTCACCACGATCGCAATCCGCGCCCAGGTCGCCTCCGCCATGCCGGAGAATCGCAGCCAGGTCGCCGAATCCCTCGCCGTCATCGAACGCGAGGCGCAGAACGTGCTCGCCGAGACCCGCGCCCTGGTTCGCGCGCTCCGGGAGCCGACGGGTGGTTCCGGGGCCACGGGGAGCGCGGCCGCCGGGGCTGCCGCCTCCGATCCCATGCCCGCCGACGTCGACCTGCCCGAGACGGAGCTGGCCCCCGCCGCCGGCCTCGCCCAGCTCGAGGCGCTCGCCGATCCCGGCCCGCCGCAGGTCACCGTGCGGATCACCGGCACCGACCAGCTCGCGGGCGAGATGCCGCAGATCGTGCAGTCGACCCTGTTCCGCATCGCCCAGGAGGGCGTGACCAACGCCCGGCGCCACGCCCGCGGCGCCCGCGCGATCGACGTGAGAGTGAGCGTCCGCGACGCCCGCACAGTGCTGGAGGTGCGGGACGACGGCCCCCGGGACGTGGCCCCGCACCGGGCCGACGGATCCGGTGGCGGTCACGGTCTGCTGGGGATGACCGAGCGCGTCACCCTGCTCGGCGGCACCCTCGAGGCCGGCCCCGTCCCCGACGGCGGATGGCTGCTGCGCGCCCAGGTCCCCACCACTCCGGAGGCGGCATGACCAGTCCTGATGACGCGTCAGGAGCCGACGCACCGAGTCCGGCCGGCTCGCCCCGCCCGCTGACAGTCCTGATCGCCGACGACCAGGAGCCGGTCCGCACCGGGCTGCGCCTGCTGCTGGGCACCCGGCCCGGCATCGACGTGATCGGGGAGGCGGCCGACGGGATCGAGGCTGTGACCATGGCCCAGCAGCTGCGCCCGGACGTGTGCCTGGTGGACATCCGCATGCCCGGGCTCAACGGGATCGAGGTGACCAGGAAGCTCTCCGGGCCCGCCGTCTCCGACCCGCTCGCCATCGTCGTGATCACCACGTTCGACCTCGACGAATACGTCCACGGCGCCCTGCGCGCCGGGGCACGCGGATTCCTGCTCAAGGACGCCGGCCCCGAACTGCTGGGCGAGGCGGTGCGGGCCGCCGCGGCCGGGGACGCCCTGATCGCGCCGAAGATCACCGCCCGGATGCTGGGGGAGTTCTCCCGTCGGCCCGTCGCCCCACCCCGCGCCCCGACCGACCCGCTCTCCCCGCGCGAGGAGGAAGTCCTCGCCCTGCTCGCCGCCGGCCGCACCAACACCGAGATCGGCGCCCAGATGCACCTGTCCCTGGGGACCGTGAAGACCCACATCGGCGGGATCCTCACCAAGCTCGGCGTGCGCAACCGGGTCGAGGCCGCGATGCGGGCGCACGAGACCGGGCGCGTGCGTGCCGAGGACTGATCATCCGCGCGACGGGGCACGGGCACGGGCACGGGGCACGGGGCACGGGGCGCGGGCACGGGGTCCGGGGCAGGGGCGCGAGCCGCGCCCGCATGCCGCATCGGTGAGCCATACGACAACGATTGGTTTTCATGCAGTGGCATGAATAGTATTCACGGGTGACTTCCACTCGTCCCCGTCGGCGCAGCCTGCTGCGTGCCGCGCCGCTCGCACTCGCCGTCGGCGCCCTGACCCCTGCGCTGGCCTCCTGCACCCGCGCCTCCGAGCGCCTGGACGCCGAAGCGAACGCGGTGCCCGAGGTGGACCTCTCGGAGATCACCGAGGTCCCGGAGCTCGCCGAGCTGGTCCCGGCCGACATCCGCGAGCGCGGCGAACTGATCAACGGCGCCGCCCTGAACTACGCGCCCGGCGAGTTCGTCGGCTCCACCGGCGAGGCCGTCGGCTACGACATCGACATCCTCGCCGCGATCGGCAGGGTGCTGGGCCTGGCCACACGTACCGAGGCCGCGGTGTTCGCACAGATCATCCCCGCCGTCGGCTCGAGCTACGACGTGGGCATCTCCAGCTTCACGATCAACGAGGAGCGCCTGGCGACGGTCACCATGGTCTCCTACTTCCAGGCGGGGATCTCCTACGCGGTCAAGGCCGGCAACCCCTTCGACATCCACCCCGACGACCTCTGCGGCAAGCGGGTCGCGGTGCAGGTCGGCACATATCAGGAAGAGCTCTCGAACGAGCGCTCCCAGCAGTGCCGGGAGGCGGGGGAGCGTGGCTACGACCTGCTGGCCTACGCCTCCAACTCCGACGCCGCGACCAACGTCGCCGGCGGCAAGGGCGACATCCTCATGGCCGACTCCCCGGTGACCGCCTACGCCATCGCCCGTTCCCGCGGGAACCTCGAGGCGATCGGCGAGATCGAGGAATCCGCCCTGAACGGCATCGTCGTCTCCCCGGACCAGCCCGAGCTGGCCGAGGCGATCCGCGCCGCCGTCCAGCACCTCATCGACTCCGGCCACATGCAGCGCATCCTCGCCGCATGGGGCAACGAATCCGGCATGATCCCGACCGCGGAAGTGAACCCCCAGCCGTGACCAGCACCGAGACCGCCCCCACGCCCGCGCCCGCCGGCCCGGACGGCTTCACCCCGATCCGTGCCAAGGCCGCCCCGCGCCCGGGCACCTGGATCTCCGCGATCATCGTCGCCCTGCTGGCCCTGGGCCTGCTCACCTTCCTGGTGCGCAACCCGGTGCTGGAATGGGGCACCGTCGCCACGTACCTCTTCGACATCAAGGTCGTCCAGGGCGTCGGCTGGACGCTGCTGCTGACGGTGCTGTCGATGGTCCTCGGCACGATCGTCGCCCTGCTGGCCGCGGTGATGCGCCGCAGCGACAACCCGGTCCTGCGCGGCGTCTCGTGGGTCTACATCTTCGTCTTCCGCGGCATCCCGGTGTACACCCAGCTGGTGTTCTGGGGCCTGTTCACCGTGATCGTGCCCAAGATCGCCGTCGGCGTGCCCTTCGGGCCGGAGCTGCTGAGCTTCTCCACCCGTGACCTGCTGACCGCGTTCTGGATGGCGGTGATCGGCCTGGGCCTGAACGAGGGCGCCTACCTCGCCGAGATCATCCGATCCGGCCTGAACAGCGTGGACCGTGGCCAGAGCGAGGCCTCCAAGGCGCTGGGCATGAGCAACGGGACGATCCTGCGGCGCATCATCGTGCCCCAGGCCATGCGGGTGATCGTCCCGCCGCTGGGCAACGAGACCATCGGCATGCTCAAGACCACCTCGCTGGTGCTCGCCGTGCCGTTCACGCTGGATCTGACCTTCGCCACCAACGGCATCGCCAACAAGCTGTTCACCCCGATCCCGCTGCTGATCGTCGCAGCTCTGTGGTACCTGGCGATCACCAGTGTGCTCATGGTCGGCCAGTACTACCTCGAGAAGTACTTCGGTCGCGGCTTCGACGACCGCACCCCGGCCGCTCCTCGCCGCGGTTCGACCGCCTCGCGCCAGGCGGCGGTCAACCGCGCCGGCACCACCCCGCACGACCCGCTCCCGGAGGTGGAGCTGTGATGACCCAGAACCCCGCTGCTTCCGGCCCTCCGGAGCCCGCACCGTCGGACCCCGCCGCCCCGTCCCACCCCACCGGCGCGCCGGACGCCCCGCCGGTGATCGAGGTCGAGGGCCTGCACAAGGCCTTCGGCGACCTCCACGTCCTCAAGGACTGCGACCTCACGGTGCGCTCCGGTGAGGTCGCGGTGCTCGTCGGCCCGTCGGGCTCCGGCAAGTCCACGCTGCTGCGCTGCCTGAACCAGCTCGAGGACGCCACCGCCGGCACCGTCCGCATCGAGGGCGAGCTGCAGGGCTACGCCGAGCAGCCGCTGCCCGACGGCAGGCTGCAGAGGCTCTCGCCCAAGCAGATCGCCGCCCAGCGCTCCCGCATCGGCATGGTCTTCCAGCGCTTCCACCTCTTCCCGCACCTCACCGCGCTGGGCAACGTCATGGAGGCACCCGTGCAGGTGCGCGGCATGTCCAAGGCCGAGGCGGAGAAGAAGGCGCGCGAGCTGCTGGCCCGGGTGGGGCTGGCCGACCGCGCCGACCACTACCCCTCGGAGCTCTCCGGCGGCCAGCAGCAGCGGGTCGCGATCGCGCGCGCCCTGGCCATGGACCCCGAGCTGATGCTCTTCGACGAGCCCACCAGCGCCCTGGATCCCGAACTGGTCTCCGAGGTGCTCGCCGTGCTCAAGGATCTGGCGGCCGACGGGATGACCATGGTCGTCGTGACCCACGAGATGGGCTTCGCCCGTGAAGTGGCAGACCAGGTCGTGTTCATGGACGAGGGCCGCATCATCGAGCGCGGCACCCCCGAGCAGGTCATCGACCATCCCCGCTCCGAGCGACTGCAGGGATTCCTCGCCTCGGTGCTCTGAGCCGTTCCGCGCAGCAATCAGCCGCGGCACTGCAGCTGCGCCCCGCCGCTCGGCAACTCTTGCATTCCGCCGCTCCGCAACTTTCACCCGCCGCTCCGCAACTTTGTGGACGCCAGCGCCGAGTCACCGCACTCAGAGGGGTCGAGGATGCGCAGACGTCCAACTAGTTGCGGCCTAACCGTCCCGGTTCAGGTCAGCTGAGCAACCTTGCGTCGCCCCAGTGGGCCCACCTGCTCGATGGTCTCCAGGAGAGCCTTCAGCGTGTGCTCCCACGTCCGCCAGGTCTGGGCGTAGCTGAGGCGGATCAGCTGCAGACCGTGCCGCCGGACCGCGAGGTCTCGCTGCCGGTCCGCCTCGAAGGCTTCGGGGGAGCTGTGATGGGCGCGTCCGTCGATCTCCAAGAACACCCCGGCGACGTAGGCGTCGACGTATCCCGCGCCCTCGACGAAGACCTGCTGCTCGACATGGAACCCGCGCCGTCGGAGAGCACGCACCACACGGGTCTCCGAGCCCGAGTCGCTCGCGGTGGAGATTCTTCCGACGCGCGAACGAGGCCGGGTGGGCAGCTCGTCGAGGAGCCTCTGCACCGCGGCCGGCTCCTGCAGCCCGCGTTCGATCGCTGACTCCAGGAGGATCGCTGCCGATTCGCCGTCCAGGCAACGGACGACGTGCTGGAGAGCAAGAGGGAGGGATGCGACCGGGTCCGGCTCGGGCCACGCGCGAAGCCCGGCACTGTGATCGACAGCCCACGGCGGGCACGCGACGCATCGCCGGTTCCGGTACACGTGGAGTCGGCGGGCGTCGGCGCCCGCTCGGTGAGGCGTCCACAGGCCGTGCATCTCCACCGCGTCGAGACAGGTCAGGCGGTAGCCCGCGGAGAGCGCGCGAACCAGGCGGGACTCTGCGTCGGGGTGTGCGTACCACCCGGGGGCTATGCGCCGGAGGGACGTGTTACCCGCTCTCGCGCGAAGCTGGGAGCTGGAGAACCCTGCATCCAACAGCTGCCGACGGCTGATCACCGAGGTGCTTCGCGGAGGAAGGCGAAGGGTTCCGCGCACCTGACCGCGAGGCCGACCGGGCGGGTGCGCACCGGCGGGGACGACGAGGTCGCTGGCCGTGTGCATGGGCCGAGCCTGCCCGGGGACGGCCGGGTGTCGCCACCACGGACTCCCGGCTGGGGATGGCGGATCGATGGGGAGGAACCGTCCAGGGCACAGATCCGCCACGAGGGTCGGGGGAGTCGGCGACTGGTTCCTCACGGGCGGGGCCGGCGCAACTTCCTGGACGCCGGCGCGTGGTTCCTCACGGGCGGGGCCGGCGCAACTTCCTGGACGCCGGTGCCGAGTCACGCGGCCTCAGCTCGTCCAGCTCGCGCTGGCGTCCATAAAGTTGCGCGTCCCCACGGGCCGCGGCACCCACCCGGCACCCCCGGCACCCACCCGGCCCGGGCCTGGTGAGGCGGGGCCCTGTGCCGGCCGGTGGGCGCGGCTCACCACTCCAGGATCTGCCACCGCTTCTTCTTGGCCACGGCGTACAGCCCCAGGTCGGGCGAGATGGCGGTGGGGGTGCCCATCAGGTCCAGCCAGGCCGCGTCGGCGTGGGAGTCGCCGTAGCCGTAGGAGGCGGACAGGTCCGCGTCGTGGGAGGCGGCGTACTTGCGCAGCCAGTTCCCGCGGGCCTCGTCCACCAGCGGGGGAGTGGCCAGGAAGCCGGTCATGACCCCGGCGGCGTCCTCGTCCATGTGGGTGGCGACGACCTCGTCGAACAGGTCCGCCAGCGGCTCGACCAGCACGTCCAGCGCGCCGCTGACCAGCACGGTGCGGTGCCCGGCAGCCCGGTGGCGCTCGATCACCTCAAGGGCCTCGGAGCGGATCGAGGCACGGATGCGCCGGCCGGCCTCGCCTCGCATGAGCTCGCGCAGCTCATCGGCGCGGTAGCCCTTGTAGCGGCGGTTGACCAGGCGGATCAGCTCGGAGCGGTCGCGCTGCTCGGCGCGCAGGTAGCCCGGCACGGCGGCCAGCAGGCCACCGATCTCGGCGGGCCACACCCGGCGCGGGCGCGTCGCCCGGACCACGGCGAAGTACTGCTGGACGATGTTGGTGGCCAGCACGGTGCCGTCGAGATCGAACACGGCCAGCGCGTTCGGGTTCTGCGCCAGCTCCGGCGTGGGGCGGGAGGCTCGCTTGCGCTGCGCGGACTTCGCCCGGGAGTACGCCTTGGTCAGCTCGGTGACCGCCGGCAGGTGCTGCTGCTGGAAGTATTCGCGCCAGGAGATCTCCGTGACGTCGAAGTCGTGCTCGGCGAGGAACTCCGCCGGCAGCTCCTCCCGCAGTGCACGGGTGTTGGCGTCGTCGAAGACCATCTCGGTCTTGGTGTACTGCCGGTACAGCTCGATGTACTTGCGCAGCATGGTCAGCCCGGAGGTGGCCTTGTGCAGGTCGGAGGTCCACTGCCGGGTTCGCTTGGTCGCGGGCAGGTAGGCGACCGCGGTGGCTCCGGCCTTGGCGACGATCTCCTTGGCCCGGAAGCGCTGCTCGACCATCTCGACCGCCGGGAAGTTCCACTCCGGGATCTGGACGGGCTGGCCGTTGTCGTCCTCCAGCGGGTGCTCGAGGAAGTACTCCCGCACCGCGCTGACCATCTCGTGGAAGGCCAGCGGATTGGTCGCGCCGGAGACCACCTGGAAGTAGGCGTCATCGCCGCGGCGGGAGACGTCCTGGGTGGCCAGCGCGACGATCACGTTGACCACGAAGTCGACGGGGATGATGTCCAGGACGGAGTCGGCCAGGCCCGGGAACTCCGGCAGCGAGCCGCGGCCGTAGGCCATGATCAGCGGGTCGGCGACCTTGTAGCCGTCGATCCAGCCGGGGTAGGGCCGACGCATCGCGGATTCGATGATCGAGGGGCGCACGAAGGAGACGCGGTGGCCGGCGTCGGCCCACAGCTCCTCGGCGACCTGCTCGGCCATGGCCTTGGTGAAGGTGTAGATGTCGGTCCAGCCCACGGACTGGGCGCGGGTGCGGCCGAAGTCGATCAGGCGCTGATCGACCCAGTCGCGGCGGGCCTCCTCGGTGGCGGAGGCGACGGCCTTGGGGCCCATCCTCCCGTCGCGCAGCTTCGCGGTGCGCATCTGGGAGCGCAGCGTCTCGGGCCGGCGCGACTCCGCCTCGACCCGGGAGCGTGCCTCGATGGCGGCCTGGTACTCATCGCGCCAGTTCACGTCGGCCCCGAGCCGACCCTCCTGGCGCAGCCCCTTGGAGATGCCGCCGACGTAGGCGGTCGAGACGTGGATGACGTGCGGGTCCTGTCCCGACTCCAGCAGTGCCTCGTAGAGGTTGCGGGCGCCGCCGACGTTGGTGCGGAAGGCCTCGTCGATCGGCGGGTCGAAGGAGACGGAGGAGGCCGAGTGGATGACGACGTCCAGCGGCTCCTCGATCACGGGCATGTCGGTCAGGTCACCCTCGAGCACGCCGACGCGCGCGTCGAAGACGGCCTTGGCCTCGTCCTTGCCGATCTTCTCGACCCAGGAGGCGAACACGGGCTTGCGCAGCAGCTGCTCGAGGCGCTTGCGCCCGTCGACCGAGCCCTTGGGGCGGATCACGGCGGTCACGTGCGTGTCCTGGGTGGTCTCGAGCAGCGAGCGCAGCACCGCCTGCCCCAGGAAGCCGGTCACGCCGGTCAGCAGGATCCGTCGGCCCCCGCTGGTGGATCCGCCGGAGGCGGACTGGTCGGCGGGCGTGGTGCTGTTCGACATGGATTCCCTTTGTGGACGGGTACGGCAGGAGCTGACGAGGAGCCGGGGAGCGAGAACGGAGGTGGAGGGCGGATCCGGGCGGCGGCTCACGCGCCTCGGGGTCGCCTCGCGAGGGGTCGTCCCAGCGCTGGTCAGGGCGGCGCTAGTGTATCGTAGCCGCCATGCATAGGGCCCTGATCACCGGCGGCACCGCGGGCATCGGGGCCGCTTTCGCCAGAGCATTCGCCACTCGTGGAGCCTCTCTCGTGCTGGTCGCACGGGATGCCGAGCGGCTCGACGAGGCCGCCCAGAAGCTGCGCGATGACTACGGGGTCGAGGTCGAGACGCTGGTCGCCGATCTCGCCGACCGCGAGGCGCAGCAGCGTGTCGCGGACCGTCTGGAGACCGGCACGGATCCGGTCGACGTGCTCGTGAACAATGCGGGCTTCTCGGTGCGGGCGAGCCTGCTCGATGAGGACCTCACGCCCCACGACCTCGGCTTCGAGGTGATGATCCGCGCGGTCCTCAAGCTCGGCGGCGCCGCAGGACGCGGCATGCGCGAACGCGGCCAGGGCTGGATCATCAACGTCTCCTCCGTCAGCGGCCTGGTCACGCAGAACAACTACTCCGCGATCAAAGCCTGGGTGAGCAACTACTCCGAGTCCCTCGGCGTGCAGCTGGCCGGCACCGGCGTGCAGGTGACCGCGCTGATGCCGGGCTGGGTGCGCACCGAGTTCCACTCCCGCGCCGGCATCAAGGGCTCCTCGATCCCCGGGGTGCTGTGGCTCAGCGCCGATCGCCTGGTCGAGGACTGCCTGCGCGACGTCGCCCGCGGCAAGCCCGTGTCCGTGCCCAGCAAGCGCTGGAAGCTGATCGCCGGCATCCTGCGCACCACGCCGCGCGGTGTCGTCGCCCGGCTCAGCGCCGTGCTCAGCCACCGCCGCAGCCGGGAGCGCTGACGTATGACCCCCACGACCTCCGCCGGCGGTCCGGCCGACGACGAACCCACTGCCGCCACGCCCGAGCCCGGCACGCCGCCCAGCGGCACGCCCGGTCCCGGCAAGCCCACCCCGAAGGCGGCCGACGGAGCCTCCCGCTCCCAGCGCCTGCTGCAATCCCTCTCGGCCCGCTCCCGCGGCCAGGGCTGGGAGAAGCCCGAAGGGGACCTGGCCAAGTACCGCTCGCGCTGGCGCGCCGGCATCCGCTTCGTCCTCCAGCGCATCTTCTTCCGCAGCGTGGTCGGGGCGAACCTCACCACCACCGCTGTCGTCCACCGCCGGGTGCGCACCGTGCGCGGACCGTTCGTCCTGGTCGCCAACCACTCCAGCCACATCGACGCCCCGATGCTCGCCGCCGGCCTGCCCTGGGCGCAGGCGAGGTTCCTGTCCACCGGGGTCGCCGCGGACTACTTCTTCACCGTCTGGTACCGCCGCTGGTTCGTGCGCTGGATGTTCAACGCCTTCCCGATCGATCGCGGCGGCAGCCGGAAGTACTCCGGCTACTCCCGGCGCCTGCTGCGCTCCGGGGTGCCGATCCTGGTCTTCCCCGAGGGCAGCCGGCAGAAGACCGGCAGGATGGGCGAGTTCAAACCGGGTGGGGCGGCGCTCGCGATCGGCGTCGGCGTCCCGGTGATCCCCGCCGCGATCATCGGCGCCTATGAGGCGATGCCCAAGGGCCGCAGCTGGCCGAAGAAGGGCCGCCCGCCGGTGGCCGTCGTCTTCGGCGAGCCGATGATCTCCCACGAGGACGAGTCCGCCGTGGAGTTCTCGGCCCGCATCCGCGCCTGCGTCAAAGACCTGTACGACCAGCATTACGACGAAGTTCTGGGCAACGGGGCCAGTGAGGCTGGCGGCACCGCCCCGGACGAGGAGGAACCCGCATGAGCGCACCCCTGAGCGCCCGCGAGGTCAAGCGCCACAAGTGGTGGGGCTGGGGCCTGGACGACGTCACCTTCAACTGGCGCAACAAACCAGGGTTCGCTCCGCTGGCGAAGGAGAAGATCGGCCTGGACCTGCTCTCCAAGCCGGATCCCGTCGCCCCCGATCTCTCCGAGCACCAGGTGCCCGCCTCCCGCTTGGGCGCCGCCCAGCGCGACGGCCTGGCGGCGATCGTCGGCCCCGAGAACCTGCTGGACGATGACGAGTTCCGGGTCCTGCACTCCTTCGGCCGCTCCCTGCCCGACCTCTTCCGCGCGCGGGCCGGGGACTTCACCCGCCTCGCCGACGCCGTGGTCTACCCCGGCAGCGAGGAGGAGATCGCCGCGATCCTGCGCCTGGTGATCGAGCACGACCTGGTGCTGATCCCCTACGGCGGCGGCTCGTGCATCTCCGGCTCCATCACGCCCGACGAGGCGGAGCAGCGCCCCATCCTCACCATGAACCTCGGCCGGTTGCGCGAGGTCGTCGAGATCGACGACACCTCGGGCCTGGCCCGCGTCCAGGCCGGCGCCTACGGGCCCGACCTCGAGGAGCAGCTGAACGCGCTGGGCTGGACCATGGGTCACTTCCCGGACTCCTTCACCTACTCCACCGTCGGCGGCTGGGCGGCGACCCGCTCCTCGGGCATGCAGTCCGACCGCTACGGCGACATCGAGCAGATGGTGCGCGGGCTGCGGATGGTCCACCCCGACGGCGTGGCCGTGACCAAGGCGATCCCGGGCCGCGACGCCGGGCCCAGCGTGCACGAGATGATCCTGGGCAGCGAGGGCCGCCTGGGCGTCATCTCCGAGTGCACCGTCCAGGTCCACCGCACCGCGCCGGTGCGGCAGGTGATCGCCTACATGTACCCCGACTGGGAGCACGGCATCCGCGGCATGCACGCGATCGCGCGCTCAGAGGTCAAGCCCACGTTCACCCGTCTCTCCGATGGCCCCGAGACCCGCTTCAGCCTGGCCCTGGTCAAGGAGCCCACCTCCACCAAGAGCAAGCTGATGGGCAAGGCCCAGGACGGGCTGTTCGCCTTCCTGCGCTCCAAGGGCTGGGACACCACCGAGGGGATGTGCATCTCCTACGTCTGCTTCGAGGGCACCAAGGAGCGCGTCGAGCGCGAGAAGGCGATGGTCAAGAAGATCGTCTCCCGCAACGGCGGCATCACCCTCGGCGCCGGGCCCGGCGCGGTCTACGACCAGAAGAAGTTCGACACCCCCTACCTGCGCGACTTCCTGCTGAACTACCAGGTCTTCGGCGACGTGTGCGAGACCGGCGCCAGCTGGTCGAACCTCAACGAGGTCCACGCCACCGTCTACGACGCCTTCCACGGGGTGCGACAGGCGGCCGACGGGCCCGGCTTCATGTTCTGCCACATGTCGCACAGCTACCACGGCGGCGCCTGCCTCTACTTCACCTTCGCCTTCCCCTACGCCAGCGACGAGACCGCGCTGGCGGAGTACTACGACGCCAAGAACGCCGTCCAGCAGGCGTTCGTGGACCTCGGCTCCGGCGTCTCCCACCACCACGGCGTGGGCACCGAGCACCAGCCCTGGATGGTCCAGGACATCGGCGAGGTCGGCGCCCGCATGGTCCGCGGCCTGTTCGCGGACAACGACCCCGGCCGCAACCTCAACCCCGGCAAGGTCCTCGCCCCCTGACCATGAGCGACATCTGGGTGCTGCGGCACGGCGAGTCCACGGCCAATGTCGAGGGGCTGATCGTCTCCGCGCCCGGCCCCAGGGCACTGGTCGAGGTGGGGCTCACCGAGCTCGGCCGGGAGCAGGCCCGCCGCGCCGCGGCCGATGCCGCCGCCCACGGGCTCGGGCCCGCCACGATCGTGGTCTCCAGTGACTTCGCCCGGGCCCGCCAGACCGCCGAGGAGTTCGCCGCCGGGATCGGGGCGGCGGCGCCCCGGCTGGATCAGCGCCTGCGTGAGCGCAGCTTCGGGACGCATGACGAGGGGCCGGTCAGCTCCTACGACCTGGTGTGGGCCGTGGATCGCGGTCGCGGGGAGCACGAGCACGAGGTCGAGCCGGTCCGCGCGGTCGCCGATCGGGTCGATGCGGTGCTGCGCGATGCGGACCGGTGGGCCGCCGAGGCCCCCGTGGTGCTGGTCGCCCACGGCGACGTCCTCCAGATCGCCCTCGCGCTCGGCAGTGCCGAGGACCCCCACGACCACCGCGACGTCCCCCACCTCGGCAACGCTGAGCTGCGCCGCATCGGCCCGGCCCGGCTCGCGGACGCGTCCGGTGCCCGCAGCGCGCTCCGCCCCGGGACCCCATGAAGACGCCGTCGGGCAGGAACCCAGCCGAGACGGGCCCTTCGGACCAGGTCGTCTACGTGGTCCGCGGAGACCACGACGACACGCGCGAGAGCGTCGAGAGTTTCTTCCGTGAGCACGGCTGGAGCCCGCGCGAACGCGGACCCGGCCGGGTCGACTACGAGCGCGGCAGCCGCCGGCGGACCATCCTGCTCGGCGCCCTGGCAGGCCGGAGGTTCTTCCTCACCGCCCAGATCGAGATCCGCGAGCGCGACCACACCACCGACGTCCGCTACCGGTGGGGCGCCGGGGCCGGTCTCGCGCTCGGCGGCACCGTCGGCCGTGATCGTGCGGCCCGCGCGCACCGGGAGACGGCCGCCGCGCTGGAGAAGCATCTCGAGGCCGACGGCCGGCTGGTGAGCACGCGCGAGATCTGAGGCGGATCGGGGCCGAACGAAGAAGAGGCTCCCTCGCCATTGAGGGAACCTGCGTCGACCATAGTCGGCTTCCGGTGAGTAACAGGTCACATCCGGGTCACGGTTGTCGGCACGTATGGACGCCGGGACGGCGCGCGGTATCCCTTCCGGCGAGTCGCGGACAGGACTGCGTCGGCGCCGGGCCGCGTGCCTACGATGGATCGGCCGCCCGCACGGGTGCGGCCACAGCCAGACAACAAGGGACTGACATGACACTGCGCATCGCCGTCTTCGGCGAGAACCGGCACGAGAAGGTCGATCCGAAGGTTCAGGAGATCTACCCGGAGGGTATGCACACCGTCATCGCCGACGGCCTGCGCGAGCATCTCGCGGCCGACGGCGTCGAGGCAGAGGTGCGCATCGCCCTGCTCGACGACATCGAGGACTCCCTCTCCGAGGAGGCCCTGGCCGAGACCGACGTTCTCACCTGGTGGGGCCACATGGCCCACGGCGACGTCCCCGACGAGGTCGCCGCCCGGGTGGCGCGTCGCGTGCACGAGGGCATGGGTCTGATCCCGCTGCACTCGGCGCACTACTCCAAGCCCTTCAAGCTGCTCATGGGCACCACCTGCAACCTGCTGTGGCGCAACGAGGCCGAGGAGGAGCGGGTCTGGACCGTGAGCGGCTCCCACCCCATCGCCCGCGGCGTCCCGCACCCGATCCTGGTGCCCGAGCAGGAGACCTACGGCGAGATGTTCGACATCCCCGCGCCCGATGAGCTGGTCTTCGTCTCCTCCTTCACCGGGGGCGAGGTGTTCCGCTCGGGCTGCGTGTTCCGACGCGGCAAGGGCAAGGTCTTCTACTTCAGCCCCGGCGACCAGGAGTACCCCGTCTACTTCCAGCGCGACATCCAGCGCGTGCTGGCCAACGCCGTGACCTGGGCCCGCCCCGAGCATCACGACCAGGCTCCGGTGAAGATCGCCAACGCGCCGCGCGACTGGTTCCGCGGCGAGGAGGTCACCCATGTCATCTGACGTCCTCAGCGTCCCCGGCACGGACACCTCGGCGGCTCCCGTCCTCGACCCCGAGCTGACCGGCTTCCCACGGCTCCCGGCCGACCGCCCCGCCCGCGTGGTCGTGGTCGGCGCAGGCGGCATGGGCAGCTGGTGGGCCCGCGAGATCGTCGCCAGCCCGGTCGCCGAGCTCGTCGGCGTGGCGGATCTCGTCGAGGGTGCTCCGCAGCGCGTCATCGAGCAGTCCGGCATCGCCGATCCGTCGGCGGTGGGCACCGGGGCCGACGGCACCGATCTGGCCCTGGAGGTCGGCGCAGACCTGATCGTGAACCCGACCGTCCCGGTCGCGCACCATCCCGTGACCGTCAAGGCGCTGCACGCCGGGATCCCCGTCCTCGGCGAGAAGCCGGTCACCGAGACGCTGCCGGAGGCCCTCAGCCTGCTCGCCCACGCCGAGCTGACCGGGGTGCCGTTCATGGTCTCCCAGTCCCGGCGGTTCTTCCGCCAGGTCCGGCAGCTGCGCAGCTTCGTCGCCGCCCACGGGCCGACGGTTCTGACCAGCGCCTTCTTCTCCCTGTTCACGGAGATGGAGGGGTATCGGCGCACCCAGCTGCATCCGCTGCTGCGGGACATGGGCATCCATGCCTTCGACACCGCCCGCTACATCATGGACGCGGACCCGGTCGCGGTCACCGCCCGGGGCGCGCAGCCGGAGTGGAGCGTGTACTCCCACGACGCCACCGTGACGGCGACGTTCGAGATGTCCGACGGCTCCCTGTTCGTCTACAACGGCACCTGGAACGCCCGGGGCCTGCCGACGTACTGGAACAGCGAGTGGCGGATCGGGGCACAGCTCGGCTCGGCCACCTGGGACGGCAAGGGAGCGCCGGTGCTGGGCACCGACGACGACGAGGCCACCGCACGCCTGCAGGCCGAGGTCGACTCGGAGACGGGGGAGGAGCCGGACCAGATCGCGGCCTCCCTGATCGAGTTCGTCAGCGCACTGCAGGAGGGCCGCACCCCGATGTGCGAGGTCCACGAGAACCTGCTGAGCTTCGCCATGGTGGAGGCGGCCGTCGCCTCCGTCGACCGGGGCGAGCGGGTCGAGATCGACGACCTGCTCGAACTGGCCCGCACCGACGCGATCGCCGCGGAGACCCACCCCGAGGCCCGGGACCTGATGCAGTCCTGGGGTTCGGTGCGCGAGGTGCTCGCCGCCGCACGCTGAGGCATCCCGCGCGATCCAGGAGCCCGGCCGGTCACGTGGTGGCGGCCGGGCTCCGGCGCGTTTGGTGCTCTGTGCTCGTGCTCCCGTCGGCCGCGCCCGGGTGGGCGGTGCCCTGGCGGGCAGGAAGCACCCGGACCCGTGCGCGTTCGAGGTGGGGGAGCCGGAGGCGCAGCTGCTCCTCGACGGACGCGGCGAGCGCCTCCGCCTCCTGCAGACCGAGGGACGGGCGCGCGGTCACGGCGAGCTCCGCCTCCAGGCGGTGCCCGATCCAGCGGGCGCGCGCCTCGCCGACCGCGATCACTCCACTGACCTCACCGGCCGCGGATTCCACGGTCTCCAGGGTTCTCGGGTCGATCCCGTCCATCAGTCGCTGCAGCACCGTGCGCATCGAGCCGATCAGCACCGCGACGACGACAGCGGCGATCACCAGGCCGATCAGGGGATCGATCCAGGGCAGCCCGCACCAGGCGCCCATCACCCCGATCACCACGGCGAGCGAGGTGAGGGCATCGGTGCGGGCATGCTGGCCCTCGGCGATCAGCGCCGCGGAGCCGATCCGCCGGCCCGCGCGGATGCGGTAGATCGCGACCACCTCGTTGCCGGCCGCGCCGATCAGCGCGGCCGCCAGCACCCAGCCGAGGTGGGTGAGATCGCGGGCCGAGGTCAGGGCACGGACCGATTCCCCGACGATGAGCACGGCGGAGAGGGCGATCATGGCCCCGATCAGCAGGCCGACCAGGTCCTCTGCGCGCCGGAACCCGTAGCTGTAGCGGCGGGTCGGGGCGCGCCGTCCCAGCCGGAAGGCGAGGATCAGCGGGATCGTCGTGGCGAGATGGCCGAGGTTGTGCACGGTGTCCGCCAGCAGTGCGACGGACCCGCTGAGCGCAACGATGGCGATCTGCAGCAGCGCCGTGGCGCCCATGCCGGCCAGCGAGATCCACGCCGCGCGGATGCCGATGGAGCTGGCCTCCTCCGCGGTGCGGATGGCCTCGCCGTGGTCGTGGCTGTGCGGAATGAGCGCGTGCTGCAGGCGGCTCCGCAGCCCACCGGAGCCGCCCTCGTGGCCGTCACCGTGACTGTGAGCCCCACCGTGGTCGTGAGCGTGGCCGTGAGCATGGGCGTGCTCATGATCGTGACGGGCCTTGCGATCGCGACTCTGCACCATCTGGAGAATGTATCTGCGTATACATGCAGATAGCAAGATGTGTCCCGGCAGGCGCCGTGGACCAGAGCTCCCACCCCATAAGGTAGGGCCATGCATGACGAGCCCGTGCGCCGCGTTCCCGACGACGAGCATGCGCAGATCGCCGTCGGCACCTTCCGGATGCTCTCCGATCCCACTCGGGTGAAGATCCTCTGGGCCCTGTTCCACGAGGAGTCCAGCGTCAATGCTCTGGCCGACGCGGTGGGTGCCAGCCCGGCTGCGATCAGCCAGCATCTGGCGAAGCTGCGCCTTGCCGGGCTGGCCCAGAGCCGCAGGGAGGGGACGTTCGCCTTCTACAGCGCGTCGGACACCCATGTGCGGCGGCTGCTGGCCGAGTCGCTCTCGCACGCCGAGCACGTCACCGGTGTGGCCGAGGGGGAGGACCCGCACGGCTACTGAGCCGCGCCGGGACCGCCCAGCTCGCCCGCCGACGCGAAACGGCCCTGATCAGCGAATTCTCGCTGGTCAGGGCCGTTTTTCCTGAAGTGCGCCCGGAGGGATTCGAACCCCCAACCTTCTGATCCGTAGTCAGATGCTCTATCCGTTAAGCTACGGGCGCCTGCCGGTGAAACCGACCTGGTCGAGTCTAGTACCCCGGCCAGATCGGCGCCAATCGTGCGCCCATGAGCCTGCTCACACGGTGCACGGCCGGCCCGGCCGCCCGGCGATCACCAGCTCGGAGCCTGCGGCGGCTGCGGAGGCCGGTTGTCGCCCTGCGGGTTCTGCGGATCGCTTCCCGGGTAGCCATAGCCCTGGTTCGGCTGGCCCCACGGCTGGCCCTGGCCGCCCTGCGGAGGCGCGGGCGGCGGCGAGGCCTGGCCCCACGGCTGGCCCTGGCCGCCCTGCGGAGCTGCTGCGGGCGCCTGGGACCCCGGGCCGCCGAAGGCCGCCGGAACGCTCGCACCACCGGAGCCGCCACCCTTCTTGCGCCGCGACCGGATCACGAAGAACGCCACGGCCGCGAGCACGAGCAGCAGGAGGAAGCCCAGCACGAGCGCGATGACGATGACGATCCACCAGGGGAACCCGCCGGCTTCTGCCGTGATGTCCACGCCCTCGGAGAACTCGCTGACGTCCGTGTAGGTGACGGTGTTGCCGTCGATCGTGCCGCCGCGGGACTCGAGCACCTTGCCCGGGAAGGCGAAGGTGGCCCGGAAGTCGAATTCGTTGATCTGGTCGCCGTAGGCGAACTCGAGATCCTCCTGGCTGAGGGACTCACCGTCGGTCCCCAGGTCCATCGTGAGGTGGAACTGGCCGTCCTCCTCGGTCAGCTCCATGCCCTCGGCGAACTGTGCGCGCTCCAGGACGCCCGAGGCGCGGCAGCCCCAGTACCCGTCCTCTTCGTACGGAGTGACCTCGGCCTGGCCGAAGGTGGCTTCGCCCTCCTGCTGCGAGTCGCTGCACATCTCCTCGGCGCTGGTGTACTCACCTTCGATGAGCTCCGACTCGATCCCGAAGTCGACGGACACGTTCATCGTGTCGACGTCCTGGATCTCGTAGTCGGCGTGCAGACGCCCGCATCCGGCGAGGAGCAGGACGAACGGCAGGACGAAGACGGCGATCAGCCGGCGCCGCGCCGAGATGGTGTTCATGGTTCCCCCGTCGGATCATGGGCCCCAGCTGCCTATCGGCCCCTGGAGGTGGTCGGTCGAGGTCAGACTACCCGGGCGCGACCCGCCGCGCGGTGGGGAGAACTCCCCATCGCGCGCGGGTCCGGCAGTGCTCTGTGCGGCGGAGCTGTGTCCGGCGGAGCTCTGTGCGGCGAACCTCTGTCCGGCGGAGCCTATTTCCAGAACATCAGCATGCCGCCGCCGACGAGCATCACGCCGAAGCCGGCCGCGAGGTTCCAGTCGCCGATCGGCAGCGGCAGCTGGCCGCTGGAGAGGTAGTACGTGACCAGGTAGAGCAGGCCCAGGATCAGGAACACCACCGCGGCGGGCGCCAGCCACGGGGGATTCGGCGCCTCCGCGGCGACCCGGCGCCGCGTGGTGCGAGCGGTCTCCGCCGCCGCGGCCTTCTTCGCCGACGGAGTGCGCGTGGCGTCCTTCGCCTTCTCGGTGGCCTCGCTGCCCGCGCTCGTACTCTTGCCGCCGGAGCGCTTGTCCTTCGTCGCCACCGGATCCTTCGCCCCCGCGGCGCGTGAGCGCTTCACGGGGTCCTTGCCGCTGGCGCTCTCGGAGGCCGTGGCCTCCGAGGCATCGCCTGCGTCTGCGTCTGCGTCTGTCCCGGCGTGGTCTGCGCCGCTGCCGGCAGCGCTGTCGCCGTCGGCCGCGTCGGACGTGGCCGTGCCGTCGGCCTCGGCCGCATCCGTCCCGCTGCCGTCGGAGCCGAGCTCGTCGAGGTCGTCCGACCCGGGCGCGACGGGCGTGTCCCCAGCTTTCGCCTTCGACGTCGCGCGCGCGGACGACTTCTTCCTGCTCCTGGCCATGAAACGGTGCTCCCTCGAGGCGGCCGATCGCGCGGCGGTGCCGCACGGGCCCGCGGACGCGGACCTTGGCCTAGGGTAATGGTCGTCGACTGAGGGCGCGAAGCGAGGAGTGACCATGGCGGAAGATCCCGCGAGCCGCGCTGACGGCGCCGACCCCGTCGAGTCGGCCGAGCATCCCACTCCCGCCCCCGGCCCCGCCGGGCCTGCGGCCCCGTCGTCGCGTCGGGTCCGGGGCCGGATCGGGGTCGTGGCCGTGATGATCCTGTGCGGTCTCCTGTTCGCCACCACCGGCCGACTGGCCGGCGGCAGCTCGCTGCGTGACGAGAGCGGCGACGTCGCCGGGGTGCTGCAGGAGCGCGGGCGGACGATCGAGGAGCTCACCGAGGACGCGGAGGCCAAGCGCGCGGAGATCGAGGAGCTGACGCAGGAGGGCGGGAACGCCGCGGCCGACGAGCGCACCACGGAGGTCTCCGACGCCGTCGGGCTCAGCGAGGTCAGCGGGCCCGCCCTGCGCATCACCCTGACCGACGCGCCCAACAGCGCGCTGGGTTCCGTCCCGGACGTCGAGCCCGATGATCTCGTGGTCCACCAGCAGGACATGGAGTCCTACATCAACGCGCTGTGGGCCGGCGGCGCGGAGGCGATGATGCTGCAGGACCAGCGCGTGATCAACGGCAGTGCCTTCCGCTGCGCCGGCAACACGCTGCTGCTGGAAGGCCGCGTCTACTCCCCGCCCTTCGTGGTCACCGTCATCGGCCCCACCGAGGAGATGCTCGCAGCGCTCGATGAGGCGCAGGGGGTCTCGGTGTACCGTGAATGGGTGGACTACGTGGGTCTGGGGGAGCGCATCGAGACGCTGGACTCGCAGACCCTGCCCGCCTTCTCGGGGTCCCTCACGCTCGACGTCGCGCAGGCCGCGTGATGGCCCGACGATCCAGGCACCGCGCGCGGCCGCAGCAGCGCGGCTCGGGCGTCGTCGGCGGCGTGATCGGTGCCCTGGGGGAGCTGCTGCTGACGGCGGGCGCGCTGCTGCTGCTGTTCCTGGTGTGGCAGCTGTGGTGGACCGACGTCATGGCCGATCGGGAGCAGTCCGGCATCATCGCCGGTCTCGACTCCGAGTGGGGTCAGGTCGACCAGGAGCGCATCGCCCCCGCCCAGGAGGGGCCGCCCCCGGTGCCCGAGATCCCCGGCGAGAACATGGTGTGGGGAACCATGCACGTGCCCGCCTTCGATCGCGAGCGCTTCCCGCTGGCCGAGGGCGTGAGCCTCGAGGACGTCCTCAACGTCAAGGGCGTGGGCCACTATCTCGAGACCGCACTGCCCGGCCAGGTCGGGAACTTCTCCGTGGCCGGGCACCGCAACACCTACGGCCGGCCGTTCGAGGACATCGCCCGGCTCGAGGCGGGCGATCCGATCGTCGTCGAGACCGCCGAGGCGTTCTACGTCTACGAGGTCACCGAGTCGCTGATCGTGATGCCCCAGGACGTCGAGGTGATCGCCCCGAACCCGGCGGATCCCGAGGCCGAGCCCACCGAGCGGATGCTGACCCTGACGGCCTGCCACCCGATGTACTCGGCGCGCGAGCGCTACATCGTCCACGCCGAGTTCGCGTACTGGACCGACCGTGCCGACGGGATCCCGGAGGCCCTTGCCGCGCAGGGCGGGGCGTCCGACGGGGCCGGCGCAGCGGAGAGAGCGACCGACGGGAGTGACGAGGAGGACGCGACCGCGGCGGCCGTCACCCTCCCCGTGGCGCGCGAGGAGGAGAGCTGATGTACGCCTGGCTGTTCCGGCACCTGCCCGGCCCCCGCTGGGCGCGCATCGTGATCACCGTGCTGCTGCTGGCTGCGATCGTGGTGGCCCTGTTCGGGTGGGTCTTCCCCGCGATCGCGCCCTACGTGCCGCTGAACGACGGACTCGTCGGCTCCCGCGGAGCCCCCGGCCAGACCGGTGCGCCGGCCGTCTGACCCGTGCCGCCGCGTGCTCAGCCGGCGGTCATGAGGGGCTTCAGCCCCGCGGAGCGCTCGGCGGCGTCGATGCCGTCGCACAGCTCGAGGAACCGCGCCAGCATCAGGTGCCCGTTCTCGGTGAGCACGGACTCGGGGTGGAACTGGACGCCGTGCAGCGGGAGCTCGCGGTGGACCAGGCCCATCACCATGCCATCGGCGGTGCGGGCGGTGATCTCGAGGACCTCGGGGATCGTCTCGGGCACGACGGTCAGCGAGTGATAGCGGGTCGCCGTCATCGGCGAGGGGGCCCCGGCGAAGACGCTGCGCCCCTCATGGGTGAGGTCGCTGGTGCGCCCGTGCATGAGCTGCGGGGCATGGCCGACGGTGGCCCCGAAGTACTGACCCAGCGCCTGATGGCCCAGGCACACCCCGAGCATCGGCACGGATCCCTCGGCGCAGGCGCCGATCACCTCGAGGGTGCGGCCGGCCGTGGTCGGGTTGCCGGGACCGGGGGAGATGAGCACCCCGTCGAATCCGGAGAGGTCGACGGCGCCCGCCTCGTCGGCGGGGACCTCGTCGTTGCGCACCACGACGGTCCGGGCGCCCATCTGCTGGAGGTACCCGACGATCGTGTAGACGAAGCTGTCGTAGTTGTCGATGACCAGCACGCGAGCCGGAGAGGTATCAGTCGCCACCGTTTCCTCCTCCGACGGCATCGTCGACGTTGCCGCCGCCGTTTCCGCCGCCGCCATTGCCGTTGCCGCCACCGTTGCCGTTGCCGCCACCGTTGCCGCCACCGTTGCCGTTCCCGCCGCCGGTCTCCTCGCTCGGCGTCTCGCTCGGCGTCTCGCTGGGCGTCTCGCTCGGGGTGTCGCTGGGCGACGGGCTCGGTGAGTCGCTGGGGGTCGGCGAGGGCGTGGCCTCCGGCCCGTCGGAGACCACGATGGTCACGGTCGAGCCGCGCTCGGCGTCCTCGTTGGCCTCGGGGTCGGTGCGGATCACCCGTCCCTCCTCCACGCTGTCGGAGTTCTCCCGCTCCGTGACGGTGCCGAAGTCCTCGTCGGCCAGGATCTGCTGGGCTTCCTCGAGCGTGCGGCCGGTGACGTTGGGCACCGCCACGGGGCCGGGCGCCGCGGCCACCACCAGGTCGACCCGGGAGCCGTACGGCGCGGTCCCGCTCTCGGCGGTGGGCGTCTGGGTCAGCACCGTTCCCGGGTCCGCCTCGGCGTCCTCCCGCTCGGAGGAGGCGACCTCGAAGCCGCGCGCCTCCAGGGACTCCTGGGCCTGCTCCAGGGCGACGCCCTCGACGTTGGGGATCTCGACGTCGCCCGAGGCGACGGTCAGCTGCACGACGGTGCCGCGCTCGGCGCTGGTGCCGCCTTGCGGATCGGACCGCAGCACGGTGCCGCGCTCCTTCGCCGCATCCTCCTCGCCGGCGACCTCGGAGTCGAGCCCGGCGTCCTCGAGGGCCTGTTCGGCCTCCTCGCGGCTCATGTCCGTGACGTCGGGGACCTCCACCGCCTCCGGACCGGCGGAGACGGTCACCGCCACGGTGGAGCCGACCTCGACCTCCTCGCCCTCCGGCGGATCGGTCTCGATGACGGTCCCGGCCTCCACGTCCTGGGAGGCGACCTGGCTGAACTCGGCCTCGAGCCCGGCCTCGTCGAGGATCGTGCGGGCCTCGTCCTCGGTCTCCCCGGCCACGGCCGGCACCGCCACCGTCTCCGGCTCGGAGGGTCCGAAGGGATTGAAGTAGACCAGCGCGGCGGCGATCAGGGCGAGGACGGCGAGCAGGACCAGGATGATCAGCCACCAGGGGCGCTTGCGCTTCGGCTCCTCCTCGACCTCCGCGGGGGAGTGGGGCGTGAGCCCGGTGGGCTCAGCGGGCGTGCCGCTGCTCCAGTCCGCGGCCCGCGTGGTCGTGGCCGCTCCCGCTCCGGCGGCCGCGCCGGCAGCGCTCATCGCCGGCAGCGCCTCGGTGGCGTCGTCGACCGGGCCCAGCACGGTGGTGGCCTCGGCGTCGGACCCTGCCGGGACGGCCCCGGCGACCAGTGCCGGGGCGCGGCCGGAGACGGCGGCGGCGATGTCGCGGGAGAACGCGACGGCGCTGGGGTAGCGCTTCTCGCGGTCCTTGGCCAGGCCCGTGAGGATCACGGCATCCAGCGCGGGCGTGATCGCGGGGTTGTAGGCCGACGGGGGCTGAGGCTCCTCGCGCACGTGCTGGTAGGCGATGGAGACCGGGGTGTCGCCGGTGAACGGCGGGCGCCCGGTGAGCATCTCGTACATCACGCACGCGGCGGAGTAGATGTCCGAGCGGGCATCGACCAGCTGGCCGCGGGCCTGCTCCGGCGAGAGGTACTGGGCGGTGCCCATCACGGCCTGGGTGGCCGTCATCGCGCTGGTGGCGTCGGCGACCGCACGGGCGATGCCGAAGTCCATGACCTTGACCGCGCCCGAGTCGGTGATCATCACGTTGCCCGGCTTGATGTCGCGGTGGACGATCCCGGCCCGGTGGGAGTACTCCAGGGCGCTGAGCAGCGCGGCCATGACCTCCCCGGCCTGATGGGCGTCCATCGGGGGGTCGACGTGCTCGCGCAGCGTTGTGCCGTGGACGTACTCCATCACGATGTAGGGGATGGTGACGTCGGCGCCGGTGACCGTGCTCTGGTGCTCCTCGCCGGTGTCGTACACGGCGACGATCGAGGGATGGTTCAGCGAGGCGGCGCTGTGCGCCTCACGGCGGAACCGTTCCTGGAAGTTCGAATCCCGGGCCAGGTCGGATCGCAGCACCTTGACGGCGACCGTGCGGTGCAGGCGGGTGTCCTCCGCCAGGAACACCTCGGCCATGCCGCCTGTCCCGAGGATGCGCCCCAGCACGTAGCGGCCTCCCAGGACCACGTTCTCTTCGCTCACTCCACACCTGTCCTCGTGCCGTGGCCGACACCGACCGATCCGTTCATCGTACGTGCTGACACCGTCTCCCCGGGCCCGACCTGGTCGAACCGGTCGAACTGGTCGACGGGGCCGAGCCCCGTCGCGCCCAGGGGCAACCATCCCATTCCTCCGGCGACCGCGACCGCGATGACCACCACCACGAGGATCACCAGGATCAGCCCGGGCAGGGACAGTGGCCCGATCCGTCGGCCCGTCGAGGTGCCCCGCACGGTCCGGGCCGAGGCGGCGGTGTCCACCCCGGGCGGCGTCCCGTCCCGGGACGACCGGTCTGCGGTCCGCTCCCGCGACGAGGTGCGCGGCGCCGGTGACGGGGACGCCGCGGAGCGCGCGGACCCGTCAGAGACAGCCGACGCAGCGGAACCGGCCGACGCAGCAGAGCGCGCCGAGGTCGCCGACGCGCCGGAGCGGTGCCGGACCCCTCGGCCCCGGCCCGACAGCGGCAGCGGCATCGCGGCGGTCCGGGTCCCCGTCGGCGAGGCGCCCGGCCCGGTGCGCGGACGCTCCCCGGTGCCGCCCTCGCCGCGCACGGCGTTCTCACCGGTCCAGTCGTGGTCCTCGACCCGGGTGACCGGGATCGCGCCGGTGGTGAAGCGCGGCTCCACGCCGCGCTGGATGGCCTCCAGGATCCGGGCCACCGCCGCCGCCGAACGGGGGCGGTTGGCCGGGGCCTTGGCCAGCGTCATCATCACCAGGCGCCGCAGGTCCTCGTTGATCGACTCGGGCAGCTCCGGGGGCTGCTGCTTGACCTGGGCCATGGCGATCTCGACCTGGCTGGAGCCGGTGAAGGGCCGGTGGCCGGCGAGCATCTCGTAGGCCACGATCCCCAGGGCGTAGATGTCCGAGAGGGAGGTGGCCTGCTTGCCCATCGCCTGCTCGGGGGAGAGGTACTGGGCGGTGCCCATCACCAGGCCGGTCTTGGTCAGCCGGGCCTGGTCCTTGCTGCGGGCGATCCCGAAGTCGGTGATCTTCATCGACCAGCCGTTGTCCTCGTCGACCAGCACGTTCTCCGGCTTCACGTCGCGGTGGACGACCCCTTTGGAGTGGGCGGCATCCAGCGCGCGGGCGAGCTCGATGAGGATCGAGATGACCCGCTTCTCGGGCAGCCCGCCGGGGTTCTCCTCGATGATGTCCGACAGCGGCCGGCCGGGGCAGAGCTCCATGACGATGTAGGCGCGCCCGTCCAGCTCGCCGTAGTCGTACAGGGCGGCGATCGCGTCGTGCGAGAGGGCGGCGGTGTGGCGGGCCTCGGCGCGGAAGCGCTTGAGGAAGCCCTCGTCCCCGGCGTACTCCTCGCGCAGCACCTTGACGGCCACCTTGCGATCGAGCTCCTGGTCCTGGCCCTTCCAGACCTGTCCCATGCCGCCGGTGGCGATGAGCGAGGTCAGCTCGTAGCGCCCTTCGAGCACGAGTCCTGGTTCGGTCCTCATGGATCGATCACCGCCTCCATCACGTCCTGGGCGATCGGTGCCGCCGTCTGCGACCCGTATCCGCCCTCCTCGACCACGACCGAGAGCGCCACCTTCTGCTCGTCGGTCTGCCCGTAGCCCACGAACCAGGAGTGGGCCGCGCGGTCCTGGCCCCACTGCGCGGTGCCGGTCTTGCCGCCGACCTCCACGCCGTCGACGGCCGCGGCCGTCCCGGTCCCGTCCTCGACGACGCCGACCATCATCTGGCGCATCTGGGCGGCGTTGGCGGCGCTGACCGGCTGGCCGAGCTCGTCCGGGGTCAGCTCGGCCACCGTGGAGAGGTCGCTGGTGCGCACGGCCCGGACCAGCTGCGGCTGCATCACCACCCCGTCGTTGGCGAAGGTGCCGGCGACCATGGCCATCTGCAGCGGCGTCACCCGGGTCTCGAACTGCCCGATCGACGTGGTGGCGAGCTGGGCGGGATCCAGATCGGTGCCGATCGAGGACGGCGTGACCGACAGCGGGATCTCCAGGCGCTGACCGAAGCCGAACTCCTCGGCGGTGCTGCGCAGCTGGTCCTCGCCGACCTTCTGCCCGAGCAACGCGAAGGAGGTGTTGCAGGACTGGCGCAGGGCGTCGGCCAGGGTGGACTCCTCACCGGGCCCGCAGGGCTCGGTGCCGCCGCCGGCATGGTTGTTCATCACCGACGACGAGTTCGGCAGCTGGTACGTCCCCGGCCCCGGGATCACCGAGTCCGCGGTGGCCGTGCCGGATTCGAGGGCGGCCGCGGCGACGACGAGCTTGAACGCCGAGCCGGGCGGGTAGAGGTCCCCGCCGATGGCGCGGTTGGTCAGCGGGCGCTGGGGATCCTCGTTCAGCTCCGTCCAGGCGTCCTGGACCGCCCCGATGTTGTGGGAGGCCAGTCGGTTGGGGTCGTAGCTGGGGGAGGAGACCATGGCCAGGATCGCCCCGGTCTCCGGGTCCAGCGCGACCACGGAGCCGCGGCGGCCGTCCAGCGCCTCCCACGCGGCCTCCTGGGCGCCGGAGTCCAGCGTCAGCTCGACCGTCGCCCCCCGGCCCTGCTTGCCCGAGAGGATGTCGGAGATGCGGTGGTAGAACAGCGCATCGGCCTCACCGGACAGCGTGTCGTTCAGGGCCCGCTCGATGCCGGAGAAGCCGTAGACCACCGAGTAGTAGCCCGTGACCGGGGCGTACATGGCTCCGGGGTCGTAGCCGCGCAGGTACCCGTAGGTGTCCCCGGACTCCTGTGAGCTCGCGATCACCTCGCCGTCGACCACGATCGGGCCGCGGTGGCGGCCGTACTCGTTGTAGCGGGTGCGGTCGTTCTCGCCGTGGGCGTTCAGCCGGTCCTGGGCGACGACCTGGAAATAGGTGGTGGAGGTGAACAGCAGCACGAACAGCACGCTGATCACCAGCCACACATGGCGCAGGGGCCTGTTCACGCCATCACCTCCCCGCCGGTGCCGTGCGGGACCGGCCGTGCGGTCTCGCCGCCGGTGCCGTTCGCCCCGGGCACGTTGCGGGCGGCGGGCCGGCGGGCGGCGTCCGAGAGCCGCACCAGGATGCCCGCGACGATCCAGTTGCACACCAGCGAGCTGCCGCCGGCGGCCAGGAACGGCAGCGTGAGGCCGGTCAGGGGGATCACCCGGGTGAGGCCGCCGACGACGACGAACACCTGCAGGGCGAGGACGAAGCCGAGACCGCCGGCCAGCAGGGTCCCGAACCCGTCGGAGATGCCGACGGCGGCGCGCACGGCGCGCTGGACCAGCAGCAGGTACAGCAGCAGCAGGGCGAAGGCGCCGACCAGCCCCAGCTCCTCCGCGAAGGAGGCGAAGATGAAGTCGGACTCGGCGAAGGGCACCACGTCGGGCCGTCCCTCACCCAGGCCGGCGCCGGTGATCCCGCCGTTGGCGAGCCCGAACAGGCCCTGACCGATCTGCTCGCAGGTGCTGAAGTTCGCGCTGGAGAGCGGGTCCAGCCAGCAGGTGATGCGCGTCTTGACGTGGCCCATCTGGGTGGCCGCGAAGATGGCCGGCGGCAGGAACAGCACGGCCCCGATCACCAGCCAGCTCAGACGGTCCGTGGCCACGTACAGCATCACCACGAACAGGCCGAAGAACATCAGCGAGGTGCCCAGGTCGGTCTGGAACACGAGCACCGCCATCGCGAAACCCCAGGCCACCAGGATCGGGCCGAAGTCGGACCAGCGGGGCAGGTGGATGCCGAGCACCTTGGGCCCGGCCAGGGCGAGGGTGTCGCGGCGGGAGACCAGGTAGCCGGCGAAGAAGATCGCGAAGGCGATCTTGGCCAGCTCGGCAGGCTGGAAGCTGTAGCTGCCGATCGAGATCCAGATCTGGGAGCCGTAGCGCGCGGAGCCGATCACCGGCAGCAGGGGCAGCAGCAGCAGCACGGCACCGGTGACCGCGGAGATCCATGAGTAGCGGCGCAGGTGGCGGTGATCGCGCAGGAGCACGAGCACGCCCACGCACAGCATCACCCCGATCGCGGCCCACAGCATCTGCCGGTCGGCGCTGCCGGAAGAGCGCACCGAGTAGATCTCATGGGCGGCGTGGACGCTCTCGATCACCGCGATGCCCAGCAGGTTCAGCAGCACCACCACGGGCAGGATCACCGGGTCCGCGTACGGTGCGCGCCACATGACCGCGATCTGCAGCGCCCCGGCGAGCACCACGGCGCCGATGGCGTACTGCGGCAGGTTCGCCGGCAGCTCCTCGTAGCGCCCCAGACCCACCAGGGCGTAGGCGCCCAGGCCGATCACGACCGCGAACGCCAGCAGCGCGGCCTGGGTCAGCCGGCGCGGGCGAGCGGTGTAGGACACGATGGTGGCCACTAGGTCTCCTCACCCGGGCCGGGGCTCGCGCCGCCGCCGGTGCTCCCGCCGATCCCTCCGCCGTCGGAGGGGCCTCCACCGTCGGAGGGGGCGGGAGAGCTGGGAGGCGGCCGGTTCGCGGCGGCGACCTGCTCGAGGCGGTCGATGATCGCCTCGGCCGAGTCCCGGTCGCTCGCCGAGATCGTGTTCTCGACCTGCTGACGGGTCGCCTCGGGAAGATCGTCCAGGGCCACGTCGGTGACCTCCACCGGGTCGGACATCGAGATCGGGCCGAGATCCTGGGACAGGCCCTGGTAGAGGACCACGTCGGTGCCGTCGGTGCCCACGTAGTACTGCCGCTGGGACCAGGCGTACCCCGCCCACAGCACACCGCCCAGCAGCGCGACCAGCAGCACCATCGCCACCAGCGCGGGCCAGGGGCTGCGCCGCGGCGGCTCGTCCTCGGAGAAGTCCTCGTCCTCGTAGGGGACCTCCGGCTCCTCGCGGGTCAGTGCGGCCGCCTTCGCGGCGGGGCCGGAGGCGGCGGTGGGCTGATTGCGGTTGCGCGCCGCCGAGCCCACGATCTGCGGGGCGGAGGACGGGGCCTCCTCACCGCGGGGCAGCTCGTCGAGATCGATGACGTCGGCGACGATGCAGGTGATGTTGTCGGGGCCGCCGCCCTTCAGGGCCAGCTGGACCAGCTCGTCGGCGCACTCGCCGGGATCGGCGAACTCCTTGAGGGTGGCGTCGATCGTGTCCAGCGAGACCAGGCCCGACAGGCCGTCCGAGCACAGCATCCAGCGGTCGCCCGGATGGGCCGGGCGCAGCGACAGATCCAGCTCGGGGTCGGCGTCGACGTCGCCGAGCACGCGCATCAGCACCGAGCGCTGAGGATGGCGCTCGGCCTCCTCCTCGGTCAGCCGGCCCTCGTCCAGCAGGCGCTGGACGAAGGTGTGGTCCTTGGTGACCTGGGTGGTCTCCTCCTCGCGCAGCAGGTAGGCGCGGGAGTCGCCGATATGGGCGAGGGCGAACTTGCCCTCGGCGCGCAGCAGGGCGGTGATGGTGGTGCCCAGGCCCCGCAGCTGCGGCTCGTCGCGCGCCCGGCGCAGGATCTCCTGGTTGGCATCGAGCACGGACTCCTCGAGGGTCGCGACGATGTCCGAGGCGGGCGTGTCCGAGTCGAGCCCGGCCAGCCGCCCGATGGCGACGGAGGAGGCGACGTCGCCGCCGGCGTGGCCGCCCATGCCGTCGGCGACCACCAGCAGGTGACTGCCCGCGTAGCCGGAGTCCTGGTTGTTGGACCGCACGAGGCCGACGTCGGAGCGGGCGGCGTACCGCAGGGCGATGCTCATCGCGGACCTCGTCTCAGCTCGATCTCGGTGCGGCCGATCCGCACCTGAGCACCGGGCCTGAACGGTACGGATCCTTCGATGCGCCGGCCGGAGACCAGGGTGCCGTTGGTGGAGCCCAGATCCTCCACCATCCACTCGCCCTCGCGCTGGAAGACGCGGGCGTGGCGGTTCGAGGCGTAGTCGTCATCGAGCACGAGGGTGCACTCGGGGGCACGTCCGATCAGGATCGGGGTGGAACCCAGCGTGAGCGAGGTCCCGCGCAGGGGACCGGCGGTGACGACCATCGCGGTGGCCGTGACCTCCGGGTCGGTGCGCAGCGCGGACGGGTCGGCGTCGGACCGCGAGGAGTTCCCGCCGGGAGCGGTGGAGGCAGGGCGCTGCTCACGGCGCGGATCGCGGCTGGAGCGGGTCACGACCGTGGTCCCGAACAGGTCGTTGCGCAGCACCAGCACCGCGATGATCACGAACACCCACAGCGCCAGGACGAAGCCCAGGCGGAGGGCGACGAGGGTCAGTTCGCTCATGTGATCGTCACCCGGTCACCAGCTGACCGGGCCGGCGGCCGGGAGCAGCACGGTCAGGCGGGTGCGGCCGATCTTGATCAGCGAACGGTCCTGCAGGGTGACCGGCGTGCGGATCCGCTCGCCGTCGACGAAGGTGCCGTTGGTCGAGCCGAGGTCGGTCGCCACCAGCGCGCCCTCGCCGTCGGTGCGCAGCTCCAGGTGATGGCGGGAGACCCCGGTGTCCTCGAGGATGATGTCCGCGTCGCCGCCGCGGCCGATCACCGTCACCGGCCCCGTCAGCAGGTACTGCTGGCCGTCGATCTCGACGATGGGGCTGGATCCTGCCCCGGAGCGGGCGGCGCCGGTGGCGGGGGCCACGCTGCCGCGCTCGGTGCGGGACTCGGTCTCGAAACGGCCGGGGCGGACCTCGTCGTCGCGCTCCAGGCCCACCACGACGCCGCCGGCGAACATGTAGCGCTGCTTCTCGGCGTGCTCCATGAGCAGTCGCTGCAGCTCGTCGATCAGGGTGTCCTGCCAGGAGGCGAAGCGGTCGAAGTCCTGGGAATGGAGATAGATCGTGTACACGTTCGGCGCCAGGGTCCGGGTGCGGTCGAGCACCTGGATCTGGTCGTCGCACTCGCGCTTGAGCCCCTGCGCGAGGTCGAGGGGTTTCAGCTGCCCGCGCCCCGGCGAGAACACGCTCGTCACGCCGCGGTCGAGGCCGCGCTCGATCCGATCCAAGATCCCCACGGTGGTCCTTCGCTGTCGCTGTCCCTGCACCCCGCCGGCCGACGGGGCTGTTCGCCCTCCCGATCGTAGCGCGTGGCCAGGTCATCGACCCGCCGACGGAGCGGTGGGGCAGCAAGGGATTCGTGCAGGAACCGTAAAGGACTCCCGGCGGGCAGGTCAGGCGTGGACGTGGACGCGACGGCCCTCGACCATCCAGCCGCGCGACCACAGCATGTCGGTGGCGGCGGTGGAGATGCGGCAGCAGCCGTGGGAGGCCGGGTAGGTCGGGATCGACGTGGATCCGTGGATGGCCCAGCCGCGGTCGTAGTACCCGGGGCGGTACAGGTCCCCCAGCGAGCCGGACTGCCAGCCGTCGGGGTAGAAGGAGTACATCTCAAAGTCGCCCTCCGGCGTGGTCGCCGTCTTCCAGCGCCCGTCGGAGTAGTACTCCTCGCCGCTGCCGGTGGAGGTGTTCAGGATGTACCGCAGGTCGCTGTCCCAGGTGGCGGTGATCAGCTGCGTGCTGAGATCGACCTCGAAGCTGTACCCCTCGGTCTGCTCCCGGCTCGGCTGGACGCCGTCCGCGATCGCGCCGTACGTGTCCGGGCCGACGATGCCGTCCGTGGCCAGGCCTCCCGCCTTCTGCAGGGCGAACACGGCCTGCTCGGTGATGTGCCCGAAGCTGCCGTCGGCCTCGCCGCACCAGTAGTTCAGCGAAGTCAGGTCCTCCTGCAGGGCCGTCACGTCCGAGCTGCGGTCCCCCTTGCGCAGCGTCGGGGCCGCGGCGGCGGGGCCGGCGCCCACGGCGAGCCCGGCGCCCAGCGTGCCCACCCCGAGCAGCAGGGTGCGGCGGGTCGGTGTCCTGGAACGGCCGGGCGCGGCCGGGCCGCTTGCTCGTGCACTGCTTCTGGTGATGATCGACATGATCTCTTCCCCTCTGTTCTCCCCTGACGGACTGATTTTCTGGGCACCTGTACGAGATGTGGGCTTCATCCTGCACGGGTCAAGGAAGTGCAAACAAGGGGAAAAGTCGACTGGTCTCCGAGATTCTTGTGAGGGTTCTGTGACGCCGCAGGTCGGCACCTGGTTTCCAGTGGGTCAGCAGCGCGGGCCGGTCCGTCGGGCCCGCGGCGGACGGGCCCTCGTGCCATATTTGAGGCGTGGAGACCGTGAGCCAGCCCCCGCCCGACCAGCCCCGCCGGCCTGACCGGTCCGGCCAGGCCCGCCGGCCCGACCATGCCCGCCCGCCCGAGATCCCGGTCGACGTCGATTTCGAGCACGCCCTGGGCGTCACCGACGCCGGCGCCACCGTGCACACCCAGGGCGATGCCGAGCGGGTGTGGGATCTGGCCAGCGTCTCCAAGCCGCTCGCCGCGCTCGGCGTGCTGATCGCCGTCGAGCGCGGGCTCGTGGGCCTCGACGAGCCCGCGGGACCCGAGGGCGCCACCGTCCGCCACCTGCTGGCGCACACCGCCGGCTATGCCTTCGACGGGGAGTCGACGGTCGCCGCGCCCGGCACCCGCCGCATCTACTCCAACACCGGCTTCGAGGTCCTCGCCGCCCACGTCGAGCAGTCCACCGGGTACGAGTACGAGGACTGGATGGAGCAGACCGTCGTCCAGGGGCTCTCACTGCGCGACGTCGAGGTCACCGGCTCCCCGGCGGCCGGATACCGCGGCAGCATCCGGGACCTGCTGGCCGTCGGCCGGGAGCTGCTCGAGCCCACCCTGATCTCGCGGGAGCTGTGGCGCGAGGCGAGCGCCGTCCAGTTCCCGGGGCTGGCCGGCATCCTGCCCGGCTACGGGCGCCAGAAGCCCAACGACTGGGGCCTGGGGTTCGAGATCCGGGACGGCAAGGATCCGCACTGGACCGGCGCCGGCGCCGCCCCCGAGACCTTCGGGCACTTCGGCCAGTCCGGCTCCTTCCTGTGGGTCGACCCGACGCGCTCCCTGGCCGCCGCCTTCCTCGGCGCCGAGCCCTTCGGCTCCCGGCACGTGGAGATCTGGCCCGGCCTCAGCGACGAGATCCTCGCCCGCTTCGGCGACTCCGCGCGATGAGCGCCCTCGATCTGCTGGAGGACTTCGGCTTCGAGGCCGCTGCGATCGTGCTCGGGCCCGACGGGGTGCGTGAGCAGCGCGGCGACCTCGACCTGCCGCGCCGCTGGCGCTCGGTGACCAAGACCCTCACCGGGTACGCGAGCGCGATCGCGCTGCAGGAGGGGTACGTCGGCCTCGACGACGAGGTGGGCCCGCCCGGCGCGACGCTGCGCCACCTGCTGGCCCACGCCTCGGGGTACTTCTACGAGTCCGACGGGACGCTGCAGGCACCCGGGCAGCGTCGCCACTACTCCAACTTCGGCATCGACGAGGCCGCCCGCCACATCGAGCGTGCCACGGGCTGTGACTTCGGGGACTGGGTGGGGGAGAAGGTCGCGCGCCCGCTGGGGATGAGCCGCCTGGAATGGGGCGGCTCGGCCTCCGTCGGCGCCCGCGGCCCCCTGAGCGACCTGGCGCGCTTCGCCGCGGAGGTGCTGCGCCCGACGCTGCTGGAGCCGGAGTGGTTCACCGCCGCGACCACCCCGTCGTTCCCGGAGCTGGTGGGCATCATGCCGGGCTTCGGCAAGCAGAGCCCGAACCCCTTCGGGCTGGGGTTCGAGGTGCGCGGGGCCAAGTCGCCGCACTGGACGGGGACCGCCAACAGCGAGGAGACCGTCGGGCACTTCGGGATGCGGGGCACCGCGTTCTGGGTGGACCATGCGGCCGATCTCGCCCTCGTGGTCGGCACCTCCCACGACTTCTGCGACGCCCACCGCGAGGTGATGCCGCGCCTGGCCGACGCCGTCCTGGCCGCCCACGCCCGGCGAGCCTGAGCCCGCGGACGTGACGCACGGCTCATGCGGTCGCTAAGCTCGGCCATCGGCGGCGGCTCGGCCCGCCGCCCCGCGAACCCGTCTGCCGGCACCGCCCGGCCCCATCAGCTGGCGCCGAGCGCGCCCTGAGGAGCACCTTCATGTTCGACGACAGGGAACTCACCGAGGCCAGGATCCGCCGCGTCACCCGCGACCACCTCGTTCCCGGCATCTACCAGGAGACCGCCCCGGTCCGGATCACCGCCCACCGCCTCCCCGGCGAGCCGGTGCCCCCGCACGAGGCCATCGGCGCGGATGCGGCGGAGGACTCGCCCTACGCGCCGATCGAGATCGGCGCGCCGCTGGGCCGTCCCTGGTCGACCACCTGGCTGCACATCACCGGCACCGTCCCCGCGGAGTGGGCCGACGACGACGCCTCCGCGCCCGAGCTCCTCGTCGACCTCGCCTTCACCGGCATGCCCGGATTCCAGGCCGAGGCGCTCGCCTTCACCCCCGACGGGGTCCCGCTGAAGGCCATCAACCCCTTCAACCGGTACCTGCCCCTGGCCGCCGGCCAGGAGGTCGACCTCTACCTCGAGTGCGCCGCGAATCCCACCGTCTCGGGCGGATGGTCGTTCGCCCCCACCCCGCTCGGTGACCTCGCGACCATCCCCGAGGAGGAGCTGTACTCGATCTCCCAGCTCCACCTCGCCCGCCGCGACACCCGGATCTGGGAGCTCGTCGAGGACGTCCGCGCCCTCAGCGGGCTGATGGCCGAGCTGCCGGAGACCAGCCAGCGCCGCCACGAGATCCTGCGCGCCCTCGAGGCCGCCTGCGACATCGTCGACCCGGACGACCTGCCCGGCACCGCCGAGGCCGCCCGGGACGTGCTGAGCCCCGCGCTGCAGCGACCGGCCGGCTCCTCGGCGCTGACCGTGCTGGCCACCGGCCACGCCCACATCGACTCCGCCTGGCTGTGGCCCGTGCGCGAGACCGTCCGCAAGGTCGCCCGCACCTTCTCCAACGTCGCCACGCTGCTCGAGCAGGACCCGGACCTCACCTTCTCCGCCTCCTCCGCCCAGCAGTACCAGTGGCTGAAGGACCGCTACCCCGAGCTGTTCGCCCGGATCACCGAGCACGTCGCCGAGGGGCGCTTCGTGCCCGTCGGCGGCATGTGGGTCGAGTCGGACACCAACATGCCCGGCTCCGAGGCCATGGCCCGCCAGTTCATCGCCGGCAAGCGGTTCTTCCGGGAGAACTTCGGGGTCGAGACGCGGGAGACGTGGCTGCCGGACTCCTTCGGCTACTCCGCCGCGCTGCCGCAGATCGCCGCGCTCGCCGGCCAGGAGTTCTTCCTGACCCAGAAGGTCAGCTGGAACCAGACCAACACCTTCCCCCACCACACCTTCCGCTGGGAGGGCCTGGACGGCACCAGCGTCTTCACCCACTTCCCGCCGGCCGACACCTACAACGGCGACCTCAGCGGCGCCGAGCTTGCCTACTTCGAGCGGAACTTCAAGGAGAAGGGCCGCGCGAGCATCGGGATGGACCTGTTCGGCCACGGCGACGGGGGCGGCGGACCCACCCGCGAGATGCTGGCCGCCGGCCGCCGGGCCTCCGACCTCGAGGGCTCCCCGCGCGTCGAGTTCGGCACCGCCGAGGACTTCTTCGAGCGCGCGAGGGAGGAGTACCCCGACGCCCCGGTGTGGAACGGGGAGCTCTACCTCGAGCTGCACCGCGGCACCTACTCCGCGCAGCTGGGCACCAAGCAGGGCAACCGCCGCAGCGAGCACGTGCTGCACGAGGCCGAGTTCCTGGCCTCCCTCGCCGCGATCCGCGCCGGGTACGACTACCCGTACGACGAGCTCGAGGCGCTGTGGCACGACACGCTGCTGAACCAGTTCCACGACATCCTCCCCGGCTCCTCGATCGCGTGGGTTCACCGCGAGGCGGAGCAGCAGCACGCCCGGATCGCCGAGCGCGCTGAACGGATCATCGAGCAGTCGCTGTCCGCACTCGGCGCCGGGGACGCGGAGAGCGACGCGAAGGGCACAGGGCCCGAGACGCCCGCTGACGGACCCGATGCGGAGGGCGGCTGCCCCTCCCGGACGCTGCTGAACACTGCGCCCGTCGCCCGCCGCGGCGTTCCCGCCTACTCCGCCGGGACGGTCAGCAACGGCCAGGAAGCGGTGGTCGTCATCCGCGAGGGCGGGACCATCACCATCGAGAACGCCTCGGTGCGCGCGGTGCTGGATCCCTCCGGGGCGATCTCCTCGCTGGTGGACCGCGCGAGCGGCCGCGAGGCCATCGCCCCCGGCAGCCGCGGCGCGCTGCTGCAGCTGCACCGCGACACCCCCAACGCCTGGGACGCCTGGGACATCGACGAGTTCTACCGCCACGTGGTGCGGGACCTCGAGACCCCCACCGACGTCGAGGTCAGCGAGGCCGACGCCGGCGTGCGGGTCTCCTTCACCTACACCACCGCGCTGGCCGACGGGGCCGAGACCTCCGGCGTCACCGGCGCCGGGTCCACCATCGTCAAGACCTACCGGCTGCGCCCGGACGACGAGTCGCTGGAGATCATCCACGACATCGACTGGCGCGAGCGCAAGAAGGCCCTCAAACTCGCCTTCCCCCTCGACGTGCGCGCCGCCCACCTCAGCAGCGAGATCCAGTTCGGCCACCTCGACCGGCCCATCCCCGTGAACACCAGCTGGGACTTCGCCCGCTTCGAGACCTGCGCCCACCGCTGGGTCCACCTCGCCGAGGGCGACTACGGGGTGGCCATCGCCAACGACTCCACCTACGGCCACGACGTGCTGCGCACCGTGCGCGAGGACGACGGCGGGACCACCACCACGACCCGGCTCACCCTGGTGCGCGCCCCGGAGTACCCCGACCCCGGCGCCGACCACGGGACGTACACGCTGCGGGTCGCGGTGCGGCCCGGGGCGGGGATCCGCGAGGCCATCGAGGAGGGGTACCGGATCAACCTGCCCGAGCGCTTCCTCGGCGGCGCCGGTGCGCCGGCCGCCGCCGCGCCGCTGGTCGCCGTCGATTCCCCGAGCGTGCTGATGGAGACGGTGAAGCTGGCCGAGGACCGTTCCGGTGATCTCGTGGTGCGGCTGTACGAGTCCGAGGGCGCCCGTGCGTCGGCGACGGTGAGGCTGGACGGGGCGCTCGGGACGGCCGTCTCGGTCGTCGACCTGCTCGAGCAGCCCTTCGGCGAGGACGCCCCCGCTGTCCGCTCGGCGCTGACGCGCGGTGAGGACGGCAGCGTGGAGCTGGCCTTCCGCCCCTTCGAGATCAAGACGCTGCGGATCGCGCGCGGGTGACTCGCGGCGTTGGCTCGCGCGGGGTGACTCGCGCGGCTGACCCGCGGCGAGCGAGGGCGACCGGGAGGTAGGTCTCCGGCCGTCCGCGGGGCCCGCGTCAGAACTGCCCGGCCAGGGACGCTACAGTGGCGTCCGCCGTGGTGAATCGGGCCGCCGGTCCGTCGTCGGACGCGTTCGTCACGGCCTGTTCCCCGGCTGTTCACCGCGGGCGGCGGCCGTCTTTGAGCGGCCTGCGTCCTCGGCTACGTTTAGAGCCGACTCGCTGTTGCACCATCCGGATGCGGACCCCATCCGCAGGCCGGGACCTGGACCTTTTGGAGGACTCTCGAGATGAAGATCGTCGTCGCCGGTGGAGACGGATTCTGTGGCTGGCCCACTGCCCTGTACCTGTCGCAGAAGGGTCACGACGTCACGATCGTGGACAACCTGGTGCGTCGCGAGATCGACGAGGAGCTGGGATCGAACTCCATGACCCCGATCCTCTCCCTCGAGGAGCGGGTGGCGGCCTGGAAGGAGGTCTCCGGCAAGGACATCGCGGTCCGGATCGCCGACCTCACCGACTACGACGCGGTGACCTCCCTGTTCGAGGACATCCAGCCCGAGTCCTTCGTGCACTTCGCCGAGCACCGCAGCGCCCCGTACTCGATGATCGACCGCGAGCACGCGATCGAGAACCACCGCAACAACGTCGAGGGCACCCTGAACGTCCTGTGGGCCATCAAGGACCACGCCCCGGACTGCCACCTCGTCAAGCTCGGCACGATGGGGGAGTACGGCCAGCCCAACATCGACATCGAGGAGGGCTGGATCGAGATCGAGCACAAGGGCCGCACGGACCGTCTGCCCTTCCCCAAGCAGCCCGGCTCGTTCTACCACCTCACCAAGGTCCACGACAGCGACAACATCATGTTCGCCTGCCGCATCTGGGGCATCCGCGCCACGGACCTGAACCAGGGCGTCGTCTACGGCCTGGAGACCGACGAGACCCGCCTGGACCCGCGCCTGGTCAACCGCTTCGACTACGACGCGGTCTTCGGCACGGCCCTGAACCGCTTCATCATCCAGGCGGCCATCGGCCACGACCTCACCGTCTACGGTAACGGCAGCCAGACCCGCGGCTACCTGGACATCCAGGACACCGTGCGCTGCATCGAGATCGCCTGCGAGAACCCGGCCGACCGCGGCGAGTTCCGCGTCTACAACCAGTTCACCGAGCAGTTCTCGGTCAAGGAGCTGGCCGAGAAGGTCCAGAAGGTCGCCCGCGACCTGGGCCTGGAGGCGAACCTCGCGACCACCGAGAACCCGCGCGTGGAGAAGTACGACCACTACTACAACGCGACCAACACCAACCTGCTGGACCTGGGGCTGGAGCCCCACCTGCTGACCGACGAGCACCTCGTCGAGGTCCTCAAGGTCGCCCAGAACAACACCGACCGGGTCAAGCGCGAGCTGGTCATGCCCACCGTGACCTGGAAGTGACGCGGCGACCGTGAAGATCGCGATCGTCACGGAGACGTTCCTGCCGTCCGTCGACGGCGTGGTCACGCGCCTGCGCCACGCCGTCGAGCGGTTCGTCGACCACGGGCACGAGGTCATGGTCGTCGCCCCGGACCTCGGGGTCACCAAGCACCACGGGGCCCGGGTGGTGGGCATCCGCCCGGTGACGCTGCCGTTCTACAAGCACCGGCGGTTCACCCTGCCCAGCCCCAACGTGGACGGCATCATCCGTGGCTTCCACCCGGACGTGGTCCACGCGGCCCAGCCGATCCTGCTGGCCTCCTCGGGGGCCTACGCCGCCCATCGCCAGCGGATCCCGCTGGTGGCCAGCTACCACACGCACATCCCGCGCTATCTGGATCTGTACCGGGCGTGGTCCTGGGGCAAGCCGGCCGTGTGGTGGCAGATCAAGCGCAACCACGCCCTGGCCGACATCAATCTGGCGACCTCCGAGTCGATGCGGTCCGAGCTCGCCGAGAAGGGCCTGGCGAACCTGCACGTGGTGCGCCGCGGTGTGGACACCCGGACCTTCCATCCCGGCTTCGCCTCCGGGGCGATGCGGGAGCGGCTCACGCAGGGGCATCCGGAGAAGAAGCTGCTGGTGTTCGTCGGCCGTCTGGCCGCGGAGAAGGAGATCCACACGCTGCGGCCGATGATGGAGCGCCGGGACGACGTGGCGCTCGCGATCATCGGCGACGGGCCCTACCGCAGCGAGCTGGAGAACCTCTTCGCCGGCACCTCGACGCTGTTCCCCGGCTTCATGGAGGGCGAGGAGCTCGCCTCGGCCTTCGCCAGCGCCGACGCGTTCGTGTTCCCCTCGGTCACCGAGACCCTGGGGCTGGTGATCCTCGAGGGGATGGCCTCGGGGCTGCCGGTGGTCGCCGCCCGCTCCGGGCCGACGATGGAGCAGGTCACCGACGGCGTCAACGGCCTGCTGTTCGACTCCGGGAACGAGGAGAGCCTCGACGCGGCGCTGAGCCGGCTCTCGGATCCGGGCCTTCGCGGAACCATCCGCGAGGCCGCCCGCGCCGAGGCGGAGAAGTTCTCGTGGGAGAACGCGTCGGACGACCTGCTGCGGTACTACGAGATGGCCATCGAGCAGCACGGGTGAGCGAATCCTCGACCCGGCCGGTGCCCACCACGCCGCTGGCCGCGCTGGAGCCGGTCATGCTGACCGGAGAGCGGGTGCGGCTCGAGCCGCTCGCCGAGGAGCATGCGGACGGCCTGCGCGCGGCGGTGGCCGACGGGGAGATCTGGCGCCTGCCCTATGCGCCGCACATCCCCGCACCCGCCGAGGTCGACGCCTCGGTCGCCTCCCTGCGCGGGGACGTCGACGCCGGCCGCCGCCTCGCCTGGGCGGTGGTACGGCCGGCCGACGGGCGGGTGCTGGGACTGACCACCTTCATGAACCTGGCCCTGGCCGACCGCGGCCTGGAGATCGGCAACACCTACCTGGCGGCCTCCGCCCACCGCACCGGGGTCAACGCCGAGATGAAGCTGCTCCTGCTCACACACGCCTTCGACACGCTCGGGTGTCTCCGCGTCGAGTTCCGCGTCCACCACCTCAACCACGCCTCGCGCCGGGCAGTGGAGCGGCTCGGCGCCCAGCAGGAGGGCATCTTGCGCGCGCATCGGATCCTGCCCGACGGCACGGTTCGCCACACGGTCGTCTACTCGATCCTGGCAGGGGAGTGGCCGGGCGTGCGCGCCGCGCTGAGGCATCGTCTGGGCGGTTGAGGCCGGTCCCGTGCCGCCGGCCGCCGGCTATTCGACCCGCACCCCGAGATGCGCCGCGAAGGCCGGGGCGAGCGCGGTCAGCTGGGCGTCATCGATCGTCGCGCCGGCCATCCCCTCGAGGTTGCTGATCGGGCCCATCTCCAGGCCGCGTAGGTCCACGTCGCGCAGGCGGGCGTGGGCGAGGGCGAGGCTGCCGGCGCGGCAGTTGACGAAGGCGACGCGGGTGGCGGTTACGCCGGTGAGGTCGAGCTCCTCGATCGTGCAGTCCTCGAACAGGACGTCCTCGAGCGTCGAGGAGCGCAGGTTGATCCAGTCGAGCTTGCTGCCGGCGATGCGGGTCGAATGGATGCCCGCGTCGTAGATGTCGAGTGCGCCGATCCGGGAGCCGCTCAGCTCGACCTCGCGCCACGTCGAGCGCGAGGCGTTCAGCACGGGGGCGTTCAGCCGTTCGATCCGGCTCTCGATGAGCCGCGCCGATTGCAGGCTGGTCCCGTGCGCGGTGAGCCCGATGAGCTCGCATTCGGTGAAGGTGGCTCCGGCCAGGGTGCGGCCGCTGATGTCGCCGCCGTCGAGGCGGAGCGCCTCGTAGCTTCCGTGCTCGGCGAGGTCGGCGGCGTCTGCCGGCTCCAGGTCAGGCAGCGCGAGGTGGCTCAGGACGGGGTGCGTGGTCGTCGGTGTCTTCCGCATCGGCGCGAGGCTCCTTCGGGGAGGGGACCTCCAGTGTGCGCGGTCGGGGTGACGCCTCGACGCTCCGGCAGGATTCGAACCTACGACCCACTCCTTATGGGGGAGCTGCTCTTCCGGGCTGAGCTACGGAGCGATGCGCCGGTCTCGGCTGACGGCGCCCCTTCACTGTGCGGCGGTCGAGCTGACGTTGTCGAGTGCGCCGTCATGAACTGTCAAAGGCCGACGCGGAGCGTCAAGGGCGTTCTTGTGGCCGATCACGAAGATGGCCTTCTATACGGCTCGTGCTGGCGCAGGATCCGGTCCGCCTCCGTCCTCACACCGGTGAGGATTCCTCCACAACGGAAGTTCTCCACATTCTCGGCGGACAGCTTCTCCGCCGTACCGCAGCGCTGCACTGTGGACGCATGACTACTTCCGAGCCGGGACAGCCGGGCCGCGATCAGACCGCCGGGGGTTACTCCGAGCGGCTGGTCGAGACCGTGCGCGCAGGTGGTCCTCGGCGGCTCGCGACAGAACTCGGCGACATCGTCTACCTGCTCTCCTCCCTCGCCACGGAACCGGGAGAGATCTTCGAGCCAGGGACGCACCCGGCGACCGAATTCAGGGACGTGATCGGGCGGATCCATGAAGCGACGGGCGCTCTCGACGCTCTCGAAGCCCGCGCCGTGGTGGCCCTGGCGGACTCCCTTAAGCGGGATCGTCACGCCGAAGCTGCCGCCGACGCGGCGAATGAGCCGGGGGCCGCCCCGTCGGACCGCGTGCTCGACAAGCAGGCGGAGCGGACCGCGGCGCGAGAGGTCTCGATGGTCACACGCCGATCCCCGTCGACGTCGGGCCGAACTGTCGCCTCCAGTCGGCGACTGGTGGAGTCCATGCCCAACATCCTCGAGGCGCTCGCGACGGCACAGGTCAGTTCCAAGGCCGCGCAGGCCACCGCCACCTCCGTCGCGCCCCTGTCACCGACGCAGCGGGAGAAGGTGGATGAGCACCTCGGTGAACGGCTGCCGGATCTGGATGCCGCAGGCCCTGAGCGGTGGAAACGCGAGGTCGACGCCGTGATCGAGGAAGCGGATGCCGGTGGCGAGGAGCGCAGACATCTCACGTCGCGCCAGAAGCGATACGTCACCGTGCGTCGGGGCGAGCACGGCATGGCCACCGTCTCGGCCCGCGTCCCCGCGCTGGATGCCGCCAAGATCCGCAAACGGCTCAGCCTCGACGCCGAACGCCAGCGCGCCGACGGGGACAAGCGCGGCCATGCAGCGATCCAGGCCGACTCCTTCGTGGCCACGCTGCTCGGCGACGACGGTGCGATGGAGTCCGACTCGCTGGACATCGGCGTGATGATCACCGACCGCGCTCTGCTGCATCCGCACAGCGGGGACCTGGCTCGCATCGAGGGGTACGGACCTGTTCCCGCCGAGGCGATCCGCGAGGAGCTCAGGACTCTCTTCCGCCCGCCCGGCGAGGGCGCCCGGGATGCCCTCGGCCCGGACGGTCCCGAGCTGCGGGCTGTTCTCCGTCGGCTCTACACCCACCCCACGACGGGCGAACTGGTCGGGGTCGATTCGGTGGCCCGTACCTTCCCCAAGGCCCTGGCGCGATTCGTGCTGTGGCGGGATGCGACCTGTCGTGGGCCGTTCTGCGACGCACCGATCCGCCAGACCGACCACATCACCCCGCACGCCACCGGTGGCCACACCTGCCTCGAGAACGGTCAGGGCCTCTGCGCGCTGTGCAACGGCAAGGAACAGCAGCTGCGCAGCGTCCGACGCGACCCTGGCGCGCCCGGCCACCGTGTCACCTGGACCACCCGCACCGGCACCACTCGCACGACCACGGCCGAGGCCTTGACGCGCCCGATCCCGGATCGCGCTCCCGCCGGGAGCGTCCGCTCCGCGAAGGCGGCAGCGGAGCGAGCGAAGACGGGGAAGACCAGGAAGGCACGGCCGAGGAACGGCCGGCGGCCGAGGCCGAGGCTAAGGCAGAGGCTGAAAGCACCGCGCAGCGATGATCAGCGCACAGACGACCGGCGGACGCAGGGCCCGGGCCGACGGCGGGAGCACGCCCGACGCAGCCCGCATCGGAACCGCCGACGAACACGTATCGGACGCGCCGCCCGCGGTCGCGGGCCCCGTGCCTGAACCCGCCTGCGCCCGCGGTTCCCCCTCAGCTCACACCGCGGCCGCAGCCTTCGCCGCGCCCGGCAGAGCCTCCGCGATGCGGTCCAGCACGTCCTGCGTGTGGGCGGTCGAGACGAACCAGGCCTCGAAGGCCGACGGAGGCAGGTAGACGCCCGCCTCGAGCATGGCGTGGAAGAAACGCGTGAACGCCTCGGTGTCCTGCGCCTTCGCATCCTCGTACGTCGTCACCGGCTCCTCGCGGAAGAACACCGAGAAGAGCGTGCCGGCCGTCTGGATCACGTGCGGCACACCGGCGGCGGTCAGCGCATCGGCCACCAGCTGCTGCAGGGTGCGGGATGCGGCGCCGAGCCTCTCGTAGGCGGCCTCGTCCAGCCCGGCGAAGGTCGCCAGGCCCGCCGCCGTCGCCAGCGGGTTCCCCGACAGCGTGCCGGCCTGGTACACGGGCCCGGCGGGGGAGAGCAGGTCCATCAGGTCCCGGCGCCCGCCGAAGGCACCCACCGGCAGACCGCCTCCGATGACCTTGCCGAACGTCATCAGATCCGGCGCCCAGCCCTCGCCGTCGATCCCGTAGTAGCCCTCGCGGCTCGCGCGGAACCCGGTCAGCACCTCGTCCGTGATCAGCAGAGAGCCCGCCGCGTGCGCGGTCTCGGACAGGAAGCGGTTGAAACCGGACCCGTCGGCCTCCAGCGGCGGGACGACGCCCATGTTCGCCGGCGCCGCCTCGGTGATCACCGCGGCGATCTCGCTGCCCCGCTCGGCGAACAGGGCCGCCACCGCCTCGCGGTCCCCGTACGGCAGAACCACGGTGTCGCGCGCGGTCGCCGCGGTCACTCCGGCCGAGCCCGGCATCGCGAACGTGGCCACGCCGCTGCCGGCCTCGGCCAGCAGGGCGTCGACGTGCCCGTGGTAGCAACCGGCGAACTTCACGACCACGTCGCGTCCGGTCGCGGCCCGTGCCACCCGCAGCGCGCTCATCGTCGCCTCGGTGCCGGAGTTGACCAGGCGCAACTGCTCGATCGGTCCCACCCGCGAGGCGACCTCCTCGGCGAGCGTGACCTCGCCCGGCTGCGGGGCGCCGAAGGAGAGCCCGCGACCGGCCGCCTCGCGCACCGCCTCGACGACGCCCTCATGAGCATGGCCGAGGATCATCGGGCCCCAGGATCCGACCAGGTCGACGTACTCGCGGCCGTCGGCGTCGTGCAGCAGGGCACCGGAGGCGCTGGTGATGAACGGCGGGGTGCCGCCGACGGAGCCGTAGGCACGCACGGGCGAGTTCACGCCGGAGGCGATCACCTTCTGGGCGCGGGCGAAGAGGTCGGCGGAGACGGGGGAGGAGGTGGTCATCGAGGACTCCTGACGGGTGCGGGGAATGATCCGAACGGGTGCGGGTGCGGGTGCGGGTGCGAGAACGGCAACGGGTGCCGGTGCCGGCGTGAGCGGCTCAGAAGAACTCGCGCAGGTGGGCCGGGAGGCCGTCGCGGTACCACCCGGCGACCTCGCTCGCGTAGTAGGTCAGCACGGTCGAGGCGCCGGCGCGGCGGAAGGCCAGCAGCGACTCCAGCACGGTGCGGTCGCGGTCCACCCAGCCGTTGGCGGCAGCCGCCTCGATCATCGCGTACTCGCCGGAGACCTGGTAGGTCCCCACCGGTACCGGGGACTGCTCGGCCACGTCGCGCAGCACGTCGAGGTAGGGCAAGCCGGGCTTGACCATCACCAGGTCAGCGCCCTCGGCGAGGTCGAGGGAGAGCTCGCGCAGCGCCTCACGGCCATTGGCCGGATCCTGCTGGTAGGTGCGCCGATCGCCCTGCAACGTGGAGTCGACGGCCTCGCGGAACGGCCCGTAGAACGCCGAGGCGTACTTGGCGGTGTAGGCGTACAGCGCCACCTCGAGGTGGCCGGCGTCGTCCAGCGCCTCGCGGATCGCGGCGATCTGGCCGTCCATCATGCCCGAGGGCCCCAGCAGGTGCGCGCCGGCCTCCGCCTGGGCGAGGGCCATCTCGCGGTAGCGCAGCAGGCTGGCGTCGTTGTCGACCCGGCCGTCGGCGTCGAGCACGCCGCAGTGGCCGTGGTCGGTGAACTCGTCCAGGCACAGGTCCGCCATGATCACGGTGGAATCGCCTAGCTCGGAGCGCAGCCGCGCCAGGGCCTGGTTGAGGATGCCGTTGGGGTCGGTGGCGCCGGAGCCGATCGCGTCCTTGTGCTCGGGCACGCCGAACAGCATGAGCCCGCCCACGCCGCGCTCGACCGCCTCGGTGGCGGCCGCGACCAGGGAGTCCAGAGAGTGCTGCTGGACTCCGGGCATCGAGGTGATGGGCGTGGGCTCGGTGGCGCCCTCGCGCACGAACATCGGCAGCACGAGGTCGGCGGGGCGCAGGGTGCTCTCCCGGACCAGCGACCGCATGGCCGCGTTCGAGCGCAGGCGGCGAGGCCGGTCGATCGGGGTGGGGCCGACGGAGGACGGGGTGGTCATGAGAACTCCTGGAATCGTGAGCGGTGGATTCGGTGGCGGGTCAGGGGCGAGCCAGCACGGCTCTCACCGCGTCGGCGAGGTCCGCATCGGTGGGCGCGGCGGCCTGCTGGGTGACGTCGAGGCCTGCCGCGCGGGCGGCCTCGCTGGTGGGATCTCCGATGGTGACGACGGGGATCGAGGCGTGGACGCCGAGCTCCGCGGCCAGACGGGCGGCCATCGGGGACGTCAGCACGATCGCGCCGACGTCGCCGGCGGCCAGCGCGCGGGCGAACTCGGCGGGCGGCTCGACCGGCTCGGGACGGTAGGCGATGACGTGCTCGACCCGATAGCCCTTGGCGCGCAGGCCGTCGGGCACGACGGGGGAGGCGGCGGCCGAGGCCGGGAACAGGACCGTGGCGGGCCCGGCAGTCCCGGCCGCACCGGCGGCGCCGGGAGAGACGTCGGCCGGAGGGATCTCTCTCACCAGCGCGGCGCCGGAGCCGGAGGCGACCAGGTCCGGTGGGGCACCGGCTGTGGTGAGAGCCGACGCGGTGCCCTCGCCGACCGCGACCACCTGGGTGTTCGGGTGGACGGTGACGCTCGGGCTGCGGACGAGCATCGCCTCGACGGCGGTGCGGGAGGTGACCACCAGCTGCGTGAAGGCTCCGGCGGCCAGGCGGTCGAGCGCCGCGGTCAGCTCCGGGCCGCCCTCGAGCACGAGGCGGACCAGCGGCTGGTGCCGGACGGTCAGACCGAGTTCCTCCAAGAGCGCGACCAGGCCGTCCGCGCGTCCGGCCGGTCGGGTGACCAGGACGGGACGGCCGCGGGACGGGTGGGTCATCAGGCCTTCGCCTCCGCGAGGATCTCCCCGGCTCCGCGCTCGAGCAGGTCCGCGGCGAGATCCTCGCCGAGCCGGGCCGGGTCCCCGAGCGCCCCGACGGCCTCGCCCTCGACGACGTGGGATCCGTCGGGCCGGATCGCCAGGGCCCGCAGCCGCAGTGAGGACCCGGTGACCTCGGCGAACGCGGCGACCGGGGCGGAGCAGCCCGCCTCCAGGGACCCCAGCAGAGCGCGCTCGGCGGTGATGGCGGCGCGGGTGCCGCCGTCCTCGACGGCGGTCAGGGCGGCGGGGAGCCAGGAGTCCGTGCCGGGCTCCGCTGCCACCTCCGCTGCGTCCGCCCGCACCTCGACCGCCAGGGCGCCCTGGGCGGGCGCGGGCAGCATCACCTCGACGGGCAGCAGCTCGCTGATCACCTCGCCGCGGCCCACGCGCTGCAGGCCGGAGGCAGCCAGCACCACCGCGTCCAGATCCGCGTCGGGCCCGAGTGCCCGGGCGAGCCGGGTCTCCACATTGCCGCGGATGTCGACCACGTCGAGATCCGGGCGGGCGCGCAGCAGCTGCGCCCCGCGGCGGGGGGAGCCGGTGCCGACCTTGGCCCCCTGGGGCAGCTGCGCGAGGGTGAGCCCGTCGCGGGCGCACAGCGCGTCGCGCGGGTCCTCCCGGGCCGGGATGCAGGCCAGGGCGATCTGCGGCGGCTGCGCGGTGGGCAGGTCCTTGCAGGAATGGACCACCACGTCGACCTCGCCGTCCAGCAGCGCCTGGCGCACGGCGGTGACGAACACGCCCGTGCCGCCGATCTGCGCCAGCGGACTGGTGCGATCCACGTCCCCGTGGGTGCTGACGTGGACCAGCTCCAGCTCGTGACCGCTGCCGGCCACGAGTGCTCGGCCCACCTGCTCGGACTGGGTCAGGGCCAGCTGGGAGGCGCGGGTGCCGATCCGCAGGCTCACGAGGCCGCTCCCGCCGGAGTCGCTCCCGCCGGTGCTGGCGCGGCGCTGTCCCGCTCGCGCAGCTCTGCCGCGATCTCCTCGAGGGAGTCGATGCTGTGCTCGGCGGGGACCGCCCGCTCGGCGTGGAGCTGACAGCAGTTATGGCCGCACAGATCGTCCACGGGCCCGAGCTCGGTGACCGCGGCGCGCTCGCGGGAGGGATCGAGGTGCTCGGCGACGACATCGGCCAGGGCCGCGATGAACCGTTCGTCGGTCCCGGAGGTGGCGACGCGGCGGAAGGCGAGCCCGTGCTCCTCGGCGGTCTCCTTCGCCTCGGTGTCCAGATCCCAGATCACCTCGACGTGGTCGCTGACGAAACCGATCGGAACCACGACCACGGCGTCGGCGCTGTCCTCGCTCGCGACCTGCTCGATGACGTCGTTGACGTCGGGCTCGAGCCACGGCACGTGCGGGGAGCCGGAGCGGGACTGGTAGACCAGCTCCCAGTCGGGAAGGCCGGGCAGGTCCTCCTCGATCTGGTCCATGACGTAGCGGCAGGCCGCCAGGTGCTGGGCGACGTACCAGCCCCCCTGCTCGTCGGCGCCCTGCTCGTCGGTGCCGGGCACGGCAGGGGCCTCGGCACCGGCCGGCCCGGAGGCGGCGGCCATCGCCAGCGGGATGGAGTGGGTCGAGAACAGCACCCGCACCCGGTCGGCGTCGTGGCCCTCGCGCTGGAGCTCGGCCAGCGCGGAGCGGACCCCGTCGACCACGGGCTCCAGGAAGCCGGGGTGGTTGAAGTAGGCACGGGACTTCTCGATGCTCATCTCGCCCAGCAGGCCCGCCTCGTCCAGCCGTCGGGCGAAGTCCTCGCGGTACTGGCGGCAGCCGGAGTAGGAAGAGTAGGCGCTGGTGATCAGGGCGAGCACCCGGCGGTGGCCGTCGGCGTGCAGCGAGGAGATCGCGTCAGCCGTGTACGGCTCCCAGTTGCGGTTTCCGAAGTAGATCGGCAGGTCGATGCCGCGGCCGGCGAGCTCCGTCTCCAGGGCGGAGATCATGGCGCGGTTCTGCTCATTGATGGGGGAGCGGCCGCCGAGAGCGCGGTAGTGCCCGGCGACCTCCTCCAGGCGCTCGTCGGGCACGCCGCGGCCGCGGGTGACGTTGCGCAGGAACGGGATCACGTCGTCCTGTCCCTCGGGGCCGCCGAAGGAGGCGAACATGATCGCGTCGTACGGCGCGGGCTGGGTGGTGGTCATCTGGGTGTTCCTCCGGGAACGGGTGGAGCGGATCTGGGGGATTCAGGCCAGCAGGGCGGCGACGTCCTCGAGCGCTGCGAGGCGGCGACCGGTGTGGAAGGGCAGCTCATTGCGCACGTGCAGGCGGGCCTCGGAATAGCGCAGGTGGCGCATCATGTCGACCAGGTCGTGGAGGTCGTCGGCCTCGAAGGAGAGCAGCCACTCGTAGTCGCCGAGCGCGAAGGCGGCGACGGTGTTGGCACCCACCTGCGGAAAGTCGCGGCCGAGCTTGCCGTGCTCGATGAGCATCTCGCGGCGCTTGTCATCCTCCAGCAGGTACCACTCGTAGCTGCGGACGAAGGGGTAGACGCTGATCCACTGCTTGCGCTCGGCGCTGGGGACCATGAAGGAGGGGACGTGGGCGCGGGCGAACTCGGCCTGGCGGTGGACGCCGACGGACGCCCACTCGCGGTTCAGCCAGGTCCCCGGCAGGGAGGTCTCGAACTCGCGCAGCGCGGCCTGCAGCGCCTCGGGCCGGTCGGCCGCCATCCACAGCAGGAGGTCGTCCTCGGCGCGGAAGCCGGAGGCGTCGTAGAAGCCCAGGATCTCCACGCCGCTCTCGTGGGCGGATTCCATGAGCTGGACGGTCTCGCCCAGGGCCGCGGTGATCTGCTCGGCGGTGACCTCGCCGTCCTCGGTGAGCCCGGCGAGCCGACGGAAGACCGTGTAGCTCGTGTACCGGGTGACCTGGGCGGGGTCGGACGGATCGGCGGGCGCCGTGGCGGGCGCGGGGTGGTGGGTCTCGGTCATCAGGAGTGTCCTTCCGGTGCAGAGGAGGCGGAGGAGTCGGCACGCACGATCGCGTCGATGCCGGTGCCGGCCCGCCAGGAGCCGACGAGTTCGAGGGTGGGCCCGTCCGCGAGGGCCGCGAGCAGATCGGGGAGTGCATCGAGGGCGGCACGGTGGCCGGGCAGGGACTGCCGCATGGCACGGTCCCAGTCGATCACACGTGAGCCCAGCAGCTGCTCCCGGGTCAGGGGAGCGCCGAGGATCCGGGAGGCGTCGGCCAGGGCGAGATCCACGATGGTCTCCGGATCCGGGAGCTGCTCGCCGGGCCGCCCGTAGGAGAGCCGCACCACGTGCGGGGAGGCGGCCGACGGCCGGGCCTCTCGGGCGAGGGCGCGCACATGCTCCCACTTGGCGGTCGCGTGGGTCAGGGCCTTCGCGCGGATCCCGGCCGTGCCGGGCGCGACCAGTGCGCCGGTCCCGGAGGGGAAGCCGTCCAGGGCCGGCGCATCCAGCACCAGGGCGACCAGTCGGACCGCGGCCGACGGGGCCTGCGGGATGGCGTCGGCGATCTCGGGGGCGGCACGGGCCAGCAGCTGACGGGCGGTGTCCGGGGGGCAGGCGAGGACGAGGTGGTCCGCCTCGAGGCTCTCCCCGCGGGTGGTGCGCACGGTCCAGGTGGTGGCGGTGCGCTCGAGCGCCGAGACCTCGACACCGGTGCGCAGGAAGCCTCCGGCGGCGAGGATCCGCTCGCTCAGAGCCTCGGGCAGGACGGCCATGGTCGGCGTCAGGGAGTGCACACGGGTGCCGGCGCTCTGCGTGGACCCGCCGCGCAGGCGGGCGACGGCGCGGGTCAGGGAGCCGTGCCGCACGAGGCCCGCCGCGAGCTGAGGGGACGCGGCGGCGAACTCGAGGGTGGCCGGATCGGCCGAATGCACCCCGCCGACGACGGGGGCGACCAGCCGCTCGAGCACTCTGGGTCCCAGCCGCTTGCGCACCAGCGTGGCCACGGTGGCCCCGGGCCGGTTGCCGTAGGAGGCGGGCAGGAGACGCTCGAGGCTCGCGCGCAGGGACCCGGCGAGGCCGAGCACGGCACGGACGTCGGCCGCCAGGGGCCGGGCCGGGATGCCGAGCAGGGCGGTGGCCGGGGCCCGGTGGACCCCGGCGTCGGAGACCACCCGGCTGCCGAGCCCCTCCCTCGGGGCCACGACCTGCTCGGCCAGCCCGAGCTCGCCGACCAGGTCGTCGACCGCGCCGGAGCCGGTCGAGTACGCCTCCGCGCCGGCGCTGAGGGGGACGCCGGCGACCTCGGTGGCGGCGATCGCCCCGCCGACGGTGTCCGCGGCCTCGACCAGCACCACCCGGCGTCCGGCGCGCTGGTGGCGCACGGCGGCGAGCAGCCCTGCGAGGCCGCCGCCGACGACGAGGGTGGATCCGCTCATGGCCGCTGCTCGTGCAGGAAGCTGACCAGGTCGGTGAGCACCTGCGGGTCCGCGTCCGGGGGGACGCCGTGGCCGAGGTTGACGACGTGTCCGCTGGCGCCGGAGCCGGCCGCGAGCACGGCGCGGGCCTCGGCGAAGCGGGCCTGCTCGGAGGTGAACAGCACGGCGGGATCGATGTTGCCCTGGACGGGCGTGCCGGCCGGGAGGATCTCGAGCGCCTCGTCCAGGCGCAGACGGTGATCGACACCCATCACGCTCGCCCCCGCCTCGAGCATGGGCGTGAGCAGATGCGAGGCGCCGACGCCGAAGTGGATGCGCGGCACCGGCAGGTCGGCGATGCGGGCGAGGGCCGCGGCCGAGTGCTCCTGGACGTGGGTGCGGTACATGTCGGCTCCGAGCGCCCCCACCCACGAGTCGAACAGCTGGACGGCGGAGGCGCCGGCGAGGACCTGGGCGCGCAGGAAGCGGCCCGAGAGCTCGGCGACCCACGCGGCGAGCTTCGCCCACACCTCGGGCCGGCCGCGCATCAGGGCGCGGGTGCGCAGGTGGTCGCGGCTGGGGCCGCCCTCGACCATGTAGCTGGCCACGGTGAACGGGGCGCCGGCGAAGCCGATCAGCGGCGTGGTGCCCAGCTCGGCGACGGTCAGGCGCACCGCCTCGCGGATCGGCTCCAGCGCCGCCTCGTAGGCGTCCCCGAGATCCGGCAGCGCGTCGACGTCGGCCTCGGTGCGGATCGGGTGGTCGAAGACGGGGCCGACGCCGGGCCGGATCTCCACGCCCAGCCCCGCGAGCCGCGCGGGCACGACGATGTCGGAGAAGAACACGCCGGCATCGACCCCGTGGCGCCGCACGGGCTGGACGGTGATCTCGGCGGCCATGTCGGGGCGCACGCAGGCATCGAGCATCGTGGTGCCCTCGCGCAGAGCCCGGTACTCGGGCAGGGAGCGGCCGGCCTGTCGCATGAACCACACGCTGGGGCGGGTGTCGCCTCGCTCACCTCTGAGCTCGCGCAGCAGGGCGGCGTCGGCCACACCGCCGTCGGCCACCGGGCGGCGGGCGGGGTGCCGCGACGGCAGCTGTTCGAGCGTCGCAGCGGGCGTGAGAGGGGAGGTATCGGGGGGAACAACAGCGTCGCTGCCTGCGGTGTTCCCGGTTTCTGACGCGCCGGGCGAGGTATCTGACGCGCTGTCGGCAAAAGTGGGCTCTGACGTGCTGTTCTGTGTCATGACGCAACTATTGTGCACATCATTCCCGGGAGCGTCGTGCACGCCCTGGAGCAGGCCTAGACTGGCTGCATGCTCGCTGCTCTCCGCGCCACCCACGAGCACCTCGACCTCGATGTGCTGGACGCCCTCACCCGTGGTGCAGAGACCCTTCCCGCGGTGATCGACCAGCTGCAGGCCGAGCGGGCCGAGGCCGTCGGCGCCGCCCCCGTCATCTCCGGCCACGTGGCCGTGAGCACCTGCAACCGCCTCGAGGTCTACCTCGACACCGACCGCTTCCACGAGGGCGTGGACCTCGTCATCGACGCCGTCGCCCGCACCAGCGGGCTGGACCGCGAGGTGGTCACCCTCTGCTTCGACGCCGCGATGGACACCCCGGTGCCGCGGCACCTCTACGAGGTCGCCTCCGGGCTGCGCTCCCTCGTGGTCGGCGAGGCGGAGATCACCGGGCAGGTGCGCCAGTCCTTCGAGGCCGCGCGCCGCGCCGGGCGCACCACCTCGATGCTCCACGACCTGTTCCAGCACGCCTTCCGCTGCGCCAAGCAGGTCGCCACCCAGGCTCCGGTCGGCGCCGCCGGCCGCTCCGGGGCGGCGGTCGCGCTGGACCGCGCCGGCATCGAGCTGGGCGGCTTCGAGGGGCGGACGGTGCTGATCGTCGGCACCGGCGCCTACGCGCGTCTGGGCCTGGCCGAGCTCGCGCGCCGGGGCGTGGGGGATCTGCAGGTGTACTCGCCCTCCGGCCGCGAGACCGGGTTCGCCGAGCGCCACGGGGCCGCCATGGTCCCGGCCGACGGGATCGACCGCGCGCTGCGCGAGGCGGACCTCGTGCTGGCCGCCTCCGGCCGCGGCACCTCGCTGTTCCCCGAGCAGTTCCTGGCCGCCGGCCGCACCGTCGTGCTGGACCTGGCCCTGCACTCCGACCTGCACCCGCTGGTCCCGCACCTCAAGGGCGTCACCGTGCTCGGCCTGTCCGATCTCGCGGTGGGCGTGGAGGCGAGCGACGACCCTGCGCTGGTCACCGCCCGCCAGATCGTCGAGGAGAACGTCGAGGCCTTCCGCACCCAGCAGCAGGTGCGCCGCATCGACCCGGCGATGGCGGCCCTGCGCCGTGAGGTCTCCGAGGCCGCCGATGACGAGGTCGATCGCCTGCGCCGCGAGGTCTCCGGCGAGACCGCGGACCAGCTCGAGCGCAGCGTCCGCAAGATCCTCGCCAAGGTCATGCATCAGCCCGCCGAGCGCGCCCGTCACCTCGCCGAGACCGGCTTCGCCGACGCCTACGTCGAGGCGTTCCACACCATCTTCGGCATCGACATCTCCTCCGCGCGGGAACCGGCCGACGCCGACGAGAGCGCGGAGGACGACGTGATGCCGGCTGGCTGGATGCGCGTGGACCGCACCGTCCCGCCGACGCTGACGGACGCCGACACCCTCGCGAGCGCGGGCGTGCCGAGGGTCGGGGCACCGACTGCAACCACCGGTTCGGCGCCGGCCGGCAGCACCGCTCCCCACACCGTGTCCGACGCCACGATCGCTCGCCTGGCCATGCGCGAGCAGCACAAGGGGACTGCCGCCTCGAGCTGAGGTCCATAGGGCCGGGGGCGAATGCAGCTCCTGCCGGCGCCCCGGACCAGTCTCTGTCCCTGACCGTCTCTGTCCCGGGAGGCTCCGTGCTGCGATCGTGGTCGCATGAGTCCGACGGTCGAGTCAGTCCACCTCAGCGCGGCACACACGTTCAGCAAGACCCCGGTTCCCGAGATCCAGCTCCTCGAAGGAGTCGGCGTCGCGGGGGATGCGCATTCGGGACGGACCGTCAAGCACCGCAGCAGGGTCGCCCGTGACCCGGACCAGCCGAATCTGCGGCAGGTGCACCTGATCCACGCAGAGCTCCTCGAGCAGCTCGCCGCCGAGGGGCACCACGTCGCCCCGGGGCAGCTGGGCGAGAACATCACCACCGCAGGCATCGATCTGCTCAGTCTGCCCGTCGGGACCCGTCTGCACGTCGCGGAGGCGATCATCGAGGTCACCGGCTTGCGGAATCCATGCTGGCAGATCGACGCCTTCCAGCCGGGGCTGCTCAAGCAGGTGGTCCGCAAGGACGAGTCGGGCCAGGTGCACAAGCTCGCGGGAGTCATGGGCGTCGTGGCCTGCGGCGGCACGGTCCGCCCCGGCGAGGGGATCAGAGTCGAGCTGCCTGCCGAGCCTCACCGCCGGCTCGCCGGCGTGTAGTCGAGGAGTTCCCGCTCAGGGACGGTGCGAGGTGGCGAGGTACGCGCCGAATCCGAGGAACGAGGCCCCGGCGACCTGATCGAGGCGGCGACGGGGACGTCGCAGCTCGCCGGACGGTCGGCGCATGGCGAACCCGGCCGCGATGTATGCGGCAGCCGCCAGCGCCTCCACCCCGATGTAGACCGCGGCGAGGACGAGAAGCAGCGACGCGGGAGCAGACGTCGGCATGAACTGGGGGAGGAAGGACGCGAACAGCAGGAGCGCCTTGGGGTTGGTCAGTGCTGTGATGAACTCCCGCCGCGCGGCCACGGCGCCGCGCTCCTCACATCGGAGGTCGGGGTGTCGCTCTCCCGCCCCGGCGTTCCTGATGGTGCTCACGCCGAGCCAGACCAGATAGACGACGCCCGCCCAGCGCAGGACCTCGAAGGCGACCGCCGCACCCTACAGCGTTCCCGCGAGGTTCCACCCCGCGATGGTGCGTGTGACCTTTCGACGGGTCAGCGGCGTCGGCGGAAGGGATTCCAGCGGAAACGGCGGAGTGCGGGCTCGTGGCGGGCAGTGTCGGCCGCGTCCGCACCGGCGTCGTCGTCTGCGCCGTCCTCGCCCAGGGCGACGTCAGCGAGCTCGGCGGGGTCGTCCTCGAGGTCGGTCGTCTCGACGTGGTCCTCGGCGAGCTCGATGCTGGCCAGCGCCTCGTCCTCGATCCGGTGGCCGTTCTCGTCGACCCACGTGTCGGTCCAGCCGACGTCGGACTCGTCGCGCGGCCGGTACTCCGTGCGCGGGCCCAGCGAGTCCCGCACGTCCTCGAGCTCGATCTGGGCCGGAGCCTTCACCTCTTCGCCGCGGTGGGGTACCGGGCAGGTCCAGAAGTACGGACATCCCGGGCAGCCGGCGGTCTCCTCGTCGGGAGTCGCCTCGCGCTGCATCTGCACGCCGTCGAACTGCTGCAGCATGCGCAGACGCGACTCGTAAGGATTGATCTCCATGTCGTGATCAGACTACTGCCAGAGCCCGCCGCACGGCCTCGGCGAGGCTCGCCTCGGTGGGCTCCGTCGCCTCGCCGTGGACCACCAGTCCCCGAGCCTCGGCCGCCGCGGTGACCGCGGCATCGCGCGTGAGCACGCGAATGTCCCGATGGATGCCCAGGTGACCGGCGAGCGAGGCCAGCATCGGCGTGGTCAGGGCGAGTGCGCCGTAGCCGCGCAGCCGCAGGTCCCGGACCAGCTGTGCGTCCAGGCTCACGCTGCGGGGCCGGTACGCGGTGGCCTGGGTCACCGTATAGCCCTTCGCCTCGAGAGCGGGGCGCACCGACGCGTCGGTCGCGGCGCCGCACACCAGCAGCAGGGACTCGCCGGCCGTGGACGCCTCCGGCAGGTCGCGGGCGATCGCCGCGTCGGAGTCGGCGGCGACCCGGGCCGCGAACACGCCCAGCTCGCGCAGGGCCGTGGCGGTCTCCTGGCCGACGGCGGTCACTGCCACGGGGACGGCGAAGGTGACCTCGTGACGGGAGTCAGTGGAGCCGTCGTAGGAGGCGAGGACCTCCGCGGCGCGGCGGCTGTCGACCACCAGGTGCGCGAATTGGCCCGCCGCCAGGGCTTCGACGGCGCGGCGGGTGTCGGTGTCGCGCTGGGCGCGCAGCTCGAGGAACGGGGAGTGGTCGACGCTCAGACCCATCTCCCGCAGACGCGCGATCAGCTCGGTGGCGCTGCCGGCGGGAGCCGGAACCAGCACGGGCAGAGTGGTCGCGTCGTTCATGCATTCCTCCAGCGTCACGGGACCGGTGCGGACTCACGACCGGCACGGACTCATTCTGCCCGACGGGCCGTGCGGTGGCTGACGGGCAGTGCGGTGGCCGACGGGCGTGGTGGGTGATGGGGTCGCAGCGCCGTAGGATCGTGCCCGCGCCCGACCACGCCCCACGAGGAGTCCCGATGAGCACACCGCAGCAGCGCGTCCACGACGCCACTCTCCGCCTGCTCGAGCTGCTCGAATCCGGCGACCCCCTCAGCCCGGAGGCGATCGAGCTGCGCGCCGAGCTGACCGAGGCCACCGCGGAGGCCGGGCAGCTCGAGGACGCGCTCTACCAGATCGACCAGCTCTTCAAGGACACCAGGCGGGTCCACGGCCCGGACCATGAGACCGTGGCGAGGGCGCGTCGGGCGGCGAGCGTGATCGAGGAGATCGCGCAGCGCGGCTGACCCCGACCCGCCGTGCGCCGGTCGATCCGGTCACCAGGTGAAACCGGCCTCCTGCAGCTGCGCGTCGACCGAACCGCCGAGCGATGCCATGTAGGTCGCCGTGGCGTGGTCCTCATCGAACATCACGTGCATGTTCCCGATCAGCGGAGGGCAGCTGCCCTCGGGACACATCAGCGGCTGGACGTCCACCGGGTAGAGATCGCCGCGAGCGGAGAGCTCCTCGAGCACCGCAGCATCGGGTCGCTCCGGCGGCATCTCGGCGGGATCGAGCTGCTGGGTGCACTCCTCCTCGCTGCCACCGGCCTCCAGGCACGCCACGGGATCCTCCTCCAGTCGCGCCCCATCGCGCAGGGCGATCACGTCGAAGCCCTCGTCCAGCAGCTGCGGCACGGTGTCCTCGACCACCGGGGTGACGACCTCGGGGCCCTCGTGCGGGACGGTCGTGGTGGCGACGGCGACCGCCTCCGGCTGGAGCTCGCGGATGTAGTCCATCGCGGCGAGGTTGTGCGCATCGCAGTCGGGACCCTTGTAGGACTCGATGCCCGGGGTGAAGATGCAGCTGGGCCGGCGCAGGATGATCAGGCGCCACCCGTTCTCGCGCGCAGGCTCCGAGAGCGAGACCGCATGCTGGGCGAGCCGCGAGTTGCCGACCGCCACGATCACCGGGCCGTCCTCGGGGCCGGCGGTCATCCGGCAGCTCTCCGCGACCGCGTCGTCCGCCGGGGCGAACCGCCCCGAGCATCCTTCTTCCAGGTGCTCCCAGTCCTGCTTCAGCGTCGCGGCCGACGGCAGGGGAGCCGCGTCGGGGTCTGCGTCGGGATGCTGCTCGTAGCCGGGCTCGAGCACCCTCCCGCCGGGGTTGTCGGCCACGGCGCGTCGCTCGGCCTCATCCGCGGCGCGCTCGAGCGCGACGTGGGCGCCGACGCTGGGCGCGAGGCCCAGCACCAGCACCGTCACGGCGATCCCGCCGGAGCGCAGCGGGCTGAGGTTCGCCCACCGCCAGCCCCGGATCGGCCAGTCCACCAGCCGGGTCAGGCCGTAGGCGAGGATCAGGCTGGCCGCGATGATGGTGGGACCGAGCACGAATCCGGCGTGCTCCCGCCCGGTGGCCGCGAGGGCGATCGCGAGGATGGGCCAGTGGATGAGGTAGAGCCCGTAGCTGACGTCGCCGAGGAATCGGAAAGGAGGGGAGGTCAGCACGCGGTCCGCTCCGAACCGGGAGCCGCTGACGCCCGCCAGGAACACGCCGGACGCCCCGAGCAGGGGGACGGCCGCGATCCAGCCCGGGAACATCGAGCGGCCGTCGATCAGGGCTCCGGTGGAGATCAGCACCGCCAGGCCGGCCCAGCCCAGCGCCACCCGGGCGGGGACGGACAGCCGGGCAGGCCGGCGCCGGCTGGCGGGGGTGGGCCGGTCGGAGGCGAGGCTCCCTGTGCCCCGGGCCGCGGGCAGCAGGGCGAGCAGCGCTCCGGCCGCGAACTCCCACAGGCGGGCGGTGGTGTCGAAGTAGGCCGTGGGCTGCTGGACGGCCGTGGAGTACAGCGACCATCCGAACGACCCCAGCGCGATGGTCCCGAACAGGACGGCCACCACCGTGCGCGGGGAGCGGTGCAGAACGCGGGCGAGCCCGGCGCACAGGGCGAACAGCAGCGGCCACAGCAGGAACACCTGGCCCTGGATGGACAGCGACCAGAAATGCTGCAGCGGGGAGGTGGCCACCGTGGCGGCGGCTTCGTAGTCCGTGCCGCGGTGGATCAGCAGCCAGTTCTCCGCCTGCAGCATCGAGGCGATCGCGTCGTTGATCGCCGGCATCCAAGTGCTGGCCGGCAGGAAGATCCGCACGGCGGCGAGGGTCGCCAGGATCACCACCGCGGCCGGTGGCAGCAGCCGCTTGAAGGTGCGCGCCCAGTAGGCCAGCGGCGCCGTCGGCCGCCCTGACTCCAGGCGCCGCATGAACGTGCCGGTCAGGAAGAAGGCCGAGATGAACAGGAAGACGTCCACGCCCCCGGAGACCCGGTCGAAGAAGACGTGGTAGAGCACCACCAGGGCGATGGCGAGGCCGCGCAGCCCGTGCAGCTCCGGGCGGTGACCGCCGGTGGGCGGCGGCGGTGCTGCGGCCGGCGCCGCAGCCGGCGCCGCGGCCGCGGTGGCACGACGGCGACCCCGCGTCAGGTGGCGGGGCGGCAGGGACGGCTCTCGTGCGCTCACCATGAGAAGCCCGCGTCCCGCAGCTGGGCGTCGATGCCGGTCTGCATGGACTCCGCGTAGGTGCCCGTGAGGTGGTCGCGGTCCAGGGAGACCAGCACGTTGCCGACCACCGGGGTGCATACCTGCTCGGGACAGACCAGCGGGTTCGGATCCACGGCGTGGACCTCCTCGCCGGCCGCCTCCAGAAGGGCGGCGTCCGGACGGTCCTCGGCCAGCGGTGCGGGCAGCGGGCGAGCGCACTCTGAGGCATCGGCGCCGTGCTCGGCGACGCACGCCGCCGGGTCGATCTCCAGCCGCGGCAGGGCGCGCACCGCGATCACGGCGCTGCCCGCACCGGTGAGCTCCGAGACGGCTCGATCGGTGCCCTCGAGCACGCTCTCGCTGCCCTCGCGGCCGTAGGCGGTGGTGGCCGCGGCGACTGCCTCGGGCTGCGTGCGCAGGAGGTACTCGTGGGCGGCGTCCCCGAAGGCGTCGCACTCGGCGGAGAGGGAGGTGTAGGGGGCGTAGGTGCATCCGCCCTTCCAGAGCGTCACCACCGTCCACCCGTGCTTCTGGGCGAGCGCGATGAGGGAGGCGGAGAACTGCTCCATCCGGGAGTCCCCGACGGAGACGAGCACGGGCTCGCCGGGATCACCGGGGACCACGCGGCAGGCGGCATCGAGCTGCTCCGCCTCCCCGGCGGCAGGGGCCAGATCGCCGGTGCACTTCTCCTCACCGCTGACCCAGTCCTTGCTCGCCAGGGCGGCCGTGGGCAGAACCTCGGCATCGGGGTCCGCATCGGGATGCGGGGTGTAGTCGGGCTCGAGCACCCGTGCACCGGGATTGTCCGCCACGGCCCGGGCCTCCGCCTCGCGCTGCTGGCCCAGCAGGTACTGCTGGGCGCCGGCCACCGGGGCGAGGCCGAGGACCAGGCAGGTCGCGGCGACCAGCCCGGCGCGCCACGGCCGGGCGCCGGCCCAGGGCCAGCGCCGGATCGGGGCGTCGACCAGACGGGTCAGCAGCCAGGCCAGCAGCAGCGAGGCGAGGATCAGCGCGAGCCCGTCGGCGATCCCGGCGCGGGGCTTTCCGGTCGTCGCCAGGTACAGCGCCAGCAGCGGCCAGTGCACCAGGTAGAGCCCGTAGGAGACGTCTCCCAGCCACGCGGCGGGCCGGGTCGAGAGCACGCGGTCCACGCCGAACCGGTGCCCGGTGGTTCCGGAGACCAGGACCAGCCCGGCGGCGGCCAGCGGCCAGGCGGCGATCCAGCCCGGGAACGCCCCCTGCACGTCGACCAGCAGGCCGCAGGCGACCAGCGCGATGATCCCGACCCAGCCGGCGAGCACCCACACCGTGGTGCGCTCCGGCGCCGGGCCCCCGGCCCGGTGGGAGCCGCGGGCCGTGCGTCGTGCCCGCCACTGCTCCCATTGCGGCAGGGCGAGACCCAGCAGGGACCCCGCGGCGAACTCCCACAGGCGCGCCGCGGTATCGAAGTATGCGACCTCCTGCTGGGTCGCCGTGGAATGCACCGACCAGGCGAAGGAGGCCATCAGCACGAGGGAGATCACGACGGCGAGCACAGTCCGCGGCGAGCGGCCCAGCCGGCGCGCGACCAGCACGGCCGCGGCGATCAGCAGCGGCCACAGCAGGAACACCTGGCCCTGGATCGACAGGGACCAGAAGTGCTGGAAGGGCGAGCTGCCGGAGTCGTCGGCCGCGTAGTAGTCCACCCCGCGCTGGACCAGCACCCAGTTCTCCACGTGCAGCAGCGAGCCGATCGCGTCGGTGAGCGCCGGCATCCAGCGCTCCGGCGGCAGGAGGAGGTACACGCCGCCGAGCGTGGCCAGGGAGACCACCGCCGTCGGCGGCAGCAGACGCTTGAACGTGCGCGCCCAGTACGCCGCCGGGCGCGCGGGCTCACCGCGGTCCACCTTGCGCAGGAAGGTGCCCACCAGCAGGAACGCGGAGAGGAAGAGGAACACGTCCACCCCGCCGGAGACCCGGTCGAAGAAGACGTGGTAGAGGACGACGAGGCCGATCGCGAGGCCGCGCAGTCCGTGCAGCTCCGGGCGGAAGCGGCCGGCGTGGGTGGCGGCGGGAGCCTCCCGGGAGGCGCTGGTGATCGCAGGTGCAGTCATCGGGCAGGGGCGGTCTCAGCCGCGCAGGAACGCGGCGCACGCCTGCTGCAGCAGCAGCGGGTCGGTGCTCGCGCACATCTCCCTCGCGGAGTGCATGGACAGCAGGGTGATGCCCACGTCGACGGTGGTCATGCCCAGCCGGGTGGCCGTGATCGGGCCGATCGTCGAGCCGCACGGCATGGCGTTGTTCGAGACGAACTGCTGGTACGGGATCCCCGCGTGCGAGCAGGCGGCGGCGAAGGCGGCGATGCCGACGCCGTCGGTCGCGTACCGCTGCTGGGCGTTGATCTTCAGGATCGGACCCTCACCCAGGCGCGGGCGGGAGACGGGGTCGTGGCGCTCGGGGTAGTTGGGGTGGGCGGCGTGGCCGGCATCGGCCGAGAGCACCATGGAGGAGGCGAAGGCGCGACGACGGGAGGCCTCGTCCCCGCCGATGGCGGCGTGCATGCGCACCAGCACGTCCTCGAGGAAGGGGCCGGCGGCGCCGGAGCGGCTGGCGGAGCCGACCTCCTCGTGGTCGTTGGCGACCATCAGCGCGATCGGCGCCTCGTGGTCCGCAGCGAACCCCCGATGCTCCCGGGCGGTGGTGAGCAGGGCCTCCGTCTCGGCGTGCACGGAGGTGAGATTGTCCAGCCTCGCCGAGGCGAGGAACTCCTCGCGGGCGCCGAACAGGGCGGGCGGCTGGGCGTCCACGGTGACCACGTCGAAGCCGACGATGTCCTCGAGGTGGAGCCGATGGCCGTCGGCCCGTGCGTGCTGGAGCAGCACGTCGAGCACGTTCAGCGGGCCCAGGCCGAGGATCGGCTGCATGTGCCGCTGGGGGTCGAGCCGGAGCCCGTCGGTGTTCACGGCACGGTCCAGGTGCACCGCCAGCTGTGGAATCCGCAGGATGGGCGAGGTCTGCACGAGCACGGTGGAGCCGTCGGCCAGGGCGAGTCGCCCGGCCAGTCGCAGCTCCCGGTCCAGCCACGAGTTCAGCAGCGGGCCGCCGTAGACCTCCACGCCGGCCTGGGCCAGACGCTCGGCACCCAGCTGCGGGTCCGGCTTCAGCTTCAGCGCGGGGGAATCGGTGTGGGAGCCGACGATCCGCCACGGGGTGTCGGCGTCGGTGCCGTCGGCCGCGGACCACGCGATGATCGAGCCGTCACGGATGACGTAGCGGTCGCCGATCACGTCCTCGGCGCCCCACGCGGCCGTCTCCTCCAGGCGGGTGAAGCCCCCCGCTTCGAGCCGGCGGGCCGCCTCCGCCGCGGCGTGGTAGCTGGACGGGGAGGCGGTGACGAACTCCCCGAGGTCGAGGGCGGCGGCGCGGGCGGGCCGGGACGTGGCGACGGAGGAGAGGGAGGAGGGGGTCATTCGTTCATTGAACCATCGGTGCCGCGGCACGGGAGCATGCGCAGCAGGGCGGCGTCACCCACGCGCAGCACTTCCTCGGCCGCCCCGGTCTCGGAGATCTCGTTGAGGCCGGTGTAGGTGGCGGTGCGCCCGTGGAGCTCCTGGGGCCCGAAATCCAGGGCGTACTCGACGTCGAGCTCGTCGGCGGCATCGCACACCTCGGGATCGGTCCGTGCCTCGTCCAGCTTGGCGTTGAGCAGGTGGACCTCCGGCTCCGCCTCGAACCCCATGAAGGTGTTCAGCACCGGCCGGTCCGAGATCGCGTACGCCAGCGCGCTGCCGTTCCACGCATTGGTCGCGATCACCGCGTCCTCGGGGACGACCTCCGGCACCTGCTCGAGGAGCTCGCGCTCGTCGTCGCTCAGCAGAACGGGGTACTTCCAGTTGTCGGCGAGATAGATCGAGTTGACCCGGGTGCTCGGCGAGACCAGGCTCAGTACCAGCAGCGCGGCCGCGAGAGCGCCGGCGGTGACGGGGCCGGCGGCGGTGCGCAGCCGGGGGCTGCGAGCAACAAGCGACCGGCCCAGCGCGTCCAGGCCGACGGCCAGCAGTGGGATCGCCACCACGGTGGAGACGGCCACGATGCGATAGTTGTCGCTGTACCAGTTGCCCGTGAGCAGGTAGCGCAGGTCCCCGGTCGGGGTGGCGCGGGTGGCGACCGACAGGCCACCCGCTGCCAGCCACGAGGCCACCATCCACCGCGAGTCGGTCCTCACCAGCACGGCGACCAGGCAGATCAGCATCACGACGCCGAGCGGGATCCAGGTAGGGCTGGCGTTCGGGGCCAGCGAGCCCACCTGACCGATGGCCTGCCGGAGCGTGGCGTTGGGTTCCCACACGGACGAGCTCTGGGGAGGACGCGCGGCGGTCCACAGCCAGAGCGAGGCGGTCGTCGCGATCACGGTGAGCGCGGCGACGGGCCACAGTCGCGCCAGGGCGCCGGGGACTCGCCGCGCCAGCTCGGAGATCCGGACTCCGCTCGCCCAGAGCAGGATCGGCACGCACAACACGATTCCGGCGAACACGCCCTGGGGGTGGGCGAGCGCCACGGCGCCGCAGGCAGCGGGAAGCAGCAGTGCGAGCTGGAGGGGTCGCAGCCGGTGGGGACCGTCGGGGGCGAAGCCGACCAGGTGCGCGACGGCGGTGACCACCACCGGGATCAGGGCGATCGAGAGCAGATAGGGCGCCAGCAGGCCCCATGACATGAGCGACAGGGGGAACGCGCCGGTGATGCCCGCGAGGCCGCCGGCCAGCCACCAGCCGAGCGGCCCGGTGCGCGTGGTGGTTCGCACCAGGGAGACCAGACCCAGCGGCCACACGACGGCGCCGAGCAGCAGCATCAGCACGTTCGAGGTGAGGATGATGTCGTTCTGCCCGGCCAGCTGCACCGCCAGGCTCGTGGCCTGATGCCACAGCGCCGGGTAGTACACCCCCTCCCCGGGCAGCGCCGTCATCCCGCCGACCACCCAGGCGGAGGCGTCGTGGGAGCGCAGGACATGGCGGACGGCGTTGTAGTGGAAGACGGCGTCGTACGTCTGGCTGACGGCCTGGATCGACCCCATCATGTGCAGAGCTCGCGCCACGATCACGCCGCCGCCGACCACGAGGCCGGCCAGGATCGCGGTCGCACGGCCCCGGGGGCGCGCGAAGAACTTCTGCACCTCGGTGCGATCGCCGGGGTCTAGGGGTGTCTCCGCGGCCGCTGCGGGGCGGCGTCTCGCGGTGAGATGCAGAACCGCGCCCAGGAGCAGTCCGAGCACGAGCGCAGAGAGGATGGTCCAGGGGATGCCGAGCACATGGCCCAGTTCGGCCGCGATCGCGATCAGCAGCAACGAGAATGGGGCGACCGCGGCGGCAGCGGTCAGCAGGCGCAGACGCAGCGCCAGCACAGCGGGCAGGCCCGGCAGGACCAGCACCCCGAGGGCGGCGAGAACCGTCCAGAGCACCCCCAGAGACTCCACGCGGGTGCACCTGCTTCCTGGAACGGCCGGGCACGGAGATGCCCTCGGATCGGGCACATCGTAGTCCGGGTCGCGCCCGGATCCGTTCAGGTCGTGCGGCTCGACAGCTCGCGTGTCACCACGGGGGCCAGGGTCTCCTCGACGAAGAGCCGGCTGAGATGGTCATCGTCCATGTACACGTAGACGTCGCCCAGGACGGGGGAGCAGCGCCCGTCCGGACAGATCCGGTCGGAGACGTCCAGAAGGGTCACGGACGCGTCGACACCCGTGAGGTCCCCGAGCGGAGCGGCAGGATTGGTGGCTGCGAGTTTCTCGTCGGCATCCGCACCGCACGCCTCGTCGGCCTCCACCGGTGTGCCACCGTCCTCGATCACCGACTCGGCGCACTGGTACTGGTCGTGGGGCCATCGCGGCGTGTCGCGAGCGGCGATCACGTCGATCCCGCGGTCCAGGAGTGCCTGCACCGCGGTGTCGGAGCCCTCAGGCAAGGTCTCTGCGCTCGACTCCGCGTCGGTGAGTGTCATCGTCGTCAGCACCGTGTCCGGCTCGACCGCATCGAGATAAGAGAGCACGTACTCGTCGTAGCCGTCGCAGTAGGCGGCGCGTTCCACCCCGGCCAGGAACTGACAGCCGTCCATGGAGAGGTTGACCACCTGAGCACCGCGCTCGTCGGCGGTGGGCAGCAGGGCCGGGATGTACTGGCGGGAGTGGGAGCTGCCCACCACCACGATGGTTTCCTCCGCGGCGGCGTCGCCGGGCAGCAACTGCTGGCAATGGACGTGTGGGAAGTTCGTCGACGGGGCCCAGGGGCCCGCGCAGCGCTCCGGCAGATCGGGCCACTGCCCACCCAGCTGCCAGCCCTGGGGTCGTACCTCGAGGGGGGCTTCGCTGGCCACCTCATCGGTGGCGACGCCAGGATCGGAGGCGGCCGGCGTTTGAGCCTGGTCGCGGGTGAGGACCAGCCACCAGCCGCCCGCGCCCGCGAGCACCAGCGCGAAGCTGGCGGCGACCGCGGTCAGCGCCCGCCACGGCCGCGCCTCGAGCCACCGTGAACGGCGCACCGGGGCATCGACCATCCGGGTCACGAGCCAGGCGAGCAGGATCGCGCCGGCGAGGACCGCGAGCCCGTCCAGCAGCCCGGCGCGGTCCTGACCGCTGTAGTGCAGCCACATCACCAGCACCGGCCAGTGCAGGAGATACAGCGCGTAGGAGATGTCGCCGACGAAGGCGGCGGGGCGTGTGGAGAGCAGCGCATCCACACCCCAGCGCCGGCCGGAGTACCCGGCGACCACCACGACGGCCGCCGCGGCCAGCGGCACGATCGCGATCCAGCCGGGGAACATGGTCGAGACATCCAACACCAGGCCGACGGCCAGCAGCCCCGCGATGCCCGCCCATCCGGCCAGCGCGCGCAGGGCGCCCAGGCGCGGGGACTGCCCGTCCTCGGGGCGCGTCGCCCCGGTGGCACGATCCAGGGCCGGCAGCGCGACGGCGAGCAGCGACCCGGCGGCGAACTCCCACAGCCTCGCCGCGGTGTCGAAGTAGGCGATCTGCTGCTGGGACTGGGTGGACAGGACCGACCAGGTCAGCGAGGCCGCGCCGATCAGCAGCAGCACGGCCGCGAGCGGGCGGCGCACGGGCCTGCCGCGCCGTGCCCGGCGCAGCACGAGCAGGAACAGCAGCGGCCACACCACGAACGCCTGCCCCTGGACGCTGAGGGACCAGAAGTGCTGCAGCGGCGAGGCCCCGCCCGCGTCCCGGGCGTGGTAATCGACCTGCAGGAACACCAGCAGCGCGTTCTGCACGTACGCCGCGGAGGCCACGGCCTCCTGCATCACCGTCGGCCACAGCGAGGAGGGCAGGAAGGCGGCGGTGCCGCCGAGGGTCAGCAGGATCGTCACCGCTGCGGGCGGCATCAGCCGTTTGAAGGTGTGCAGCCAGTAGCGCGGGATCGCCAGCGGCCGGCCGCTCTCGAGACGGCGCACGAAGGTGCCGGTGAGGAAGAAGGCCGAGAGGAACAGGAAGACGTCGACGCCGCCGGAGACCCGGCCGAGCCAGATGTGGTAGATCGCGACCAGACCCAGGGCGACCGCGCGCAGCCCGTGCAGCTCACGGCGGAAAGCGGGCCTCGAGCGCGGGGTCTCGGTGGGTTCCCCGGCTTCGGTCCCGCCGGTCCGGGTGGGCTCGGCGCCGGCCGGGGCCGAGGGGACGTCCGACGGGGCGGGGGCGGCGGCACCGGCGGGGCCTGCCTGCTGAGTGCGCGAGCGGGCGCTCTGACCGTAGGGCTGCCAGGTCCCGGAGACCGAGCCCGCGGTGGACCAGGCGTCCTCCGCCTCCCGCTCGGCGTGCAGCTCGATGGGGCCCTGCAGCCAGTCCTCCAGCGAGGAGGTCTCCGAGGGCAGGGGGCCGGTGGTCCACTCCGAGAGGTCCGAGGCGGGTGCGGGATCCGCCGACGGGAGATCTGCCGACGTCGGTGCCGGATCCTGGAGCCAGTCCTCGAGATCATCGACCGGGGCTGCGGCGGGCCGCTCCTCTCCCCGGTGCCCGTCGCCGTTCGCCGCGGCCTCCTTCGCCGCGGCCTCGGCGGCCAGTGCGTCGGCGATCGCGCGCTGGCGGGCCAGCTCCTCCTCGCTCAGCGGGCGGGCTCGCCGGCCACCGCGACGCGGGGTCGGGGGATCGCTGGGCGAGCTGATCGTGATCCCCTTCCGCGGTGGCGTGCCGACCGGCCGCCCCGGACCGTCCCGGCGTCGTATCGCTGCGGATGGATACTAGTCGATCCGGCGACGGCTTCTGAGCGTGCGCACCGGCGTGATCCGCGCCGGGCGCCGCAGCGGGCCCCGGGATGCCCGGGGCGCCGTGGCACCATGTCCCGGTGACCGCACAGCTTCCCGCTCCCGCCGAGACGCACTTCGAGATCACCGCCCGCGCGGAGGGTGCAGCGCGTGCCGGCGTGCTCGAGACACCGCACGGCACGATCGAGACTCCCGCGTTCGTGCCCGTCGGCACCAAGGCGACGGTCAAGGCGGTGCTGCCCGAGACGATGGACGAGCTCGGCGCGCAGGCGCTGCTGGCCAACGCCTATCACCTCTACCTCCAGCCCGGCCACGAGCTGATCGACGAGGCCGGCGGCCTGGGCGCCTTCATGAACTGGCCCGGACCCACCTACACCGACTCCGGCGGGTTCCAGGTGATGAGTCTCGGCGCCGGATTCAAGAAGGTGCTCTCCAGCGAGTTCTCCGGCGGCGAGACGGCGCGGACCGCGTCGGGGGAGGACGACGACGTCGCGGCGGGGAAGGAGCGTCTGGCCCACGTCGACGACGACGGCGTCACCTTCCGCTCCTTCATCAACGGCGACACGCACCGATTCACCCCCGAGATCTCCATGCAGATCCAGCACGGCCTGGGGGCGGACATCATGTTCGCCTTCGACGAACTGACCACGCTGATGAACTCCCGCCGCTACCAGGAGCAGGCGCTGGAGCGAACCCGGCTGTGGGCGCTGCGCTGCCTCGCCGAGCACGCCCGTCTCACTGCCGAGCGCACACACCGGCCCTACCAGCAGCTGTGGGGCGTCATCCAGGGCGCCCAGTACGAGGACCTGCGGCGGCAGGCCGCCCGCGACCTCGGCGCGATGGATGTCGAGGGCTGGTCCTTCGACGGCTTCGGCATCGGCGGAGCGCTGGAGAAGGAGAACCTCGCGACCATCGTCGGCTGGGTCACCGACGAGCTGCCCGAGGACAAGCCGCGCCACCTGCTCGGCATCAGCGAGGTCGACGACCTGTTCGTCGCGATCGCCGCGGGCGCCGACACCTTCGACTGCGTCTCGCCCTCGCGCGTGGCGCGCAACAGCGCCGTCTACACCGCCACCGGCCGTGTGAACCTCACGGGCTCGAGGTACCGCCGCCAGTTCGCGCCGATCGACGAGACCTGCGACTGCTACACCTGCACCCACTACACCGCCGCGTACATCCACCACCTCTTCCGCGCCAAGGAGATGCTCTCGGCGACGCTGTGCACCATCCACAACGAGCGTTTCGTGGTGCGCCTGGTCGACCGGATCCGCGCCTCCCTCCGCGACGGCGAGTTCGAGGCGCTGCGGGAGGAGACCACCGGCACCTACTACGGGGCGCCGCGGTGAGCGCCCCGTGACCGGCGAGCCGGAGCACCCCCAGCTCGCCGGGCAGCCCGCGACGGAGCCGCCCGACGAGCAGGGCACTGATGCCGCCACCGCGCTCGGGGTGGCGGTGGTGCTGCTGGCGCTCGCGGGGATCTGTGCGCTTCTCGGTGCCCATGTCCTGGTCGGGGCGCTGCGCCTGGCCGCAGGAGTCCTGGCCGGCGCCGCGGTGGCGGCCGCCGTCTTCGCCGTGCCTCTCCCGTCACCGGAGCGTCTGCCCCGGCTGCGTCGTCCGCGCGTGCTGCTCGCCGCAGCTCTGGCCGTGCTGGTGGCCGGCGCGCTCACCGTGCCGGCCGTGCTCTCGACCCGGGTCGGATCACTCGAGGCCCGCGCGTCGGCGAGCATCGACGCGCTCGCCGAGGGGGACCGGGTGCATTCGGTCCCGGGCGTCGACGCGCCCGTGCTGGTGCGGCGGGCCGAGGGCACCGCCGAGCTGCTCAGCGGCACCCGGGTCGAGACCGTGGAGGCGGCCCCGGAGGACGTCGTCGCCCTCAGCGCCGACGGCAGCCGCCTCGTGCACACCACCGGGACGACCACGCGGGTGCTCACCCTCTCGGCCGATGCGCCGCCGGTCGAGGAGGCCACGGTGGACGGTGCGCCCCTCGCGCTGAGCGGGGACCTCCTGGTGGTGCGCTACTGCGACGGGGTCGCGGCGGCCTGTTACCTCGAGGCCCACGACGTGACCGCCGACGACCCGGCCGAGGCCGTGTGGGCCCTCTCGGCGTCGGGGGAGGCGCGCGGCAGCGACCCCGCCGCCGTGGAGGTCGCCGCCCGCTCCTCCGAGAGCCCCGACCTGCTCGATGCGGTGCGGGCCACGGGAATCCTCCCCGCGGTGCCGCTGCGCTTCGATCCGGCGCAGGGCTGGGTCCAGCTCGACCCGGAGACCGGGTTCCCCGTCGGCCAGGTGCTCGCCGCACCCGAGGCGGACTGCCGGATCGCCGCGACCGGCGCGGCGCCCGACGCGGCGGACGGGCTGGTCGAGCCCGAGCCGGTGGTGCTGACGGTCTGCTCCGGGGACGACGGTGCACTGACCGCGACCGCATACCGCGACGGGGAGGTGCTGTGGGAATCCGAGCCGTCACCGGCCGGCGACTGGCGCGTGCGACTGGACCGGGGTCGCGTGATCGCCACGGGAACGGAGGACGGATCCGACGTCGCCGGCGAACTGGTCGCCTCCCAGCAGCGCGCGGCCTGGACCGCGCCCGGGGGCGACGGGCTCGAGCAGGTCGCGCCCTTCACCACCCGGATCGGCATCGACGGCGCGCGGATGGTCGTCACCAACGACCAGGGCCAGCTGCTGGCCTACGACACCGCCGACGGGACGAACCTGTGGACGCAGCCGTCCTCACCCACGGGCGACGGGGTCCGCGGGTCGCTCGAGGCGTCCACCGCAGTGGTGCTCGACCCTCTCGAGCGGACCCGTGCGCTGGACCCCCGCGGAGCGCAGCGGCTGCGGATCCTCGACGCCGCCACCGGCGAGGTCACCCACGAATCGGTGGTGGACCGGGAGGTCGACGCCATCCATCCTGTCGGCGCGGGACGCGCGCTCGTGACCACCGGCGACAGCACCCTGCTGCTGGGGCCCTGATGCTGCCGCCGGGGCCGATACGGGCTCAGGCGCTCTGCTTGCCCCACCGCTGCACGATGACGGAACCGGCGATCAGCAGGGCACCGACCACCAGCACCCGCACCGCCTCGACGGTGCCGGCGATCGCGTAGTAGGCGGAGCCCGTGAGGTCGCCACCGCTGATCAGTGCACCGACGAAGCCGGCGATGAAGCCCAGGATCCACGAGAGGGGGACGGACAGCACGATGGTCGCGATCACGACGATCGCGCCGATCCGGCCGCGGCCGCTGAACTGGATGGCGGCCACGATGGCCAGTGCCAGCAGGACGAGGGAGAGCAGCAGATTGAGCACTGCCACCACGATCATCCCCAGCCCGGACAGCCCCGCTGCGACCGAGATGTCATCGGGGTTCGTGGCCGCCATGCTGCCGGAGGCGCCGGCGAGGAACGTGCCGATCGGCAGCCCGAGACGCACCAGGAAGACCAGCACCGCAGTGATGACCATCCCCAGACCGATCTTCGTGGCCAGGTCGCGCTTGCCGGGATCGGACGCGGCGCTTGCCGACGGCCCGCCGGAGCCGGCCCCGCCCGGGTAGCCTCCGGCCGGGGAGCCGAAGGCGCTGGGCGCCTGGCTCCAGGAGGGCGGCTGCTGGCCGGGCTGCTCCTGGCCCGGCTGCGGCTCAGGGGCCGGCGTGGGCTGACCCCACTGGGGCTGCTGGGAATTCTGCGGCTGGGAGGCGGGTGAGGGCTGGCCCCACGGCGGCTGCTGTCCCGGTGGCTGGGCCGGCTGCTGCCAGTCGTTCCCCTGTGGTCCGTACCCCTGAGTCATGGTTCTCCCTCGCATGATGATTCCGGGCGCGGCCGCACCCGGGATCAGCCTATCGATCGTCACGGCGGGGCTCGAACTCCACGTGCGCTCCCGTCCCGGCCGGTACGCTCCAGGCATGACGATGCCCGGGAGCCCCTACGGCCCGCCGCCGGCGACGCCGGGTGGGCCGGCCGTGCCGGCGGCCGGTGGCCGAGGCGGCAGCCGTCGACGGGTGTGGTGGATCGTGGGCGGCTGCTCGGCGCTGGCAGTCGCCGGCATCGCCCTGATCATCGCGGCCGTGCTGGTGTGGGCCCTGCTGCTGCGCGCGACCCCGCAGGAGACGGTCGAGAACTACTACGAGGCGTGGGAGACCCGGGACTGCCAGGGCTATCTGGACTCGGTCACGGATCGCTACCGCGAGGAGAACGGCGTCACGTGCGAGGACGTCGAAGCGGAACACCCCCGCGACGTCTCCGAGGATGAGTTCGAGATCCGCGATGTCACCGTCGACGGCGACGCCGCGACGGTCCAGGCCTACGAGGAGTTCACCGACCAGGAGGGCACGCGCATCAGCGGCGTGGCCGAGTTCGACCTGGTCCGCCAGGACGGTGACTGGCTGATCGACGGCGTGCGCATCGTCGAGGACTACGAACCCGTCTGACCCGGCCGCCATGGTGGCACGTCGCCCCGGGCGGCTGCATCGGGCGCTGACGCGGGCCGTGCCCCGTCGGGCCGATCCGGAAGTAGACTCCCCCCTCGTGACCACGACCGAGCCGAACCGGTGGACCGACCGGCGCAGCGACGCCGTGTCCGCGCGCAAGGAGGCCTACGAGCAGCTGCGGCGGGCCAGCACCTGGCGCCTGCTCGCCGCGACCAAGGCCCCCGCCGTCCTGGCCATCCTCCAGTCCGTCTTCCCCGCCGGCGACCGCCGGCTGCCGCGCAGCGAGCTGATCGCCCGCGTCGGTGCCCACCTCGAGCTGCTGCGCGACGACGACCACCGTGAGCTCTCCGGAGCCGCCGAGGACGAGGTCGAGGCGGGGGAGGGCCGCAGCGGCCGCAGCGCCGCCGAGTATGTGGACGGCTGGGTGCGCGAGGGGTACCTGACCCGTCGTGATGATCCCCAGCTGACCGAGACCACCTTCGAGCCGTCCCCGGCGACGATCGACGCCATCCAGTTCATCGCCTCCCTCGAGGAGCACCGGCCCACCACCACCGAGTCGCGCCTGCAGCTGGTGGTCCAGCAGTTCGAGCGTCTCGCCCAGGAGACCGAGACCGACCGCGACGTGCGCCTGGCCGACCTCCAGCGCCGGCGCGAGCGGATCGAGGCGGAGATCCGGGACCTGGCCGAGGGCGAGCTCATGCTGCCCAGCGCCGAGCACTCCGTGGACCGGCTGCGGGACATCCTGCAGATCGCCTCCGAGCTCTCCGGCGACTTCCTCCAGTACCGCGAGGACCTGCGCGCCGTGGACCTCCACCTGCGCGAGCAGATCCTCTCGCCCGAGTCCTCGCGCGGGGAGATCCTCGAGCAGCTGCTGGCGGGCGATGACCTGCTGGGCCAGTCCACCGTCGGCCGCACCTTCACGGCCTTCTTCCGCATGCTCAACGATCCGGTCCAGACCCGCACCGCGCAGGAGCTGGTGGACCGGCTGCTGGAGCGTGACTTCGCTCATGCCCTCAGCCGCAGCGAGCGCGAGCGCCTGGCCAACGTCTTCAGCGATCTCTACGAGCCGGCGCAGGAGGTCCTGGACGTCAAGACCGAGCTGTACCGCTCGCTCGCGCGGTTCGTGCGCTCCCAGGACTTCCGTCAGCACCGCGTGCTGCTGGAGGCGCTGCAGGAGGCGCAGGGCGTGGCGCTGGCCCAGAAGGACGAGATCTCCACGCGGGCGCCGTTCCCGATGGGCCTGGATCTCTCCCGGGTCCAGCTCTCCTCGGTCGCGCAGCACCGTCTGAAGGACCCCACCGACCCCGGGGCGCCGGCCGAGGCGGAGGTGCACGACGCCACCACCCTCAGCATCGACGTGCTGCAGGATCTCGTGCGCACCAACGACATCGACATCGTGGGCCTGACCGACCACGTCAACGATGTGCGCGGGCGCAGCGGCCAGGCCTCCATCGCCGACGTGCTGCGCGAGCGGCCCGCCCAGCAGGGTCTGGCCAGCGTGATCGGATTGATGTTCCTGGCCACCCAGCACGCCCAGGAGCGCGAGGGCTCCACGGAGATCGTCACCTGGCGGGAGCTGGACGGCAACGACTACGCCGCGAAGGTCCCCTCGTTCTACTTCCTCGACGATGTGCCGGTGGAGTGAGTGCGGATAGGTGAGTGCCGCTGCGGCTGCCGTCAGCCCGAGAGCCCGCCGAGCTCTGCCAGCGGTTCCCGCGCCGCCGCGCGCAGCTCGTCGAGATCCGCACCGAACTGTGCCATCCGGCAGCCGCGACCGTTGGGCTTGACCTCGATGCCCTCGGTCTCCCAGTGCGGGAGCGCCCGGGCGAGCAGCGGATGGTCGCCGGAGGCATTGGTGACCCGCCACCACGGAACCCCCGAGCCCCACGTGCGCATGATCCGGCCGACGAGCCGGGGGCCGACGCCCGCGATCGCCCCCACCTCGCCGTAGGCGGCCACCCGGCCCGGCGGGATCGCCTCCACCACGCGCAGCACGCGCTCGACGGTGACGTCGTCCATGCGGGTCCGCGAGCGATCGGTGGACATGCGCGTCAGTGTGCCACGCACGGGCCGTGACGCGCCTTGCCATTGACCGGACAGGGGTTCTGCTTATGGGCCTCATTAGTTAGCCTGCTGGGCATGATCCTCACCGGCCTCCTCCTCGGCGCCGCGCTCGGCTACGTCCTGCAGCGGTCCCGGTTCTGCGTCACCGGCGCGTTCCGCGACCTGTACATGGCCCGCTCGGCGCGCTACTTCATCCCGTTCCTGCTCGCCATCGCCATTCAGGCCGTCGGCGTCGCCGCGCTCACCGGCGCCGGCGTCATCGCGCCGGAGCCCTCCACCTTCGCGCCGCTGGCCGTCATCGGCGGCGGCCTCGTCTTCGGCATCGGCATCGTCATGGCCGGCGGCTGCGCGACCGGCACCTACTACCGCGCCGGCGAGGGGCTGCTCGGATCGTGGGTGGCGCTGATCTTCTACGCCCTCTCCGCCGCCGTCATGAAGTTCGGCCCGCTGGGCGGCTTCACCGAGGCCGCCCGCGCGCCCGCACTGGGCGACGCCACCATCCAGGAGACCCTGGGCGTGAGCATGTGGGTGCCTACGATCGTCTTCGCCGGACTCGTCGGTGTGCTCGTCGTGCGCCAGGTGCGCCGCAGCGCCGGCCGCGCCAAGGCCGCGTCCCTGCCCGCGCGCCGCACGGGCATCGGCCACTACCTCGCCGACGTCCCCTGGACTCCCTGGGTCGGGGCCGTGCTGCTCGGGCTCATCGCGATCGCCGCCTGGGTGCTCTCGACGGCCTCCGGCCGCAACGGCGGGCTGGGCATCACCACCCCCTCGGCCAAGATCGTCACCTTCCTGACCACCGGCGACATCACCCTCGTGGACTGGTCGGTGATGCTCGTCCTGGGCATCCTGGTCGGCTCCTTCCTCGCCGCCCGGCTCTCCGGCGAGTTCCGCTGGCGGGTGCCCGATGCCCCCACCATGCTGCGCAGCGCCGGAGGCGGCGTCGCCATGGGCATCGGGGCCGCTCTCGCCGGCGGCTGCACCATCGGCAATGCCCTGGTCGAGACCAGCCTGTTCAGCTACCAGGGCTGGGTCTCGCTGGCCGCGATGGTGATCGGCACCTGGGCTGCCGCCTGGTTCTTCATCGTGCGGCCCCAGAAGGTCGCCGCCGCGAGCCGTCCCGCGCCGGTGCTCACGCCTGCCGCCTGAGCGGCGCGGCCCTGCCCCTCGCCACCCCTCCCGCACTACTCACGCTTCGTCGACCGACCGACGAACCACCCCGACGAAAGGAAGCGCCCCATGGCCACCTACACCCTCGAGACCGGCGGCGACGTCTGCCCCTTCCCCCTGATCGACGCCAAGAACGCCATGCAGCAGCTGACCACCGGCGACGACCTCGTGATCGGCTTCGACTGCACCCAGGCCACCGACTCCCTGCCGCAGTGGGCCTCGGAGTCCGGCCACGAGGTGGTCGCCTTCGACCGCGTCGGCGACGCCGGCTGGTCCATCACCGTGCGCAAGGGAGCCTGAGCGCGCAGCAGGATGCCTGAGCGTCCAGTGGCGCCATGACGGCGGCGCCATGACGACGCCTGCATGAGGACGGCGGCCCGGGAACCCTCCGCGAGGAGGTCCCGGGCCGCCGGTGTTCCCGGACTCTCTCCGGTCTCGGCCTGCCAGTCGTCCTCAGGCGGCCGCGTCCTCCGCGCGATGCGCGGCCAGGGAGCGGGCCAGCAGCGCGAACGCCACCGCACAGACCGCGTGCACGCAGAAGACCACCATCAGGGAGCGGTCCATCCGGGCGGCGTCGCCGGCGGATCCGGCGAGCGACCAGAACAGCCCGCCCAGCAGCGCGACGCCGAGGCTGAGCCCCAGCTGCTGGCAGGTGGTGAAGAGCCCGCTGGCCACCCCCGCCGCCCACTGCGGGGCCCGGGAGAGCACCGTGTGCAGCACGGGCCCGTACATGCACGCCTGCGCGACGCCCAGCGGGATGAGCGCCCACTGCAGCGAGGCCAGGTCGTCGTGCCCCGTGCCCGCCAGCACGGCGATCAGCAGCAGGATCACCGTCTGGGCCATCGCCGCTCGCAGCATGGTGCGCTGCCCGGCGCCGGGCACCAGGCGGGGCAGCGCCACCGAGGTCGCCACGAACGTGATCCCGAAGCCGAGCACCAGCAGAGCGGGCCCCAGCGGCCCCATGCCGTAGCGGGTCTGGGCCAGCGCGGAGAGCTCGTACAGGAACGCCCCGTAGGTGGTGAAGAACAGCAGCGCCATCAGCAGTCCGCGCCGCACCACCGTGATCCCCAGCACCGACGGCGGCACCACGGGCATGATCCCGGAACGCTCCGCGCGTCGCTGCTGTGTCCAGAACAGCGCCAGCAGCACGATCCCTGCGCCGAAGGCCAGGAATGCCCACAGCGGCCACCCGGCGGAGCGGCCGATGGTCAGCGGCACCACGATCAGCAGCAGGCTCGCGCCGAGCAGGGAGGCTCCGGTGGCATCCATCGCCAGCGGGGCCGAGGACCGCGAGCGCGGCACCCAGCGCAGCCCCAGCACGCCGACCAGCGCGATGAGCCCGGTCAGCACCTGCACCGCGCGCCATCCCAGGTGCTCGGGCAGCGTGGTCGCCACGACGCCCGAGACGAGCTGTCCCAGCACCGTGCTCACCCCCGCCATCGCGGCGAAGATCATCACCCCACGGGTGCGCATGGCCCCGGTCGAGGTGGACTGGATCGTCGAGAGCACCTGCGGGGTCAGCAGGCCGGCGGCGATCCCGAGGGCCACCCGCAGCACCACGGTCGAGACCAGATCCGGGACGACGGCCGCAGCACAGCTCAGCGCCGCCATGGCCAGGGCGCCGATCAGGAGCAGGCGCCGCCGGCCCCAGCGGTCCCCGAGGCGCCCGGCGATCACCAGCGTGGCCGCGAAGGTGGTGGTGTACGCCGCGAGCACCAGCTGCTGCCCGGCGCCCCCGACACCGAGATCGGACCCGATCGCATCGGCCAGCACGTTCAGCGACCCGAAGGTGAAGTTCACCGGCATGTAGGCGATCAGCAGCACGGCCAGGCCGCGTGAGGTCAGTTCCTGAGGCGTGGACGGCGCGAGGCGAGCGGGGGAGGAGGAGACGGTCATGGAGTACACCTTCACGAGATCCTGATCCTGTGACCAGGAGTCCATTCATACTGGTACCGCCACCACCTGGCTAGCCGGCGCGACGCGGCGCACACTGGAGCTCATGGACCCCTCCGACGGACGACGCAAGGAGCTCGGCGCGTTCCTGCGCGCCCGGCGCGAGAAGGTCAGCCCCCAGCAGGCGGGGCTGCCGGCCCTGGGCCGCCGGCGCACGCCCGGCCTGCGCCGCGAGGAGGTGGCCCAGCTCGCCGGCATCGGGACCACCTGGTACACCTGGCTCGAACAGGGGCGCGCGGCCGGAGTCTCCGACCAGGTGCTGGAGGCCGTCGCCAGGGTGCTGGACCTGACCGAGGCCGAGCGGCGTCACATGCTGGTCCTGGCCGACCGGGCCCCGGTCCACCGCGCACCGCCGATCACGGTGGGGCCCGAGCAGATCGCCGTGCTCGAGCAGCTGCTGCCGTTCCCGGCCGCGATCCAGGACGACGCCTACGAGATCGTCGCCACCAACCGCAGCTACCGGTACCTGTTCAGCGATCTGGATGCGTACCCGGTCGAAGAGCGCAACTGCGCCTGGCTGATGTTCACCGACCCCGTCTGGCGGGGAAGCCTCGTGGAGGAGGAGCGCGTGCTGCCGGAGATCGTCGGGCGGTTGCGGGCGCATCTGGCCGAGCACCACGACGACCCGCGCTGGAGCACCCTCGTCGAGCGGCTGCGCGAGAAGTCCGAGGACTTCCGGCGCCTGTGGGAGCACCACGAGGTGGCGGACGAGCGTCCCCGCCGACGGGTGTACGCCTCACCCAGGGCGGGCCTGCTGACCGTGCACTTCCAGAGCCTGTGGATCGATCGGCGCAGCGGGGCGCGCCTGGTGGTGATGTCTCCGGCCGACGCCCTCACCAGGGATAGGCTCGAGCGGCATGCCGCTCTGCTGGAAGCCGCCCCGGCCTGGACGGCCCGCGAGGACGTCGTCACCTCGCTCGCGGGCTGAGGCCGGGGCCCGGCGCGAGGACGTCGCCTCTGCCGCCGGCGTCCTCGCCGACGCCGCGTCAGCGGCGCGTTTCAGGTCCCGTGCCGTCCTCCGGTGCCCCGTACTCGGGTGCTCGCGGTGGCCGTCCGCCCTCATCCTCGGGGCCGGGCTCGCCGGGCGCGGGCTGCTCGGGTGGGCGGACCGACTCGGTCCCCGGGCCGTCCTGCTGGGCGGGATCGTTCTGCCCAGCGGGCCCGACCCACGTGGGCTGGCCGCCGTCCCCAGTCTCGACGTGCGAGAGCTGTCCGTCGGCGCCCCGTCGGTACTCGGCCGGCTGAGCTCCGTACTGGTAGGTGGCGTCCTCCGTGGATTCGGGGCCGTCCTGGGCCGGACGGACCGGTGCCGGGCCGCTCCCGGACGGCGTCGTGCCGTCGGGCGTCCTCGCAGCATGGCGGCCGTGCTCGACAGGATCCTCTGTCCGCTCGGTCCGCTCGGTCCGCTCGGTCGGCTCTGTCCGCTCGTCTTCCGGAGCGGTCCCGTCGGCGCGAGCGCGCTCCTGGGAGAAGCTCGAGGTCGCAGGATCGTCCCGGTGAACCGGCTGGCCGGGTTCCCCGCGGCCGAGAGAGCTGGCCGTCGCGCCCGCCCCCACACCGCCGACCCGGGCGGCGTCGGCCACCGCCGGATCGGTCGAGCTGCGGCGCCGATCCAGATCCTCCGACTCGCCGTCGCGCCAGCGATCCCCGTCCGCCTCGCTGCGGGGTGAGCCGCCGTCCTCGCCGTCCTGTGGGAACGACGACGGGGCGGAGTCCCGCGAGCCCTGAGCGTCCTGAGCGCCCTGCGAGGCGTCGGGGTCCAGGCGGTCCGCCTCGGCCAGGCGCTCCTGGACCGAGTCGCGGGAGGACTCGACCTCCTCGCGCTCCCTCTCCGCCTCGGCGCGACGACGCTCGGCAGCGGCTTTCTCCTGCTCGACCGCCTTGGCCTTCCTCTCCGCGTCCAGACGCGCCCGGTCGGCCTCGATCTCCCGCTCCCGGGCCTGCAGGTCCCGCTCCTGGACCGCCTGCTCCTCGCGTGCGGCCTCCTCCCGCAGCTGTGCGGCCCGCTGACGGTCGTCCTCCTGCTGCTTGGCGCGGCGTCGCCGTGACGCGGCGGTGCCCAGCACGATCAGCAGGATGATCACCAGGATCACCGCGACGGCGATCGCGATGAGCACGGGCACTGAGACTGGCAGGTTGTTCATGATCGGCTCCTTGCCGTCGGATCCGCCGCCTCGATGGCGGGGAGAAACGTGTTCCCGGTCACGATTTCACCAGATACGGGGCCCGGATGCACAGAGCCGGCCGGCACCGCAGGCCCCTGGCACGGCGGGTTCGCGGCGGATCGTGCCGGCGTCGGTAAGGTAGGTCCCCGTGATCAGCTCAGCACTCAGCACCCCGGCCGACGAGTCCCGGGAGGACGACGGCGAGGGCGCTCCCTCCGTCCCCGGCGCCGCGCTCGTGGACGAGTCGCGACGAGTGCTCGTCCATCTCCTGCAGGGCCCCTATCTCGACGGCCGCCGCGATCCCGCCCGCTACGCGCAGCTGTTGCGCGACCGCACCGCGCTCGAGGCGCGGCTGGCCGATCTGTTCCTCGAGCTCGTCGTCGACGACGACGCCCAGGTCGCCTTCGTGCGCCAGAGCGAGGACGATCCCGACGCCCCCAAACTGCTGCGCCGGCTGACGGGTCTGAACCGCCTGGACTCCGTCCTTCTGCTGGTCCTGCGCCAGATGCTGCTGACCCAGTCCTCGCGCGGACAGCGCACCGTGGTCTCCGAGGCCGAGATCCAGCAGGCGCTGGCCGCCTACCGACGCACCACCTCGACCGACGAGGCCGGCTTCGCCAAGGACGTCCGCGCCTCGATCGCCAAGATCCAGCGCGCCGGGCTGCTCGACGAGCAGGGCGACGACTACGAGGTCTCCCCGGTGCTGCGGCTGATGATCGGCCCTGACACCGCGCGCGAGTTCATCGCGCTGTACCGCCAGGCGGGCGTGGGAGGTCTCGAGGACCCCACCGACGACGAGAGCGCCGCGGCCGACGGCGACGCGGCCGGCGGCACGGTCGAGGGGTCCGCACCGAGCGAGGACTGACGCCGGCGCGCGGACCGGCCGCGGGGCCGATCCGTGATCGACCGACTGGTCGAAGCCGCTGCGGTCCGTCGGCCGGCGCTGCCTTCCGTAGGGCTCCGGCGCAGTGGCCAACGCCTCCCTGGGCCGCAATTGTGCGCGTTCGGTATTGCGCAATACAGTGAGGCTCACCTGACTACGGTGAGGCTTACCTGACCACGGAGCGTACGGAGGAGCATGGCACTGATCAGCGCCCAGCACCTCCACCTCGCCTACGACCGCCGCGAGATCGTCCACGACCTCAGCCTGTCCCTGCCGGAGGGGCGCATCACCGTCATCGTCGGCGCCAACGGCTGCGGGAAGTCCACCGTGCTGCGAGGGCTCTCGCGCCTGATGCCGCCCCGCCACGGCTCCGTGGTCCTGGACGGCAAGGACATCCACAGCCTGCGCGGCAAGGACCTCGCCCGGCGGCTGGGGCTGCTGCCGCAGTCACCGATCGCGCCCGACGGCGTGACCGTGCGCGAACTCGTCTCCCGCGGCCGCTTCCCCCACCAGGGGCTGCTGCCGCAGTGGAGCGAGGACGACGAGCTCGCCGTGCGCGAGGCACTGACCGCCACGCGCACCGATGAACTGGCCGACCAGCGCGTCGAGGAGCTCTCCGGCGGGCAGCGCCAGCGCGTATGGATCGCCATGGCCCTGGCCCAGCAGACCGAGGTGCTGCTGCTGGACGAGCCCACCACCTTCCTCGACCTCACCCACCAGCTCGATGTGCTCGACGTGGTCCGCGAGCTGAACCGCACGCGCGGCACCACGGTCGCGCTCGTCCTGCACGACCTCAACCTCGCCGCCCGCTACGCCGATCATCTGGTCGCCGTCAAGGACGGCCGCATCCACTCCGAGGGCCCACCGGCCGGCGTCATCACTGAGCAGATGGTGCGCGAGGTCTTCACCCTCGACTCCCGAATCGTCCCCGACCAGGTCACCGGCACCCCGATGGTGCTCCCCCTGGGGCGGGAGCGCACCGACCCCACCACCGAGGAGGACATCATGTCCGCCACCGCCACGGCGACCGCTCCGGCGCACCAGCTCGTCCCCGCCCTCGAGCACAGCTCGATGATCGCCTTCGAGCTCACCGTCGCCGCGAAACGCTCGCTCGGCAGGTCGCTGGTGCGCTTCACGTTCACCAGCCCCGACCTGGTCCACTTCGGCGCCAACTGCCACCCGCTGGACCTGCGGATCAAGATGATCATCCCCGGTCCCGAGGCGAGCGCGGACCACTTCGCCGCGGTGCGCCCCGGAGCGGTGCTGGACCCGACCACGCACGCCGAGTGGTACCGCAGCTGGCTCCAGATCGATCCCGCGGACCGCGGCTGGATGCGCACCTACACCGTGCGTGCCGTCCGCGCGGCCGGGCACCCCGGCAACGTGGGCGCCGACCCCGAGATCGACGTCGACTTCGTCCTCCACCTCGATGACGAGGAGGTCCCGGGCAGCGGGGTCGCGGCGCGCTGGGCGCACGGTGCCGAGGTGGGCGAGCGGATCTCCATGCTGGGTCCCAACAAGCACCTCGTCGGCCCCGACTACGGCGGCATCGAGTTCCGCCCCGGCACCGCCCGCAACGTGCTGCTGGTGGGCGATGAGACCGCGGTGCCCGCGATCTGCTCCATCCTCGAATCGCTGCCGGAGACGATCAGCGGCCACGCGATCCTCGAGGTCCCCGACGCCTCCGACGAACAGCAGATCCTCACCCGATCCGGCGTGCAGGTCAGCTGGCTGCCGCGCGGGCAGCGCCCGCACGGCGAGCTGATGACCGCGGCCGTCCAGCAGCTGATGAGCGAGAACGCCCAGGCCTTCCGCGGTGGCGCGGCCGACGTTCCGGCGGCCGAGCTCGAGGACGTCGACGTGGACGAGACCATCCTGTGGGAGACCACCACCGGCCACGGCACCTTCTACGCCTGGCTCGCCGGAGAGGCGGGCGTGATCAAGTCGCTGCGCCGCCACCTCGTCAGCGACCTCGGCCTGGACCGCCAGCAGGTCTCCTTCATGGGCTACTGGCGCCAGGGCCGGCCGGAGAACTGAGCGCGCACTCAGTCCGCACTGAGTCCGCACTGAGCCCGCACCGAGCCCGCTCCGCTCTTAGTACCCTCTACGGGTGACCTCCGCGACCGACACTGCTCAGGACGGGCTCGACCTGCCGGGCATGCCCCAGACCGACGCGCCCACCGACCAGGTGGCCAGCAGCCCCGATCACCCCCACCCGGGGCAGTGGCGCCTGGTCGCGGTGCAGATCTCCAACTGGGGCACGTTCCACGGCACCCACGAGCTGGAGATCTCCCCGAAGGGCTACTTCCTCACCGGCGGCCCCGGCACCGGCAAGTCGACGCTGCTGGACGCGGTCAGCGCGCTGCTGACCCCTCCGCGCACGCTGCAGTTCAACGCGGCCGCCTCCGACGCCGGCCCGGCGCGCTCGAAGTACCGCCGCACCGTGGCCAGCTACGTCCGCGGCGCCTGGGCGATGCACTACGACCAGGCCACCGGCGAGTTCAGCCAGGAGGTGCTGCGGGAGAAGACGACCCTGTCCGTGCTCACCCTGCGCTACGCCGACGGGCTGGGCGGCACCGTCCAGCTCTCGCGTCTGCTGCTGCTGCACGCCGGCCATACCTCGGATTCGGACGTCAAGAGCCTCTACGTCATCGCCCGCACCCCGCTGGACGTCACCGACCTGCGCCAGTTCGTCTCCAGCCAGATCGAGGGCAAAGCTCTCGAGGCGGCCTACCCGGGGACCGAGACGTTCCGTCAGTTCCGCGAGTACCGCGCCGCGTTCAGCCAGCTGCTCGGCATCCCCGACGAGAAGGCGCTGGGACTGCTGCACAAGATCCAGTCCGCCAAGGAGCTCGGCGACGTCAACGCCCTGCTGCGCGACTACATGCTCGACGCCCCGCGCACCTTCGAGCTGGCCGATCAGGCCCTGGCGAACTTCCACAACCTCTCCGAGGTCTACGAGGCCCTGGTCACCGCCCGCGAGCAGCGGGACCTGCTGCGCGGGCTGCGGGAGAACCACGAGAACTGGTCGGCCATGCGCGCCCGCGGCGCCGAACTCGTCGACCGCCGCGCCGACATCGACGTCTACGCCGCCCAGCACCTGGTGCGGCTGCTCGGGGACGAGTCCGAGCGCCTCCAGCTCGAGCGCGACCGGCTCGGCGCCCAGCAGCGCCGCCTGACCCAGGACGTGGCCGAGGCCCGCTCCGACCTGGCCCAGCTCAAGGAGCAGCGGCGCCGCGCGGGCGGCGGTGAGATCGACGACTGGAAGCAGCAGATCGCCGGCCTCGAGGTCGAGCGCGAGCGCCGCCGCGAGCGGGCCACCGAGTTCGGGGCCCTGCTGGCCACCGTGGAGCTGGGCACGCCCGCCGGCGAGGACATGTTCCTCGCCCTCCAGCGCGAGGTCGCCTCCCTGCGCGAGTCCCTCGAGGCGGAGGAGAAGGGGGCTGATTCCGCCCGCTGGGAGGCCGAGGCGGAGGTCCGGGAGCTGACCACCACCCTGAACCGCACCCGGGAGGAGCTCGCCTCCCTCACCTCCCGCGCCTCGAACCTCCACTCCGAGGATGTCGCCCTGCGCGACCACATCGCCTCCGAGGTGGGCATCGCCCCCACCGAGCTGCCCTTCGCCGCCGAGCTGCTGCAGGTGCGCACCGGGGAGGAGGAATGGACCGCCGCGGCCGAGCAGGCGCTGCGGGGACTGGCACGCTCCATCCTGGTGCCCGACCGCGTCTACCGCGAGGTGGCCGCGGTCATCGACCGCACCAAGCTGCGCCGTCGGATCTCCTACAACCGGGTCAACACCGACCTGCGCCGCCCCGCGAAGAACATCGAGGAGCGCTCACTGGCCGCCAAGCTCGACGTCAAGGACGGCGAGTTCCACGTCTGGCTCAGCCACGAGATCGCCTCCCGGATGGACTACACCTGCGCGGACAGCCTCGAGGAGTTCACGCGTCTGAACCGCGCCGTGCTCCGTTCCGGGCAGATCAAGCACTCCGCGACCCGGCACGAGAAGAACACCGATCGGCAGATCAACGATCGCTCCCAGTGGGTGCTCGGCTTCGACAACCGCGCCAAGCGCGCCGTGTTCGAGGCCGAGCGCACTCGCGCCGAGCAGGCCCTGTTCGAGGCGCAGGCCCGGCGCAAGGACGTCGAGACCCAGCGGGAGCGCCGGCGGGAGCGGCTCTACGCGCTGCAGTCGATCAGCTCGGTGACCTGGGACGACATCGACGCCGCCTCGGTCGCCCGCCGGATCGCGAACCTCCGGGACATGGTGCGGGCGGCGGAGGACGGCTCCGAGGCGCTCGCCGAGCTCGCCGGCCAGATCGAGGAGGTCGAGAAGTCCATCGCCGAGACCGACGAGGAGCTGCTGGAGGTCGTCCGCAGCGCCGGCAAGCTCGGCGAGCAGGCCGAACGGGTCGAGGAGCGCCTGGCCGCGGCGAGGGAGCGCCTCGCCGAGTCGAGCCTGGACCCGGAGGTGGAGGCCGAGCTGGCCGAACGCTTCAGCGCGATCGCCCCCACGCTGGTGCTGTCCACCATCGACCAGGTCACCAAGGACGCCTCGGCCACCCTGGACGCCGAGCTGATGGACCTGACCCGGCGCACCTCCCGCGCCGAGGAGGACATCCGCACCGCGATGCGTGAGTTCTCCCGCCGCTGGCCCGCCCAGGCCGGGGACACCACCCCGTCCCTGGACTCGGCCGAGGACTACCTCGCCATCCTCCAGCGGATCGAGGAGGAGAAGCTGCCGGAGGTCGAGGACCGCTTCTTCGAGTTCTTCACCGGCAACACGCTCGGGGACGTGCAGGCCCTGGCCACGGCGATCGCCCGCGAGCCCGCGGAGATCCGCAAGCGCCTCCAGCGCATCAACGCTCTGCTGGCCCAGGTCGAGTTCCACGCCGGGCGCTACCTGCAGCTGTCGATGCGTCCGGTCCACCTCGCCGCGCTCGATGAGTTCAAGCGCGCCCTGGAGGACGCGGTGGCCGACACCGCGCTGAACGACATCAGCCGCGACCGCGAGCAGGCCGAGGAGCGCTTCCTCTCGCTGCGGCACCTGATGGACATGATCGGCGCCGCCCGCACCCGCGACGACCAGGTCTCCCGCGTCATCCTCGACGTGCGCCGGCACGTGCACTTCCACGCCGAGGAGGTCGACACCGAGGGCACCGTCGTCCACGCCCACGAGTCCGGCGGGCCCCTCTCCGGCGGCCAGAACGAGCGCCTGGCGACCTTCTGTCTGGCGGCGGCGCTGCGCTACCAGCTGGCCGGTACCGGCCAGGAGGTCCCGCGATTCGCGCCCATCATCATCGACGAGGCGTTCTCCAAGGGCGCCGGCAAGTTCATCACCGCCGCGATGGAGTCCTTCCGCCACTTCGGATTCCAGGTGATCCTCGCCAACCCCGGCAAGAACCCGCAGGCCCTGGCTCCGTTCATCGGCGGCGTCGGCGTGGTTTCGATCCGGCAGGATCGCTACTCCTCGGTCGCGCCCGTGGAGTTCGTGCCCGTCGACGAGTGAGCGCCACCGGGCGAGGGTGCGCCATGGGGAGTTCTCCCCATCGGCAGGATCCCCGCGGATCGCTAGCCTGATCGTCATCCGCTCCACCCGGGCGGAGGAACGAGCGCAGAAGCAGGCCGCAGCTGCGCCGAAGCAGGATGCGGCCGCCCGGTGCGGCGCGACAGGCGAGAGGTGGACAGCGATGCCAGCTCTGCCGGCCGACGGTCGTGAGTCGGTCCCCTCCCAGGACGAGGCCCACCAGCGCATCCGCGATCTGCTCGGCGCGGTGACCGCCGCCGTGCTCGAGCATCAGCCGGGCCTGACCTCCTTCGAGGACCATCGGCCCCAGCGGGACCGCTCCTCGGGCGGCTCCTGGCGCGGACTGGAGACCTGCTGCCACGTCAGTGCACTGCTGGTCAGCTCCGGCGTCCCCGCGGAGGACGCGGACGGACCCCGGCGGCTGCTGGGGACGGTCGACGCCGTCGCCGCGGCCCGCGGGATGGACCGCGGCGGGGAGCGGGAGAGCTACGCGATGCGCGCGGGGAGGTGGACCGGCGGGGACGGAGATGTGCTCGAGGTGATCGTCGGGGTGCGCGTGGCCGTGCGGGCGATCAGCGCGCCGTTCCTGCCGGGCTCGCTGGATCCGATCGCCTCCACCAGCCCGACGTCCCCGCTCAGCCCGGTGACCCCGGCTCCCCGGCTCGTGCGCTGATCCGTTCCAGGGCGGCCAGCGGGATCGGCAGCCAGTCGGGGCGATTGCGCGACTCGTAGAGCGCCTCGTAGGCGGCCTTGTCCGCCTCGAAAGCAGCGAGCAGGACCTGCAGCGCCGGGTCGTGGAGCGGCAGCCCCGAGGTGCCGGCGTACCCGTCCAGGAAGGCATCACGGGCGTGCGCCGCCCACAGTGAGGCATCTGCGCCGTCCTCGTGCGCGACCGCCCCGGCCACGTAGTCCAGGCTGCGCAGCATCCCGGCGACGTCCCGCAGCGGGGAATCGGGACGGCCACGCTGCTCCAGGGGCCGCAGGGGCTCGCCCTCGAAATCGAGCAGCACCCAGCCCCGCCCCGGGGCGAGCAGCACCTGCCCCAGATGCAGATCGCCGTGGATCCGCTGCATGGCCGGCCAGTCCACCTCGCCGGCGGAGGCCAGCAGGGACTCCAGGGCATCGCGGTGCCCGGCGACCTGCGGCACGGCCTCTGCGATCTCGCCGACCCGGCGGCGCATCTGCTCGAGCATCGCGGTGGCCACGGTGTGATCGGTGGCCGTCGCGCCGAAGGCGACGGCGAGGTCGTGGTGGACCTCGGCGAGGGTCGAGCCCAGCGCCCGGGCCGCTGCGGTGAAGTCCTCGCCGGCCCGGGCCAGACGCAGCGCCGTGCGCCATGCGTCCTCCAGGCCGGGCAGGAACTCCTGGGCGAACAGCGCGTGGGTGCGCAGCGGGCCGACGCGGACGGTCGCGGAGGCCACCAGGGACGGCACCCGCGTGCTGCCGGCGGCACTGAGTGCTCCCTGCAGCACCACATCCGGGTTCTCGCCGTGCTGAAGCACCCGGAACAGCTTGATGATCACCGGGTCCGCGCCCTCCGCCTCGGCGATCATCGAGGTGTTGGACTGCTCGCCGGAGAGCAGGCGCGTGCGCAGACCGGCGCCCCTCGGCAGCGGCAGCGGACGGCCGGCGGGATGACCCACGGGATGAGCGGCCATGCTCAGCGACGACCCGAGTGCCCCGTCCCCAGCGGCCAGGGCCGCGACGATCGCGGCGCGCCCGTCGGCATCGAGGGTGGCGTCGTCGGCCCGCACCGGGCCGCCCGGGACCGCCACCACGCCGATCTCGGAGCCCTCGTCGCGGGCCGCGCCGGGACCGTCCGGCGGCCTCAGCACGAGCGGGACCTGGTACAGCGCCTCCCCGGCGCCCTCCGGGGCGGCCGCCACCACGGTGAGGACGACGGCATGGCCGGCGGCGACCCGCAGCGGAGCCCAGCCCCGGATCGAGACCGTCGGCGTTCCGGCCCCCTTGTGCGCGTACCAGCGCTGGGAGGGCATCCAGGCCGCCAGCGGGCCGGTGAGGGCGTTGAGCACGTCGTCGAGCGGAGGCAGCGTGGTGACATCGAACGGGGTACCGGACGCGAACGCGGCGCCGGACGGGGAGGCGCCGGCCGCGGCAGCACCGTCCGCGGCGGGCGGGGAGCTGGGCTCGTCCATGGGCATCACTCTAAGGCCCCGTGCGGGTGCGCTTGCTACCCTTCTGGGGTGCCTGAGCCGACGCGTCGTCCCCGTGCGCGCGCGGGACTGCGGAAGGTCGCCGCGCGGGTCGCGGCACTGGTCGCGGTCGCGGTGCTGGCCGGTCCTCTCACGCTGCCGGCCTCGGCGCTGGGAGAGGACGGCACCTTCACCCTGCCGGTGGAGTCCGAGACGGTCTCGCTGGTGCCCGGGTCCGTGACCCGGCTGCCCCTGCGCGCCGTGGTCCAGGACGACGCCGAGGACGAGATCGACTTCGACTCCGCCCGCCTGGCGGTGCCCCAGGACCTCGACGAGGGCACGCGCGAGCTGATGGAGGTCGGCGACGATGATCGCAGCATCACCGTCCCCGGGGAGGGCACCTGGACCCTGATCGGCCAGGAGCTCGTGTTCACGCCGCTCAGCGGCGTCCAGGGTGCCAGCACCCCGATCGCCGTCACCATCGGCAGCACCCATGACACCCGGTCGCTGCCGGCCGTGCTCACCCCGGAGCTGGTGGAGCTGGAGGACATCTCCGTGCACGGCTCGGCCGGCGAGGTCACCGAGGTCCCGCTGGACCAGGAGATCCCCGAGGGCGGGACCGTGCGCCTGGAGCTGGCAGGTCTGCCCGCGGGATCCACTCTGCTGGCCGACGGCAGCAGGGCCACGGTCCCGGACCAGGGCGTGTGGCAGCTCTCGGCCGACGGCAGCTCGCTCAGCCACACCCCGTCGGGACCGGGGCTGGGCCGTCAGCTGGACCCGGTGCGTCTGGTCGTCGAGGACCCCGAGGGTGCGGTCGTGCAGGCGGGAGAGGTCTCCGTGACCGTCCCGATCATCTCCGACCTGGACTGGTCCGCCCCCTACGGGCAGGACATCCTGTTCGTCGTGGGGGAGGGCCAGCAGTACATCGATCCTTCCACCCTGCGTCTGCAGCCGCTGGCCGGCGAGGAGGGGGTCGAGGTCTCCGAGGACGGCACCACAGTGGTGGTCCCGGACCAGGGCACGTGGCAGCTCGACCGGGACCGTGCCACGGTCCGCTTCTCGCCCGAGAGCGACCAGGTGCGCACCACGGCGCCCATGGGCATCACCGGCGGGGACGGCGAGGGGGCGACGGCCGCGACCGCGCTGCTGTCGACCGCCTATCCGGTCCTGCTGGACCGCGCCGAGGCCGCCACGCCCGGCAACCCGATCCAGTTCGACCTGACCACCGGGATCCGCGACGTGCGCTCGGACTCGCTGCGCTTCGACCGCGAGCGGCTTCCCGAGGGGGCGGAGCTCTCCGAGGACGGCACCGAGGTGGTCGTCGAGGGGGAGGGCACCTGGACCATCGACTTCAAATCCCGCACCGTGACGATGACACCCGCCGAGGGCTTCGTGGGCGAAGCGTCCCCGGTGGGGCTCACCGGGCAGGGCGTCTACGCGGACAACACCGTCGATGCCACCTTCGAGGCCGTCGTCGCGCCGGAGGTCGCCACACTGCGCGACGACGAGCAGCTCGCCTCACCGGGAAGCCCGGTCACCGTGGACATCCTGGGCAACGACACCGCCGCCAGCGGCTCACAGCCGCTGGACCCGGAGACCGTGGAGATCGGCTCGCTCTCGGCGACCAACCTCTCCGAGCTCGAGGGGTGGCGCGGCAAGCGCCTGGTGATCCCCGAGGAGGGGGTGTACACCGTCGGCGAGAACGGCTCGGTCACCTTCGCCCCGGACGAGGACTTCGTCGGCCGCACCACCCCCATCACGTACTACGTGCGCGACAACGAGGGGGTCCCGGCCTCGGCAGAGCTCGTCATCGACGAGGACCCCACGCTCACCGGCTCCGATCGGTCCGGCGCGCAGGTCAGCGGTATCAACAGCCTGCTGATCGGGCTCTTGCCCTCGTCCCCGGCGACCGCGACCGTGTACCTCACGATCGTGCTGCTGCTGCTGTTCGGCGGGGGAGTGGCGCTGTGGATCGGCGTGCGCATGGAGGCCGACCGCCGGGCCTGGCAGGACTGAGCGCGGGGCGGACGATCCGGGACCGTCCCCCAGGGCCTCACTGCGTGGGACAGCCCTCGGGCATCTCGACCGGCTCCTCGGCGGCGGCGGACGCCGTCGCCTCCTCCTCGAGGCCGGCGAACCCGTCGCCGAGCAGCAGGTCCACGGCGGCGCCCTCGCGCGAATCCATCGTGAGCGTGGCGTCCGGAACCTGCGCGCTCAGGCTCTGGGCCGCGAGGTACCCGTCCGGGCCGTGGACGATGGTCGCGGGCCCTGCGGCCTCACCGGTGTTGCCCGGGTCCTCGAGGGCGAAGCCGCGCGCGGCGAGCTCCTCGGAGACGTCGCCGGCCAGGCCGGTGCGGCCGGTCCCGTTCAGCACGGTCACCGTGACCTCCTGGGCCGGCAGGGGGACGGCACCCGGTTCCGGGCAGGTGAGCTCGGCCGATCCCTCGTCGCCGAACGTCTTGGGGGCGATCACGCCGGGCTCGGCGGCCGGCTCGCGCAGTTCTCCCACCGCATAGAACCCGACCGCGATCACTGCGACCGCCAGTGCCGAGAAGAACACCAGCTGGGTCGCGCGCAGCCGGAGCTGCCGGCGCCGTCGCTGGTCCCGGCGGCGGACGTCGTCGGCCGAGCGGCCGTAGGGGTGGGAGTCCTGATGGGAGGAGGGCATGGATCAGTCCAGCGGGCGGTAACTGATCCCGAAGGCGTCCAGGCGGGGCAGATGCGCGCGCAGGCGCTCCTCGAACTCCTCCCAGCTCTGCTCGGGCGATCCCCAGGCGCGCTCGGCAAGGGCGCACATGCGGGGGAAGGCCATGTACTGCACCTGCTGCGCGGTGGGCATGTACTCGCTCCACAGCTGACCCTGGAGACCGATCAGCAGCTTGTGCTGATCCCCGTCCAGCCTGCCCGGGACCAGGTCGGCGGTGTAGACGTCCTCGACCGTGGTCAGGCCGCCGATGGCCAGCGGCTCCTCGTCGGGATCGCCCTGGTAGTAGTCGAAGTAGGTGTGCTCGCTGTTGGCGATCACCGTCTGGAAGCCGCGGGCGGTGGATTCCTTCAGGCCGGCGGCCCGACGCCAGTTCATCACCACGGTGTCATCGGGCAGATGGCTCTCGAGCACCTCGTCCCAGGCGACCACGCGCTTGCCGTGCTCGGCGAGGACCTCGGCCGCGAAGGAGGTGAACCTGCCCTGGATCTCGGAGACGCGGGTCAGGCCCCACTCGTTCATCCGGGCCCGGGCCGCCGACGAGCGCTCCCACTCCACCCGCGGGCACTCGTCGCCGCCGATGTGGACGTAGGGGCCGGGGAAGATATCCGCGACCTGCGTGAGCACATCGCGCAGGAAGTCGAAGACCTCGTCGGCCACGCCGAGGACGTGGTCGGAGATGCCCCACACCTGGCGCACCCCGAGCTGGACCTCGGGGTTGTTCCCGAGCTCGGGGTAGGAGGCGATCGCGGCCTGCATGTGGCCGGGCAGATCCACCTCGGGCACGATCATGATCCCGCGGCGGCGGGCGTACTCCACGAGCCCCCGCAGCTCGTCCTGGGTGTAGTAGCCGCCGTGGGGCGTGCCGTCGAACTCCCACGTGCCCGCCTCGGCCTGATGGTGGCCGATGAGCGTCTGGTCGCGCCAGGCGCCGACCTCCGTGAGCTTCGGATATCCCCGGACCTCGAGGCGCCAGCCCTGGTCATCGGTGAGGTGGAGGTGGAGGACGTTCAGGCGATGCAGTGCCATCGCGTCGATCATCGTCTCGAGCTCGGGGACCGTGCGGAAGTGGCGCGAGACGTCCAGCATCATGCCGCGCCAGGCGTGCTTGGGGTGGTCATGGATGGTCACGCACGGGATGGAGCCGGCGGCGCCGCTGACGATCTGGGCGAACGTGTTGCGGCCGTCGGCCAGGGCGGCCTCGCTGCCGGCGGCGAGGCTCGCGCCGTCCGGCGAGATCGACAGACTGTACTCGGTCCGGCCCAGGCCCTCGGAGAGGCCGACGGAGAGCGCGTCCCACGGGTCGTCGGTCACCCAGGTCCCCTCCGACCAGATGACGGACTGCGGCAGCGGGACGAGGGCGATGGGATCGGGCATCAACTTCTCCTGGCACGGCGGCGTCGGCGATGATCCGTTCCAGTCTGCCATGGAGACGCGGGTCACGACGCATCCGCCCCGTGCGCAGTGCGCAGTGCGCAGTGCGCCGTGCGCTGTGCGCAGTGCGCTGTGGCTGCTGTGCTTGCGGTGTTCGTCGTGCTCGCCGTCCCCGGACGCACGGGAGCCCGGCCGGCGATGCCGACCGGGCTCCCTCACGCCGCCCTGCTCCTTCCCGGTGACGCTGATGCGTCGAGCAGGCCGCCGTGGTCCTGAGGCGTCGTCTCAGCGGTAGCTGACGAAGACGTGCGGCGAGTTCCAGATGGAACGCTCGACGACCTTCTGGCGCGAGCCGGAGGCGTCGATGATCTTCCCGTTGCCGACATAGATGCCCATGTGGCCGTAGTCGTTCGACGTGAAGGACACGAGGTCACCTGGCTGAGCCTGCGACCGGGGGATGATCTTCCCGCCGAAGGTGTATCCCTTCGCCGTCTTGCGCGGCAGATCGATGCCCGCCGAGTTGTAGGCGTAGTGGACCAGACCGGAGCAGTCGAAACCGGTCGAGGGCGACTCGCCGCCCCACGTGTAGCGCGCACCGAGCTGCGACCGGGCCGCGTTGATGACGGCCTGGCCGTTGATCGAGGTGCCCGACGTCGAGTCACGACCGTCGCCACGGCTGGAGCCGCCGTCGGAGATCCGCACGTCGGAGTAGACGGCGTTCCAGGTATTGGGGCCGACGACCCCGTCCACCTTGATGCCGGCGGCCGACTGCAGACCCCGCACCGCACTGGCGGTGCGGCTGCCGAAGACGCCGTCCACCGTGAGGGACGAACCGCGATCGTTCAGCGCGCTCTGCAGGGTGCGCACGGCGGAGCCGCGGCTGCCCTCGCGGAGCTTGGGCTGCGAGGACGACGGCGCCGAGGTGCCGCTGCCGGAGCTGCTGCCGCCCGCCAGGGCGCCCCACGTGTTCGGCCCGACGACTCCGTCCACGGCGATCCGGGCCGAGGACTGGAAGTTCTTCACCGCCCGCAGCGTGTTGGGGCCGAAGACGCCATCGGTGGCGATGGACGCGCCCTTGGCGTTCAGCTGGCTCTGGAGGTGGCTGACGGCGTCGCCGCGAGCGCCCAGACGCAGCTTCACCGTGGAGTACTTGGAGGAGGGCGCGGCCGGGGCGACGGTCGGCGCGGTGGCACCGCGGACCGTGCCGACGGTTGCAGGGGCGGGAGCGGGGCTCTGGGCCCGGGCCGTATCGGCGCCGGTGAACGCGGCGCCGGCGGTGACGGCACCGAGGACGGCGACGCCTCCGACGCCTCGGCCGACCGGGGCCGCGAGCCCGCGATAATCGATCACTGCACGGCCGGGTGCCCGGTGCGTGCTGCGTGGAGCGGTGCGGAACATCTGTGAGTGTCACTTTCTCCGTCGCCACGCAGGCGCCCCCGCGCGACGCGCGAGACCTGCGCCCGTCACCCAGGGAAGTGGAGGAAGCGACCGAGCCGGTGACGGGAAGGCGGCGTCTCGGTCAGTGCCCCAGCTACGGGCGGCACCAGCGCCACTGTATGTGCAGGTCAGGCCCCTACCACAGGGGAGTTTGCTCGCAGAAATGCACGTCTTTACCAAGATTTTGCCAAAAAAGCCGAATTCTCGCCGTGTTGTCCTCGTGCCTCGAAAAGCAGTGTGGTAGTTACACCGTTGTCATTCACGCCGCGAAAACCGCGGCCGATGACGTCGGTGCGTCCGAGGATTCCACCTGCGTCGAGCAATCCGTCGAGCAATCCTGGGCGGCAGGGAAAGGCGGGCCGGAAATACGTCAGGGCCGCGAGTGCGTCCGACGACGTTCTCGCGGCCCTGAGCCCGGTGGTCGGGGTGACAGGATTTGAACCTGCGACCTCCTCGTCCCGAACGAGGCGCGCTACCAAGCTGCGCTACACCCCGGAGGATCCTCGCCGAAGCGGTTCACCGAGGAGCAACTTTAGCAGGGGCGCGCGGGTGTCAGGTCCCCCTGGCGGGCGCCGGTGCGCGCAACGTGAGCAACGTCGCCTCGGGCGGGGTCAGCAGGCGGTAGTTCGAATAGGGGCTCGCACCGAGCCCGGCGCTGACGTTCAGCGGGACGCCGTGCCACGAGGAGAGCCCGCGGGCCTGCCGGCGGGGCAGGTCGCAGTTGGTCACCAGCGCGCCGATGCCCGGCAGGCGCAGCTGGCCGCCGTGGGTGTGGCCGGCCAGGATCAGCTCGGCCCCGTCGGCCACGAAGGCATCCAGCACGCGGCGATAGGGCGCGTGGGCGACCCCGAGACGCAGCACGTGCCCGTGCGCCGGCGGCGGCTCCTGGGCCGGCTCGGGGACGCGGTCCCGGTCCAGATGCGGATCATCCACGCCCACCAGGCGGATCTCGAGCCCGCCGAGCTCGATGGTCGCCCGGGTGTTGGTCAGGTCCTTCCAGCCGTGGGCCGAGAGCACGCGTGCCAGGTAGGGCGTCGGCAGCGTCGGCTCCTTGGGATCGGTGAGGCCTTCGGGGCGTGCATCGGGCAGCAGGTAGCGTGCAGGGTTCTTGGGCGAGGGGGCGAACATGTCGTTGGAGCCCATCACGAAGGCGCCCGGGCGCTGCAGCAGCGGATCGAGGGCCTCGGCCAGCACCGGCACCGAAGCGGCCGAGGAGATGTTGTCTCCCGTGTCGATGACCAGGTGCGGCCGCAGTGCGGCCAGATGGCGCAGGAACGCGAGCTTGCGCTCCTGGTCCGGCATCAGATGGATGTCGCTGAGGTGGAGGACCCGGATGGTGCGGGTACCGGGCGGGAGGATCCGCAGCTCCGCCTCACGCAGCGTGAAGCGGTGGATCTCGACGTGACGCGACCACACGTGCGCCGCCGCGGCGGCGCCGAGGCCGGCAAGGCCCACTGCGCCCGCGGCCGCGGGGACCGGCCGCACGTCAGCCCTGCCCGGTGGACTGGCGGACGACGACCGTCTCGCCCTCGGGCAGGCGCGTGCCCGGGGGCTGCTCCGTGCCGATCACGAACCACTCGCCCACCGTGCCGGAGGGCTCCTTCGTGATCTCGACCCTGTAGCCGGCGGCCTCGAGCGTCGACTGGGCCTCGGAGAGGACCATGCCGGAGACGTCGGGCACCACGCCCTTCTGGACCGCCTGGGTCCCCGGCTGCTTGGTCGAGGCCGGTGCGGACGGGAAGGGTTCGCTGGGCAGGCCCTCGTGGACGCGGCTCATGTACTCCTGCCAGGTGGGCAGGGAGACGGTGTTGCCCCACACCTTCCCGCTGCGCAGCATCTCGCCGTCGACCGGGAAGCCCGCGGGGCGGACGTTCGCCTGGGGGTGGCCGAACCAGACGGCGGTGGACATCTGGCGGGTGAAGCCGACGTACCAGGTGTGGAACTGGGAGCCGGAGGTGCCGGTCTTGCCGCCGGCGGGGTGGCCCTCGATGATCTTGCCCTTGCCGGTGGCGCGGGGGTCCTCGAGGTCCTGCTCGAGGGTCCAGGCCATGGTGTCGGCGACCTTCTTGTCGACCGCCTGGTGGCATTCGGCCCCGGAGATCGGCATGGCCTCGCCGTTGCGGTCGATGACCTCGGTGACCGCCTGCGGCTTGCAGTACGTCCCGCCGGCGGCATAGGTCGCATACGCGCTGGCCATGTCCAGTGCTGAGATGCGCACCTCACCGAGGACCACGACGGACGGCGCCAGCTCGGTGCCGTAGACGTCCTCGATGCCGGCATCCCAGGTGGCCTGGTCGTACGGATTATGCGTCGCCGGGACCACGCCGATGTCGCGGGCGCCCTCGGCGATGTCGCACAGATCCAGCTGCCGGGCCATGTTCGCGTAGGCGGTGTTGATCGAGAACTTCGTCGAGTTCAGCGCGGTCTCCATCGGGGCGATGTCCACGGAGACGGCGTTGTCCGGGTTGTATCCGGGGCTCTCCCGCCATGCGCCCCGGGAGAGGCACTTGGCCGGGAAGCTCGGCATCGTCTCGCGGCCGGTGGCGACCTTGTCCATGATCCCGTGCCCGGTCTCCAGCCATTCCTGGAGCACGAAGGGCTTGAACGTCGAGCCGACGGGGAAGCCGCTGGAGCCGCCGAGGGCTTTGGGGACGTTGTAGTTGATCGCCGTCTCGCCCGGATTGACCTCGTCGTACGGGTTGAACGTACGGTTCTCGGCCATCGTGAGGATGTTGCCCGTTCCCGGCTCGACGGTCACGATCGAGTGGCCGAAGCCGTGCTGCGCATCCCCCGGGACCCGGCGCTGCAGCACCTCCTCGGCGGCCGCCTGCGTCGAGGGATCCAGCGTGGTGCGGATGGTCAGCCCGCCCCCGTAGAGCAGCTTCTGGCGCTCCTCGTACGTCGGGGCGAACTCCGGGTCGTTGAGCAGTGTGCGGGTGACGTAGTCGCAGAAGAATCCGCTGCCCTCCGCGTCGGCACAACCGGCCCGGAGGTTCTGGATCTGGAGCATGTCCTCGATGGGCTGCTCGGAGTACTTCGTGTACTCCTCGTCGGTGATGAAGCCTTCACGGCGCATGTCCGCCAGGACCTCGTTGCGGCGCTTCTCGCCGGCTTCCGGGTGGCTGACCGGGTCGTACTGGTTCGGACCGTTGGTGACCCCCGCCAGCAGCGCTGCCTCGCCCGGATTCAGATCCGCAGCGTTTTTCGAGAAGTAGTGCCGCGAGCCGGTCTCGACCCCGTACTGGGACGGGCCGAACTGGGCGACGTTGAGGTAGGCGTTGAGGATCTCGTCCTTGCTCCAGCGCTTCTCCAGCGAGATCGCCAGCTTCGCCTCTCGCGCCTTGCGCCCGTACGTCTGCTCGGTCGCCTCGTTGATGTCCTCCTGGTCGCCGCGCTGGACCGCGTCCATCAGCAGGGCGTTCTTGACGTACTGCTGGGTCAGTGTCGACCCGCCCTGGGTGGCGCCGCCGGCAGCATTGCTCGCGAACGCCCTCACCAGGCCCTTCGGGTCCACACCGCCGTGCTCGTAGAACCGGCGGTCCTCGACCGCGATCACCGCATGCTGCATGTGCGGCGAGATCTCCTCGAGCGGCACCATGATGCGGTTCTCGGTGTAGAAGGTCGCCAGCAGCGACCCGTCAGCGGCCTCGATCCGGCTCGCCTCGTTCAGCGGCTCGACCTCGAGCTCGGTCGGGTAGGACTCGAACAGCTCCACCCCGTCCTCGGCGATCGCGGAGGTGGCCGAGACGGCGGGAAAGAAGAAGGCGGCCAGGAGTACGCCGCCGAGCGCCGAGACGGCGATCATCCCCAGCAGCAGGTACAGGGACTGCGCCAGGGCGACGGGAAGGGAGCGTCCGGAACCGGAGCTGGACGGAGTGCTGGCCATGATCCAAGAGTACGGCGGGCACGGGACGCAGGGCCAGACGCCGGGCCGGTGGCCGAGGAATCTTCACAACGCGAGACCGGGCCGGGTCCTCGGGTCGCTGCCGCTCGAGGAGTGCTCGCGGTCGGTGGCCGGGTTTTGCGATGTGGCGTGGGTCTCCCTAGAGTATGGACAAAACGGGTCGACGAGGACCCGGGAAGGGGACGCAGATGAGCATCGGGGGGACTCCCATCAGCGCCGATTCGAGCTGGGCGGCACGCGGAGCCTGCGTGAGCATGGATCCGGACGGATTCTTCGTGCAGGGCGCGGAGCAGCATGCGGTCAAGACCACCTGTGGCTCCTGCCCCGTCCGGACGGAATGTCTGGCCGACGCGCTGGACAACCGTGTGGACTTCGGGGTGTGGGGCGGGATGACGGAGCGGGAGCGCCGGCGGCTGCTGCGCCGGCATCCCGATGTCAGCGACTGGTCCGCCGTGCTGCGGCGTGCCTCGCAGGAAGCCGTGGGCAGTTGACCGGTCGCAGCTGGCCGGTCGGGGCGTGTCCATCCGCTCGGGCGCGTGTCCACGGGCGGTCCCGCGAGGCCCCGGAGCAGGCCGTGGCCGGTAGGCTCGCCCCATGAGCACGCACACCCGCTGGGAGTACCTCACCGTTCCGCTGCTGATCCACGCGACCAAGCAGATCCTCGACAACTACGGCGAGGAGGGCTGGGAGCTGGTCCAGGTCGTCCCCGGGCCGAACCCGGAGAACCTGGTCGCCTACCTCAAGCGTCCTCTCGCCGAGGCCTGAGCCGGTGGCCGCCGCAGCGCAGGGCGCCACCACCGGCCCCCGCGTCCGGGCTCGCCTGGAGGAGCTCGGGCTCTCGTTGCCCGCTGTCGCCGCGCCGGTGGCCGATTACGTGCCGGCCGTGGCGACCGGTGTCCACGTGCACACCTCCGGCCAGCTTCCGTTCGTCGACGGCGTCCTGCCGCGCACGGGCAAGGTCGGCGCCGACGTGACCCCGGAGCAGGCCGCCGAGCTCGCCGCGACCTGCTGCCTCAACGCCCTCGCCGCCATCGAGGATCTCACCGGAGACCTCGACCGCGTGGTGCGCATCGTGAAGCTGACCGGATACGTCGCCTCCGATCCCGGCTTCACCGCGCAGCCCGCGGTCATCAACGGCGCCAGCGAGCTGCTCGGCGCGGTGTTCGCCGACGCCGGCCGGCACGCGCGCAGCGCCGTCGGAGTGGCCGTGCTGCCGCTGGATGCGCCGGTGGAGCTGGATCTCCTGGTGGAAGTGGACTCCCCGCTCGTGCCGGGCCCCGCGCCCGTCTCCGTCCCCGCCGGCTGAGGCCCTGCCGTGTCCGACGACGAATCGCAGCGGGACCCGGCAGGACCCGCCGTCGAACTGCTGGCGGTCCCCGCATCGAACCCGGGGCCGATGACCCTCAGCGGCACCAACAGCTACGTGATCCGTGACGGTGACCAGGTGTGGGTGGTCGACCCGGGCCCCAAGGACCCCGAGCACCTCGCCGAGCTGCTGGTCAGCTGCGGCGAGGACGCACGGCCCATGGGCGTGCTGGTCACCCACCGACACCTGGACCACACCGCCGGCGCGGCGACACTGGCTCGCCAGCTCGCAGCCCGCAGCGGCCGCGAGGTGCCGCTGTGGGCGGCGGACCAGGTGGCCGTGCCCGGCTCCCGGCCCCTGCCCTCCAGCCTGGAGAGCGACCACGGCATGGTCGGACACATCATCCACCTGCCCGGTCACACCGCGGACTCCGCGGCCGTGCTGCTCGACGGCGGCCGGCTGCTCAGCGGCGACACGCTGCTGGGAGGCTCCTCGACGGTGATCGTGCCCGACGACGGCGGATCGCTCGGTGACTACCTGCAATCGCTCGCGATCCTGCGCGCGATGGCGCTGGACGGCCGGATCGGCTCGATCCACCCCGGTCACGGCCCGGCCTACGAGTCGCCGCCCGCCGCGCTGGCGGCCATCGAGGAGGCGATCTCGCATCGCGAGGAGCGCATCGAGCAGGTCCGTCGGGCGCGCACGGCAGGCGTCCTCACCCTGGACCGACTGGTGCGTTCCGTCTATGGCCCTGATCTTCCCGCGTCGCTGCAGGAGGCGGCGCGCTGGAACCTGCGCGCCACGCTGGAGCATCTGGCCGAGGGGAACTGAGGCGGGCCGGGACATGCGGCTCGGACCGCCTGGTCTCGGCTGGCCGTCTGGCCTCGGCTGACCCTCTGGCCTCGGCTGACCGACCGGTTCGCGCCGACCGGTTCGCGCCGACCGGCCTGCCCGCCGAAGGGCGCTCTCGCCCGCCCTGGCGCCGCGGGCCCGCCTGCCGACGAGGACACACCGGCCGCGCAACGTCGAATCCCCTGATATGTGCCGGTCGTGGCACATATCAGGGGATTCGACGTCTCGGTCCGGCGTGGCGGTGGTCCGAGGTCGGCGGCGCCGGCCCGAGTCAGCGGGCGCGGCGACGCAGACGCTCGACGTCCGAGATCAGGACGGCGCGTGCCTCCAGCCGGATCCAGCCGCGCGAGGCGAAGTCCGCCAGCGCCTTGTTCACCGTCTCGCGGGACGCCCCGACCAGCTGGGCCAGCTCCTCCTGGGTGAGGCCGTGCGCGACCATCACGCCGTCGTCGGTCTGGCGACCGAAGCGCTGGGCGAGGTCGAGCACGTTCTTGGCCACGCGGCCCGGGACGTCGGCGAAGACCAGGTCGGCGAGCGACTCGTTCGTCTTGCGCAGACGCCGAGCCAGCGAGGCGAGCAGGTGACGGCCCACCTCGGGGCGCTGCGCGAGCACCCGGTACAGATCCTGCTGCGAGAGCGAGTACAGGACCGACTCGGCGACCACGGTCGCGGTCGCGTTGCGGGGGGCCGGGTCGAACAGGGACAGCTCGCCGAGCGTCTCGCCCGGGCCGAGCACCGCGAGGAGATTCTCGCGGCCGTCGCCCGAGGCGTGGCCGACCTTGACCTTGCCCGAGCCGATGATGAAGAGCCGGTCGCCCGGATCGCCCTCCCGGAAGATGATGGCGCTGCGGTGATAGTCCTCCTGCTTCATCGACGCCAGCACGGCCTGCTTGCCGTCCTCGTCGAGCGCAGCGAACAGCGGCGATGACCGTACGATGTTCTCGTCCACGGAACCTCCTGATGGTGGGGCCCCGGACGTCCGGGACCGTGCTGTGCTACCCATTGTGACCGATGCAACCAACAGCGGTGGTCACAGTCACATGATGGGGGAACACTATCGCGCCTGCGCCACCGGGGCCCGCCACCTTCCCACGAGGAGCAGTCCTGATGCCCACGCCGACCCCGTCCGCGGGCGCCGCGCCGACGCCCGCAGGGCCGGCCGGCGCCGCCGAGGTCAGCGCCCGGCTGCGGGAGCTGTACCCGGACGCACGCACGGAACTCGAGCATCGCGACGCGTTCGAACTCCTGGTCGCGACGGTGCTGTCCGCCCAGACCACCGATGTGCGGGTCAACTCCGTCACTCCGGAGCTGTTCTCCGCCTGGCCCGACGCGGCCGCCCTGGCGGCGGCCGAGGAGAGCGAGGTCACCGACGTGGTCCGTCCGTTGGGAATGGGTCCGACCCGGGCGCGTCGCATCATCGGTCTCGCCCGAGGGCTGCTCGCGGAGCACGGCGGCGAGGTGCCCGACGATCAGGCGGCGCTCGAGGCGCTGCCCGGTGTGGGGCGCAAGACCGCGCACGTCGTGCGGGGCGCATGGTTCGGTCGCTCCCTGCTGGCCGTCGACACGCACGTCGGCCGGCTCGCCCGCCGCCTGGGGTGGACCGCGGCCACCGACCCCCGGGCCGTGGAGGAGGACGTGGTCGCCGCGGTGCGCAGCAGTCCGCCGGCCGGCCCGCAGAGCACGGCGTCCGGCGAGGCACGCACGGAGTCCGCAGGGCCGCCCGCGGGGCCCGCTGACCGCGCGGAGCATCCGCAGGAGCCGGAAGAGGATCTCGCGGCGCTCTCGCTGCGGCTGATCCTGCACGGGCGCCGGATCTGCACGGCGAGGTCACCGCGCTGCCCCGAGTGCGTCCTGGACGACGTGTGCCCGAGCGCAGGCGCCGTATGAGAGGCGCGAGCGCTCCTCACCCACCGCGCAGCGGCGGCGCACGGACCCCGCAGTTCCTGTCGTCCCTCGCCGACCGGGCGCGCAGCGGCGACGTGCTGGTCACCCGCGACCCCGATCCCCGCGACCCCGCCCGCGGCACCGACCAGGAGCGCCGCAGCGCCGTGCTGATCCTCGTCGCCGGGACGGGGATCGAGGACGCCCGGATCGTCCTGGAGGAGCGGGGCAACGCGCTGCGCTCCCAGCCCGGCCAGTTCTCCCTGCCCGGCGGGGGACGGGACGCGGGGGACGACGACGATGTGGAGACCGCGCTGCGCGAGGCGCAGGAGGAGACCGGACTGGACCCCGATGACGTACGGGTGCTCGGGGCGTTCGCACCGATCCCGATGCCCTGGCGCGGCCAGCGGGTCACCCCGGTGCTGGCCTGGACCCCCGTCGCCCCTGCGCTGGGTGTCCAGGATCCGATCGAGGTGGAGCGCGTGGTGTGGGCGTCGCTGACCGGTCCCGGCTCCCTGAGCGATCCCGCGCACCGGCGGCGCGGCCTGCTCGGCGGCGTCCCGGTCGGCCCCGTCTTCGAGCTGCCCGAGGACGCCTTCGTGTGGGGCTTCACCGCCATGATCCTGGAGAACGTGCTGACCGGGATGGGTCTGGAGCCCGTTGCGCGGACGGACCCCACCCGCGAGATCCCGGCCCAGCGGCGCCGCTGACCATGCAGGCGCCGCCGCCGACCACCCGAGCGGTGCCCGACGTCACCCGCGTCGAGCGCGCTCGCCACGGCCTGGACTGCACGCGCTAGACTGGATCGTTGCCGGACGGTCTCCGGCGGCCGACTGCATGCCCGAACGCATGCAGGGTGCGTGCACGCAGAACCCGTCGGACCCGAACCCGGCTCCGCGCGCGCCCGGACTTCCAGAACCAGCAGACCGACACCAGCAGACAAGGATGGGATCCACGTGCCACGCGGCAAGGTGAAGTTCTACGACGCCGAGAAGGGCTTCGGCTTCATCCTCGATGACGAGGACGGACAGAGTGTTTACGTGCACGCCTCGACCCTGCCCGAGGGAGTCGCCACGCTCCGCCCGGGGACCAAGGTCGATTTCGACATCGTCGACGGCCGTCGCGGCCCGCAGGTGCTCGCGCTGCGCATGCTCGAGCCCGCCCCGTCGGTGAGCCGCGCGCGCCGTCCCAAGCCCGACGAGATGGCGGGCATGGTCGAGGACCTCATCCGTCTGCTGGACGATGCATCCAACGGCCTCCGCCAGGGCCGCTACCCCGATCGCGCGCACGCACAGAAGATCTCCACCGTGCTCCGCGCCGTCGCCGACAACTTCGAGGCCTGAATACATGACGCAGTCGACCATCGCCCCCCGTCGCACCCGCACCGCCCGGCCCCGGCTGGACGCGGTCGCGGCCGACGCCGTCGAGCTCGCCCGCGAGGCGCTGCTCGAGGTCACCGAGCCCGGCCAGGTCGGTGAGCACCTGCGCGTCGAGGCCAGTGGCGAGCGGTTGGTCACCCATGTCTTCGAATGCACCATGCCGGGCTACCGCGGCTGGTCCTGGGTCTCGGTGATCGCCCGCGCACCGCGCGCGAAGGTGCCGACCGTGGCGGAGACCGCGCTGCTGCCCGGCGAGGACGCCATCCTCGCCCCCGAGTGGGAGCCGTGGTCCGAGCGTCTGAAGCCCGAGGACATCGGCGCCGACGATCTGCTCCCCTTCCACGAGCAGGACGAACGGCTCGAGCCCGGCTACGAGGCCACCGGGGACGAGGACGCCGACCGCGTCGCGCTGTGGGAGCTGGGCCTGGGCCGCCCGCGGGTGCTCTCCCCGCACGGCCGGTCCGACGCCGCCGAGCGCTGGCTGGAGAGCGACTTCGGCCCCCGTCAGACCTCGAGCCGCGGTCGCCGCGGCACCGTGTCCGCCACCTGCAGCAGCTGCGGCTTCCTCACCCAGCTCGCCGGCTCCCTGCGCGGCGAGTTCGGCGTGTGCACCAACGAGTGGTCCCCGGCCGACGGCAGGGTCGTCCACCTCGGGTACGGCTGCGGGGCGCACTCCGAGACCGGCCAGGAGGACGAGGATCGCGAGATCCAGCGGTCCGGCGCCGGTCCCGTGGGCGTCGAGGAGCTCGATGTCGAGGACCCGGCCTCCGTCGGGCCCACAGAGACCACTGAGCCGGCGAGCGCCGACGAGAACGCCGAGTCGGCGAGCGGTGCCGAGAAGACGGCGCCGGCGAGTGCTGCCGAGGCCGCTGAGCCGACGGAAGTCGGGGCGGCGTCCAGGACGCTGACCGACGTGCCCGAGGCCGATTCTGCCGCCGACGAGGAGAACGCTGCCGCGACACCGGACGCCAAGCCGGCGGCCGACGCGAACGCCGAGTCGAGCACCGACGCCTCCGAGACGCCGCAGGCCTGACTCCTCGCCGACGCGCCTGCCCGCGCAGCTCCTCGCGGACGCGCGCCAGCGCAGCTCCGCGCGGGCGTGCGTCAGCGCAGAGAGACGGCGACGCGCGAGAGCAGCGCCTCGATCGCGAGCAGGGGCGGCACGTTCCCGCTGATCCGGGCCCGAGCCTGCCCCACCGCATCCAGCAGTCCCAGGGTGATCGTCCCGGAGCCGTTCGCCGCGGTCCGTTCGACCTCCTCGGCGACCTCGATGTTGACCAGCTCGCTGGAGGTGCCGAGCTGGCGGCTGAGCACATCGCGCAGCACCGAGTGCGCATCGAGCAGGTAGCGATCCAGCACGTCGCGCACCAGCCGGGTCTGGCGCCGCTTGGCATCCTCCTCGAGCTGACGCACCTGCGCCCGCAGCGCCGGCGGCACCTTCCCGTCGTCCACGCCCGCAGAGCGCAGGAAACGCTCCTTCTCCTCGGTCGCGACGGCATCGGCATGCTCCTTGGCCTCCGCGGTCGCTCGGTCCACCAGCGACTGCGCGGCCAGCACCGCCTCTCCGGTGCTGCGCAGGCCCAGGAGCGTGCGCGCGGAGTCCTCACGCGCCGCCAGAGCGCCCTCCTGCGTGGCGTAGCGCAGGGCGAGACCGATGTGTCCCTGCGCGGCGCGGGCCGCCCGCACGGCGAGCTGCTCGGCCACGCCGTCGCGGCGCCGCAGCAGCTCGGCGACCACGTCCGAGGACGGCACCGCGAGGGTCACCACCCGACAGCGCGACCTGATGGTGGGTGCGAGGTCCTCGGCCGAGGGCGCGCAGAGCATCCACACGGTCGAGGGCGGGGGCTCCTCGATGGACTTCAGCAGCACGTTGAAGGTGCCCGCGCTCATCCGATCGGCGTCCTCGATGATCACCACCCGGCGCGGCCCGGTGGCCGGGGACCGCTGGGCGGTCATGACCAGAGCCCTGACCTCCTCTTTCGCGATCGAGAGCTTGTCGGTCGCGACCACGGTGACATCCGGATGGGTGTCGGCCAGCACCGTCCGGCAGGCCCGGCACTGCCCGCAGCCGGTGCCGTGCTCGCACTCGAGCGTGGCGGCGAAGGCCCGTGCCGCCGTGGACCGCCCCGAACCGGGCGGGCCGGTGATCAGCCAGGCCTGGGCGAGGGAGCCCTCCGGGGACGCCGCACGGCGGAACTGTGCGACGGCGGCCTCCTGCCCGACCACGTCGGCCCACACGCCGGAGGCCGGATCGAAGTGGCCCCCGCCAGGAGGGCCGGCGGGCAGGTGCGTTCCCGGCGCGGTCACAGCTCGTCCCGGTGCGAGGTGTGCGGGAGCTCCTCGAAGGTGGGGTCGAAGAGGTCCAGCAACTCGGCGACGGCCTCGAGCACCTCGGCGTGGACCTCCTCGCGCGGTCGGGTGCCGTCGATCACCGCGAAGCGCTCCTCGTCGGCCTCGGCCAGGTCCAGGAACTCCTGGCGCACCGTGGCGTGGAAATCCTCGCCGGCCTGCTCGAGACGATCACGGCCGGCCGCTTCCCGGCGCGTGCCCAGAACCTCCGGGGGCAGGTCGAGCAGGATCGTGCGGTGGGGGAGGAGTCCGTCGGCCGCCCACAGCGACAGCGAGCTGATCGAGTCGGGCTCCAGGTCCCGGCCCGCACCCTGGTAGGCGATCGAGGAGTCGAGGTACCGGTCGCCGAGCACGAGGCCGCCGCGGGCGAGGTGGGGGCGCACCAGCGTGGAGATGTGGTGGGCGCGGTCGGCGGCGTACAGGAGCGCCTCCGCGCGGGGATCGACGTGCTCTCCGTGCAGCAGCAGCTCCCGGATGCGCGCCCCCAGGGGGGTGCCGCCGGGCTCACGGGTGGTCAGAATCAGCTCCTCGGAGACCGAGCGCTCGCTGACCAGGTGGTCGCGCAGCATCGCCATCTGGGTGGACTTGCCCGCTCCGTCGCCGCCCTCGAAGGAGATGAACACCCCTCGGCGCGGGGGATGCGGTGAGGGGATGCGCAGGCCGCGGGCGGTCTCGAGGATGCTCACGCGCGCTCCTCCCCGGGGTAGACCACGCCGAGCTCGGCGCGCACGGTGTCCATCGTGTCCATGACGCTCAGGGTATCCGCCCAGCTCATGAGCGGGGATTCCAGGTCTCCTGCGGTGACCCGGCGGGCGGCCTCGGCGATCTCGTAGGCCATGCCGTCGCCGGGCGCACCGGGATGCTCGAAGCTCGCCGTGCGGCCGTCCAGCAGGGAGACGGTGAGAGTGCCGGGCGCGAAGAACGGGCCGGACAGCCGCGCCGCGCCGAGCGTGCCGCTGACCACGGCCTCGGTGGGGGTGCGCGCCAGCAGGGTGCTCGAGATCCGGGCGCGGCCACCGCCGGTCCCGCGGGCCAGGACGGCGAGGTAGGCGTCGACGCCGGTCGAGGTGAGGTCGCCGCGGACCGCGAGCTCGGTGAGATCGCCGAGGACCATCTGTGCGAAGGAGACCGGGTAGACCCCGAGATCGAGCAGGGCGCCGCCGCCGAGCTCCGAGGCGTACATGCGGTGGGCCGGGTCCTCGGGGAAGGACTGGCCGTGATCGGCGGCGACCTCGATCACCTCGCCGAGCAGACCCGAGGCGATGACCTGCCGCAGCACGTCGTACTGCGGCAGGAAGCGTGCCCACATCGCTTCCATGGCGAAGGTGCCGCGCGCACGGGCCACCTCCAGCAGGTCGCGGGCCTGGCTGCCGCTGAGGGTGAAGGACTTCTCGACCAGCACCGGGATGCCGGCTTCGAGGACGGGCCGGGTCAGCTGATGGTGCTGGGCGTGGGGAGAGGCGACGTAGACGGCGTCCAGGCCGCCGGCGGCGAGCATGTCGGCCACCGAGGTGAACGCCTGCTCGATGCCGTGCGTGGCGGCGAACGCCTCGGCGCGCTCCGCCGAGCGGGAGACGACGGAGACCATTCGGGAGGCCGTCGCGCGATGTGCGGTCGCGGTGAACTGCCCGGCGATGTGACCGGGAGAGATCACGCCCCAGCGCAGGCCGGGCGCGGTGGCCGGGTCGGGGACGGTGGAGGCAGGCAGGGCCAGGGAGTTCTGGGCCTCGGGGCCTCGGGGGTCGGCGGTCTCGCTCATGACTCCAATCTACCCAGCGCGTCCGACGTCCACTGCCATGGTGGACGATGGGGAGGAGAGGTCCGCCCTCGGCTGAATCCGCACTCCGTGGCGCGCCGTCCGAGATACCGCGGTGCGCCGCTCGAGACTGCGCCGGGGCGGCCTCCCAGTGATCCGATTCAGCCCTTCACCGAGCCCGCCGTCATGCCTCGCACCAGGAAGTTCTGGAGCGAGAAGAACACGATCAGCGGGATCAGCATCGACAGGAACGCGCCGGCGGTCAGCAGCTCCGCGCCCTGTCCCTGGGTGCCCAGCAGCTGCTGCAGGGCCACGATGATGGTGGTGTTGGCGCCGCCGCCCAGGAACAGGCGTGCGATCAGCAGGTCGTTCCACACCCACAGGAACTGCAGGGTGGCGAAGGCGGCGATCGCGGGCATCGACATCGGAGCCACCAGTCGCCAGAAGGTCTGGTAGTGCGAGGCCCCGTCGATCTTCGCACTCTCGATCACCGACCACGGCAGCCCGCTCATGTAATTGCGCAGGATGTAGATCGCCAGCGGCATCCCGAAGCCCGAGTGCAGCAGCCACACGGCCACGAACTCCCCGGAGATGCCCAGTCCCCGCGGTCCCAGCAGGTTCAGCAGGGGCTGGAAGGCGACCTGGATCGGCACCACCATCAGCGCCACGATGAGGATGAACGCGAGCTCCTTGCCGCGGAAGCGGGTGAAGGTGAACGCGTACGCCGCGAAGGCGGCGAACATGATCGGCAGCACCGTCGCGGGGACGGCCACGACGACCGAGTTCAGCAGCGAGGAGCCCAGGGCGGTGCTCTCGAACAGCCGCTGGTAGTTGGCCAGCGTCCAGTCCGCGCCGAAGGGGCCCAGCACGGCGGTCCACCAGCCGGAGGTGGCGGCGTCGGTGCGGCTGCGGAAGCTCGTGATCAGCATGCCGAGCGTCGGGATGGTCCACAGCACCCCGAGCAGGATCATCACGATGATGGCGGCCGGGGAGCGGCGGCGGCCGTCCGCCATGCGTGCGCTCATCGCTGCGCCTCCTGCTGCTTGTAGGCCCGCACCTGGTAGAACACCACCGGCATCACCAGGATCAGCAGCACCACCACGACCGCGGCTGCCTCTCCGGCTCGCTGCTCGGTGAACAGCTTGCGGAAGAACAGGTTCGCGATCACATCGGTGTTGTTGCGGCCGTTGGTCATGACGTAGACGATGTCGAACACCTTCAGCACCACGATCAGCACCGTGATGAATACGGCCAGGACGGTGCCGCGCACCTGCGGGAAGACGATCTGCCAGAAGATGCGCATCTCGCCGGCGCCGTCGATGCGCCCCGCCTCGACGGTGTCCTCGGGCACGGCCTTGATCGCCGAGCTCAGCAGCACCATCGCGAAGCCCGTCTGCAGCCAGATCAGGATCACCATCAGCAGCAGCGAGTTCAGGCGGCCCTCGCTGATCTGCATCCACGGCTGCGGCTCTCCGCCGAGGCCGACGACGATCGCGTTCAGCACGCCCGTCTGCTGCGAGCCGGGGGAGTCGTAGGCGTAGATGAGACCCCAGATCGTCGAGGCCCCGACGAAGCTGATCGCCATCGGCAGGAAGATGAACGACTTCGCGGTCTTCTCCCCGGTCGGGGAGAGCTTGTCCGCGAGCACGGCGACCATGAGACCGAACGCGACGGTCACCACGGGCACCACGACGACCCACAGGAGGTTGTTGATCAGTGCCTGCCAGAAGCCGTTCGAGGAGAAGATCGCGGCATAGTTCTCCAGCCCCGTCCACTGCGTGGAGTCGTTGTTGGCGAAGGAGTACACGACGGTCTGGACCGTCGGGTACACCAGCATCACCGCGATCAGGGAGAAGCCGGGCAGCAGGAACGCGTAGGGGATCAGGCCCCGCGAGAACCGGCCCGGCAATCCCTCGATCGCCATGTTCAGGAACAGGAAGAACAGCACCGCGCCGCCGATGCCGACGACCAGGCCGGTCAGCCCGATGATCACGTCGCTGCCGCCGAACCAGGCGGGGTAGTACGCGAACGCCAGGAACAGGGTGCACACCGCCCACGCGGTGACCGCGAGGCCGACGGCGCCGATCAGGATCCGCAGCGGCTTCGCCGTCGAGTACGACGGAGCCGACGGAGCCGACGGATCTGTCGAGCCCGAAGAGCCCGGTCCCCCCGCTGAACTCGCAGCGCCGGAGCCCGCTCCCGGAGCCGGATCGGGCTCCTGGGGGCGGGCAGCAGCGCTGCTCACTGGGGCCATGATGCCTCGACGTCGTCCAGGACCTCCTGGGACGTCTTGTCCCCGCCGACCCACTGGTTCATCGCGGTCCAGAAGCTGCCGCTGCCGACGGGGCCGGGCATCAGATCCGAGCCGTCGAAGCGGAAGACCTCCGCATTCGAGGCGATGTCCGCGACCCGGCGGGTGGTCTCGTCGGCGTAGTGGGAGTTGTCGAAGCTCTGGTGCGGGCTCAGCCAGCCGCCGGCCTGGGCCCACTCGCCGCCGAAGTCGCTCGAGGTGATGAACTCCATGACCTGCTTCGCCTCGTCGTCCTCGGTGGCGAACAGCGCTGCCAGATCCCCGCCGCCGAGGATGGGCTGGCCATCGAAGCCGCCTTCCCAGGGCGGCAGCGCGAAGACGCCGACGGCGTTGTCGAGGTCTGCCTGCACGTCGTCGGGGAAGAACCCGGTCACGAAGTTGCCCTGGCGGTGGAGCATTGCTCGCGGCGGGTCCTCGAACAGGGGCAGGGACGCCTCGGAGAAGTCGGTGTTCAGGATGGTCTCGGAGCCGCCCAGCACGTTGCCCTCGGTCTTGAGCACTTCCCCGAGCGCGTCGAGGGCCTCGACCACCTTGGGGTCGTTGAAGGGCACCTCATGAGAGGTCCACTGGTCGTAGAACTCCGGCCCGTGCATGCGCAGGATGAACTCCTCGAGCCAGTCGGTGCCCACCCAGCCGGTCGCCTGATCGGCGTTCCAGGCATCCGCCCAGGGGGCCGTTCCGGAGGCCTTGATCTCGTCGGCGATGCCCTGCAGCTCCTGCAGAGTGGCCGGCTCGGTGCTCCAGCCGCCGTCGGCGTAGGCCGCCGCGGGATACCAGACCAGGGATTTCACGGCCAGACGGATCGGTGCGCCGTAGATCGTGTCCTCCGCCGTGGCGGCCTCCAGGAAGCCGGGGATCAGCGAGGACTCCAGCGAGTCCACATCCAGCACGTCGCCGATCGGGGCGATGTGGCCGTCGGCGGCGAGTTCGAGCAGCCCACCGGGCTGCGGGAACAGAGCGATGTCCGGCGCATCGCCCGCACTCGCCCGGGTGCGAATGGAGTTCGCGAAGTCCTGGTCGGAGGTGTACTCGACGCTGATGCCGCTCTCGTCGGTGAAGCTCTTGAGCGCGGCGTTGAACCCTTCGGCCTCGACGCCGCCGAAGTTTCCCAGGATCGTGACCACACCGTCGCCCGGGCTGCCTCCGGCGGAACCGCCCCCGCCCCCGCCGCCATCGGAGCCGCCGCTGCCGCCGGAGTTCTCAGGATTCTGCAGGCACCCGGCGAGTCCGAGCGCGGTGGCCGTCGCCGCGCCACCCATGACGGTGCGGCGGGAAAGATGTGAACGCATGACAGAACTCCTTCATCAACGGTGATGGGGATGTTGCTGCATTCATACTACGCCCAGGTCATGGCGCGAAGAGGGGTAATGAGGAAGGAACCGGGAATCCCGCCCCTCGGTGCCGACCGTTCGGTCCTCGTTCGCCCGGAATCATGGGATCCCGGGGTCTGGAGCCCGGGGCCCGGAATCGGGAGACCTCGGACCGGCGCGCGGAATGCCGCGTGCCGGCCCCGAGGGACTCACTTCTTCGTCGTGGTGCTCTTCTTCCGGGTCGTCGAACCCTTGGACGTCGAGCCCTTGGTCGTCGAGCTCTTGGAGGTGGAGCGGCGGGCGGCCGGCTTCTTGGCCGGACCCTTCGCACGCTTCTCCGCGAGCTTCTCCACGGCCACCTTCTCCGTGATCTCCTCGACCGATTCGCTCGAGCGCAGCGAGACGTTGGTGGAGCCGTCGGTGATGTACGGGCCGAAGCGCCCGTCCTTGATCACGATCGGCTTCTCGCTGGTGGGATCGGTGCCCAGCTCCTTCAGAGGGGGCTTCGCGGCCGCCCGGCCGCGCGTCTTGGGCTGGGCGTAGAGCTTCTCCGCCTCCTCCATGGTGATCGTGAACAGCTGCTCCTCGCTCTCGAGGGAGCGCGAGTCCGAGCCCTTCTTGAGGTAGGGGCCGTAGCGGCCGTTCTGCGCCGTGATCTCCGTGCCGTCCTCCGTGGTGCCGACGACGCGGGGCAGGCTCAGCAGCTTCAGCGCGTCCTCGAGGGTCACGGTCGCCAGATCCATGGACTTCAGCAGCGAGGCCGTGCGCGGCTTGGGCTTCTTGCTCTTGGCCGTCGACTTCTTCGCCGTCCCCTCCGCGCCCTCGTCGGCCTCCGGCAGGATCTCGGTGATGTACGGGCCGAAGCGACCGTCCTTGGCGACGAGCTCGTGCCCGGTCTCGGGGTCCACTCCCAGCACACGGCCGTCGTCCTTGGCGCGTTCGAGCAGCTCGGAGGCGACCTCGACGGTCAGTTCGTCGGGCGCGATGTCATCGGAGACGGACGCGCGCTGTGGCTCGCCGCCCTCGATCGGCTCGCCGTTCTCGTCGCGGGGCTGGCGTTCGACGTAGGCGCCGTAGCGGCCCACGCGCAGAGTGATGCCCTCGCCGATCTCGATGCTGTTGATGGCGCGGGCGTCGATGTCGCCGAGATCGTCGACCATGGGCTTCAACCCGATGGGCCCCTCGGACCCGTCCGAGAGGTAGAAGTCCTCCAGGTACTGCGCCCGGCCCAGCTCACCGCGGGCCATGCGGTCCAGCTGCTCCTCCATCTGAGCGGTGAAGTCGTAGTCGATGAACGCCCCGAAATGCTCCTCGAGCAGACGGACGACGGCGAACGCGGTCCAGCTGGGCACCAGGGCGGTGCCGCGGCGCAGCACGTAGCCGCGATCCTGGACGGTCGCCACGGTGGAGGCGAAGGTCGAGGGGCGGCCGATCCCGCGCTCCTCGAGCGCTCGCACCAGCGAGGCCTCGGTGTAGCGCGGGGGAGGGGTGGTGCTGTGCCCGTCCGGGACCAGCTCGCGGGTATCGAGCGTCTGGCCCTCCTCCATCTGCGGCAGGCGCTTGTCGCTGCCGCTGTCGGAGTCCTCCTTGTACCGCGTGGCGTCCCGGCCCTCCTCGTAGGCGGCCAGGAAGCCGCGGAAGGTGATCACGGTGCCGGAGGCACGGAAGGTCGCGGCGCGCTCCCCGTTCTCGACCAGCAGCTCGACGGTGGAGGTGGTGCCCTTGGCGTCGGCCATCTGCGAGGCGACGGTGCGCTTCCAGATCAGTTCGTAGAGGCGGAACTCATCGCCCGAGAGGGATCCGGAGACCTCGGCCGGAGTGCGGAAACGATCCCCGGCGGGGCGGATCGCCTCGTGCGCCTCCTGCGCGTTCTGGGACTTGGTCTGGTAATAGCGCGGCTTGTCCGGCACGTACTGGGAGCCGTACAGCTCCGCGGCCTGGCCGCGGGAGGCCTTGACGGCCTCTCCCGACAGCGCCACCGAGTCGGTACGCATATAGGTGATGTAGCCGTTCTCGTACAGCGACTGCGCGATCCGCATCGCCTGCCGGGCACCGAGGCGCAGCTTGCGGGAGGCCTCCTGCTGCAGCGAGGAGGTGGTGAACGGCGCCGCGGGGCGGCGGGTGTACGGCTTCGAATCCAGCGAGGTGACCGTGGCGGGGGCGTCGGTCAGGGTCTCGACGAGCTCCCGGGTGGAGGCCTCGGTGAGCACGGTCGCGTTCTGCGCCCGCGACTTCAGGGTGCCGTCGTCGGCGAAGTCGCTGCCGGTGGCGACGCGCGAGCCGTCGACGGTGGCGATCTTGGCGGTGAACTGTTCGGCCTCGGCGCCGAAGGTGCCGGTCACGTCCCAGTAGTCGGCGGGGACGAACGCCATCCGCTCGCGCTCGCGCTCGACCACGAGGCGGGTCGCGACGGACTGCACGCGTCCGGCCGACAGGGAGGGCTTGATCTTGCGCCACAGCACCGGGGAGAGCTCGAAACCGACCAGACGGTCCAGGATGCGGCGGGTCTCCTGCGCGTCGACCAGGTGGGAGTCGATCTCGCGGGTGTTCTCCAGCGCCCCCAGGATCGCGTCGCGCGTGATCTCGTGGAACACCATCCGCTTGACCGGCAGGGACTTCTTGGGCTTGAGGGTCTCCAGCAGATGCCAGGCGATCGCCTCGCCCTCGCGGTCCTCATCGGTGGCGAGGTAGAGGGTGTCGGCGTCCTTGAGGGCCTTCTTGAGGTCCGCGACGGTCTTCTTCTTGTCCGGGCTGACGATGTAGTAGGGCTCGAAGCCGCCCTCGACGTCGACCCCGAACTTCCCGTAGGGCCCCTTCTTCATCTCGGCGGGCAGGTCGCGAGGCACCGGGATGTCACGGATGTGTCCCACCGATGCCTGGACGATGAAGTCGTCCCCGAGGTAGCGGCCGATCGTCCGCGCCTTCGCCGGGGACTCGACGATCACCAGATGTCGTCCGCCAGTCACGTTGCTGTGTCCTTCCTCGCCGCGAGACGTCGCGGCCCGTCCGCCGTGGCAAGGTGCCGAGGTCAGGGTTGTCCGAGCACGTACTGCGCGCTCGGCGATTGTTCACGGTACACGTTCGCCGGGGCGGGTCCTGTGTGAGATCGGCGTGCGCAGAAGCAGCACCAGAGCCATCCAGGCAGCGGTGCACCCGCCGATGACGGCGGCCATCGCGGAGAACGCGGTGGCCTGCTGGGCCCCGTCCTGGAGGTCCAGCGGCAGCTGCAATGAGACGAGTTCGTAACCCCCGACGCCGAGCCCGGCCAGGCCGGCCAGAGCCAGCAGGAGCGCCACCACGGAATCGACGGCGCTCGTGCGCAGCCGCAGCAGGGGTCCCGTGGAGCCGTCCGGCCCGGCGACGTCCGCTCCCGGGGCGCCCCTGCGCCGGCGCCCGTGCCCGGTGCGTCGGGCACTGCGGGCCAGGCGGCGCCTGGTGCCCAGCCCGTCGAGGGCGAGGACCAGGAACGTCCACGCCGCCACCAGCACGAGCGCGCCGAGGACGTCGCTGGGCCGGTGCCAGCCCAGTACCACCGTCCCGATGCCTGCGCTCGCCGTCCACGCCGTCCCCAGCGGGGCGAGCACGGCCCGGGCGCCGCCGGAAGCCAGCACCAGCGCGATCACCGCCGTCGCGGCGAGCGTGGTGTGGCCGGAGGGAAACGAGTTCGGGGTGATCTCGATGCCCAGCCCCAGCGGCTCGCGCGAGACCAGGAAGTGCTTGACCACCTGGGTGGTGAGATTCGCGCCCGCCACCAGCACCGCCAGCGGCAGCAGCAGGCGCCACCGGCCGCGGACCAGCACCAGCACCAGGGAGAGGGCCAGCAGCACCGCGATCACGGGCAGGCTGACCGTCCCCACGGCCAGTTCCGCGTACTGCGCCAGGCGGCCCTCGTGGGCGAGCGCACCGGACAGCGCCAGCTCGTCCAGCCGCTGCCCGCTCGCGGTGCCCACGGCCGTCCGCGCCAGCAGCGTGACCGCCGCGACGCAGACGGCTGCCGCCAGCAGCGACAGCAGCGGCCGGGCGAGGCCGCCGACGCGGCGGCGGGACCCGGCGCTGTGGTCCCCGGTGGGGTCGGTCGCGGTGCGTCCGGCGGTCATAGAGTCACCATCCTGCTGATCACGAGTTCACGCACCGCTGGCAGGACCCGCGCGCGGGCCTCGTGCTCGTCGGCGTCGGTCAGGGCGCATACGGCGGCGAGGACCTGACCGAGGGTAAGGGTCCCATCCAGTGCGCCGACGGTCGCCGCGAGTATCTGGTCGGCCCGGACCACGCGGGCGAACCCGGCGCCCTGGGCCAGTTCGATGAGCGTGGGGTCCCATGCGCCCGGCGTGAAGTGGCGCCGCTCGATGACGTCGGCTGCGCGCACCGGGCGCAGGGCGGCCAGGGCGTCGTCATCCAGGGCCGCGAGTTCGTCGATCGCGTCCAGGCCGTCGGCGAGATGGGCGGCCAGGGACCCGGTCCCGGTGCCCGCGGCCTGTTCGGTGCGCAGCACTGCGGGGCGAGGCAGGGCAGGGACCGACCGGGCGCCGTGGTCCGGGCGTCGCAGCAGCAGATAGCCGAAGCCGATGCCCTCCACATCGCGCGCGGCGAAATCGTCCAGCCACGCCTCCAACAGCGGGGACCAGCGGGCGTCGCGCTCGGTGATGCCACCGTCACGGGCCCAGGTCTCCGCGTACTGGGCGGGATCCTCCTGCTCGCGCTGGATCACCCAGGCGTCCACGCCGTCGGCTCTCGCGGGATCGAGCCAGGCTCGCGGATGCGCGTCCCACGGCTGATCGCGGGAGATCTCCCAGTTCCCGAGCATCACGGCGCTGCCGCCCGGTGCCAGGTGTGCCGGGACCGCCTCCAGCAGCTCGGCGAGCAGCGAATCCCCGGCGCGGCCGCCGTCGCGGTAGGTCCAGCGGGCCTCCTCCTGCCCTGCCTCGCGCGGGGTGATCACGAAGGGAGGGTTGGAGACGATCAGGTCGAAGCTCTCCCCGGCCACCGGGTCCAGGAGCGATCCGTGTCGCAGCTCGATCTCGACGTCGTTGAGCGCCGCGTTGAAGGCGGCGAAGGCCAGTGCCCGCCGTGAGAGATCGGTGGCCACGACGTGATCGGCATGCCGGGCGGCGTGCAGCGCCTGGATCCCGCCGCCGCAGCCCAGATCGAGCACGGTGGCGACCCGGGTGCGCGGCGTGATCCGCGCCAGGGTGAGCGAGGCCCCACCGATACCGAGGACATGGTCGGGGCCCAGCGCCTGCCCGGTGGCCAGCTCGGAGAGGTCCGAGGCGATCCACCAGGCGATCTGACCGGCGTCGTCGCTGGCTGCGTACGGGGCGAGGTCGACGGCGGCGCGCAGCAGCGGCTCGGCGGCCTCCGCAGCTCCGGGAGTCTCCCGTGACGCGGCCGGGATCACCAGGCCCAGTGCGCTCGCCCCGTCAGCGCCCAGCGTGGGCAGTGCGCGCTGGATCACGGAGCGGGGCACCACGGCTCCCAGGGTGAACAGGCGGAAGAGGACGGCGGCGGCGTCGGTGCGGCCCTCCAGGGCACGGCGGGCCGGCACGGGATTCTCGCGGCGCAGGGCGGCGACGGCGACCGGTCCCAGCAGAGCCTCGGTGGTCTCGACCGTGTAGGAGGCGGCAGTGAGGTCCGCGCGCAGCGCAGCGATCTGCTCCGGCACGATCCGCGGCGGGGCGGGCGTCGGGGTCCGTGAGGGCGCCGCTGGCGAGTCGGGTGGCATGGCTACGATTGTGCCCCAGCCACCTGGAGTCGGAACGGAGGCCAGGTGTGGACGATGCGCAGGGAATGAGGAGCGGATGCGGGCAGGCAGAGCGGCCGATCTCCTGGCCGATCTCACGCAACCGCCGACCCGCCGAACGTGCCTGACCCACGTCGAGGAGCGTCCGGCCCGGGAGGGCCGCCGCGGCTTCTTCCCCGAGTGGGCGGACCCGCGCCTGGTCGCGCACCTGGCTGAGCGCGGAATCACTGCGCCGTGGATCCACCAGCAGGAAGCCGCGGAACTCGCCCATGGCGGCACGCACGTGGTGCTGGCCACAGCGACCGCCTCGGGCAAGTCGCTGGGGTACCTGCTGCCCGTGCTCACCGCGATCGGCGCCCGTGAGCTCGAGCCGGAGGCGCGCCGTGCCACCGCGCTGTATCTCTCGCCGACCAAGGCGCTCGCCGCGGATCAGCTGACCAACATCACCACCATGGCCGACGGGGCCGGACTGCGTGATGCCCGGATCGCGGTCTATGACGGGGACACCCCCACCGAGCAGCGGCGGTGGGTGCGCCGCCACGGAACCGTGGTGCTGACCAACCCGGACATGCTGCACTTCGGGATCCTGCCCGGCCATGAGCAGTGGGCGAGCTTCTTCCGCGCTCTGCGCTACGTGGTCATCGACGAGTGCCACAGCTACCGCGGCGTCTTCGGCAGCCACGTGGCGATGGTGATGCGTCGCCTGCGCCGGATCGCCGCCCACTACCGCGCCGACCCGACCTTCATCCTGGCCTCGGCCACCACGGCGAACCCGGAGCTGTCGGCCTCCCGGCTCATCGGGCAGGACGTCACCCCGGTCGTCGAGGACGGCTCCCCGCGGGCCGGGCTGACCATCGGGCTGTGGGAACCGGGCACGCGCACGCGCGTGGACGGACGCGGTCCGGGGCGGAGCGACGACGCCGGCCCCGAGGGCGAGGCGGATCCCGCCGGCGCGGGAGCCGGGTCCGGCCCGGACGCCGCGAAGGCCACGGACGACGGCGCCCCGGCCGGGGTAGATGCCGGAGATGGCGAGGGCGGGGCCACGAGTGGCAGCGGCGCCACGAGCGAGGAGCCGCTGCGTCGCTCGGCCACCAGCGAGGCCGGAGCGATCCTGGCGGACCTCGTCGAGCGCGACGTCCAGACACTGGTCTTCGCCCGCTCCCGGCGCGGCGCTGAACTGGTCTCGGGCAGTGCCCGGCGGCTGCTCGAGCAGAAGGCGGAGCACGCCTTCGCTCCGGAGCTCGCGGACAGGGCGAAGCGCGTGGCCGCCTACCGCGGCGGGTACCTCGCCCGGGAACGCCGGGCTCTCGAGGACTCTCTGCGCTCGGGCGAGCTCAAGGCGCTCGCCTCCACCAACGCCCTCGAGCTCGGCATCGACATCGCCGGGCTGGACGCCGTCGTGGTCGCCGGCTGGCCGGGCACCCGCGCGTCCCTGTGGCAGCAGTTCGGCCGGGCCGGGCGCCGTCAGGACCGCGACGGCGGCGCGCTCGCCCTGTTCGTCGCACGGGAGGACCCGCTGGACACCTACGTCGTCCACCACCCCGAGACCGTGTTCGGGGCTGAGGTCGAGGCCGCGGTGTTCGATCCCGCGAACCCGTACGTCATGACCCCTCACCTGTGCGCAGCGGCCTCGGAGCTGGCGATCCGCGACGGCGAGGAGAGCATCTTCGGACCCACCGCTCGCGACCTGCTGACCACGCTCGCCGCTCGAGGTGTGCTGCGCTCGCGCCCCACCGGCTGGTACTGGACCATGACGGAGTCCGCGCACGAGCTGACCGATCTGCGCGGCAGCGGCGGGGAACCGGTGCGGATCGTCGAGGAGGCCAGCGGCACACTGCTGGGCACGGTCGACGCCGCCAGCGCGCACACCCAGGTCCACGACGGCGCCGTGTACCTCCACCAGGGCATGAGCTATGTGGTGAATCATCTGGACGTGGAGCGGGCGGTCGCGTTCGTCCATCGCGAGGATCCGCTGCACTCGACCCATCCCCAGACCACCTCGACCATCCGCATCCGGCAGGTGGACCGCGAGGTGGCGTGGTCCGGTGGGGTCCAGCTGTGCTTCGGCACGGTGGACGTCACCGACCAGGTCACCGGCTACCAGGTGCGGGACGTGTTCACGCAGACGGTCCTGGCCCAGCATCCGCTGGATCTGCCCCCGCGCACCCTGACCACCAAAGCCGTGTGGTGGGTGATCCCGCAGGAGCGCACCGACGCCGCCGAGATTCCCGGGGAGGAGCTGCCCGGGGCCCTGCACGCCGCCGAGCATGCCGCGATCTCCATGCTGCCGCTGCTGGCCACCTGCGACCGGTGGGACATCGGAGGGGTCTCGGCCGCCCAGCACGAGGACACCGGCGAGCCGACCATCTTCGTCTACGACGGAGCGCCCGGCGGTGCCGGCTTCGCCGAGCGCGGCGCCGAGGACGCGCACGCCTGGCTCAGAGCCACCGCGGACATGATCGCGGAGTGCCCGTGCGAGGCGGGGTGCCCCGCCTGCGTGGTCTCCCCGAAGTGCGGCAACGGCAACGAGCCGCTGTCCAAGGCTCAGGCCGAACGCCTGCTGGAGATCCTCCACCCCTGACCTCCGCAGAGGCTCCTCGCCCGGCCACTCGAGGTCGGCCGCCGCCGACGTTCCCAGCCTCTCGACCCCCGGGAATCGGGTGATCGTCGACCGCGAGTTCACGGCAGGTCCGCGGGGCCGGGGCCCGCCCGCGCGCGGGCCGTTGCCGCGGGCAGGGGAGAGGCGTCGACTTGGACCTGCACGACCACGTCCCACTCCCGCTGCTCGCAGCTGGTCAGCTGCGCACCGTTGCGGGAGGCGGCTTCCGCCGCCACCGCGCAGGGTTCGCCGCTGGCCGCCGCCAGGGCGTCGGCCCCCGCGAGGGACGCGAGGTCAGCGGCGGTCGCCGCGCGCGACTGCGCAAGCAGCCCGGTGCCCAGCAGGGACAGCCCGGCCAGGGCCGCGGTCGTCGCTCCCGTCCAGGCCAGGACTCCGGCGGCACCCGTGCTCACGAGACGCCGCCGTCGATCAGGTGCGGCTCCCGCCGCGCTTCCGCATCGGCGCTCAGCTCCCAGTTCGCCCCGGCCAGCGGTCCCGAGGGAGCCTGCAGGGTCCGAGTCGTTTCGACGTGCACCCACATGCCGGTACCGGAGACATGGACCTGGGTGCCCTCGCCGCCGATGCGCTGAGCGGTGGCGACCGCCGCACCGGCATCCTCCCCGCGCGCGAGCTCGCGGGCAGCGCCGCGGGCTGCGCTCTCCAACCGGATCTGGGTGCCCAGCCCCGCTCCGGTCAACAGGATGACGACCACCATCGCGACCACGACGGGCAGCACGATCGCCGTCTCCGCCGTGGCGGACCCCCGGTCGTCCCGCCAGCGGGACGACCGGGCGGACCGCGTCATCACGAGCCCATCGACAGGGCCGAGGTGATGATGCCCAGCAGGATCTCGCGCACCTCCCCGGACGCCAGCAGGGCGACCAGGACAGCGGCGAACCCGCAGGCTGCGAGCACCGTGATGGCATATTCGGCGGTCGATGCGCCGGTCTCGTCCCGCATCACACGGTCGAGGGCGCGGCGCATCCGGATCTTGGTCACGGACATGGTGTTCTCCTTCTCGTCGTGGGCGGCGCACCGCCCGTGGGTGAGCGGCCGTGGCCGCTCGGTCCGGAACGGCGGGCGCCGTTCCGGGAGGGCAGCTGCAGCTGCCGACGTGGGCCAGGGCCCACGCACCGGGAGGCTCCCGGTGGTCGGAGGGGTCGCGGGGAGGTGCCGCGCGACCGGGTCGAGGGCTTCCTGGGCGGGAGCTCATGGCACGGCGCCCGCCGTGGTGAGGGAGAACGTGCCGCCGAGCAGCGACATGACGGTGGGGATGATGCCCAGGACCACGAACGCGGGCAGAAGCGCGAGACCGGTGGGCAGCACCAGGCGCACCGCGAGCTGAGCGGCCCGTACCTCGGCGTGCCGAGCCCGGCCGCGCCGGGCGTCGCGGGCCGCGGAGCGCAGGACGTGGGCGAGATCCGCGCCGGCCGTCTCCGCGAGGACCGCGGACTCCCCGAGCGCTGTGAACTCCGCCGGCAGCTCCCGGGTGGCCACAGCTGCAGGGACCCCGGCCTCCAGAGATGTCGCGAGCCGCTCGAGAGCGTGGGCGTCCGGTCCGGCCGTGAGGGCGCCGGCCACCGCGGAGACGGACCGGGACAGCGGCAGCCCGGATTCGAGGGCGCCGGCGATCAGCTCGAGCACGACCGAGGGATACACGCTGCCCGCTGGGCGGATCGGCCCGGCGGATCAGGCGCCGCATCCACCACCAGCCCAGCCCGGTCAGCGCGATGCCGAGCGCGCCCATCAGGTTCCCGGCGGGCGAGGCCAGCAGCAGCCGGAGCGGATCCCCGCCGAGGAGGATCCCCAGCCCGAGCCCGGCCAGGGGAAGCACCAGCAGGATCCGGGCGGTGGAGCGGGGCCCGGCGAAGGCACTGCGGCGGGCCTGGGCGGCGTCGTGGAGGTCCCGGAGCGCATCGGCCAGGCTCTGCAGCATTCCTGCCGTCGGCGCCCCGGTGCGCTCGCAGACGGTCAGTGCGGCGCCGAGGGAACCGATCACCTCCGTCTGCCGCAGTCGCCCCGGGGCTCCGCGTCTCGGGTCGGCCCCGGCCGCGGCGGCGCGGGCCAGCTCGGTGAGCTCACCCTCGGGCAGGGACCGGGCGATGGCGCCCCAGGCCTGACGGATGCTGGAGCCGGAGCTGATCACGGTGGCGAGCTGCTCGATCATGCGCGCCACCTCGAGGGTGCCCGCACCAGCGCGTGGGACCCGGGCTCTCACCGGGCGGGGGCCGGCCAGGACCGGAGGGGGAGTGAGCACCCAGGCGAGCGTGGCCGCGGCGGTCAGAGTGAGCAGCGCAGTGACGATCATGCCGCCCTCCGTCGCGCCCGGGTCTCCGGGGACGAGGAGGAGGCGCCGGTCCCGGCCGGGGCGGGCGAGGAGGCGCCGCGACCGGTCTCGGCCGCGGGCGAGGCCGCACGGCCGGGCGGGTGCAGCCGTGCCGCCAGCTCCCCGGCCGCCGGGCCCTCCCGCAGCTTTCCCCCGTCCACCCTCAGCGCTGTGGTCGCTCCCAGCGTCCCCTCCCGGTCCCGGTGCAGCAGGGCGATCTCGTCGAGGGCGCGGACCCCGTCGTGCCGCCCGAGGTGGACGACCACCTCGAGGGCGCTGCCGACCTGGGCCGCGAGAGCGCCCCGGTCCAGGCCGCCGAGCGCGCCCAGGGCCTCCAGGCGTGCCGGCACGTCCCTCGCGGTGTTGGCGTGGACGGTGCCGCAGCCGCCCTCGTGGCCCGTGTTCAGGGCCTGCAGCAGCTCCCGGATCTCCGCGCCCCGGCACTCACCGAGCACGATCCTGTCAGGGCGCATCCGCAGGCTCTGGCGCACCAGGGCGGTGAGGTCCACGGCGCCCGCGCCCTCACTGTTGGCGTGGCGGGACTGCAGGTGGACCACGTGCGGGTGGTCGACGGCGAGTTCGAGCACGTCCTCGACCACCACGATCCGCTCGTCGGCCGGGACCTCGCGCAGCATCGCCGCCAGCAGTGTCGACTTCCCGGTGCCGGTGCCACCGGTGACCAGGAACGGGACCCGGGCCGTGATGACGGCCATGAGCACCTCGCGGGCCTCCCGGCCGAATGCGCCCAGTCGCTGGAGGTCATCGAGATCGAGGCGCTCCTGGCCGGGGAGACGCAGCGAGAGGATCGCCCCGCCCGGTGACAGCGGGGGCAGCACCGCGTGGAACCTGATCCCCGAGGGCAGGTGCGCATCGGCCCAGGGGACCGCGTCGTCCAGACGTCGTCCGCCGGCGGTCGCCAGCCGTACTGCGAGGTCCCGGGCCTGTGCGGGAGCGAGATGGATCGCGGCGGGGCGCAGCCCGTCTGCGTCGTCGAGCCACACCGAGCCGTCGTCGTTGACCAGGAGGTCCGTCACGCCGGGCCCGGTCAGTGGCTGCAGAGGGCCGAGCCCGTCGATGTGGTCGCGGATGCGCGTGGTCAGCTCGAGGGTGGCCGCGGCGCCGAGCACCCTGCCCTGCCGGCGCAGCACCCGGGCGATGCGGGGCACGTCCACCGCGCCGGGTGATCGCACGAGGTCTTCCCGCACCAGCTCCAGCAGAGGAGAGAGCTCCGCGTCGGAGGTGGGCGGGTGCACGGTGCTCATGACGCCCTGCCCGCAGCCAGCCCGGTGAGCAGCCGGCGCGCGGCGCGGTCGGCGCCGCGGCGCCGCGCATCCAGCAGGGGCACCGTCGAGCGGGGGCTGTCGCGGAACGATGCGGCCAGCGGCAGGTCGAGATCGTGGGCGACCTCCGCCGGCGTCAGGGGCCCGCGCCGGCGCACCACGGCCTGCGCCAGCATCTCGGGTGGGCGCCACGCGCGCAGACGGCGGGCACTCGCCCGGACTGCATGATCCGTGGAGGGGACCACCATGAACAGGTGATCAGCGTGCTCGGCAGCGACGGGTACGAGACCGGCACCGAGGTCCACCACCACCGTTCCGCCGAGCGGGGACAGCGCCGAGAGGACGCGGGAGAGGGTCTGCGGATCGGGGCCGGCATGGTCCCCGGAGATCAGCAGGTGCACGTCGTCGACCCGGGGCAGGCCCTCGCGCAGTGCCTCTCCGTCGTCGGGACCCAGTCCGGTCGCCTCCTGCCACCCGATGCCGCTGGTGGGCGAGGTCTCGACCAGGAGATCCAGACCGCCGCCGAGGGGATCGGCGTCGACCAGGACCACCGGACCGTGGGTGCGCGCGGCTCCGGCGAGACGTGCAGCGAAACTGGAGGCACCCGCCCCTCCGCAGCCGCCGGCCACGGCGAGCACCGTGGAGGCACCGCGGGGCCGCGCCAGCTCGGAGAACTGGGAGAGGAGCTGCTCGGATCCATCCGGCAGCGGGATCACGGCCAGGGCACCGGCGGCGAGGGCGTGCTGCCACAGCGATGCCGGGATGTCGACCTCGGCGGTGACCACGATCAGCGGGGAGCGGCTTCCGGCACCGTCCGAGTCGCCGCGCACGAGCGATGCTCCCTCGACCACGACGCATGCGCAGGGACCCGCGGAGGAGTCGACGAGCGCCATCCCCGCGGCGGTGGCGTGGTCCCGGACCAGCTCGCGCAGGCTCTCGTCCTGACCGCTCCAGCGCACCTGGGCAGGGCTGTCCGCGGCTCCCGCCACCGGTCCGTCGGGCCCGGCGCTGCGTGCGGCCGCCCGACCGGGGAACCGGGAGCGCTGTCGCCTCGGGCCGGAGCCCGGATGGACATCCGGCTCGGTCCGCAGGGTGGGATCGTGGGGATCCGGCGGCCGCGATGCAGCCGGGAGCTGAGGGATGGTGGTGCTGGTCATGCGGCCAGCGTGACTGCTGCGGTGGGGCGCTCGCCCGGCAGTGGCCCGGGTGGTGGACGAGGCCGCTATGTGGAGGAAAGCTCGCTCTCACCGAGGGCTTGCAGGGACCTCGCGGCGGGCGTAGTGTGATGTGGACAACGACGAATACCGGCACCGGAACCCACGTGCGATTGGTCCCCGCAACGGACCGGCTGCGAGGCGTCGAAAGCGCCACCGCAACCACTTATCGTGCACGCCTGATCCCGATGCAGATGGCTCGTCCGGAGCGGCGCCGCGACTGATCGCGACGCCGCTCCTCCTTGCGTCCTATCTCTCGTCGTATCTCCTCGCGGCGAGCCTCCGTGCGGCGGCGCATCCTCGCCTTCCGGCGGCGCATCCTCGTGGACCGCAGCCCGCTCTGGTCCGCCGGCCGTGGTCGTGGCGCGGGAACCGGCGGGGGAGGACCTCAGAACTCGAGGTCCACGATCACCGGGGCGTGGTCCGAGGCGCCCTTGCCCTTGCGCTCCTCGCGATCGATGAGCGAGCCGCGCACCGCGGACTGCACGGCCGGGGACCCGAGCACGAAGTCGATGCGCATGCCCTCCTTCTTCGGGAAGCGCAGGGCCTGATAGTCCCAGTAGGTGTACACACCGGGGCCCGGATGGTCGGGGCGCACCACGTCGGCGTACCCGGCCTCGACCACCGCCCGGAACGCCGCCCGCTCCGGCTCGGTGACGTGCGTCTTCCCCTCGAAGAACTCCATGTCCCACACGTCCTCGTCCTGCGGGGCGACGTTGAAGTCCCCGACGAACACCGTGCGCGACTGCGGGTTCGCGGCCAGCTCGCGCTCACCCTCGGCGCGCAGCGCGTCCAGCCAGCGCAGCTTGTAGGCGTAGTGCGGGTGGCCGAGCTCGCGCCCGTTGGGCACGTACAGCGACCAGATCCGCAGGCCGTCACCGACCACGCCGCCGATCGCACGGGCCTCGACCACGCCGGTGCCGTCCTCCGGCCAGGCCGGCACCGCCGGCAGCTCGGTGCGCACGTCGGTGAGGCCGACGCGGGAGATCAGCGCCACCCCGTTCCACTGATTCAGCCCGTGCGCGCGGACCTCGTAGCCCGCCGCCTCCAGGGCCGTGAGATCCAGCTGTTCGGGCTTGGCCTTGGTCTCCTGCAGAGCCAGCACGTCGACGTCGTGCCGCTCCAGGAAGGCCAGCACCCGATCCATCCGTGCCCGCAGCGAGTTGATGTTCCAGGTCGCGATCCGCATGGCCCCGATCCTACGGGCGGCGTCAGATCGACGCAGGCCCACGGCCCGTCGCCGCCGTCGTGCGGCCCGCGCAGTCGTAAACTCAGGACATGGCGCGCGCACTCGTCACCGGTTCGACGTCCGGACTCGGTCTGGAGTTCGCCTGGCAGCTGGCCGGGACCGGGCACGACCTCGTGCTGGTCTCGCGCGACGAGGACCGCCTGCGTGCGGTCTCCGAGCAGATCCGCGATGTCCACGACGTCAGCGTGGAGATCCTTCCCGCAGACCTCTCGGACCGACAGCACCTCGAGCGGGTCGCGGTCCGTCTCACCGATCCCGTCGACCGGATCGATCTGCTGGTCAACAATGCCGGCTACGGGCTCCGCGGCGGGTTCCTGGAGATCGGCGTGGGCGACCACGAGAAGCAGATGGACACCCTCATGAAGGCGGTCCTGGTCCTCTCCCACGCGGCGGCGCGCGCGATGGTCCAGCGCTGCCGCGGAGCGATCATCAACGTCAGCTCGCTCGCCGGGTACACCACCGCCGGCCCCTACGCCGCCTCCAAGAGCTGGGTCACGGTCTTCACCGAGTCGCTGGCGATGGAGCTCAAGGAGACCGGCGTGACCGCGACCGTCCTGCTGCCGGGGTTCGTGCAGACGGAGTTCCACGAGCGGGCCGCGATGACGATGGACGGCCTGCCGCGCATCACCTGGCTGAAGGCCCCCTTCGTGGTCGAGCAGGCGCTCAAGGACGCCGCCAAGGGCAACGTCATGTCGATCCCGTCGGTCAAGTACCGCACCGCCGGCGAGTTCTCCCGGATCGCCCCGCGGCCCCTCGTGCGCGCACTGACCTCACCGACCTGGTACCGCAGGATGCAGCAGCGGGCCGTGCTGCGCTCGCGCCGGAAGGCCTCGCGCCGCAACCTGCACGCCCCCTGGCAGCGCGAGGAGGGTTAGGCGGGCCGACCCAACGGCGGCGCGATGCGGCCGACGGACTGCACGGCCGGCGGGGCCGACGGGCTGAATTTCCGACGGGACGACGAGGGAGAGTCCATTACGCTGGCATCATGCCGGAGACCAGCCCCGATTCCCCCGTGTCCGCTCCGATCGAGGTCGCCCGTGAGCGTCTGCGCGTCCTGATCCGGGACCTCGCCGTCGTCCGCGGACACGTCGTCCTCTCCTCGGGTGCCGAGGCGGATCACTACGTCGACCTGCGTCGCGTCACCCTCCACCACGAGGCGGCGCCGCTGGTCGGTCGAGTCATGCTGGACCTCCTGCACCGCGAGGGCCTGGTCCCCGGCGTCGAGGCCGTCGGCGGGCTCACCCTGGGGGCGGACCCGGTCGCGACGTCGATCCTGCACGCCGCCGCTCACGCTCCCGGCGCCGCGGGCGATGAGCGCAGAGCGCTGGACGCGTTCGTCGTGCGCAAGGCCAACAAGGCCCACGGTCTGCAGCGACGCATCGAGGGGCCCGACGTCACCGGGCGCCGTGTCGTCGCCGTCGAGGACACCTCCACCACCGGGGGCAGCGTGCTGACCGCCTGCGAGGCACTCACCGAGGACGGCGCCGACATCGCCGCCGTCGCCGTGATCGTGCACCGCTCCGAGGCGTCCCGCGAGGCCGTCGAGGCCGCCGGGTACCGCTACCTCGCGGCCTACGACATCTCCGAGCTGGAGATCTGAGCACCGTCCATGAGCGAGCCCGAACCCGGCCGCGAGGTCGGTGTAGGCCCCCATCCCGAGCCCTGGCCGGAGGATCCGCGCCTGGATCCTGAGCTGCTCGCGCACGGGGACCGCCGCAACGTCGAGGACCGCTACCGGTACTGGCGGCGCGAGGCGATCATCGCCGACCTCGACACCCACCGGCACGAGCTGCACGTGGCCATCGAGAACCTCGAGCACGACGCGAACATCGGCTCCGTGGTGCGCACCGCGAACGCCTTCGCCGTCGGCGCCTTCCACATCGTCGGCCGGCGCCGCTGGAACCGCCGCGGCGCCATGGTCACCGACCGCTACCAGCACGAGATCCACCATCCCGACGCCGCCGAGCTCATCTCCTGGGCCCGGGCGCACGGCCGCCCGCTGGTCGCGATCGACCTGGTGCCCGGTGCCCTGCCGATAGAGCGCACACCGCTGCCGCGCGACGCGGTGCTGGTCGTGGGCCAGGAGGGTCCCGGCGTGAGCCCGGAGATCCTCGCCGCCGCGGACCTCGTCGTCGGCATCACCCAGTTCGGATCCACCCGCTCGATCAACGTCGCCGCCGCGGCCGCGATCGCGATGCACACCTGGATCATCCAGCACGCCGATCTCCCCGAGGGGCCGCTGCGCTGACGTATGCGCCGACCACGAGCCGCTGCGGCGGTGGCCGCTCTCGTGGGATGAGAGCCCGGTCGGCTCGAAAGGGCCCTATGGGACAATGAGCCGGATAGGACGATCGTGCGAGACGCACTCCGCGCCGCCGGTCATCGTCACGGACTCTCTTCAGCGAAGGAGCATGCCTCATGGCAGTCGCAACCCCGGATCAGTACGCAGAGATGATCGACCACGCCAAGCGCGGGAAGTTCGCCTACCCGGCGGTCAACGTCTCGAGCTCGCAGACCGCTATCGCCGCCCTGCGCGGCTTCAGCGAGGCGAACTCCGACGGCATCATCCAGGTGTCCTTCGGCGGCGCCGAGTACCTCTCGGGCTCCACGGTCAAGGACCGTGTCGCGGGCTCCATCGCACTGGCCGAGTTCGTGCACGCCGTGGCGAAGAACTACCCGATCAACGTCGCGCTGCACACCGACCACTGCCCCAAGGAGGCCCTCGACAACTGGGTCGAGCCCCTCATCGCCTGGGACCTCGAGAACCGCGTGAACAAGGGCCTGGACCCGCTGTTCCAGTCGCACATGTGGGACGGCTCCGCCGTGCCGGTCGACGAGAACCTCGAGATCGCCGAGAAGCTGCTGGAGAAGTCCGCCGCCGCCAAGAAGATCCTCGAGATCGAGATCGGCGTCGTCGGCGGCGAGGAGGACGGCATCCAGGCCGACGTCTCCAACGACAAGCTCTTCTCCACCCCCGAGGACGGCCTCAAGACGGCCGCCAAGCTGGGCCTGGGCGAGCGGGGCCGCTACCTCACCGCACTCACCTTCGGCAACGTGCACGGCGTGTACAAGCCGGGCAACGTGAAGCTGCGTCCCGAGATCCTGGGGGAGATCCAGAAGGCCGTCGGTGCCGAGTACGGCAAAGACCTGCCCTTCGACCTGGTGATGCACGGCGGCTCCGGCTCCACCCTGGAGGAGATCCAGGAGGCGGTGGACAACGGCGTCATCAAGATGAACATCGACACCGACACCCAGTACGCCTTCACCCGCCCCGTCGCCGCTCACATGTTCGAGAACTACGACGGCGTGCTGAAGATCGACGGCGAGGTCGGCAACAAGAAGGCCTACGACCCCCGCGCCTGGGGCAAGAAGGCCGAGGCCGGCCTGGCCACGCGCCTGGTCGAGGCCTGCGAGAACCTCCGCAGCGCCGGCTCCCACAAGGCCTGATCGACGTACTGCGAGCTTGCGAGCGGTAGGAGATCGGGCAGTGCGGAACCGGCTGATCGACGTACTGCGAGCTTGCGAGCGGTAGGAGATCAGGCAGTGCGGAACCGCTTGATCGACGTGCTGCGAGCTTGCGAGCGGTAGGAGATCGGGCAGTGCGGAACCGCTTGATCGACGTACTGCGAGCTTGCGAGCGGTAGGAGATCGGGCAGGTCGCTAGAGGCCGATCGACCCGATCGACTGCCACCGTCCCCGGGCTCGACCCGGGGACGGTGGCACCTGAACTTTGGCCACTGACGACGCATTTCCAGCGGATTATGCGACGTCAGTGGCCAAAGTTCGTTCTATGTCGACGGGCGGCATGGGCGCGGTCGAGGGGACCGGGCCGACGGGTCATGGATCGGCGGTCCAGCGTGAGCGGCGCTTACCAGCGGTTGCCGCGAGCGCGCCCCATGACCCGCTTCAGCGCGGGCAGCACGTCGGCCAGGAAGATCCCGGCGATCACGACGCCGGCCAGCATGAACAGCATCGAGGAGCCGCCGCTGCCGATCGGATAGGGCAGGGAGAGGAAGCCCAGCAGCAGCGCCACGCCCGTGAGGATCCCCCAGAACAGCTTGCTGCGCTTGCCGGCCGCCGTGTAGGCGTCGGGACGGAAGCGGATCGCGTTCACGAACGCCCAGATCTCGATGGCGAACAGGGCGAGCGCGAGGACGGCGAAGATCCACGTCTGGATGAGTCCGATCATCCGGTCAGGATAACCGCGCCCGCCGAACGCCCGCTGGCAGGCGGCTCGGCCTCAGCTGCGCCGATCGGGGTCGGAGCGGTCGGTGATCAGCAGTTCGAGCGCCTCCGTGGTGGCCGGCGGTTCGACCGCCTTCATCTCCTGCGTCATCAGGCGCGGGCCGATCGCGTCCCCGTCGGCGGCGACGAGCAGGCTGGGCAGGAACTGCTTGGCCTCCTGGGAGGTCAGCCCCGTGGCCTGGAGCAGGTCGATGGCCAGGGAGCGCAGCTGGATCGCGAGGGTGACTCCCTCGAAGTGGCCGGCACGGCCCGGCCGCACGCCCTCGTCGTTGCGCAGCAGCATCTCGGGGGTCAGGTAGGAGGCGAACAGGCGCAGCTTGCGCCGGGCCTCGGTGAAGTCGACCTCGTCGTGCCGTACGGCCGTCCCCAGCTCCGTCACGGCGTCGCGCGCGGCCAGCAGCGCGTCGGCCAGGGTCGAATGCGCATCCCCGCGCACGGCGTCGAGGAACTCCACCTCGTGCCGGGCGATCACCCGCATGTTGCGCATCGCGCGGTCAGAGCCCACCAGCAGGTGCTGCAGGCGGCCGACGTCGCCGGCGTGACGCAGCCCCGCGGGGGAGAAGGTGGCCATCTCGTTGGCGGCGTCATTGGCCAGCTGCCACTCATCGGTGTACTTCTGGGAGTTGTTGCGAATGCTCACCAGTGCTGCCTGGGCGACGCCGCGATCACCGCTGCGTGCGGCCAGGGCGAGAGAGACCAACGTGTCCTCCAGCTCCTGGAAGAACGAGCATGCAGCCCGGCGCTGGGGGCGCCGAGGATCCCCCGAGAACAGCAGATGGATCACGATCGCGACGACCACGCCCGTCAGCGCATCCAGCACGCGCCCGCCCGGGGTCATGTTCGGGGTGAGCGGCATGATGGTCACCAGCAGGGACTGGATCGCGGTCTGGATCCCGAAGAGGTTGCTGGAGTCGATGAAGCGCGCGAGCATCCCGGCGACGAACACGACGACCAGGATCTGCCAGGTGCCGGAGCCGATCAGGGAGCGGGCGATCTCGCCGATGACCACGCCGAGCATCACTCCGGCGGCCATCTCGAAGATCTTGCGGACCTTCTTCTCGATGCCGAATCCGATGATGACGAACGCGGCGATCGAGGCGAAGAACGGGTACTGGTGATCCCAGATCAGGCCGCTGAGCAGGTAGGCGAGGGCGGCCGCCACCGCCGCGCGGGTGACGGTCACGGCGTCGGAGCGGCCGCGGGAGGCGCCCTGGGCCAGCCAGCCGGCGACGGCCCCGCGGACGCGATCGAGCAGGGGAGCCCGCTGCGGAGTCCCCCCGGGCGGAGGAGAGGCCTGGCTCATGGGCGCACCGGGTCCTCGAGCCGCATCTCCAGCAGCTCCTCGAGCCGGAACGTGTCGCCGTCGCGGGCTCCGCGGCCCACCACCAGCGGTGCCGGCGACGGGGCAGGTGTGGCGCCGCGCAGCCGGGACCGCAGGCCGCCGTCGACCCGCATCACGTAGTAACGGCCCTCGGCGTCGACCGCGAGGGACCGGTCGCGCTTGAGGTACCAGCCGCGGAGTGAGGTGCGGATCGTCCCGCCGCCGGTGTACGGCCGGGCGCGCAGCGGGATCGGATGGATCCCGGCCTCCCGGAATCGTGCGACCGCGTCACGGATGGTGGCGGTGGCCCTGAGGTGCTCGTCCTCGCGGGCGGCGTGCAGCGCCTGCTCCTTGGCCTCGAGCACCTGTCGTCGCTGCCGGCTCCAGTCCTGCTGCTCGCCCTGTGCACTCATGGTCCCCATTGTTCCAGGCCCGTCCGGGCGCCGCAGGTCGAGCACGGTAGGAGAGCGGTGCGAATGCTGTGCAGGCTGCGTGGACGTTCGGGCGGGCCGAACGGTACGGGTGCCGGGACGGGACGACCGGCTCGGGCGCCGGCACCGGCCAGGGGCGCACCCACGGCCGGCACCTGCCGTGCTGTGCGCGCCTCAGAGCTTGGCGGTCGCCGGTCGGTCGCCGTGGTCGCGGGGCACCACGACCGGCTCCTGCGACGCATCGATCCACACCGAGCTCGTCTCCCCGTCGGCGGCGGAGACAGGGACCTCCACGGCCAGAGCGGCGTCGAGCGGGACCGCTCGACGGACCACGGCCAGCGCGATCGGCCCGAGATCGACGTGCAGGGCCGCGGAGGTGACGGCGCCGATGACCTTCCCGTCGGACCCGCCGAGACGCACCTCGCCGCCGGGGGCGGCGGGCACGTCCTGCGAGCCGTCCAGGTGGAGCATGACCAGGCGGCGCGGGGGCTGGCCGAGGTTGAGGACCTTCGCGACGGTCTCCTGGCCGCGGTAGCAGCCCTTGGTGGTGTGCACGGTGGTGCGCAGCAGATCGAGCTCGTGGGGGATGCTGCGCTCGTCCACCTCCCGGGCCGCCCGGGCGCGGTGGTCGGCGATCCGCAGCGCTTCCCATGAGGACATCCCGGCGAGGTGCTCGGAGCGCCAGGGCAGCTGAGCGAGAGCGTCGGCATCGGCGACGGTGAGCACGGCGCCCACCGGGTCGTCGGGATCCGGCCCGTAGGCCACCCCGCCGGGGGCGACCTGCGGCCAGGGCTCGGACCAGACGGCGGCGGGAGCGGGCAGGTCGAGCTCGGGCAGGACGTCGGCGGCCGGCGCGGTGCCGCCGAGAACGCGCAGGTCATCACGGTCGGTCAGCTCGATGCGCGCCGCGAAGCGCATCATCTCCAGGTAGCGGCGAAGGCCTGCACGGGCTCCGGCATCGAGCACCAGCAGCAGGGTCTCCTCCGCGGTGACCACGGCGGAGGCGAGGTGCTCGACCCGGCCCTGCGGCGAGAGCACGGCGAGGCTGGCCGAGGAGCCGACGGGGATGCCCTCGAGGACCTGGGTGGTCACGGTGGTCATCCAGCTGCGGGCGTCGGGGCCGGTGACCTCGAGCACCTCGAAGTGGCCGAGGTCGACGACGGCGCGGCCATCCAGCAGCCGGCGCTGTTCGCGCAGCGGTGCGCCGTAGTGGGCGGGCACCGCCGCATCCGGGCCGTCGCCGAGGACGGCTCCTGTGCTCAGCAGCGGGCGGATGTGACGGTCGGTCTCAGGCACGGTGGAGCTCCACGGAGATGTAGGGGGTCATGTCGGTCTCGCCGGTCTCGCTCGCGGCGCCGGGGACCCGCTGCTCCCACAGCCACATCAGGTTGCCGCCGACGTACCCGAACATGCGGGTCGCCGTGACCTCGGGGCTGCCATCCGCCGCGGGCTCGCCCAGGGCGAGCTGGATGCGGGGTCCCCGGACCTCACCGGCCCATTCCGGGCCGGCCGGGTCGTCACGGGGCGAGTCCTCACCGGCCGCGTGCTCTCCGGCCCGGTCCCGGCGCTCGAAACGCGCCCGCAGCCCGTAGGACAGGAAGCTGGCGGGATCGCCCGGCTTGGCCGCGCGGGCCGCGGCGACATCCTGGCCGGGCAGCACGTCGCCGACGGTCCAGATGCCGTCCTCACGCATCAGCAGGGTGCGCTCGCCCGTGCCCGCGGCAGGGGGCGCGTCCGCCCGGGCGAAGGCGCTGGTGGGAGGGAGCGGGGCGGGCGCGTCGATCTCGTGGATCGTCGAGCGCCAGCCCATGGTGCCGTCCTCGCGGGCGGTGCACACCAGGTGCTGCTGGACGCGGCGTTCGCCGGCGTCGGGATCCCCGGGGCGATGGAGGGCTCCGGAGCCCTGCCAGCTGCCGATCAGCCAGGCGAGCGGGTACAGCGGCTCCGGGAGGGAGGGGTCGAGTGTGATGGGCATGGGAGCCGATCAGCCGCTCAGCGGTCGAACAGGCGCAGCAGCACCAGGAGGGCGAATGCCAGGGTGCCGAGACCCACCAGGACCACGAGCGAGATGAAGATCAGGGAGAGCGCGGACATGCCGCAGAGTCTATCGTCCACGAGCTGCGGCGAGCAGTGCGCGACGGAGCGGTCCGGGGAGCGGCCGGGAGCGCTCAGGGCAGCAGCATCACCGCGAGGTGGGCGACCACACCGATGGTGGCCACGGGCACCACCGCCACCGCGAGCGAGGGGACCGGCTCCCGCGCCACCAGGGAGGACCCTGCCAGCAGATGCGCACAGCTGCCCCCGATCGCGACCACGAGGCCGAGTCCGATCGCCAGGGGCAGCGACACCACCAGGAGCGCAGAGGCCAGCGCCGCCGTCACCCCGGCGCCCGCGCCCGCGGAGAGCACGAAACGCAGGCCGGCCGGCAGCGCCGTGGCGTTGATCAGGAGAGTCGCGGCGAGACCCGCCGCGATGGCCGAGACCAGAGCGGCCCGGCCCTCGGCGGCGGCCTGGGCCTGCGCCAGCACCCAGCACGCCGCGACCCCGGCCGCGAACACCCCTGCCACCGTGCCGGTGAGAGAGGCCGTCAGGTCCCGCCGGTCCCGGCGCAGCATCTGGTGGACGAAGGAGGCGAACACCCCGACGGCGCACGCCATCACGATCCCGGTCATCGGGGCGATGCGGTCGGACGGGGCGGAGACGATCACGGCGCCGGCGATACCGGTGCCCGCCATCACCACCGCCGTCCCGACCGCGGAACGGAGCTCGAGCAGGCCCGGCCAGGCGATACCCAGCAGCACGGTGAGCAGGGCCACGAACGTCGCCATCACCACCGGCGACAGCGGGCCGGTCAGCGAGATCAGAGTCAGCAGCAGCGCCAGTGCGGCACCGAGCGGGGCGCGCTCGGGAGCGGTCATGAGGCCTCCCTCGCACTCGGTTCCGGTCACTTCGCCGTCGCCGACGAGCGTGGTCAGGCGGGCGCTACAGTGTCAGTCTACGAGCGCCCGCAGGCGGCGGCATCCACAGCGAACCGTCCGAGCCCCGGAAGGACCCCATGATCACGACGGCTGCCCTGTCGCAGACCCAGCGCGACGCGGCCCGTGAGCTGCTCGATGCAGTCACCGCGCACGACGGAGTCTCCCCGCTGGACGAGGCGGCGCGGCTCGCCCTGACGGGAGATTCCGCACAGCACCTGCTCCTGCCCGCCGGACCCGAGCACAGCACGGACCCCGGAGCCGATCCGGCCGCGGCGGAGACGCTGCTCGGCTACGCGAGCGTGCTGCCCGACGGCACCGTCCAGGGCATGGTTCATCCCGGCCATCGCCGGCGCGGGCACGGCACGGCGCTGCTGCGAGCCGCCCTCGAGCTGCGTCCCGATGCGGGCGTCTGGGCCCACGGCGCCCTCGACGGGTCGCTCGCCTTCCTCACCGCTGCGGGCATGCACGAGACCCGCCGACTGCTCACGCTGCGTCGAGAGCTCGCCGCCGGGGATCCGGTGCGGGACGTCGCCGTCCCGACGCTCGAGGACTTCCGGCTGGACTCCTTCGACCTCGAGCGCGATGCGGATCGCTGGGTCGAGGTCAATGCGCTGGCGTTCGCCGATCACCCCGAGCAGGGCTCGCTGGGGCGGGCCGATCTGGACCGGCGGCTGGCCGAGCCCTGGTTCGACGCCGGCGACCTGCTGGTCGCCCTCCAGCACGAGGAGCTGGTCGGATTCGTGTGGATCAAGCGGGACGCGGCGGAGGGCCCCGAGGCCGACGCCGAGATCTACGTCGTCGCCACCGCGCCGTCCGTCCAGGGCCACGGTGTGGCGGGGTACCTGCTGGCTGCGGCGCTGCGGCGGCTGCAGGCCGCGGGCGTGCCCGGCGTCGAGCTCTACGTCGAGGCAGACAACACCGCGGCACTGCGCCTGTACGAGGCGTGGGGCTTCACCGTCTCGGGCCGGGACGTGCAGATGCGCGCGGCGGCGAAGGCCTGACCCGTGCGCGTCGCCCCCGGCAAGCCGCCGCCCGTGCTCGCTGCCGGTGCTCTCGCCTGGCGGGAGGGCACTGAGGGTATCGAGGTGATGCTCGTCCACCGCCCGCGCTACGACGACTGGTCCGTGCCCAAGGGGAAGCTCGACAAGGGCGAGACCTTTCCGGCGGCCGCCGTGCGCGAGGTGGCCGAGGAGACGGGGTACCGCGTGCGTCTGCACCGGCCGCTGCCCGCATCGGTGTACCTGTTGCCCGACGGCCGCACCAAGATCGTGCAGTACTGGACGGGGACGGTGCGGGCGAAGACCGCGCCCGGGCCGCTGGACCCCGGTGAGATCGACGAGGTGCGGTGGGTAGGGCTCGACGAGGCGGAGTCCCTGGTCACCCGCCAGGGCGACCAGGTCTCCCTGGTGGCGCTGCGTCGCTATCTCGATGCCGAGGAGCTGGTCACCGTGCCGATCATCGTCCAGCGCCACGGGGCCGCCGTGTCCCGGGCGAAGTGGCGCAAGGGCGAGAAGTCCCGGCCGCTGAACTCCAAGGGACGCAAGCAGGCGCAGGCCCTGCCGCCGCTGATCGACGCATTCGACCCCGACAGCGTGCTGAGCAGCCCGTGGCAGCGATGTCTGCGCACCGTCGAGCCCGTGGCCCGCATCGAGGGGCTGACGATCCGTACCAAGGATGAGCTGACCGAGGCCGGCCATGAGGCTCATCCCTCTCGGACCGCCGCGGTGATGGCCAGGGTGCTGCACGAGGCGCGCGGCACGGTGGTGTGCACGCACCGGCCCGTCCTGCCGACGGTGATCCAGAGCGTGCGGGACGTCGCCCGGCCCGGCGCCGCTCTCGAGCTGCCGCGCGAGAATCCGTTCCTGGCCGCCGGCGAGGCCCTGATGCTGCATACGACACCGCAGGGTTCCGTGGTCGCGATCGAGCGGCATCTTCCCAACATCGGCTGAGCCCGGGCGCGGGCGGACGCCACCCGGAGGTCCTCGCGGCGACGCTGCGAGGACGAGGAGAAGGAGAAGGGCATGAGCATGGATCAGGGACCGGGGCACTCCGGGTATTCCTGGGGCTCGCCATCCGCGGGCGACCCGTATGCGGGCTCGCCATCAGCGGGCGACCCCTATGCGGGCACGCCGTATGCGGGCTCGCCGTCAGCGGGCGACCCGTATGCCACGGACCCGCCGGCCGGCGAGGGGTTCGGATCGTCGGTCCTGGCTCAGGGGTCCGGAGCGCCGGCAGGGCACGCCTCGTACTCCGCCGGAGTTCCCGTGCCCGGGCCGCCCGGTCCGTACGTGCAGCTGCCCCCGAGCTCGAGCCACGCCATCACGGGCTTCATCCTGGGACTGGCGGGTCTGGTCATGTGTGCAGGTCTCACCGCCCCGGTGGGCATCGTCTTCTCGGCCCTGGGCATGCGCGCCACGTCACCGGAGGCGGACCCGCCGCGCAGCGGCCGGGGCCTTGCGATCGCCGGGCTCGTGACCTCCCTGATCGGCATGATCCCGTTCCTGCTCATGGTCCTCTACATCGGGGCCATCATCGTCTTCGCCATCGTGGAGGCAACGTGAGCGTCGTCGCAGCGAAAGCGCTCACGAGCCTCGCGCGCAGCCCCGTGATAACTTCGTAACCAGAACTGTGACCCGATCGTATCTACGAACTGACCTGCGCGTTCATGCATCCCGGAGGGTTGTTCACCCGCTGTTCACACGAGAGCGGGTGCCGTGTCATCTGCGCTCCCTAGCGTCACCGGCGAAAGACGTCTCCGCAGTAATCACCCCGGGCCCTCGGCCCCGAAAGGACTCGAAGTGAACGTTCGCAAGAACAAGCTCGTCTCACTCGCCGCGCTCGGCCTGGCCGGCGGGCTCGCGCTCTCTGCCTGCGGTGGGGGCAGCGGGGAGACCGACGGTGGCGACGGCGGCAACGGCGGCGGTTCGGCGTCCGACGGCGGCGGCGCCGCCGGCGTCGACTACGCCAGCCTCACCGGGAACCTCGCCGGCTCGGGTGCCTCTTCGGCCCAGGCCGCCCAGACCGCGTGGACCGAGTCCTTCATGGGCATGGTCCAGGCCGAGGGTGGCGACATCCAGGTCACCTACGACGCCACCGGCTCGGGAACCGGTCGCGAGCAGTTTCTCTCCGGCCAGGTGAAGTTCGCCGGCACCGACGCCGCCCTGGACGAGGAGGAGCTCGCCTCCTCCACCGAGGTGTGCAACGGTGAGCAGGCCTTCGACCTCCCGGTCTACATCTCCCCGATCGCCGTGGTGTTCAACCTCGAGGGTGTCGACAACCTCAACCTCACCCCGGAGGCCCTCGCCGGCATCTTCGCGGGCGACATCACCACGTGGAACGACCCGGCCATCGCCGACGAGAACCCGGATGTCGATCTGCCCGACCAGGATATCGTGCCGGTCCACCGTTCGGACGATTCCGGGACCACCGAGAACTTCACCGACTACCTCTCCCAGGTCGCGTCCGACGCGTGGACGCACGGCCCGATCGAGACCTGGCCCATCGAAGGCGGCCAGTCCGGTGACGGCACCTCGGGTCTGATCTCCACCGTCGAGGGCGGCAACGGCACCATCGGGTATGCCGATGCCTCGCAGGCCGGCAACCTCGGCGTGGCCAGCATCCAGGTCGGCGAGGAGTTCGTGGACTACACTCCCGAGGCCGCCGCCAAGGCCGTCGAGGTCTCCCCGCGCGCCGAGGGCCGCGAGGAGAACGACATCGTCATGGAGCTGGACCGCACCACCACCGAGGAGGGCGTCTACCCGATCGTCCTGGTCTCCTACCTGGCGCTGTGCGGTTCCTACGGGGATCGGGCGACGGCCGACGCCGTCAAGGCCTACGCTTCCTACATCGTCTCCGAGGACGGCCAGCAGACGGCTGCCGAGAACGCCGGCTCCGCTCCGCTGACCCCCGCCCTCTCCGAGGATGCGCAGGCTTCCATCGACGGCATCACCGCGGGCTGAGAATCCTGCCAGATGCACACTGCCGTGCCGCCGGGTCCTTCGTGACCCGGCGGCATCGGCGCGTCACCGCCCCTGTCCCTGTCCCGTGAGCTCTGAGGAAGGCACCTGTTGAGCACCACCGACGTCGAGCCAGACACGCCGGAGGCCCCTCCGGCCTCCCTCAGGAGCAGCAATCGCCGCTTCGGGGACTCCCTCTTCTCCTATCTGAGCATCGGCTCGGGCGTCCTCATCTTCCTGACCCTCGCCGCGGTGGCCATCTTCCTCGGCAGCGAATCGGTGCCGGCCATCCGCGTCAGCACCGAGGTCGTCGGCGAGGCCGAGGGGGAGTTCTCGCTGGTCTCCTACACGCTGCCGTACATCTTCGGCACCGTGCTGGCCGCGGCCATGGCACTGGCCATGGCGATCCCCGTCGCCATGGGCATCGCGCTGTTCATCTCGCACTACGCGCCGCGCAAGATGGCCTCCGGTCTCGGCTACATGATCGATCTGCTGGCCGCCGTGCCCTCCGTGGTCTACGGACTGTGGGGCGGTATCTGGCTGGTCCCCAAGCTCGAGCCGCTGTACAAGCTCCTCAACAGCACGCTGGGCAGCTGGCCCGTCTGGCCCGAGTTCATCCCCTGGGTCGGAGGGGACCCGGTGATCGCTCTGTTCGCCGGGGATCCGACGGCCCCCATGAACAACCTCGCCTCCGCCTCGGTGGTGCTGGCCGTGATGGTGCTGCCGATCATCACCGCAGTCGCCCGCGAGGTGTTCCTGCAGACGCCGCGCCTCCAGGAGGAGGCGGCTCTGGCGCTCGGGGCGACCCGCTGGGAGACCGTGCGCACCGTGGTGCTGCCCTTCGGTCGCAGCGGCGTGGTCGCCGCCTCCATGCTCGGGCTCGGCCGCGCGCTGGGAGAGACCATGGCCGTGCTGATGATCCTGGCGCCCGGGGCCACCTTCTCCTTCCACATCCTCGAGGTGGGCAGGCACCAGACCATCGCCGCGAACATCGCCTCCCGGCAGGCCGAGGCGTCCGGCGTCGACATGTCCCTGCTGATCTTCGTGGGCCTGGTGCTGTTCGTGCTGACGTTCATCATCAACGCCCTCGCCCGCTGGATCGTCGCGCGCAGCGGCGTGCAGAGCTGAGGTCCTCATGAGCTCCACAACCACCACCGAGAACACCTCCGTCCGACGTCGCCACGACGAGCGCCGGCTGCCCTGGTACCACCTGCTCCTGACCGGCCTGGCCGGCCTGCTGGTGGCCATCGCCGTCCTGGCGATCTTCGACGGCCTCTCCATCGCCTCGGCGATCGTGCTGGGCTTCCTCCTCCATCTCGTCTTCGGCTACACCTACTCCCGTATCCGGGAAGGTCGCCGCTGGGCGATGGACCGGCTGATGATGCTGACCGTGATCGGCGCCTTCGCGGTCTCGATGTTCCCCCTGCTCTCGCTGCTGTGGGAGGTGGTCGGCCGCGGCCTGGTCCGTGCGGTCGAAGCCGCACCCACTCCCTTCTCCTTCTGGACCGATTCCATGTCCGGCGTGATCGGCGGCGCCGACGCAGGCGGTGTGCTCCATGCGGCGGTCGGCACACTGCTGATCACCCTGTGGGCCTCGATCATCTCCATCCCGATCGGCCTGTTCACGGCCATCTTCCTGGTCGAGTACGCGGACGTGGGCTGGCGCAGGGTCCTGGGGCAGGGGGTGACGTTCCTCGTCGACGTGATGACCGGTATCCCCTCGATCGTCGCCGGTCTGTTCGGCTTGGCGCTGTTCATCGCCTTCATGCCGGACGACAGCGTGCGCATGGGCATCATGGGCGCCGTGGCACTGTCGCTGCTGATGATCCCCACCGTGGTGCGCTCGAGCGAAGAGATGCTGCGGCTGGTCCCGATGGACCTGCGCGAGGCCTCCTACGCCCTGGGCGTGCCGAAGTGGCTGACCATCGTCAAGGTCGTGCTGCGTACGGCCATCGCGGGCCTGACCACCGGCGTCACCCTCGCCATCGCCCGCGTCATCGGCGAGACCGCGCCTCTGCTGCTGACGGTCGGCATGGTGACGGGCGTGAACTGGAACATGTTCGACGGACGCATGGCGACCCTGCCGACGTTCATCAACCAGCAGTACCGCGCGGGCAGTGCGAACTGCATGAACGATACGGTGAGGAATCCGATCACCGATGAGGTCTACAACTGCTCGATCACGACGAACATCGACCGTGCGTGGGCGGCGGCCTTCACCCTCATCCTCATCGTGATGGTGCTCAACATCGTCGCCCGCCTGGTCAGCTACTACTTCTCCCCGAAGCTCAGCCGCTGAGCCGAAGCCCCCGCGAAAGGACCCTGATGGCAGCCCCTCAGCCCATCAACGTCGAGGATCTCGACATCTATTACGGCGACTTCCTGGCCGTGGAAGGCGTGGACGTCCAGATCCGGCCCCGCTCGGTGACGGCCCTGATCGGCCCCTCCGGCTGCGGCAAGTCGACGTTCCTGCGCACCCTGAACCGTATGCACGAGGTCATCCCCGGTGCCTACGCCAAGGGCAAGGTCGAGATCAACGGCGAGGACATCTACGACCCGAGGATCGACCCGGTCAACGTGCGGCGCCGCGTCGGCATGGTGTTCCAGAAGGCGAACCCCTTCCCGACCATGTCGATCCGCGACAACGTGCTGGCGGGCGTGAAGCTCAACAACCGTCGCATGTCGAAGAACGCCGCTGACGAGCTGGCCGAGCAGGCACTGCGGGGCGCCAACCTCTGGGAAGAGGTCAAGGACCGTCTGGACCGGCCCGGCATGGGTCTCTCCGGCGGCCAGCAGCAGCGCCTGTGCATCGCCCGCACCATCGCCGTCCGCCCCGAGGTCGTCCTCATGGACGAGCCCTGCTCAGCCCTGGACCCGATCTCGACGCTCGCGATCGAGGACCTGATCCACGAGCTGAAGCAGGAGTACACGATCGTGATCGTGACGCACAACATGCAGCAGGCCTCGCGCGTCTCCGATCGCACCGGCTTCTTCAACATCGCGGGCACCGGCAAGCCCGGCCACCTGATCGAGGTCGACGACACCGAGAAGATGTTCACCAACCCCTCGAACAAGGAGACGGAGGACTACATCTCCGGCCGCTTCGGCTGAGAGCCGTCCTCCACCCACAGTCTGACGTCGGCCCCGGGAGATCGATCCCGGGGCCGATGCGCGTCCACGGGCGGGCCGACGATCCTGGGCGCATGAACACCGCACCGAACCCTCATCCCGCGGCGGCTCCGGCCCGCTACCCGGCACCGGCCCAGCATGCGGGCCCGCCTCATGCCGCCGCCGCTCAGAACGGGGCTCCCGCTCAGGCCGTCCCGATGCGCCCGGCCCCGGTGCTCTCCGCCCGGCGCCTGATCATGACCTACGGTGCCGCCGGGGCCGCGACCCATGCTCTGGACGGAGTGGACCTCGATATCGGTCGCGCCGACTCGCTGGCCGTGATGGGCCCTTCGGGCTGCGGCAAGACCACGCTGCTGCACATCCTGGCGGGGATCCTGCGGCCGACGTCCGGCAGCGTCGAGCACGACGGCACCGATCTCGCCGCCCTCGGTGACCGCAAGCGGACCCGTCTGCGCCGCGACGACTTCGGCTTCGTCTTCCAGGACGGCCAGCTGCTGCCGGAGCTGACCGCGCTGGAGAACGTGATCCTGCCGCGCATGCTGGCGGGCACCTCCCGCCGCGCCGCGACCGCTGAGGCCGCCTCCTGGCTGGACCGCCTCGGGCTGCAGGGCATGCACGACCGTCGTCCCACCCAGCTCTCCGGCGGCCAGGCCCAGCGCGTCGCGATCGCCCGCGCCCTGGCCGGAGGTCCCTCGGTCGTCTTCGCCGACGAGCCCACCGGCGCCCTCGACCAGGCCACCGGCCAGGCGGTGCTGAACATCCTGGTGGAGTCCTGCCGCGATTCCGGCGCCAGCCTGGTGATGGTCACCCACGACTCCTCGGTCGCCGCCGCCTGCCGCCGCACCGTGACCATGCGCGACGGGCGCATCGCCCAGGAGTTCTTCCGCCCGGAGACCGCCGAGCCATCCACTGACCACGGTGCCGGCCAGTACGCAGCCTCGGGCCCCGGTCAGGCGGTGTCCCGATGAGGGCGCTGCTCGCGACCGCCCCGCTCCTGCTGCGCCGGCGCGGCGCCCTCGCGGACATCCTGCCGGTCATCGCGTTCACCGCCTCCACCGCCATCACGGCGACCGTCATCGGGGGCGCAGCGGCCTTCGTCGGCCGTATGCCCTCCGGAGCCGGGCCGGGAACCGGCGGCGAGGCGGAGATCATGGGCGCGCTCGTGATCTGCGCGATGATCGCTTCCGTGCTCCTGGTGCCCAGTGCCATCGGCCTGGGCGGATCCGCCGCCCGGCTCTCCCTCGCCCGGCGCGAGCGCGACCTGGCCACCATGCGCCTGGTCGGCGGGACCAGTGGCCAGGTGGGCTCCGTGGCGGTGCTCGACGTCGCCGCTCAGGCACTGCTCGGCGGCGTTCTCGGCATCGGCGTCCACGTCGCCGTCACCCCGGCGCTGACCCGGCTGGACTTCGGGATCACCCCGTTCACGACGGCGGACCTGCTGATGCCGTGGTGGGCCTACCCGCTGCTGGTGCTCGGCCTCGTCCTGCTCGCCGTCGGTTCGGCCGCCGTGTCCCTGACGGGCGTGGTGCTCAGCCCGCTGGGCGTCGCCCGGGATTCGCGCGTGGTGCGCATGTCCGTGATCCGCGTGATCCTCTGGGCGGCTCTGATCGTGGGCTTCTTCGCCTTCATGCAGATCGGTCCGGCCCTCCTGGGCCAGTCCGGCAGCATCGGGGCCGCGCTGGCGATCATGGTCCTGTTCATCGGAGCGATCGTCGCCGGTGTGAACGTGGTGGGCCCGTTCATCGTCTGGATCGCCGCGCTGGCACTGGCGAGGCTCGCCCCCACACCGTCGCTGCTGGTGGGTGCTCGCCGCCTGGCTGCAGATCCCAGGGCCGGCTGGCGCGCCGTCTCAGGCATCACCTTCGCTCTGGTCATCGCCGGGTTCCTGACCGTGCTCTCGCTGCTGTCGCAGACCGCGAGCCCGGAGGAGCAGATGCTGATGACGGCCATGTTCACCGGCGGTATCCTCACCCTCGGCATCGCCGCGGTGCTCGCAGCCGTGAGCACGGGAGTGACCCAGACCGCTCGGGTCATCGACCAGGCGCCCACGCTGCGCGCCCAGCACATCGCCGGCGCGGAGGTCGGCCAGCTGCACCGGGCCCGGATCGCGGAGATCTCGGTGCCCGTGGCGCTGAGCTCGATCCTCGCCACCGGCACCGCGCTGATGGTCGTCTCGGCCGTCTTCGGCGGCGCCCCGAACAACCCGATGGGCGCGGTCCAGTACGTGCTGTGCGTGCTGGGAGCCTATGCGCTGGTCATCGCCGCCGTGCTCGTCGCCTCGCCGCTGGTCAGGCGCTACGCGCTGCGGGCGGTCTGAGGGCCGGGCCGGCCGTCCCGCCGCGGCGGGGGAGCGGCTACTACGCTGGAGGCCATGAACTCCGACTCCGTCGCCCCCGCCGCCGTCCCTGAGAACGCGCACCTGATCGACGTGCGCGAGCAGTCCGAATGGGATGCGGGCCATGCCCCGAACGCACAGCACCTGCCCGCCAGCTCCCTGCTGGAGAACCTCGACAAGATCCCGGAGGACGACTCCGAGCTGTACATCGTCTGCCGCAGCGGCGGCCGCAGCGCTCAGGTCACGCAGTGGCTGAACACCAACGGCTTCGAGGCGATCAACGTCGCCGGCGGCATGGACATGTGGTTCGAATCCGGCCTGCCCATGGAGTCCGAGGGCGACAGTGAGCCCTACGTCCTCTGAGCGCCCCGCTCAGGAAGGGTCACCCGCTCAGGTGGGGATGACGCTCTGGAGCAGGGCGTAGCCCACGAAGGCGAAGACGTCGAGCAGGGTGTGTGCGATCACCAGGGGCATGGTGCGCCGTGTGCGCCGGTAGAACTCCCCGAAGACCAGGCCCATCGCGAGGTTCGCGAGCCCCGGGCCGATGCCCTGGTAGGTGTGGTACGCACCGCGCACCAGGGCCGAGACCACGATGGTCCGCCTCGATGACCAGCCCAGTCGCTCGAGGCGATCGAAGAGATAGCCGACCATGATCACCTCTTCGAGCACGGCGTTCTTGACCGCGTGCAGCACCAGCACGGGCACTGTCCACCAGTGGGTGTCCAAGGCGGCGGGGATGACCTCGACGGTCGCCCCGAGGGCTCGGCCCACGTAGTAGATGACCAAACCCGGCAGGCCGATGCCTGCGGTCAGCGCCACGCCCCATGCCAGGTCCCGGCTCCATCGGCCCAGGTCCATGCCCAGCTCCCGCAGCGCCCGGGAGAAGGTCCCGGCGCTCAGGGTCAGCAGCAGCACCACCAGTGCGACCGGCATCAGATCGAAGAGGATCGAGAGCAGCTGGTAGAGCAGATCGACCCATGGGTTCTCCCGCAACGAGGGATTCAGCGCGGTGGACTGATCGGCCAGGGGACCGGCCGCGAGTGCCTGGGCGAGGGCGAGCAGCGAGTACACCGCGCTCTGGCCGAGGGACAGGGCGAGGACGATCAGCACCTCTGCCCGCAGCCAGCGGGTGTTTCCGACCATGGTGTGCACAGGGCACATGCTCCCACCACGGGGCGCGAGAAATGGGGCGCAAGGCGCGGGGCGCGGGACGCGGACACAGCGCACGATCGACGGGAACGCCGCCGTGGCAGACTCGGAATCATGACGACGACTACTGCGAATCCCGACTCCACCAGCGCGTCCCGCCCCACCGTCCTGATCACGGGCGCCTCCCGCGGCATCGGCCGGGCCGTCGCCGAGGAGCTCGCTGCCGACCACCACCTGGTCCTGGGAGGCCGCTCCCTCCGCGACCTCGAGGAGCTCGCCGCGACCTTCCCGTCCGCCGAGCCCTTCGCCGCCGACCTCACCGACTCCGCCGCCGCTGCCCGCGCCGCCGAGGCCCTCGACCTGCCCCACGGCCTGGCGGGTCTCGTCCATTGCGCCGGGATCCTGGTCCGGGGCCGCATCGAGGAGCTCACGGCCGAGGACTGGACCCGCTCCTTCACGGCCAATGTCACCGCGGTCGCCGACCTCACGCGCCTGCTGCTGCCCGCGCTGCGCACCGCCCGGGGAACGGTGGTCGCGATCAACTCCGGATCGGGGTACAACTCCGGCCCGGGCGGCAGCGCGTACGCGGCCTCGAAGTTCGCGCTGCGCGCGGTCACCGACGCCCTGCGCGCCGAGGAGCGCGAGCACGGCGTCCGGGTCAGCTCCGTCCACCCCGGGCGCACCGCTACGGACATGCAGCGTCAGCTGCGCAGCGACGAGGGCGGTGAGTACCGCGAAGAGGACTACATGCGGCCCGAGACCGTCGCGGCCACCGTCGCCCTGGCGCTGCGGCTGCCAGCCGACGCCAACATCGACGAGCTGTCCGTGCGCCCCCGCTGAGGACAGCAGTTGCCGCTCGGTCGATCGCGGAAGGATCGTGCGGTGCCGGTCCGGACGCCGAACCGCTCAGGCGTTCAGCCGGCCCGGCCCGGACACGGTCGGGTCACCGGCGATGCGGTAGCGCCACGGATACAGGCCCGGATCCGAGGCCTCCTCGCGCAGCCCGATCCGTGGTCCCGCCGCGAGCCGGGGATGGGGCATGAAAGGTTCTTCGCCCGGATGCTCGCCGTCGGCCCGGTCCGCCGGATCCACCCGCCCCAACAGGTGCACGCCGCTGCCGGGATCGCACAGGTCCAGCCCGTCGTCGGCGAAGGTGATCCCGCAGGCCACGGTGGCGCGGCCCGGCCCGCGGGCGAGGTCCCGGTCGCTGCGGCACACGCCGGTGGCACGGCGGCGGCGATACGCCTCCTCGACGCCGTCGACCACCTGGCCGGCGCGGATCAGGCACCCGGTCCCGGTGCCCTCGGCGTCGGCGACCACGTTCATGCACGAGTGCAGCCCCATGTGCCGGTACACGTACAGGTGCCCGGGCGGGCCGAACATGGTGGCATTGCGTGCGGTCCGGCCGCGGAAGGCATGGGAGCCGGGATCCTCCGCGCCGACGTAGGCCTCGACCTCGGTGATGCGCAGGGCGGTCCCGCGGCCGACGAGGACGCAGCCCAGCAGCAGCGGCGCCAGCTCCAGCACCGGCCGGTCGAAGAAGGAGCGGGGCAGAGGCGCCGGCGGACGCGTGGCGGTCACTTCATGAGCCGTTTGACGGCGCCCATGATCTCGTCCATCTTGCGATCCAGCTCCTCGGTGTCCCCGGAGTCGGCCGCGTCGTGGACGCAGTGGTGGATGTGGTCATCGACCAGACCGAGGGCGACCGACTGCAGGGCCTTGGTCACCGCGGAGACCTGGGTCAGTACGTCGATGCAGTAGGTGTCGTCCTCGACCATGCGGTGCAGTCCGCGCACCTGACCCTCGATGAGCTTGAGCCGGCGCAGGTAGGGCGCCTTGTTGCCGTGGTACCCGGGGTCGCCGTGGGTGCCGTGGTCGCCGGGCTCGGGGGAGGGGACCGCAGCGGCGTCGACGTCGGTGGCGTCAGCCTCGTCGGCGCCTGTCGTCTCCATCGGGGTGTCGTCGGGTGTCATCGCGGCTGCCTCTCGGGCTCGGTGCCGGTGCCGCCATGGTCCTCGAGGTGGTCCACCAGCGAGGCGGCGTAGCCGGTGTAGGTGTGCGGAGACAGTGCCAGCAGGCGGTCGCGCTCGGCCTCGGGCAGGCCCAGGGTGCCGATGAACTCGCGCATCCCCGCGCCGTCCACGCGGTGGCCGCGGGTGAGATCCTTCAGCCGCTCGTAGGGGTTGTCCATGCCGGTGGTCCCCTGGACGCCGAGGGTGCGCATCACCGACTGCACGGCCTCCCCGAGCACCTCCCAGTTGTCCTCGAGGTCGACCGCCATCGCGTCGGCGTCCACATCCAGTCCGGCCAGGCCGCGGCGCAGGTTCGAGATCGCCAGCAAGGAGTGCCCCAGCGCCGGGCCCACGTTGCGCTGGGTGGTGGAGTCGGTGAGGTCGCGCTGCAGGCGCGAGGTCACCAGCGTCTGGGACAGCGAGTCCAGCAGGGCGCCGGAGATCTCGAGGTTCGCCTCGGCGTTCTCGAACCGGATCGGGTTGACCTTGTGCGGCATCGTGGAGGAGCCGGTGCCGCCCTGGGCCGAGAGCCGCTGGCGGAAGTAGCCCAGCGAGATGTAGGTCCAGATGTCGGTGGCGAGGTTGTGCAGGATCCGTCCGGCGCGGGCGATGTCCGCGTACAGCTCGGCCTGCCAGTCGTGGGATTCGATCTGCGTGGTCAGCGGGTTCCACGTCAGCCCCAGGTGCTCGACGAAGCTGCGGGAGACCTGCTCCCAGTCGGCCGACGGCACGGCGGTGGCGTGGGCGGCATAGGTGCCGGTGGCGCCGTTGATCTTGCCCAGGATCTCGTCGCCCTCGATCCGGCGGGCCTGGCGTTCCAGCCGGTGGGCGAACACCGCGATCTCCTTGCCCAGCGTGGTGGGGGTCGCGGGCTGGCCGTGGGTGCGCGAGAGCATCGCCACCTCGGCGGTCGACCGCGCCAGCTCGGCGAGATCGCCGATGACCCCGCGCAGCGCCGGCAGCCACACCTCGCGCACGGCGCCCTGGATCATCAGCGCGTAGGAGAGGTTGTTGACGTCCTCGCTGGTGCAGTAGATGTGCACCACCTCGGCGAGCGGCTCGAGGCTGGTGCCGGTCAGGCGGCGCTTGATGTAGTACTCGATCGCCTTGACGTCGTGGACCGTCTCGCGCTCGATCTCGGCGTGCTCGGCGATGCCCTCGGCACCGAAGTCCTCGGGGATGGCACGCAGCAGGGCGCGCTCGTCCTCGTCGAGGGAGCGCAGGCCGGGGATGACCCCGCCGTCCAGCAGGTGGATCATCCACTCGGTCTCGACCACCAGGCGGGCACGGTTCAGTGCGGCCTCGGAGAGGTGATCGACCAGGGGCGCGGCCTGGGCGCGGTAGCGGCCGTCGAGAGGGGTCAGGGCGATCGGCGGCGTGATGTCCGCGAAAGAGTGAGCCATGGGGTCATTCTCCCAGAGTCCGCGCGCACGGCTGCGGGATGTCTCGGCCACGGGAGCGCCTCGGCGAACGGGCGCCGGCGGGGCGGCCCCGGTGGTCAGTCACGCACCTCGTAGCGGCGGTCGTCCCGCTCGCCGAGTCCGGTGACCCCCTCGACGATGGCGGAGAGGATCCCGATGATCACGCCGGCCAGCAGGGCCCACCAGAAGGTGTCGAACGTGAGCGTGAGCCCGAGCAGTCCCGAGACCCAGCTCGCCAGCAGCAGCATCAGCGTGTTGATGACCAGCTGGAACAGACCCAGGGTCACGCAGGTGATGGGGAAGGCCAGGAACGAGAGGATCGGGCGCACGATCAGGTTCAGCAGCGCCACGATCAGCGCGATCGCGCCGATGGTGAGAATCTGCGTCAGCACCGTGGCGCTGTCGTCGCCCAGATGCATGCCGGGCAGGATCAGCGCCGTGACCCACAGCGCGAGGCCGGTGACGATGATGTGTCCGAGGAATCGCATGGGCCCCATTGTCCTCGCCCCGGCTGGGAACGCATCGGGGATATCCCTATTCCTACGGTGCCTCGGTTGCGACGTCGAACCGCACCTCGTCAGCGCAGATCGAGGTGATCGTGACCGTCCAGTCCTCGATCGCGTGGGCGTCCCCGACACTGCCGTCGAACTGCTCGGGGGCGGCGGAGGACGGGCCGGTGGCGGAGAGATAGAGGCGCGCCGAGGGTCCGTCCGAGGCGGCGTACCCCAGGGCGACCCTCAGCTCGGCGCCGTCCACTTCCGGGATTCCTCGAAGCTGCGCTCGACCGAGGAGTCGACGGTGTAGTCGCCCTCCGTCGTGCAGGCGTCACCGAACTCCTCGTCGTCCCCCTCGACGTGCACGCCGGTGGGACCGGAGCCCTCGTTCGGTGTCGGGGCCGGCGAGGTCTCCACAGGGCTGTCGTGCTCGAGGAGGGAGCAGCCGCTCAGGAGCGAAGCGGTGATCATCACGACGGCGGAGGTCAGGACTCGGCGATCACCCATCAATGCCTCCCGGCAGCAATCGAACGTCGACCCCGTGCTGGGCATCGATAGTGAGCATCTGGAAATCCCAGGATCGGCACTGTGCACTAATTCTCGCCGAACGCCCTTCCCGGCGCGATGGGGAGAGGTCCCCATGGGCTGCGGCCCGCCGAGGTCGGCTGACGTCTGGGGTGCTCGACAGGGCCCCGGAGCCGGGCGCGGACGTCACGGAACAGGCCGCCCGTTCGTCCTACCCTGAACGCATGTCCGCACCTCCCGACCCCGGCCGGTACCCCGAGCCCCCAGAGACCGTCCGCCTGCGCCCCGCGCTCGAGGCACTGCCCGCCTACGTCGCGGGCAAGCCCGCCGGAGACGACGGCCGGCGCCGCTTCAAGGCGTCCTCGAACGAGTCGCCCTTCCCGCCGCTGCCGGCCGTGCGGGACGCGGTCGTCGCCGCGATGGACGAGGCCAACCGGTACCCGGACATGGCCGCCTATGCACTGCGCGAGGCGCTCGGCGCCAAGCACGGCGTGGACCCGTCCCAGATCGCGCTGTCGACCGGCTCGGTGGCCGTCAGCGGCGACCTGGTGCGCGCCCTGGTGGGCGAGGGCGACGAGGTCGTCTACGCCTGGCGCTCCTTCGAGGCCTACCCGATCCTGGTCGGCTCCCACGGCGGCACCCCCGTCCAAGTGCCGCTGACGGCAGAGCACGAGCACGACCTCGAGTCGATGGCCGCCGCCGTCACCGACCGCACCCGCCTGGTGATCCTGTGCACCCCGAACAACCCCACCGGCCCCTCGCTGTCGACCGAACAGATCGAGGGCTTCCTCGCCCGCGTGCCCGAGCATGTCGTTGTCGCGATCGACGAGGCCTACCGCGAGTTCCACGACCCGGCGACCGTGGCGGGAACGGCCGGGATCTTCCGCCGCCACGGCAACGTGGTGCTGCTGCGCACCTTCTCCAAGATGCAGGGCCTGGCGGGGCTGCGCATCGGCTATGCCGTGGCTCACCCGCGCCTGGCCCGTGCGCTGGGCCAGGTCACCGTCCCGTTCGGCGCGAGCGCCCCGGCGCAGGTGGCGGCCCTGGCGAGCCTGCAGCCGGGCGTGCAGGCGGAGCTGGATCAGCGCGCGGCCTGGATCCGCGAGGAGCGCTCCCGCCTCGTCGCGGCGCTCGCCGGGCAGGGCTGGCAGCTGCCGAGGTCGCAGGGCAACTTCGTCTACTTCCCGCTGGGGGAGGACAGCCCCGCATTCGCCGCCTTCGCCGAGGAGCGCGGGCTGGTGCTGCGCGGCTACGGCACCGACGGGGTGCGCGCCACGATCTCCGAGCAGGAGGCCAACGACCTGCTCATCGAGGTCGCCGGGCAGTGGCGGCAGCGCTGAGGACCACGACGGTCCCGGCCGCCAGATCGTGCGGCCCCCGGCCGCTGCCGCGCAGACTCATCACGGCGAAGACACCGATGACGGCATAGGTGAGCGCGGCGAGCACGATCGCATCGCCTGATCCGTGGCAAGCGGAGGCCACGGCTCGGGTGTGCAGTCCGGCCACGGGTAGTGTCTGAGCCGAGGAAGCACGAGCCTCGCGAGCAGGAAAGAACGGTGATCATGGGCGCCCGCGCCGTCGACAGCAGCACACTCGGCGGCCCCCGCGCCTACGTCGTCTGGGGTGCGGCCCTGGTCGCCTACGCGATCGCGGTCCTGCAGCGCACCACGATGGGTGTCTCCGGGCTGGAGGCGACCGAGCGCTTCGGCACCTCCGCCACCATCGTCTCCACCTTCGTCGTCCTCCAGCTGCTGGTCTACGCCCTCGCCCAGGTCCCGGCCGGGCTGCTGCTGGACCGCTACGGCTCCCGCGTCACCCTCACCGCCGGAGCGGTGCTGATGGCCACCGGGCAGCTCGTGATCGCCCAGACCGACACCGTCGCCCTCGCGATCCTCGCCCGCGTGGTGGTGGGGGCCGGCGACGCGCTGACCTTCTCCAGCGCCGTGCGCCTGGTGCCCGCCTGGTTCCCCGCGGGCCGCGTCCCGATCCTCACCCAGCTCACCGGCATCCTCGGCCAGGTCGGGCAGATCGCCTCCGCGGTACCCTTCGTGGCGGTGCTGACCGTCGCCGGCTGGAGCACGGCCTTCAGCGCCGCGGCCGGGGTCAGCGGCTGCGCGGCCCTGCTCGCCCTGCTCGTGGTGCGTGCGAGCCCGCCGGGCATCCCGCGCCCCCGCCAGAAGCAGAACCTCGCGCGGATCCCGCTGGTCATCGGCCGCATCATCCGCCACCCCGCCACGCAGCTCGGCTTCTGCACGCACTTCACCGCCGGGTTCACCGGCATCGCCTTCTCGATGATGTGGGGCTATCCGTACCTCACCGCCGGCGAGGGCCTCAGCCGGCCGGCGGCGTCCGCGGTGATGACGGTGCTGGTGGTCGTCTCCATCATCGGGGGACCGGTGATCGGAGCCCTGACCCAGCGCCACCCGCTGCGGCGCTCGTCCCTGGTGCTGCTGATCCTGGGCACGATCGCGGTACCGCTGACGGCCCTGGTGCTGTGGCCCGGTCCCGCCCCGATCTGGCTGCTGCTGGTGCTGGTGGCCGGCTTCTCCATCGGCGGGCCCGCCAGCTCCGTCGGCTTCGACTTCCCCCGCACCGATCTGGCCCGTCACCGCCTCGGCACCGCCACCGGGATGGTGATCATGGGCGGCTTCTCCGGCGGTCTGATCGCCATCCTGCTGATCGGCATGATCCTCGACCTGCTGCGGCCCGACGGGAACTACGACCTGGCGGCGTTCCGCATCGCCTTCGCCGTCCAGATCCCGATGCTCCTGGTGGGTACCGCGGGCATGCTCATCACCCGGCGCAATCTCCGGCGCCGGATGGCTGCCCGCGGCGAGGTGGTGCCGCCATGGCGGGAAGTGTGGCGCAACGGCCGCTGGCGCCGGCTGTGACCGCTTGCCGCGGCTGAGCGCCGTGCCGTAGCGTTCCCTCCGACACTTAATTTCAAGGAGGAAGTATGTCTTTCAGTCTCGGCATCGTCGGGATCGGACAGTTCGGCAAGCACTTCGCGGAACTGTTCGCGGCCCATCCCGAGATCGACGAGCTGTACGCCGTCGACGCGATCCCGGAGCGGATCGACGCCGTCGAAGCCCGCGGCGTGCACTTCGCCGGACGCTTCGAGACCTTCGAGGACCTGCTGGCCTCCGACGTCGACGCGGTCGCGATCTTCACCCAGCGCTGGACCCATGGCGAGCACGCCCTGGCCGCGCTGCGCGCCGGCAAGCATGTCTACTCGGCGGTGCCGATGGCGATCGCGGAGGACGAGATCCGCCAGATCACCGAGGAGGTCCGGCGCACGGGCCTGGTCTACATGATGGGGGAGACCAGCCAGTACAACTCGGCAGTGGTCCTCGCCCGGCGGCTGCATCGCAGCGGAGTCTTCGGCGAGGTGTTCTACGCCGAGGGCGACTACGTCCACGACATGGACCTGGGCTTCTACGACGCCTACAAGTACTCCGGCGGCGAGGGCTGGAAGGCCACCGCCTCCTACCCGCCCCTGCTGTACCCCACCCACTCCATCGGCGGCATCCTCGGCGTGCTCGAGAATCACGCGGTCTCGGTCTCGGCGATCGGCCGGCCCGACACCCGCGGCGACGGCGTCTTCGACAAGGACGTCTCGATGTTCGACAACGACGTCTCCAACGCCTTCGCGCTGTTCGAGATGGACAATGGCGGCGCCTTCCGCACCAACGAGCTGCGGCGCGTGGGCTACCCCTCGCACCTGCGCGAGTCGCGCTTCCGCTTCTTCGGCGAGGCCTCCTCGTTCGAGGAGACGATCGACGTCACCTACTGGCACGACAAGGAACGCGTGCTGGACGTGAGCGACGCGATCCGCACCGCGGCGACCATGAGCCTGGACGATCCCCGCCTGGCCGACGTCTCCCCGGCCCTGCGCGATGCCTTCGTCGCCGGATCCTCCCCGGCCCACCACCAGTCGCGGCTGCCCGAGCAGTTCCACGGCATGCCCAACGGGCACGAGGGCGCCCACCACTTCCTGGTCGACGACTTCGCGCGCGCCGTGGTCGACGGCATGCAGCCCGCCGTCAACGCCTGGCAGGCCGCCCGGTACACCCTGCCCGGCGTCATCGCTCACCAGTCGATGAACAACGGCGGCGAGCGCCTGCCGATCGCCGACCTCGGGGACTGCCCGCTGCCCGTGCAGGATCTGGACGCCGACCAGGAGCCGCTGGATGTCGCCGCCCTGGAGCGGCTGATCGAGAGCTGAGCGCGCACAATGGCTCCATGACGAGCACTCCGGCGGCCGGGCACTGGGACAGCGACGCTCTCGGCGTGCTGATGGCGCCGTTGACCGGCACCCAGCTGCCGGAGTGGATGGGCGAGGTGCTCGAGGCGGGCCTGGCCTCGGTGATCCTGTTCGGGCACAACACCCCGGACCCGGAGACCGCGGCCGCCCTGTCCCGGGCCATGCACGCCCGCTCGGCGGACTGCGTGGTGGCGATCGACGAGGAGGGCGGGGACGTCACCCGCCTCCAGGCGGCCACCGGCTCCTCGCTGCCGACGGCGTGGGCGCTCGGCGAGGTCGACGATCCGGAGCTGACCCGCCACGCCGGCAGCGCTCTGGGCGATATCCTGGCCGCCTGCGACATCGACCTCGATCTGGCACCGGTCCTGGACGTCTCCACCGACCCGGCCAACCCCGTCATCGGCACCCGGGCCTTCAGCGACGACCCGGACCGGGTCGCCGCCCACGCCCAGGCGTTCGCCGCAGGCCTGATCGAGTCCGGGCTCGGCACCTGCGCCAAGCACTTCCCCGGTCACGGCGCCACCGCCACGGACTCCCACACCGCCCTGCCCCTGATCGAGCTGGACCGCGAGGAGTTCACGCGCGATCATCTCGCGCCGTGGTCCATCGCGCCGTGGCTGGATGCCGTGATGACCGCGCACGTGCTGGTCCCCTCGCTCGGGGAAGGGCCCGCCTCGATCTCGTCCTGGTCGCGCCCCGAGCTGGACCGCGCCGTCAGCGGCACCTTCCACGGCCTCGTGATCACCGATGCCCTCGACATGGCCGCGGTGGCCGGCACCGTCGGCTACGGCGAGGCCGCGGTGCGCGCCATCGAGGCCGGGGCCGACCTGCTGTGCCTGGGCACCTCCATCCGGCGCGACGACCGGCACATGCTGCGCGAGGCGCACGACGCCCTGGTGGCGGCCGTCGCCGACGGGCGGCTGAGCCGCGAGAGCCTGCATGCGCGGGCCGAGGGCACCCGGGCGCAGTGCCGCCGTCTGCGCACCCGCCGCCGATTCGTCCCCGCTCCCGAACTGCCCGCTGCGCTCGCTCACGCCGACGCGCTGGGCTCCGACGCCGCCGCCCGCGCCGTCCGCGGCCGCCACGCCCACCTGGACCTGCGCCCAGTGCTGGTGGCGGACCTCCGTGCCCGCGCCGATCACGCCTCCGGGGCCCGGGCTCCGCAATTGATCCAGGCACTCGCCGAGCAGGGAGTGCAGGCCGCCGTGCCGGACTATCCGGGCCAGGATGCCCAGAGCCACCAGCTGACCTCGGCTCCGCAGGTCCTCGTACTGACCCGGCTGTCCCGCAGCGACCCTGACGAGGGGGCGCGCCTCAGCGCACTGCTGGCGCGCCGGCCCGACGCGATCGTGGTCCACACCGGTGTGCCCGACGCCGCTCCGGACCATCGCCGCCTGGTCCTCGCCCACGGCGCCGGCCGCACCATGATGCGCGCCGCCGTCGACCTCCTGCTGCGCGGGCGGTGAGCACGCGATCTCAACTCACCCCTGGGGCCGCGACATCCGCTGTGACCAGCGGATCTTTATTCCCTACGGCACCGTAGGTTACGCTCCCCGGCGTGAGTGTGTTCGCAACGACCATCCCCTCCGTCGCGGAGCAGGAGCCGATGATCCAGCTCCTCGCGCCCGACGGCACCCGCACCCCGCACGACGAGATGGACGCCGTGCTCGCCGGCCACGGCGGCTCGGCGGCAGGCGGTGCCGCATCCGGCGACGGGGACGACCTGGCCACCCCGGAGCGCCTGCGCGGCTACTACCGCGACATGGTGATGATCCGCGCCGCCGACCTCGAGGCCACCAGCCTCCAGCGCCAGGGCCAGCTCGGGCTGTGGGCCAGCGCCCTGGGCCAGGAGGCCGCCCAGATCGGCGCCGGCCACGCCTCTCGCGAGCAGGACTACTTGGTGCCGACCTACCGCGAGCACGGCATCGCCTGGGCCCGCGGCATCGAGCCGTGGCGCCTGCTGGAGCTCTACCGCGGCATCAGCCACGGCGGCTGGGACCCCAACGAGCTGCGCACCCACCCGTACATGATCGTCCTCGGCGCGCAGGCCCCCCACGCGGTCGGCTACGCCATGGGCCTGCAGCGCGACGGCGTCGTCGGCACCGGGGACACCGCGACCGACACCTCGGTGCTCGCCCTGTTCGGTGACGGCGCCTCCAGCGAGGGCGAGGTCGCCGAGTCCTTCACCTTCGCCGCCTCGTTCCAGGCCCCGGTCGTCTTCTACACCCAGAACAACCAGTGGGCCATCTCCGTGCCCGCCGCGGTGCAGTCCCGAGTGCCGCTGGCCCAGCGCTCCCGTGGCTGGGGCATCCCCTCGGTGCGGGTCGACGGCAATGACGTGCTCGCCGTGCTCGCCACCGTCCGCTCCGCGATGGACGCCGCCCGGGCAGGGGAGGGGCCGCGCTTCATCGAGGCCGTCACCTACCGCATGGCAGCCCACACCACCAGCGACGATGCCTCCCGGTACCGCCCCGCCTCCGAGGAGGAGGAGTGGGCAGCGAAGGACCCGATCCTGCGGCTGCGCCGTCACCTCGAGCAGCTCGGCGAGATCGACGAGGACTTCGTCGCCCGCTGCGACCAGGAGGCGCACGACCTCGCCATGCAGCTGCACCACCACATCCACGGCATGGAGGACCCGGACCCGGTGGGCATGTTCGACCACGCCTACGCCGAGCCCCACCCGATCGTCGACGCCGAGCGGGAGGCCTACCTCGAGTACATCTCCCAGTTCGAGGACGAGGGCGAGGACGGGGGTCCAGCAGGCGAGGGCGCGGATCAGACCGGAGGGGCGCACCGATGAGCAGCACGAACCTTCCGATCGCCAAGGCCATCACCGCCGGGCTGCGCGACGCCATGCGCGCCGACGAGCGGGTGATGATGATGGGCGAGGACATCGGCATCCTCGGCGGCGTCTTCCGCGTCACCGACGGGCTGCACGCCGAATTCGGCTCCCAGCGCGTGGTGGACACCCCGTTGGCCGAGGCCGGCATCGTCGGCACCGCCGTCGGCCTCGCCGTGCGCGGCTACCGACCGGTGCTCGAGATCCAGTTCGACGGGTTCGTCTACCCGGCGTTCAACCAGATCACCACGCAGGTCGCGAAGATGCACAACCGCACCCTGGGCCGGGTGAAGATGCCGATCGTCATCCGCATCCCCCACGGCGGCGGGATCGGCGCGGTCGAGCACCACTCCGAGAGCCCCGAGGCGCTGTTCGCCCCCACTGCCGGGCTGCGGATCCTGGCACCGGCGAACGCGCAGGACGCGTACTGGATGACCCGCCAGGCGATCGAGTGCGAGGACCCGGTGATCATGCTCGAGCCCAAGCGGCGCTACTGGGTCAAGGGCGACGTCGACCCCGACCATCGCCCCGAGCTGACCCCGTGGCAGGCCGCGGTGGTCCGCCCCGGGACCGACGCCACCCTGCTCGCCTGGGGACCGAGCATGCCGCTGGCCCTCGAGAGCGCCCAGGCCGCGGCCGAGGACGGGATCGAGCTCGAGGTGATCGACGCCCGGTTGCTGTCCCCGATCGACGTCCCCACCATCGCCGCCTCGGTCAAGCGCACCGGGCGGCTGCTGATCGTGCACGAGGCCCCCGTGCTCGGCGGCCTCGGCGGCGAGATCGCCGCCCGCATCAGCGAGGAGTGCTTCTACCACCTCGAGGCGCCCGTGCTGCGCGTGGGCGGCTACCACCTGCCCTATCCGCCGGCGCGCATGGAGCACGCCTTCCTGCCCGACCTCGACCGGGTGCTCGACGGCGTGGACCGTCTGCTCGAGCACTGACGGCAGCGCCCGTCGCCCGCGTGAAAGGATTCCTGCCATGAGCTCGTCCTCGCAGTCCTCGTCCTCCGGGTCGTCCGCGGCCTCGTCCTCTATCGTCCGGATCCCCCTCACCGACCCCGGCGAGGGCCTGACCGAGGGCGAGATCATCGACATCAAGGTCGCCGTCGGCGACACCATCGCCATCAACGATCCCGTGGCCGAGGTGGAGACCGCCAAGAGCGCGGTCGAGCTGCCCAGCCATGTCTCCGGCACCGTCACCGCGATCCTGGTCTCGGTCGGCGACGAGGTCCCCGTCGGCACCGACCTGATCGAGGTCGACACCGCCGGCGGGCCGGCCCCGTCGGCACCGGGCGCGGATCAGGCTGCCGGGCAGCCCGCCCCGGCCAATGCGCCCGAGGCGGCCGCCGAGAGCGTGCAGACCGCGGCCGAGGTGGCACCCCAGCAGGAGCCTGCCGACGCGGCCGGAGGCGCCGGGGCTGCCGAGGGCGCTCCGGCGACGCCCGCCGAGGAGGAACCCAAGAACCTGGTCGGCTACGGTGCCTCCGCCTCCCCGCAGCGCCGTCGCCGCCGCCGCGCCGCCCAGCAGGACGAGGCGCAGGTGCCCATCGACCGCATCCTCGCCAAGCCGCCCGTGCGCAAGCTCGCCCGGGATCTCGGCATCGCCCTGGCCGACGTGTTCGCCACCGGGCCCGACGGGACGGTCACCCGCGCCGACGTGCTCGCCGCCCAGCAGCGCGCGATGTCCGGCGAGGGCCCCTCCGGGCACGACGGGCACTACTTCCCCGAGGAGTCCCCGCAGGTGCCCGAGGGGCTCGGCGGCGCCATGAAGTCCACCCGCGATCATTCGTTCACGCAGGTCAGCAGCGACGAGCGCACCACCCGGGTGCCGATCCGCTCGGTGCGCAAGCGCACCGCCGAGGCGATGGTGGCCTCCGCCTTCACCGCCCCGCACGTGACGGTGTTCAACGAGATCGACATGACCCGGACCGCGCAGATCATCGCGGACCTCAAGAGCTCGAGGGAGTGGGCCGACGTCAAGGTCAGCCCCTTGGTCGTGGTCGCGAAAGCCCTGCTGGTGGCGATCCGCCGCAATCCCGAGGTCAACGCCTCGTGGGACGAGAAGAACCAGGAGATCGTCTACAAGCACTTCGTGAACCTGGGGATCGCCGCCGCCACCCCGCGCGGGCTCATCGTGCCCAACGTCAAGGACGCGCACCTGATGACGCTGCGCGAGCTGGCCGAGGCGATCGATGACCTGGCCAAGACCGCGAGGGCCGGGCGCACCTCCCTGTCGGACACTCGTGAGGGCACCATCACCATCACCAACTTCGGTGTGTTCGGGATCGATTCTGGCACCCCGATCCTGAACCCGGGGGAGTCGGTGATCCTCGGCGTCGGCGCCATCAAGGAGAAGCCCTGGATGGTCGACGGGCAGATCGTGCCGCGCAAGATCGCCCAGCTCGCCCTGAGCTTCGACCACCGCCTGATCGACGGCGCCCTCGGCGCCGAGCTGCTGCGCGACATCTCCGCCGTGCTGGAGGACCCCGCCCTGGGCCTGGTATGGGGTTGATCGACGACCTGCGAGCCCGGGGTCGTCGGCGAGCTTGCGAGTCGGCGGCACCGGGTGAGCGGGAGGAGATCAGCCGAGACGGCGGAGCGTCGAGCGACGAGCCCGCACCCTGGGACCGGGGCGCCCCGCGCGTCGGTACCCTGATCCGGTGACTTCGAGCCCTGATCCGCAGCCGCCCGCGTCGCGGCGCGATGACCCGCGGATGCAGACGGCGGAGATGGCGGCGCTGGGTTTCGAGGGCGCGGACGAGTGGGAGACCGAGTCCGAGACCATCGGGTCGGGCCCGGTGGACGTGCCCTGGGCGTGGTGGAAGATCGCGCTGATGGTCGCCGCAGGCGGTGCGCTGGGGTCGATGCTGCGCTTCGTCATCACGATCCTGGCGCCGACCGTCACCACCCCCACCCTGGTCGAGGTGCCCTGGGCGACGTTCTGGGTCAACGCGATCGGCTGCCTCGCCCTGGGGGCGCTGACGGGGGTGCTGGAGGTGCGCCGGGCCGGTCCGTGGGTCCAGCCGCTGCTGGGCACCGGACTGTGCGGCGGATTCACCACCATGTCCACCGTGGTCCTCGAGGGCTCTGCCATGATCGGCGCCGACTTCCCCCTCAAGGCCTTCGGCTACGCCCTGCTCACCGTGGTCGTGTGCCTCGGCGCGGTGGTGATCGGCATGCTCGCCGGGCGCCGCATCGCGCAGCGGATGGCTGAGGGCTCGAGAGGCCAGCGGGACTCGAGGGGCCAGCGGGACTCGAGGGGCCAGCGGGGCACGAGAGATCAGGAGGGCTCGAGGGTCCGGCGCGGCTCGAGGCGCCAGCGAGGCCAGCGGCGCTCGCGCGCTCAGCGGGATGAGGCAGGGGCCGACGGGACCGAGTCCACGGACGAGGGGAGCGCCACATGAACGCCGGGACCTTCTTGCTGGGCATGCTGCTGGTCAGCCTCGGCGGGGCGGCAGGCTCCGTGCTGCGATGGGGCGTGCGGGAGTACGGACTGCGCTGGGCGGCCGGTCGCAGCAGCGGAGCCGAGGAACGGGTCCGGCCCTGGCTCACCTTCGCCGTCAACGTCGTGGCCTGCTTCCTGCTCGGCCTCATCGTCGCCCGGCTCGGCGCCGCCACCGGTCCCGCCGAACTCGCGTACCTGCTGCTCGCGGCCGGGGTCTGCGCCGGCCTCTCCACGCTCTCGACCGCCGCGGTCGACGTGGTCGATCTGATCCGCCGGGGCCGCATCGCCATGAGCGTCGCCTACTTCCTGCTGAGCATCGGCGCCGGTATGGCCGCCCTGTGGTCGGGCCTGGTGATCGCCTCGTGAGCGCGCTCTCCGCACGGCGACCGTCTGCGCTGGTCGTCGCGATCCTCCTCGGTGCGCTCACCGTGCTGGCCGTGATCTCGGTCCTCGCGGCCGGTGCCGCCGGCGGCGGCAACCTCGTGCTGCGCGGCGCCGGGGCGATGGCACGCGCCGGAGCGCCGGTCTCCGCGATGCTCGCGGACCTCGCGGCGGCCGTGACCCTGGGTGGTGCCGTCGTCGCCGGCTGGCTGCTGCACGCGGAGGCCGACCGCGCCAGAGTCATGACCGCGGTCGCCGTCGCGGCCGGTATCACCACGCTCGCCCGAGGCACCTCCCTCGCCTTCTCCTACGCCGTGGCCACGGGGCAGGCCGTCGGGTCGGTGCGCTTCGGCTCCGACCTCGAGGTGTTCCTGGCCACCGACCTCGGCGTCTGGCTGGTCAGCGCCCTGGTGATCGCCGCGGCCGCCACGACGATCGCGGTCGCCGGCACCTCCCGCGGCATCGCCCGGACGGTTGCCGTGGCGGCCGGGCTGGTCGCCTTCGCCAGCGCGATGACCGGCCACGCCGGGGGCGGGCAGAACCATGAGGTGGCCACCTCCACGATGCTCATCCATCTCCTGGCCGTCGGGATCTGGCTGGGCGGACTGGCGGTGCTGCAGCTGCTGCCGTCCACCGCCCGGGACGATGCGACCGTGGTGCGCGGCTTCTCCCATCTGGCGTTGATCTGCTGGATCGCTCTGGCGGTCAGCGGGGTGTGGGCGCTGTCGGTGCGCATGAACGCTCCCTCGGAGGTTCTCACCAGTGCGTATGTGCAGCTGGGGCTGGCCAAGGCCGTCCTGCTGGTGGCCCTCGGCGGGCTCGGCGTCATCCAGCGCCGCCAGCTCGCCACGGGCTTCGCGGCCGAGGGCCCGGGGCACCGTGCGGCCGGCATCTATCGCCGGCTGGCCGTTCTCGAGCTCGCGCTGATGGGTCTGGCCGTGGCGATCGCCGCGGCCATGAGCTCCTCGCCGCCGCCGGCCGCCGAGGGCATCCCGCCGGCGGGCCCGGCCGGGATCCTCACCGGCTACCCCCTGCCTGCGGCCCCGGACCTGGGTACGGTCCTCACCGCGTGGCGCCCCGCGCCGTTCGGCATGATGCTCGCCTGCGTGCTGCTGCTGGTGTGGTGGCGGCCGCGCGGCCCGCAGCGGACGCGGAGCGCGAGCATCCGTCTGGTGCTGGGAGCGGCCGTGCTGGTGGCGCTGACCAGCGGCCCGCTGAACGTGTACAGCAAGGTGCTGGTCTCCGCGCATCTGCTGCAGCACGTGCTGCTGCTGGCGGTCGTCGGCGTGCTGCTGGGCACCGCGCTGGCGGTTCCTGCCCGGCTGCGGCGGGCACTCAGCGGCCGACATTGGCTCGCCGCGTTGGTGGCGGGCGCGCCGGTGGCCCTGCTCGCGGGCGTCTATGCCGGGCCGCTGCTGCGGATCGCCCTGGAAGGACACGCCGGGCACCTGGTGCTGCAGGTTCTGGCACTGACCGGCGGTGCGGTGGTGACCTTCGCGGTGCGCAGCCTCGCGGGGGTCCGGGCAAGGATCCTCGTGATCGCCGTTCCGCTGGCGCTCGCGGTCGCCGGGGCAGTGGTGCTGCTCAGCACCGACACGCTGATCGCGGCGAGCTGGTTCGGGGCCACCGGGCGCCGGTGGTGGCCCGACGCCCTGGCCGATCAGCAGCGCGGCGGGATCGCCGTCGCGGTCGTGTCCCTCGCGGCCGCTGCCGTCGCGGCGCTCGCCGTGCGCCGTCCTGCGTCGCAGCGATCACGCTGACCCGCGGGGGTCACTCGAACAGGTCGCGCACCGTGCGCAGGCGGGCCAGCAGGGTCTCGCGGTCCGCCGCCGGCACCAGCTTCTCACCCTCCCCGCCCGAGGAGATCCCGGCCGAGCGGGCACGGACGCGGTTCGCGCCGAGCACGCCGCCGATCCGCCCGAGCAGACCGGCGTCGCCGGTGGCGCGGGCGGTGGCCACCGCGTTCTCCGAGCCGGCGCGCAGGCGCTGGAAGTCCTGGAGCGCGGGCGAGCCCTCGCGGGCGGCATGCAGCAGGTAGGCGGCGATATCGGCCTGCTGGACCAGGACCGGCAGCATCCCGCCGGGGCCGCGCTGCTGGCCGAGGACCACCAGGTCGTCGCGGCCACGGGGGAACGCACCGAGGAACAGATCGAGGTCACCGCCGGCGGTGCGCGGCACGACGTCCTCGGGCAGGTGGCCCGCGCCGGATTCGTAGCCGGTCGCGAGCACGATCAGGTCCGGGGCGAAGTCGCCGTGGGCGGCGGGACCGCCATGACCGGCGAGGGTGAGGGTGCCGTTGTGGGCGATCCCGGCGATCTCGCCGACGGGAGTGATGCGGCCCTCACGCACGCGATCGAGCACCTCGTCGGAGACGATCACGGTGTCCTCCAGCAGCGGCGCGGCCGGGCGCGGGAGTCCGACGTCGGCCGGGTTGCCCACGCGGCGGCCGATCACGGCTTCGGCGATCTTCCCGTTCAGGGCTCCGAGCACGGCCGGCTCCCGGGCGGCGGCCACGTCGCCCGGGACGCCCCCGATGCGGCGAGGGACGACCCAGTGCCCGGTGCGCACCGACCAGCCGACCTCGAGGGCCCGGCGCGCGGCATCGACCGCGATGTCCGCCGCGGACTGCCCGGAGCCGACGACCAGCACCCGCTGGCCTTCCAGCCCGTCGGGCCCGGTCCAGTCCTTGGAGTGGATGACCTTGATGGAGGAGGGCACCTCGGCCGCCCAGGCGGGGCGGTGCGGGCGCTCGGAGATGCCGTGGGCGGAGATCACGGCGCGGTAGATCATGATCTCGCCGGTGGAGAGCTCGACCTGCCACACGTTGTCCTCGAAGGGGCGGGCGTAGCGCACCTCGACGCCGGGGCGGAAGTGCTCGGTCAGCTGGTGGCGGGCCGCGTAGGCGCGCAGGTACTTCGCCATGTGCGCCGGCCGCAGGTACTCGGGGAAGGAGACCGGCTGCAGCATGTCCTCGTACTGCGTGAACTCGCGCGAGGAGATCATCTCCATCGCCGGCCAGATCGGGGTGTCCTCGCGCTCCTCGTTCCAGATCCCGCCGACGTGCTTGGCGCGGTCGACCAGGTCGAAGCGGAGATCCAGCGCCTTCAGCGCCGCGGCGGCCGCCAGGCCGGCCGGGCCGGCGCCGATGACCAGCACCTTCTCGCGGGTGGGGATCTCGTCGTGGAGCTCGGGCATCGGGAAGAGCCTTCCGAGTCGGGTGGCGCGCGGCGACCGGGACGGACCCGGCCACCGGTCTCAGCGGCGGGCAGACGCTGGCCATCCTAGTCGTCCGCCGCGGGCGGCACGGCCGCGGCGGAGCGAGCGGAGGGGAGCCGGTGGGCCCGTGCTCACGGTTCGAGGGAGGCGGCCTTCTCCCGAGCCAGCAGCAGGGCCCCGGGCAGGCCCGTGGTGACGGCGCAGAAGGGGCGGCCGTCGGACTGCAGGCCCGTGACGACCTCGTCGTGGATCGGGCCCGGAGTGGCCAGCACCGAGCCGGCCAGCACCACGGGCAGGGCGGCCTCGGCGTCCAGGGCGCGCACGGTGTCCATGACGTGCCTGATCGCGGTGTCGAGGATGTCGCGGGCAGCCGGGTCCTCGGGGACGGTCGCCGGCAGCTGCGCGAACCGGCCGAGGGCGGCGGGGGCACCGGCGGGCAGCTGCTCGTCCAGGGCCCGGATGAGGTCCTGGCGCGGATCACCGGTGGGGGAGGGCGGGATCAGCCCGTCCCGCAGATCCAGCTCGAGCATGTCGCCGACCTGTTCCGTCAGCAGCGTGCGACGGCCGCGGCCGTCGATGTCGGCGGCGACCGCCTGCAGGGTGCGCCGGCCCAGCCAGACGGCGGAACCGATGTCGCCGAGGAGCCAGCCCATCCCGTCGCGCCGGGCCACCGGCTCGCGACCGCGGAAGCGGACGGCGACCGCGCCCGTGCCGGCGAGCACGAGCAGTCCGTCATCGCCCACGTCCCCGGCGAGGAAGGCGGTGTGCAGGTCATCGGTGATCAGCACCCGGTCCGGGGCGATGCCGAGGGCAGTCACGCGCTCGCCGACGGAGCGGCGCACGTCCTCGGCCCGGGCCGGTCCGGCACCGGAGATCCCCAGCGCGAGGGCGGCGACCTCCGGCGCGCGGCCGAGTTGCTGATGGCCGCGCTCCAGCACCTCGCGGATCGTGCCGGTGAGGTGGTCGAGGGCTGCCGCCCCGGACGAGCGCAGGTTCGCGCCCGGTCCCTCCGCCTCGGCGAGCACGTCGGGTCCCGGCGCGGAGCGATCGAGGCGAGCGAGGACGACACGCGATGTGGTCGCCCCGATGTCCCCGGCGATGACCGCGCGCGACGGTGCGGGGCCGGACGCTCCTGCGCCGGATGATGCAGGGCCGGACGCTCCAGCAGCGGACGCTCCAGCGCCGGACGGTGCAGAGATGTCGGCGTCCATGGCGATGCTCCCTCGGTCGTTCCCCCGCGCGGTCGGACCCCATCGTAGGGCGGCGTGCGGGGCCCGGTGCCCCCGGTGGACGTGCACCGACCGGTGCAGGGACCCGGGCCGGTTCAGAGGTCCAGCCCGGCCTGGACCTCGCGCATCGCCTCGGCCGAGGCGTGCATCCGCGCCAGCTCCCGATCGTCCATCGGCACCTCGAGACGCCGGACGGCGCCCGCCCGGCCCACCACCGTCGGCATCGACATCGCGACGTCGTCCAGTCCGTGCCACCCCTCCAGCGGCGTCGAGACCGGCAGCACCGCGTTCTCATCGCGCACGATGGCCTCGACGATGCGGGCCGCCGCCACGCCGATCGCGAGGTTGGTGGCGCCCTTGCCCTGGATCACCGTGTACGCGGCCCCGGCGACCTCGCGCTCGAGCTCCTCGAGCGCGGTGCGGTCCAGCGCAGGCCGCCCCTCGGCATCGAGCCAGCCCGTCAGCGGCACCTGGCCGATGCTGGCGGAGGACCACAGGCCGAACTCGCTGTCGCCGTGCTCGCCGACGATGGTGGCGTGCACGCTGCGGGAGGAGACCCCGAGCCGGGTGGCCAGCAGCCAGCGCAGCCGGGAGGTGTCCAGCACGGTCCCAGAGCTCATCACCCTCCCGCGGGGGAGTCCGGAGATGCGGGCCGCGGCCAGGGCCAGCACGTCGGCAGGGTTCGTCACCAGCACGTACACAGCATCCGGTGCCTGCTCGAGCAGCTGCGGCAGCAGGCTCTGCAGGATCGCGACATTGGTCCCGGTCAGTTCGGGGCGGGTCTGGCCGGGCTTCTGCCGGGCACCGGCTGTGATCACCACGACGTCGGCCCCGGCGACGACGGAGATGTCGTCCCCGCCGATCACCTCGGCCCCGGAGGCCAGCGAGCTGCCGTGGGCGAGATCGAGCACCTCCGCGTCGACCTTGGCGGTGTTCACGTCGTACAGGGCGATGGTGCGGGCCGAGCCGCGCAGCATGGCGGCGTAGGCGACGGAGGAGCCGACGGAACCGGCTCCGACGACGGCGAGCTTGGGGGCGGCCGAGGGTGGCGCGACGGCGGGGGCGACGGTGCTCATGGCACCAGTGTGGGTGCCGGGGCCCTCCGTGCACAGAGCGAGCCGGGAGAAAGCTTCGCCGGGAAAACCGGTCGACGCCGTTCCCGCGCCACTCCTAGACTCGCCCCGTGCGCATCTGATCAGCCCCGTCCATCGCCGCGTCCCGCGACCAGGAGCTGATCCATGCCCTCGCATCCCCGTCCCACCGCCCCGACCGATCGATCCGCCGCCGGGGCCACCGCGCCCTCCGTCGCCGGAGCAGCCGCGTCCTCCGTCGCCGGAGCCGCGGCCGCGGACCCCGCCCTGCACCTGCGCGCCGAGGGGATCTCCTTCTCCTTTCCCGACCGGCGCGTGCTGACCGATATCAGTCTCGTGGTGCCCGCGGGACGCCCCACCGGCCTGCTCGGGGAGAACGGCAGCGGCAAGTCCACGCTGTTGCGCATCCTCGCCGGTGCCCTGCAGCCCGAGGGCGGGACCGTCTCAGCGCCCGGCCCCGTCGGCCTGCTCCACCAGGAGCTGCCGTTCCCGGCGTCCGCCACCCTCGCCGACGTCGTCGCCGATGCGCTGGCCCGCTCCCGCCGCCTGGAGCGCGAGCTCGCGCGGGCAGGGGAGGCGCTCGCCGGCGGGACCGGTGGGCCGGCCCCCGAGGCGGCCCGCCGATACGACCGGCTGCTGGCCGAGGCGACTCTGGCCGACGTGTGGAACGCCGACCGCCGCGCCGAGACGGTCCTGGCCGGTCTCCATCTCGACGGCCCGGGCCGGAGCACCCGACTCGACCGGATCAGCGGCGGCCAGCGGGAGCGGCTCGCCCTCGCCCATCTCCTCATCGCCCGCCCCACGACGTGGCTGCTGGACGAGCCCACCAATCATCTCGACGACGACGGGGCCGCGTTCCTGGCCTCCGCGATCCACGAGCATCCGGGGCCCGTGCTCATCGCCAGCCACGACCGGGCCTTCCTCGACGACGCCACGCTCGCCCAGCTCGACCTGGACCTCGCCGAGAGCCCCGTGGCCTCCGCGCCGGGCGGGCTGACGCTGTACACCGGGGGATTCTCCGAGTACCTGCTGGCCCGTCTCGAGGCGCGGGAGCGGTGGGAGCACCGGTTCCGCGCCGAACAGGAGGAGCTGACCTCCCTGCGCCGGGCGGTCACGGATTCGGCGGAGGTAGGCCACGCGCGCCGGGGCCCGCGCACCGAGGCCAGGGCCGCCAAGAAGTTCTACGCCGACCGCAACGCCAAGACCGTCTCGCGGCGACTGCGGGAGGCCCGGGCCCGCCTCGAGCAGCTCGAGGCGGAGCAGGTGCGCAAGCCCCCGGCCGAGCTGCACTTCACCCACCTGCCGTCGGCCCTGCGGCGGGGTGGCGGGGGAGCGGACGGTGCCGTGCTGGTGACGGCGAGCCGGGCAGCGGTCTCCGGCCGCCTCGCGCCGACCTCGTTCAGCCTCGCCGCCGGTCAGCGGCTGCTGGTCACCGGGCCCAACGGGTCGGGGAAGTCGACTCTGCTGGACACGGTGACCGGGGCGCTCGAGCCGACGGCGGGCAGCATCGACCGGCCCCGCGGTCTGCGCATCGGTCACCTCGGGCAGGACGACGAGGCGATCCCGGGGCGCACCGTCGATGAGCACCTGCGCGCCGCAGCGACTGGCTCCGCCCAGCTTCCGCTCGAGGACGGCGCCGTGCCCGAGTTGTTCGGCCTGGTCCACCCCCGCGACCTCTCCCGGCCGCTCGATCAGCTCTCCCGCGGCCAGCTGCGCCGCGTGATGCTCGCAGCCCTCCTGCTGGATCCGCCCGAGCTGCTGGTGCTCGATGAGCCCACGAACCACCTGGCCCTGGTCACCGCCACCCGGTTCGAGCAGGCCCTGCAGGACTGGAACGGCACGGTGCTGATCGCCTCCCATGATCGCTGGCTGCGCAAGCGCTGGCAGGGCGAGGTGCTCGAGCTGGCATGACCCGCCCTGCGTGGTCGGTAGGCGGCATCAGCTGCGGCACCGTCGGTCTTCCACCGTCCGGCCGGTGGCGTCACACGAGTTCACGGAGGTCGGCGTCGCTCGCCGCGGTGCGTCACTGTGAACTCGACCCCGTTCTCAGGAGGAGCGCCATGACCGACACGTCCGCGACACCGCAGCAGTTCGAGACCCTCGCCATCCACGCCGGGCAGGAGCCGGATCCGGGCTCCGGGGCTCGCGCCCTGTCGATCCAGCAGACGACGAGCTTCGTCTTCCCCAGCGCGGAATCGGCCGCGGACCGCTTCGCCCTGGCCGAGGCCGCTCCGATCTACACCCGCATCACCAATCCCACCCAGGCAGCGGTCGAGGACCGGATCGCCGCGCTCGAGGGCGGCGCGGCCGGGCTCCTGGTCGCCTCCGGCCAGAGCGCGATCAGCCTGTCGATCCTCAACCTGGCCGGCGCCGGGGACTCCGTGGCCGTCTCCCCGAGCCTGTACGGCGGCTCGTTCAACCTCTTCAAGCACACCCTGTCCCGGCTCGGGATCACCCCGCAGTGGATCGAGGACCCCACCGACCCCGAGTCCTGGCGGGCCGCGGCCGACGAGACCACCCGGGCCTTCTTCGTCGAGTCCATCCCCAACCCCAAGCACGACCTGCCCGACCTGCGCGCGATCGCCGACGTCGCGCACGAGGTCGGTGTGCCGCTGGTGGTGGACAACACGGTGGCCACCCCCTTCCTGCTGCGGCCGCTCGAGCACGGGGCGGACGTCGTCGTCCATTCCGCCACCAAGTTCCTGGGCGGCCACGGCACCTCGATCGCCGGCGTCATCGTCGACGGTGACAGCTTCGACTTCACGGCCCACGCCGAGAAGTACCCGCAGTTCACCCAGCCCGACGAGTCCTACAACGGGCTGGTCTTCTCCACGGTGCCCGCCGCCTTCGCCACCCGCGCCCGCACCAACCTGCTGCGCGACCTGGGGCCGGCCATCTCCCCGTTCAACGCCTTCCTCATCGGGCAGGGCCTGGAGACGCTGCCGCTGCGCATGGAGCGCCACCTGGCCAACACCCGCCGGGTCGCCGCCTTCCTCGAGGCCGACGAGCGGGTGTCCTCGGTGACCTGGGCGTCGCTGGAGTCCTCGCCCTACAAGGCGACGGCGGACACGTACCTCCCCAAGGGCGCCGGCAGCGTGCTGGGCTTCGTCCTGCCCGGCGGGGTCGAGGCCGGCCGGCGCTTCGTCGACGCCCTGACCCTGCACTCCCACGTCGCCAACATCGGTGACGTGCGCTCGCTGGTGATCCACCCGGCCTCGACCACCCACGCGCAGCTGAGCGAAGCCGAGCAGCGCGCCGCCGGCGTCGAACCCGGCTTCGTGCGGCTCAGCGTCGGCATCGAGCACATCGACGACATCCTCGCCGACCTCGAGCAGGGACTGGCCGCCGTCTCCGCGTGAGCCGGCAGGGGCGGAGCACGACTGCGGCCGTTGTGCCGCCGGCCAGGCGAGCTGGATACGCTGGGCACATCATGAGCAACCAGCCCGCGCCCCTGCCGTCCGTCCCGCTCGATCGCTGGCCACCGGTGTGGACCCCGAGCGCCGTGATCTTCGACTGCGACGGGCTGCTGGTGGACACCGAAGGCCGCTGGGTGCTGCTGCAGGAGGACTACCTCGCCCGGCACGGCGCGGCGCTGGACCCGGAGGCGCGGCGCGCCCTGACCGGCCGGGCCGCCGAGATCGTCGTCCTCGCCATCGCCGAGGCCGTCGGCAAGGATCCCCAGCTGGTGGGCCGCGAGCTCCTCGAGGAGCATCGCAGCACCATCGGGGAGAAGCTCACCCCGCTGCCCGGGGCGCTCGAGACGCTGCGAACCATCGCCGGCGTGAAGCCGGTCGCCGTGGCCTCCAACTCCCCGCGGGAGATGCTGGAGGTCAAGCTGGCCGAGCTCGGCATCGCCGACGTCGTGGACGTCTCGATCGCCATCGAGGACGTCGCCGCCCCCAAGCCCTCCCCGGAGATTTACCTCGCCGCGGCGCGCGCCCTGGGGGCCGATCCCGCCGACTGCCTCGGATTCGAGGACTCGGAGACCGGGGCCGAGGCGGCACTGGCCGCCGGGCTGCAGCTGATCGCGGTCCCCTCGATCCCCGGGCAGGATCCGCGGGCCCCGCGCCGGCTCAGCTCCCTGACCGACGCGGTGCTGGCCGACTGGATCGCCGGCTGGGAGAGCACCCGATGAGCGTCGCGGCCCCGGCCCGGTTCACGGAGGCCTTCGGGGACTGGACTCCGCGGGCGGTCGTCTTCGACTGCGACGGACTGCTGCTGGACACCGAGAGGGTCTGGCAGCGCGCTCAGGACAGTGTCGTGGCCGGGGTGCAGGCGACGCTGGAGGACGAGGACCACGCCGAGCTGCACGGCTCGACCATCCAGGTCGCCGCGGCCCTGATCGCCCGCAGGGCCCGCGCCGAGGAGCAGCGGGTCCTGGACGATCTGCACCGGGAGTTCGAGCGCGAACTGGCCGGCGCGATCCGCGTGATGCCGGGCGCCGAGGAGATCGTGCGGCGGGCCGGGGCCCGCGTCCCGCTGGGATGCGCCTCGAACTCCTGGCTCGAGGCGCTCGAGCACAAGCTCACCCTCGGCGGGCTCCGAGAGCACTTCGCCGTGCTCGAGGCCTCCGACACCGTCGAACGCGGCAAGCCCGCCCCGGACATGTACGCCGCGGCGGCCCGCGCTCTCGGCGTCGCGCCGGGGGACACGCTCGCTCTCGAGGATTCCGGCACCGGCGCACGCGCCGCCCGTGACGCCGGTCTGCGTCTGATCGCGGTGCCCACTTCGGGGCACCCTGCGCCTCCGGCTGACCTGGTGCTCGAGGACTTGACCGACCCCGACCTGGCCGCATGGATCGAGACCTGGTGACCATGAGGCGAAGTCCACGCATGTCACGCCGACTGGCCACTGCCCATCGACGCGGTGTTCACTGGTCCCCATGACCACACCCTCCGACCCCTCTGCGCCGCTGACCGCCCGCGCCCACGGCTCCCCGTTGCGCGGCCGCGGCTGGCTGAACACCGGTGGCGCCGAACTCGACCTGGAGGCCCTGCGCGGCAAGATCGTGCTGCTGGACTTCTGGACGTTCTGCTGCGTGAACTGCCTGCACGTGCTCGATGAGCTGCGGCCGCTGGAGGAGAAGTGGGCCGACGAGCTCGTCGTGGTCGGCGTCCACTCCCCGAAGTTCGAGTTCGAGAAGGACCCCGACGCGCTCGCCGCGAACATCGAGCGCTACGAGGTCGATCACCCCGTCATCGACGATCCCGAGCTGGAGACGTGGACCGAGTACGGTGCCCGCGCCTGGCCGACCCTGATGGTCCTGGACACCCAGGGCCGCATCGCGGGGAACCTCTCCGGCGAGGGCCATGCCGCGAACCTCGACGCGCTCATCGAGCGGCTCGTCGGCGAGGGCGAGGCCGACGGCTCGCTGCGCCGCGGACCGGCCCCCACCGTGATCGCCGAACGGCCCCAGCAGACCCTGCGCTTCCCCTCCAAGCTCACCACCCTGCCCGATGGCCGTCTGGTCGTCTCCGACGCCGGCCAGCACCGTCTGGTGGTCTTCCAGAACGACGGCGTGACCGTCGACGAGATCATCGGCACCGGTCACCGCGGGCACGTGGACGGGGAGGGGGAGCGCGCTCAGTTCGCCGAGCCCAACGGCGTCCTCGCCCTGCCCGACGAGGTCGCCGCCGAGGTCGGCTACGACCTGCTGGTGGCCGATACCGCCGGCCACACGCTGCGCGGCGTGAAGGTCGGCCAGGACCGACTGCTGCGCTCACGGACCGCCACCGAGGTGCACACCGTCGCCGGCTCCGGAGCGCAGTGGATGCAGGGCGAGCCCCTGCCCCGCGGCGAGGGCGATGCCCGTGGGTATGCCCTCTCGACCCCGTGGGACCTGACCTGGTCGCACGTGCTCTCCCGCGCCGTGATCGCCATGGCCGGCATCCACCAGATATGGACCTTCGACCCCGTCACCGGGGCTCTGATGGTGCTCGCCGGCACCACGCAGGAGGGCCTCGTGGACGGCCCCGCCGTCACCTCCTGGTGGGCACAGCCCTCCGGGGTCGACGAGCTGCCCGACGGTCGTCTCGTCGTCGCCGATGCCGAGAGCTCGGCGGTGCGGACGCTGGACCCGCACACGATGCTCGTGAGCACCCTCGTCGGCGAGGGGCTGTTCGACTTCGGCCATGTCGACGGCCCCGCCGGTCCGGACGGCGTCGCCCGTCTCCAGCACCCGCTGGGCGTGACCGCCCTGCCCGACGGCCGGATCGCCGTGGCGGACACCTACAACGGCGCCATCCGCCTCATCGAGGAGCATTCCGGGGAGGTCGACGCCGACGGGGAGGAGACCCCGCCCGTCGCCGCCGTGACCGTCGTGACGGTCGCCACCGACCTCAAGGAGCCGTCCGACGCGATCGTCGGCCCCCCGGTCGACGGCATCGGCCAGCTGATCGTCGTCGAGTCCGGCGCCCACCGCGTCACCTGGGTCCCCGTGGCCAAGGCCGCCGAGCGGGTCATCGACGAGGGCGCCCAGCGCTCCGAACGCCCGGTGACCGAGATGGGTCCGGGCCCGATCACGCTCCGTGTGCTGTTCACCCCGCCCGAGGGCCACAAGCTCGACGACTCCCTCGGGCCCTCCACCCAGGTCACCGTGTCCACCACGCCGTCCGCCATGCTGACCAGCGGCGGAGGGGTCGACACGCCCCTGGAGCGCACGATCGAGCTGGATCCCGCCTACGGTGAGGGCGTTCTGCACGTCAATGCGCGCGCCGCATCCTGCGATGCCGACCCCGCCGTCGAGTTCCCCGCCTGCCACATGCACCAGCAGGACTGGGGAGTCCCGATCCGGATCGTCGAGGGCGCACCCACCCACCTGGATCTGTCCCTGCTCGCCTGAGTCGCCACAGGCCGACTCCACCGAGCCCCGTCGTCGGAAGCATCTCTCTTGGATCTGATCACGCAATTCCCCCTGGGCGACGACATCGCCGTGACCCTGCTGGTGCTGGGGGTGCTCTCCCTGGTCGCCCTGGTGGCCGGAGCCGTCGTCCCCAGCCGCCTGCGCCGCGACGAGGACAGCCCCGAGGTCGACGCCGGGCTCGGACGTCGCCTGGGCGTGCATCTGGCCTCGTCCGGCTCGATCATCCTGTGGGTCGGCGTGCCCGCCGTGGTGCTGCTCTACCTGGTCCCGGGCTCGACGGATGACCGCATCCTGCGCTCGGTGATGATGCTGGTGGGTCTTCTGCTCGGCCCGCTCGCCGCCTGGCGCGGCCTCGCGATCCAGCTCGCCGCGCTCGGGGTCGATGCGGAGCGACGCCCCGCGCTGATCAACCGCCTCGGCGCCCTGACGGTCACGGGCGCGCTCGCGCTGGCGATCCTGCCGGTCGCCATCGTCGTGTGGTTCACCCACGCCAGCGGCTCGGCCGCGCTGATGGCCCTGGCCGGGGGCGCCGCGATCTCGGCGTTCGCGATCCGGGTGGCTGCCGCGCCGCTGGACACCGCCGCCTCCGCCTCCGCGATCCTCGTGGGGACCGACGAGCACGAGATCGCCGCCGACGACACCGACAACCTCGGCGCACCCCATCTGCGCACCTCCCGCATGTTCCGCCGCGGGGCCGCTCTCAGCGCCGACCTGGTGGCTCTGGCCACCGCGGGCGCCGCCGTCGGCGTCATCCTCGGCGTGCCCGTGCTGGCCGCCGAGGGCATCCTGGTGGTGCTGCTCGCCCTCGGAGTGGCGATGCTCGCCGCCGGTGCGAGCGCCGTCATCCCGCACCCGGGCGGGCCCGGCCGCGAGCGCAGCGCTCTCCAGCTGGGCGGGCTGATCCCCGCCGTGCTCGGCGGCGCCGGCACCGTCGTCGCCGCTGCCCTGTGGCTGCCCTCGCAGTACAAGGACCTGCGATTCGTCCAGGCCGGCATGGAGAACTTCACCGACCAGGCCGTGGCCGGGCCCGACCCGCTGCCGCGCGAGCAGCTCGAGCCGCAGATCGAAGAGGCCGTGGGCGACATGGGCCAGTGGGTCTCCCAGACCGACGACTCCCGGGACGCGGGAGCCTTCCTCGACGTGCTGACCCTGTACACGGTCTCCCCGAGCGCCGTGGTCGCCGCGGCCCTGGGCCTCGGCGTGCTCGCCGCGCTCGCCGTGGTGGTCCTCCTCGGCGGCACCGGCCACCGGTTCGGGGGCACCGTGCTGCGCGCGGCCCGCACCAGCCGCACCGGTGGGGCGCTCGGCGTCACCGCGGGCCTGGGCTCGACCGCCCTGGTCGCCGCCGGCTCCCTCGCCCTGATGCTGATCGTCGGCGCCGTGCTCAACGTGCTCAGCGCCGGCGTGCCCGGCCTCGCTCTCGCTCTGCTGGCCTACGCCGGGCTCGGCGCCCTGGTGGTGGCCGCGGGGTACGCCGGTTCGCTGATCGCGCCGACCCTGGTGGACCGCCCCGAGGCCGAGCGCGGCCTGCGCGATGCCGGCGCCACCTCCGCCACCGGGCCGCGCGGCGTGCTGCTGCTGGCAGGCTGCCTCACCGGCCTGGCGGCGCTGGGTCCCATCGTCACCGCGCTCCAGGTCGCCCCGCGTGCGGCGACCGTGTGGGAGGACCGCACCCTGCACGCCCTCACCCCGCTCTCCCTGCCGCTGCTGGGCGGAGTCGGACTGGGCGCGGTCACCGTGCTGCTCGTGACCGCGTCGCTGCTGGACGGCGCCCGCCGGCTCGGCGCGAACGCGGTCGTCGAGACCCGAGCCTCGATCCTCGAGAACCGCAGCGGGGTGGCTCTGCCCGACATGCCCGAGATGGTCCGGCGCGCCGTGCTGACCCCGGTCGTGCTGATCGTGCTGATGCCGCTCGTCGCCGGGTTCGGACTGGGCGCCGCCGCGCTGCCGGGCCTCGTGGTCGGTGTGGTCCTGACCGCCACCGGACTGGGCCTGTGGTCGCTGGGCTCCGCATCCACCATGGACAGCGCAGCGGCGGTGATCGGCCAGGGCCGCTACGGCGGGCCGGGCTCGTGGGGGCATTCCGGGGCTCTCGGCGGCGCCGTGCTGACCGGCACCCTGCGCGCCGCGGTCGGCTCTGTGGCCCTGCCGCTGCTGCTGGCCACGTCCGTGCTCTCCGCGCTCGCGGTCAGCTCCGTGGTGAGCATGAGCACCGACGGCACCAGCCCCTACCTGCGCTGGGGCATCGCCGTGATCGCGCTGATCATCGTGCTGACCTGCTGGGTGATCGCTGCGACCGCTCCGGAGGTCGACCTCGAGGACGGGGAGGGCGAGATCTCCCGCCCGCTGTTCGCCCGCGACGAGGAGGAGGCCACGGACACCCTGGACGCGATGGACTGGGAGGACGACGCCGAGAACGTCGACCAGGTCCCGGTGGCCGCCGCGCCCGCCCGTTCCAAGCGCAGCAAGCGCCGCAAGGGCAGTGGGAAGGCCTCCGCAGGCACCGGGGAGAAGAACAGGAGCTCGGACTCGGCCTCCGACTGAGCCACGTCCCGATGATGACGGTGGCGGCGGCCCCCTCGGGGTCCGCCGCCACCGTCATGTGTCGGCGCCGAGGCCCCGCAGCACGAACTGCTCCAGAGCGGGCCGCGAGAACCGGCGCGCGGCAGAGCCCACCAGCAGCGCGTTGATGATCCGCACGGTGGCATCGACATCGAGATCCGCCGCGAAGTCACCCTGGTCCACACCCTCGCGCACGATCCCGCGCAGCACGTCCTCGATCATCAGCACGTGCTCGCGCATGCGCGCCGCGGTCTCCTCGCTCAGCGACGTCGCGCCCGCCGAATGGGGCATGTGGAACGAGACCGTCAGCTCGAGCTGGGTGCGCACATACGCGACCGCCGCATCACGCGGGGAGGCGGAGTCGCTCACCCCCGCCCGCAGCTGCGCGATGTAGTCGGCGGTCTCATGGATCGCGTACTCCACCAGCAGGGTCTCGCGGTCCGGGAAGTGGTTGTACATCGCGGTGCGGCCGACTCCGGCCGCACCGGCGATCTTCGAGAGCGTGATCGATTCGAAGTCCTGGGTCTCCAGCAGCTCGGCGAGTGCGGCGAATATCTTCTCGCGGGTGCGTTCGCGGTGCTCCTCGAGCGACCCTCCGATGATCTTGGGCATGACGCATTCTTACACCCCGACAGATCCCGGGGGCCAGACCATCGGCCGGCCGCGTGCGCTGGTCATGCCGCTACCGCGCCGGGAGGTGCGATGAGACGGACCCGTTCCTGGATCCGTTCAGGGAATGATCGCGTCGACGTAGCCGCCGTCGACGCGCACCGTGCCGCCGGTGGTGGCGGAGGCCAGCGGCGAGGCGAGGTAGACGACCATGTTGGCGATCTCCTCGGGTTCGATGAGTCGCTGGATCAGGGACTGCGGGCGGTATTCGCGCATGAACCGGCGCTGGGCCTCGTCCCACGGCAGCTCATCACCGACGAGGGAGCGCGCGAACTCCTCGACGCCCTCGGTGTGGGTGGGCCCGGCCATGACGGCGTTGACGGTCACGCCCGAGCCGGCGGCCGTCTTCGCGAAGCCGCGCGAGGCGCCCAGCAGAGCCGTCTTCGAGGTGCCGTAGTGGATCATCTCGGCGGGGATCGCGAGGGAGGAGTCGGAGGCGATGCTGAGCACGCGCCCCCAGCCGCGGTCCATCATCGCCGGCAGCAGCATCCGCGTCAGGCGGATCGCGGAGAGGACGTTGACCTCGAAGTACCGCCGCCACTGCTCGTCATCGATCTCGAGCGCGTCCATGGACTCGAAGATGCCGAGATTGTTGACGAGGATGTCGACCTCTCCGGCGGATTCGGCCAGCTCCTGCGCACCGTCCGACGTGGCGGCATCCGCGACCACGCCCCGGGCCGACCCCGGACCGCCATGTTCCTGGATCCGCGCCACGGCGCGCTCGAGGGAATCCGGAGTGCGGCCGTTGACGACCACCTGGGCGCCGGCCCGGGCGAGCCCGTCGGCGATCGCGAGGCCGATCCCGCCGGACGAGGCCGTCACCAGTGCAGTCCTGCCGCTGAGGTCGATGTGCATATCTGCGCCTCCCACGTTCCGAGTTGTCTCTCGAGTCGTACGGGGCCATCACATCACGCGATGCGGCCGACGGGGGAGGTGAGCAGCGGTGCTCGGCCTGATGGCCGGTGGGACGGGCCGCGCCTCGCCGGCGGGCAGCCGTGCCCGGCCGGCGGGGAACACATGAGAGCGGGTGACGGGAATCGAACCCGCGCTGTCAGCTTGGGAAGCTGAAGTTCTACCATTGAACTACACCCGCGAATCGCCGCGACCGGCATCGTGTCCCCGTCGGGGATCATCGCCGCCTCAGCGAACGCACGCCAGCATAACCCGTCCGCCGCGGTGCTCGCGAACCGGGAGGACAGACCGTGACCGGCCTGACGCACCCGCGGGGGCGGCCCGGGGGCGCCCGGTGCTGCGAGGGCGCCCGTCGGCGCGGAGACGCCCGTCGGCCGGCGGGGGAGTCCGCTGGGACACGGTGCCGTCTCCGGTGCGCGGCGGTTAGGCTGACGCCGTGCTGTTGAGCGATCGTGATATCCGGGGCCAGATCGAGGCCGGGCGAGTACGCCTGGATCCTTTCGACGACGCCATGATCCAGCCGGCGTCCGTGGACGTGCGGATAGACCGCTACTTCCGATTGTTCGACAACCACAAGTACGCGATGATCGACCCCGCCGTGGAGCAGGCCGAGCTCACCCGGGAGGTCGCGGTCGCCCCCGAGGAGCCGTACATGCTGCACCCGGGGGAGTTCGTCCTGGCTTCCACCTATGAGCAGATCACGCTGCCGGAGGACGTCGCCGCCCGGCTGGAGGGCAAGAGCTCGCTGGGTCGCCTGGGCCTGCTCACGCATTCGACCGCCGGGTTCATCGACCCGGGCTTCCAGGGGCACATCACCCTGGAGCTGTCGAATATGGCCACGCTGCCGGTGGCGCTGTGGCCCGGCATGAAGATCGGTCAGCTGTGCTTCTTCCGCCTCTCCAGTCCGTCGGAGCGGCCCTACGGCAGTGCGGGCAACCTCAACCGGTACCTCGGCCAGCGGGGCCCCACCCCGTCGCGCTCGGCCCGGAACTTCCACCGCACCCGGATCTCCGTGGAGGAGGACCAGTGAGCGACGCCGGCGTTCCCGACGCGGACCGCACCGGTCACCGCCTCCAGCTTCCCCGCGACACCGTTGCAGCGGATGTGCTGGCCATGGTGCGCAACGTGCGCCCGCACGCCGAGCTCGACGAGGACGGTGTCATCGACCTCGGCGAGGACGTCCGCCTGCTGCCGGACCGTTCGCCGCGCGGCGCGGGCCGCTGGACCGTGGACACCCCGCGGGTGCGTGAGGATCCGGTGCCCGACGGGTTCAGCGATTCCCATGGCTACGGGCGGGCGTTCCCGGACGGCCTGCCGTTCGGCGTGGAGCGCCGGGCTCTGGACCTGGCCTGGTCGCTGGGTCGCCGGCTGTTCGGGGCGGTGGTCACCGACGGCGGCGTCCGCCTCGAGCCGCACCCCTTCCACGTGCGGGACCTGACCGTGGTCAGCCCCCATGCCCTGGCACCGGAGTCCCTCGCCCAGCTGCTGGCGCCGCTGGAGCCGGAGGCCGAGCTCGACGAGGTGCCCGAGGAGACCCCGCGCAGCGGCTACAGCCTCACGATCCCGCTGCCGGCCGGCGATGAGATCGCCGTGCGGGTGGGCCGCAGCTCGCGGCCGACGGCGCTGGCCGCCCTCGGCTGGCTGGACGACGCGGTCGACTACGCGCTGGTGCATCTGCCCGCTGACGACGGGGAGGACGAGATCGAGATCCCCGACGCCGAGACGGCGGAGCGCTGGTCCCTCGCCTACCGGCGCATCGGGCTGATCGCCGGTCTGCTGACCGAGACCGTCGGCGGCTACGTCGTGGACCTCGAGGGCTTCCTCGTCGACCCCGCGGACCTGGCCTGACCCGACCCGGAACGCGGCCGGCACGACCGGTCGCCGGCCCGTGGATCGACCGGCTCCCTCGACCTCAGGAGCGGGCGGGCTCCGTGAACGCGGCGGGCGCCTTCCCGGCGGCGCCGAGCCGGATCGGCAGGAAGGCGACCAGGCCCACCGTCATCACCAGCACGATCCCCAGGATGCCGGTGCGGGTGTCCTGGAAGATCGCGACCGTGGCGGCGAACGCGGCGGTCCCCAGGAACCCGAGGGCCCGGCCGGTGGTCGCGTACAGGCCGAAGTTCTCGGTCTCGCGGCCGGGCCGGGACAGGCGCGTCAGCAGGTTCCGCGAGGCGGACTGCACCGGGCCGACGAACAGGCAGATGGCCAGGCCGGCCACCCAGAACACCAGCGTCGAGCCGAAGAACAGCACCACCAGGCCCAGCACGATGATCCCGAGGCAGCCGGCGATGATCACCGGCCGCGGGCCGACGCGGTCGTCGACCCGCCCGCCGAGGAAGACGCCGCAGCCGGCCACCAGGTTCGCGGCGATGCCGAAGACGATGATGCCGACGGTGTCGAAGCCGTAGGCGTTGGCCGCGAGCACCCCGGCGATGGAGAACACGGCCCCCAGGCCGTCACGGTAGATCGCGGAGGCCACCAGGTACTGCAGCATCACCGGCTCCTCGCGGAATGCGCGGAGCACGCGACGCACGATGCTCGCGTACCCCTGCAGGGGCGTCCACCTCTGGCCGGGGGCGGAGGCACGGTGCGCGGGCGCCCAGATCATCAGCGGCAGCGTGCCGATCAGGATCCAGGCCGCGACGAACAGCGGGATCGCCCGCAGGTTCCAGCCCTCGTCCCCGGTGATCCCCAGCAGGCCGGTGCCGGGCATCACGAACAGCACCAGCACCAGCCCCAGGCACACGATCGAGCCCCAATAGCCCACGGCCCACGCGGTGCCGGAGACGCGGCCGCGGTTGTCCGGGGTGGAGATCTCCGGCAGCACGGAGTTGACGAACACCCCGGCGAGCTCGCTGAAGACCACGGCCAGCGCGATCAGCACCGCACCCAGCGTCAGGAAGTCCGAATCCAGGGCCACCAGCGGCATCAGCGCGATCGTGGCCACCGTGGCCAGGGTGGTGATGCGCAGCAGCGCGTTGCGGGCGCCGCCGCTGTCGGCGAGATTGCCCAGCAGCGGTGCGAGCAGGGCGATCGCCACGGCCCCGATCGACTGCCAGGTGGTGAGGACCTGGGACCCGTGGTCCTGAGCGGCCTTGACCGCCTCCTCGCCGACGGCGCCCTCCGCGGCGACCGCGCTGGCGACATAGGTGGCGAAGACGAAGGTGAGGATCACGGAGCTGAAGGCGGACATCCCGCCGTCCCACAGCGCGAAGGAGACGACCGAGCGACGGAGGGAGCGAGGGGCGGTGTCCGGCGCGACCGGGTCGCGGTCGGGCGGAGTGGTGACCATGCACTCACTCTACGGAGCCGGCGGCGGGCGTGAGCGCAGGTCCGCCGTCGACTCTCGGAGAACTCTGAACGCGCTCCCGTAGAATGCCGGGAGCCCCTCTTCCGCGCACACGATGGACGGAGACTGCGTGTACACGATGCTCCTGGCCCATCTGGTGGCCGCCCTTCTCGGGCCGGGGCTGGTGCGGGCGATGGGGCGCGGAGCCTTCTTCCTCCTGGCCGCGGTGCCGGGCGCCTCGGCGGTGTGGCTGGCCACGATCGACCCGGCCGCCCTTCCCGAGGCGCCGCTGGACGCGTCGGTGCCCTGGGTTCCGGCACTCGGCATCGACCTCGCCTTCCGCCTGGACCCGCTGAGCTGGGTGATGGCGATGATCGCCACCGGCATCGGAGCGCTGGTACTGCTCTACTGCGCGCGGTACTTCCAGGACAACGAGCCGGGACTGGGCCGATTCGCGGGAGTGCTCACGGCGTTCGCGGGCGCGATGGTGGCCCTGGTGCTGGCCGACGACGTGCTGGTCCTCTACACGTTCTGGGAGCTGACCACCGTCTTCTCCTACCTGCTGATCGGTCACTATCAGGACAAGCAGGCCTCGCGCCGGGCGGCGCTGAACGCCCTGATCTCCACCACCGCGGGCGGTCTGGCGATGCTCGTGGGGCTGCTGATGCTCGCCGCCGCGGCCGGGTCGCTGCGGATCTCGACCATCGTGGCCGCGCCGATCTGGGCCGACGCGGGGCCGGGCCTCGCCCTGGCCGTGCTGCTGATCCTGGCGGGGGCCGCGACCAAATCGGCACTGGTGCCCACGCACTTCTGGCTGCCCGGAGCGATGGCGGCGCCCACGCCGGTCTCCGCATATCTGCATGCGGCGGCCATGGTCAAGGCCGGCATCTATCTGATCGTGCGGCTGGGTCCGGCACTGACCCACCTGGAGGCGATCAGCGTCCTGATCGCCGTGCTCGGGGCCGCCACCATGCTGCTCGGCGGCTGGCGCGCGCTGCGCCAGACCGACCTCAAACTGCTGCTGGCCTACGGCACCGTCTCCCAGCTCGGCTTCCTCTCGGCCGTGGCAGGCCTGGCCACTCACGACGCGCTGCTGGCGGCGATGGGCATGCTGGTGGCCCACGCCGTGTTCAAGGCGCCGCTGTTCATGGTCGTCGGGATCATCGACAAGAAGTTCGGCAGCCGCGACCTGCGGATCCTCTCAGGGGTGTGGAGGGTCGCGCCGGTGGTCGCCCTGATCGGCGTGGTCTCCGCCGCGTCGATGGCTGCGGTGCCGCCGCTGTTCGGCTTCGTCGCCAAGGAGGCGCTGTACGCCGCGCTCTGGGAGGGCGGGGGCTGGCATCGGCTGCTGCTGGCCGCCCTGGTCGCCGGTTCCATCCTGACCGTCGCGTACTCCTGGCGCTTCGTGGCCGGTGCCTTCGGGGTCGCTCCGGGCGCCCCACCGGTCCAGCGCGCGAGGATCCCGGCGCTGTTCTGGCTGCCGCCCGCGGTCGTCGCCCTGGGATCCGTCGCGCTGGCGGCGGCCTCGGGACGGGTCGAGGAGATCGTCGCCGCGGTGGCCGCCGCTGTGCCCGCGGCCGGGGAGACCGTGCACCTGGCGGTGGTGCCGTCCCCGGGGGTGCCCCTGCTGGCCTCGGTGCTCACCCTCGGCCTCGGGGTGGTGCTGTGCGTGGCCGCCAGGCCTTTCGCGAGGTTCCAGAAGCAGGTCTCCCCGCAGCGCTGGGCCGGGGAGGAGGCGCTGGACCGGATCGACGCCGAGCGCGGGTTCCGACGGCTGCTGCGCAAGATCGACTCCCTCTCGGTCGCCGTCACCCCGCTGTTCCAGAGGGGCTCGCTGCCCTACACCCTGGGCACGATGCTGCTGGTGCTGATCGCAGTGGTCGTGCCCGTGGCGATCACGCTGACTCCGGTGCCGACGAATCTGGTGCTGTTCCACCACCCCCTCGAACTGATCGTGCTGCCGGTCGCGGCGCTCGCCGCCGTGGGGGCGGCCCGTTCCCGTCGTCGCCTGCGGGCGGTGTTCCTGATCTCCGTGACCGGGTACGCGGTGGCGATGCTGTTCCTGGTCGCCGGCGCCCCGGACGTCGCCACCACGCAGGTCCTGGTCGAGACCGCGATGACGGTGGTGCTGGTGCTCGTGCTGCGCCGGCTGCCGATCCACTTCTCCCGCCGGCCCCTGCGGATCGGGGCGTGGGGACGCTGGGCCATCGCGGTCACGACCGCGGTGGTGCTGTGCGGGGCGACCCTCTACGGCGCCGCCGCCCGCTCCGGCCCGGCGCTCGGGCCGGGCCTGATCGAGGCCGCCTACGAGATCGGCGGGGGCCACAACGCCGTCAACGTGGCGCTGGTGGACGCCCGCGTGTGGGACACCATGGGCGAGATCGCGGTGCTGCTCGTGGTCGCCACCGGAGTCGCCTCGCTGATCTTCGTCACCCGGCGGGAACCGTCCATCTCCCGGGTGCGGGACCTGGACCCGCGCGCCTCCATCTGGCGGCGCCGCTCCGATGCCGCCCTCCCGCAGAACGCGCTGGACTTCGACGCCCGCCCGGACGACGTCGCCGGGGGCAACCGCTGGCGCACCTGGCTCTCGGCCGGCCTCACCCTGGCCCCCGAGCGGCGGATGGTGATCCTCGAGGTGGTCACCCGCATCGCCTTCCCGCTGATGATGATGTTCTCGCTGTACCTGCTGATGGCCGGCCACAACCATCCCGGCGGCGGGTTCGCCGGCGGCCTGGTGGCGGGCCTCGCCCTGGCCCTGCGCTACCTGGCCGGCGGCCGCTACGAGCTCTCCGAGGCGGCACCGGTCCAGGCCGGCTTCGTCCTGGGCAGCGGGATGGTGCTGGCCGTGGCCGCCGGGGCGCTGCCCGTGCTGCTGGGCGGGAGCGTCTTCGCCACGGCGACGCCCGTGCTCGAGGTGCCGCTGCTGGGCGAGGTCCACCTGCCCAGCGCCCTCCTGTTCGACACCGGGGTGTACCTGGTGGTGGTCGGGGTGATGCTCGACTTCCTGCGCTCCCTGGGCGCCCAGATCGATCAGCAGCAGGAGGCCGAGTCCGATGCCGGTTAGCCTCACTCTGCTGCTGATCGCCGGGGTGCTCATCGCCTGCGGCGTCTACCTTGTGCTCGAGCGCACCCTGACCCGCGTGGTGCTGGGCTTCGTGCTGCTGGGCAACGGCGTGAACGTGCTGTTCATCGTCGCCGCCGGCGAACCCGGCCGGCCCCCGTTCCAGGGCAGCGGCGAGGCGGAGACCATGACGGACCCGCTGCCGTTCGCGATGGTGCTCACCGCGATCGTGATCTCCCTGGGGATGACGGCCTTCGGGGTGGCCCTGGCCTACCGGGCCTGGCAGCTGTTCGGCCACGACGAGGTGCCCGACGACGTCGAGGACCGCCGCGTGCTGCGGCGCAGCCGCCGACGCGCGGAGGGGAGCGAGGACCTGCCGTGGTCCCAGGTGCTCTCCGAGGAATCCCGGCGCGGTGCGCTCATGCACTCCCAGGGCTTCGCCCCCTCCGGCGGGGATCCGTTGGGCTCGGACCTCACCGGGGCCCAGGACGTCCCGCAGGATCACACCGAGGCCGACGAGGGCGAATCACGGGCGCCCCGGCCGGCCGTGCGCCGTCGGGGCCCGCGCCGCGCGCACCACGCGGCCGACGCCCCGGGGGCGGGCCCGGCGACGGACCCGGAGTCGGACCTCGGCCACGGGACGGGCGCTGATCCCGGAGCCGCCCCCGGCACAGGCCCGGGCACCGACCCCGGCACAGACCCCGGCACAGACCCCCGCACAGGCCCGGACGCTGCCTCGAGGCCCCACGCGCCGGGCCGCGAGCACACCGACGGAGAGGAGGAGTGAGCATGGAACTGCTCCTCGCGCTGCCGGTGATGCTGCCCCTGGGCGGTGCCGCCGTGACCCTTCTGCTGCGCCACCACGCCCGCGTCCAGCTGTGGCTGACGATCCTCACGCTGGTCGCCATCCTCGTCGTCTCCCTGGTGATGGGCTACCACGTCACCCAGGACGGCGTGCTCGTCCTCCAGATCGGCAACTGGACGCCGCAGCTGGGCATCGTCCTGGTCGCCGACCGGCTGACCGCCCTGATGCTGCTGGTCTCCAGCTTCGTCACCCTCGCCGTGCTCGTGTACTCCAGCGCGCAGGCCGTCAGCGAGAACTCCGGCCGCACCCCGGTGGCGATCTACCACCCCACCTACCTGGGCCTGGTCGCCGGGGTGTCCATGGCGTTCCTCGCGGGAGACCTGTTCAACCTCTACGTCGGCTTCGAGGTGCTGCTGGCGGCGAGCTTCGTGCTGCTGACCCTGGGCGGTTCGGCCAGCCGCACCCGCGCCGCGACCACGTACGTGATCGTCTCCCTGCTCAGCTCGGTGATCTTCCTGGCGGCGATCGCCGCGGTGTACGCCGCGGCCGGCACCGTGAACATGGCCGAGCTCGCGGTGCGCCTGGACGTGCTGGACTTCGGGACCCGCATGATCCTGGAGCTGATGCTGCTGGTCGCGTTCGCGATCAAGGCCGCGATCTTTCCCCTCAGCGCCTGGCTGCCGGACTCGTACCCGACGGCGCCCGCGCCCGTGACCGCCGTGTTCGCCGGGTTGCTCACGAAGGTGGGCATCTACGCGATCGTGCGCCTGGAGACGCTGCTGTTCCCCGCCTCCCAGATCCAGAACCTGCTGCTGGCCGCGGCCGGGCTCACCCTGCTCGTCGGCATCCTCGGCGCCGTGGCCCAGACCGACCTCAAACGCGTGCTGTCCTTCACGCTGGTCTCCCACATGGGCTTCATGCTCTTCGGCATCGGGATGAGCACCCTGATGGGGATGGGGGCGGCGATCTACTACATCGCCCACCACATCACCGTCCAGTCCACGCTGTTCCTGACGGCGGGACTGATCGAGCACCGCGGTGGGACGACGAACCTGGTCAGGCTGGGCGGGCTGGCGCGGCTGGCCCCGCTGATCGCGGTGCTGTTCTTCGTCCCGGCCATGAACCTCGCCGGCATCCCGCCGCTGTCCGGATTCCTCGGCAAGGCCGGGCTGATCCAGGCCGGCCTCGACTACGGGGCCCCCGGGCAGATCCTCGTGGCCATCAGCGTGGTCACCAGCCTGCTGACTCTGTACGCGATCGCGAAGATCTGGAACCGTGCGTTCTGGCAGGAGCCGGGGGAGGAGGTCCTCTCCCGCGAGGTGCGCACGCCGCGCGTGATGACCGGCGCGACGGCGGCACTGGTGGGCTTCTCGCTGCTGCTGACGGTGCTGGCGGGGCCGCTGATGGACTACTCGACCGAGGCGGCGCGCACGGTGCTCTCGAGGGCCCCGTACGTCGGGGCCGTGCTCGGGGACGAGGCCGCGAGCGACCTGGTCTACCGGATCGACGACGAGGGCCGGAAGGTGGAGGAGCGATGACCGGACGCCTGCGCGACCTGCTCGGCTCCTGGCTGTGGATCCTCATCTCCGTGGCGCTGTGGTGCCTGCTGTGGGGCGGTTTCGGCCTGCAGAACGTCCTCGGCGGCCTGCTGGCCGCGGTGCTGGTGTTCGCCTTGTTCCCGATGCCGCCGACCGGGCACGAGCTGACCCTGCGCCCGCTGCGCTTCGCCTACTTCGTGCTGCGCTTCCTGGCGGATCTGTGCGTCTCCGCGGTCGAGGTGGGCTGGTACGCGGTCCGGCCCCAGCCTCCGCCGCCGAGCTCGGTGATCGCCGTGACGATGGCCTCGCGCTCGGACTTCTTCCTCACCGCCACCGGCGTGCTGTGCACTCTGATCCCGGGCTCGGTGGTGGTCGAGGCGCAGCGCGCGACCGGCATGTTGTTCCTTCACACCATCGGGGCCGGCACGCCCGAGGAGGTCGAGCGGGCCCGTCGCACCGTGCGCGCGCAGGAAGCACGGCTGCTGCGGGCCGTCGGCCGCCGCCAGGTGCTCGAGGATGCGGGGCTGCGATGAGTCCCTTCGATCTGATCCTCGTCATCTATGGGGCGATCCTGTCCCTGACCGCGCTGAGCGTCGTCTACCGCATGATCGTCGGCCCCACCATCCTCGATCGCGCCGTCTCCACGGATTCCCTGGTCGTGCTGGTCGTGATCGGCATGGCCGTGTATACGGCACATGTCCGGGCGGCCTGGGCGGGACCGGCCATGCTGGCCCTGACCGGGCTCGCCCTGATCGGCACCGTCACCTTCGCCCGCTTCGTCGCGCGCGAGGAGCCCATGCAGGGCACGCGGCGCCGCCACCAGGAGGAGCCGCACACCGACACGGGCCCGCTCGATGCCATCCACGTCGATCACCGCGATGGAGCCTCCGGCCGTCCCGTCGGCTCTCAGGGCGCGGCCGACGGCCCCCAGGGCGTCGGCGCCACGGACTCCGCCGGCTCGCTCGGCGCGGACGCCGAGGGATCCGTCAGCTCGCTCAGCACCATCCCGGAGGTGGCATCGCCGGCGAACACGTTCGATCTCGAGGACGGTCAGGACGCCGCCCTGGAGGTGGGCGAGGCCGAGCGCGGGTTCGAAGCGGAGGACGGTTTCGGCCTCGAGGACGGGCCAGGCCCGCAGCGCGGCGCCGGGACCGAGGACGGGGCTCTCGCCGACGACGAGGACTGGGTTTTCGGAGCAGACCGGTCGCAGGGGGAGGGACGATGACCATCGTGGAGACCATCGCCGCCGTGCTGATCGGCGCCGGACTGGTGCTGGCCGTGCTGGCCGCGATCGGGCTGAACCGGTTCGACGGCGTGCTCATGCGCCTGCACGCCGCCTCCAAGCCGCAGACCCTGGGCCTGATCCTCGTCTTCTCGGGGGCCGCCCTGGTGTCGCGGTCCTGGTCGCTGGCCGCCTTCTTGCTGGTGGTGCTGCTCGCGCAGATGCTCACGGTGCCCGTGGCGAGCGTGATGGTCGGTCGTGCCGCCTTCCGCCGCGGCTTCGTGCGCGGCGGGGACTACGCGATCGACGAGCTCAGCCCGCGCCTGGCCTCCCCGTCGGACGAGGACGACGACGAGGACGGATTCCTCGACGAGGCCGGCGACGACCACGAGAGCATGGCCGACGGGGGACGCTTCCCCGAGAACGTCGGCGTCTCCACGGCGGACGCGGTCACCGACCGCAACTGGCAGGAGCCCGAAGCCGGTGCGGAGGACGTCGAGGACTCCGAGGTCATCGACGTCGACCTCGAGGACGAGACCGAGCGGGAGGCCGTGGAGGTCGCCGAGCGCGACCGCCGTCGCTGAGCGCGTCCGACGTCGCTGAGCGCGACCGTCGCCATCGGGCGACCGGGCTCCGTCGTCGACGCAGCGCGATCCGGGCTCTCGCCGGCCGGACGAGCTCAGAAGAGCCCGACGGACTCCCCGGTCTCGGTGACGCCCATCCGCAGCGCGGCCGGTTCCTTGGGCAGCCCGGGCATGGTCATGATCGATCCGGTCAGCGCGACCACGAACCCGGCCCCGATCTTCGGCACCAGATCGCGCACGTGCAGCACATGGCCGGTGGGCGCCCCGAGCAGGGTGGGATCGTCGGAGAGGGAGTACTGGGTCTTGGCGACGCACACCGGCAGGGTGTCCCAGCCGTTGCGCTGGAGCATCTTCAGCTGCGCCGGGGCGCGGTCCTCGAAGACGACGTCGTCGGCCCCGTAGATCTCGCGGGCCAGGGTGCGCAGCGAGGCTTCGATGCCGTCGGCCGGATCGTAGAGCGGGCGGAAGCCCGTCTCATCCGTCCCGGTCGTGTCGCCGCGGGCCGCGTCGATCGCAGCGAGCACCTCGTCGGCCACGGCGAGACCGCCCTCACCGCCGCGGGCCCACACCTCCGACAGCGCCGCGTGGAAGCCCTGCTGCCGGGCCCAGTCCAGGACGGCCTCCAGCTCGGCCTCGGTGTCGGTGGGGAAGCGGTTCAGTGCGACGACGGGCTCCAGGCCGAACTTCCGGAGGTTCTCGACGTGGCGGGCGAGGTTCGAGGTGCCCGCCAGGGCCGCCTCGATGTTCTCGGTGGCGAGGTCATCCTTGGCCACACCGCCGTGCATCTTCAGCGCCCGCACCGTGGCCACGACCACCACGGCGTCGGGCGTCAGGTCACCCAGGCGGGCTTTGATGTCCAGGAACTTCTCGGCGCCCAGATCCGAGCCGAAGCCGGCCTCGGTCACCGTGATCTCGGACAGCGACAGCGCCAGCCGGGTTGCGGCCAGGGAGTTGCAGCCGTGGGCGATGTTCGCGAAGGGACCTCCGTGCACCAGTGCCGGGGTGCCGCCGAGGGTCTGGACCAGGTTCGGCAGCAGGGCGTCCTTGAGCAGCATGGTGATGGCGCCGGCCACCCCGAGGTCGGCGACGGTGACCGGCGCCCGGCCCCTGGTGAAGCCCACCACGATCCGGCTGATGCGCGCTTCGAGGTCCGCGAGATCGGTGGCCAGGCAGAGGATCGCCATGATCTCGGAGGCGACGACGATGTCGAAGCCGTCCTCGCGCGGCACGCCCTGGCTGGGGCCGCCGAGGCCCACCACGATCTCTCGCAGCGCGCGGTCGTTGACGTCCACGACCCGCTTCCACTGGATGCGGCGCGGGTCGAGGTCCAGCTCGTTGCCCTGCTGGATGTGGTTGTCCACGAGGGCGGCCAGTGTGTTGTTGGCGATCTGGATCGCGTGGAAGTCGCCGGTGAAGTGGAGGTTGATGTCCTCCATCGGCACCACCTGCGAGTAGCCGCCGCCGGTGGCGCCGCCCTTGATGCCCATGATCGGGCCCAGCGCCGGCTCGCGCAGCGCGACCATCGTCTGGAGCCCCTTCAGGGAGAACGCATCGGCGAGGCCGACGGTCGTGGTCGATTTGCCCTCGCCGGCCGGGGTGGGGGACATGGCCGAGACCAGCACCAGCTTCGGGGAGCGCGCCGCCTCGGGGCCGGGGGCGCTCATCCGGCGGATGTCGACCTTGGCCTTGTTCGCGCCGTAGGGAACGAGAGCCTCGTCGGGAATTCCGGCCCGCGCGGCGATCTCGGTGATGGGTTGCAGGGTCGCAGCTTGTGCGATCTGGAGATCCGGGTTCTCGGCAGACATCGTTGTCGTCCTCCCAGCAGGTTCGGCGTGCCCGGGATCGTGCCCGGTTGCTCAGCCCAACTGTACGGGCGGTGCTCCCCGTGCGTCACGAGATCCCGGGGGCTGGGTAGGGTGTCTCCTCATGAGCGATGCGAGCGACTGGGTCACGGTGACCCGCGAGGACGGCGAGACGGTCGGCTACCTCGAGCCGCTCACCGACGACTACGACGTCGTCCAGCCTCGCAGTCTGCTCGGACACTGCCTCGGCGAGCCCGTGGAGTTCGTCGCGGGCGAGGAGCTCGTCGAGCAGCAGGGACTGTGGGAACTCGCCGAACAGTGGGTGCTGGACGCGGACACCGACGACGAGATCACTGGGCTGACGATCGTCGAGCTCTCCCCGCGCGGCGTGGTGCTGGCCGACTACCTCGCGACCAAGGGCCTGATGGGCACCGACAGCCTGCACGTGCGGTGGCCCGACACGGAGCGGCGCCTGCGGCGGCAGTGACGTGTCGGAGCAACCACGCGTCGGCCTATTCGCTCAGGCATCGGCCAGGCGCTCGCGCAGGATCGCGACCCCTTCGCCGGACAGTTCATCCAGCGCGCTGGGGCGTCCGGCCATCGCGAGAACTAGCGCGAGGGAGTTCCCCGTGACCATGGGGCCGTCGCCGGTGCGCAGCTGCCCGTCGTTCGATTCGAGACGCAGCCCCTTGGTGAGCGTTCGGCTGTTGACGGCGAAGTCCGTGCGGGCGAAGAAGGCGGCGACCGCTTCGACCGCCTCCCGGGAGGGGAGAAGAGTTAGGCCCAGCGGGCGGGCGATGTCCTGAGAGTGCACGACGACCTCGCCGAGTGCTCCCTGCTGCGATCCCAGTGGCGCAACTGTCGTGGTGCTCGCGCGTCGGAAAGTGGCGAGGGTCTCGGCTGGGGTCGCGCCCCGATGCTTCTCGAGCAGCCGCCGATTGTGACGGTCCGTGTCGAACCGGGAGGCGACCATGTTCGCCAGCCAGGGGACGGTGGAGGTGCGGGCCGCGGCGGTGAGGTGGGCCAGGACGTCCTCGACCGTCCATCTGTCGCACAGCGAGGGGGTGTTCCAGGCGTCGTCAGGCAGGTCGGAGAGCGATTCCGCGAGAGCGGCTCGTTCAGTGTGGATGAGGGGCCAGAGGTCGCGGTTGCTCACGCTGGTCACGCTATGGCCACTCCGTGCCCTGCACAAGGGTGCGCATGCCGGCAGAGGCTCGCGATCCCAAAGTGAACCAAGGCGGTGTACATAATCTAGTTAGTGTGGTTCGCTGGCTCGGTCCGGTTGGTCAGCTTCGACGGTTCCCTTCGGGGACAGGGTGGGCAGGATGCGCAAACTTCTGGTTCTCGCGGCGGTAGGGCTGCTGGCCCAACTCGTCGACGGATCGCTCGGAATGGCCTATGGCGTCACGTCCTCGACCATGCTGCTGGCAGTGGGGATCGCCCCGGCCGCCGCCTCGGCGGCGGTGCACTTCTCGGAGATCGGCACGTCGCTGGTCTCCGGGATCTCGCACCACAAGCTGGGCAACGTCGACTGGCGGACGGTGGCGATCCTGGCCGGCCCCGGATTCGTCGGCGCCTTCGCCGGTGCCACGTTCCTCTCCAGCCTGGACGGAGCAGTCGCGAAGCCGTGGGTCGCGGGCCTGCTGCTCCTGCTGGGTCTCTACGTGCTCTGGCGCTTCCTCGTCCTCGGTGGGCGCCGGCCTGTCTTCAAGGCCCGGCCGGCGCCGGGGATGCTGGTTCCGATGGGCCTGGTCGGCGGCACTCTGGACGCGGTCGGGGGCGGCGGATGGGGGCCGGTGGGGACCACCACGCTGCTGTCCTCTGGGCGTCTGGAGCCGCGCAAGGTGATCGGATCGATCGACACCAGCGAGTTCCTGGTCGCCGTCGGCGGCTCGCTCGGCTTCCTCATCGCGCTCGGCTCCCAGGGGATCGAATGGGCGATCGCCGGCGCCCTGCTCGCCGGCGGCGTGATCGCCGCCCCCATCGCCGCCTGGCTGGTGCGGATCCTCCCCGCGCGGGTCATCGGAGTCGCAGCCGGCGGGCTCATCGTGCTCACGAACGTCCGCACCATCGCCGGCACCCTCGGGGTCACGGGCAGTGCCGCCACGGTGCTCACCGTGGCCGTCGCTGCCGCATGGCTCCTCGCCATCGCGTGGGCCGTGCACCAGGAGCGCACCGCCAGAGCTGCGGAGGCCGCCGAGGCGGAGCTGATCGCGGCATGATCCGTCGGCTCTGCGAAACTGGGCGCTATGAGGGTCTCCACCAAGTCCGACTACGCGCTGCGCGCCCTGATCGAGATGGCCTCCGGCGACTCGGACCGGGGACCTCTCAGTGCTGAGGTGCTCGGGAACGACCAGGACATCCCTCGCGGATTCCTGCTGACCATCCTCGGAGACCTCCGACGGGCAGGACTCGTGCAGTCACAGCGCGGCCCGGCCGGCGGATGGCGGCTGGCCAAGCCGGCCGACGAAGTCAGCGTCGCGGACGTGATCCGGGCCGTCGACGGACCGCTCGTGTCGGTGTACGACCAGCGCCCCGAAGCCGTGGCCTACAACGGGAACGCGGCACCCCTGCAGCGGGTGTGGATCTCGGCCAGGCACGCTCTGCGAAGCGTCTTCGAGCACGTGTCCATCCAGCAGCTGGCCGACGATGACCTGCCCGACGAGGTCACCCGGCGCACCGAGGACGAAGACGCCTGGCGATCGCACTGACGGCGGCCCCTTCGGCCTGGACGGCCGCGCTGATCGTGACACGCCGGCCTGGACGACAGAAGGGACGATCCGCAGATCGTCCCTTCCTGTGGTGGCTCCGACCGGCGTCGATCCGGTGACCTTTCGATTTTCAGTCGAACGCTCTACCAACTGAGCTACAGAGCCGTGACCGCCGAAGCGGCCGAGGACAAGGTTAACAGGCCTCGAGGGGTGGGCCCAACCCGGGCTGCGCGGTGAGAGCGACGCCACGGGCAGGGCCGCAGGTCCCGACGGCCGAGGCCGGGGTGGCAGAGGACGTGGAGGCATCCGCGTCGCGCCCGCACCCGCGCCCCGGCCCGTCGGGCACGAGGGATCCCGTCAGGTCAGGAGACCTTGATGATCGCCTTACCGAAGTTGTCCCCGCGCAGCATCCCGACGAAGGCGTCGGGGGCGTTGTCGAGGCCCTCGGTGATGTCCTCGGTGTAGGTGACCTCGCCGGAGGCGACCCACTGCGTCATGTCCCGCAGGAAGTCGGAGAACATCGAGCTGACGAACTCGCGCTGGATGAAGCCGCGCAGGGTGAGGCTCTTGGACAGCACGGCGCCCATCAGCTGCCCGCTGCGATCGGGGCCCTCGGGCAGCGAGGTGGCGTTGTAGTTCGCGGCCAGCCCGCACACGGGGACGCGGGCGAACTCGTTCAGCTGCGGCAGCACGGCATCCCACACGGGCCCGCCGACGTTCTCGAAGTACACGTCGATGCCGTCCGGCGCGGCCTGCTCGAGGCGGCCGGGAAGATCCGGTGCGCGGTGGTCCAGCGCCTCGTCGAAGCCGAGCTCACGCAGATGGGCGATCTTGCGCTCCCCGCCGGCGATGCCGACGGCCCGGGCGCCCTGGAGCTTGGCGATCTGGCCGACGGCGGAGCCGACCGGGCCGGTGGCGGCGGCGACCGCGACGGTCTCACCCGGCTGCGGCTTGCCGATGGCCAGCAGGCCTGCGTAGGCGGTGAACCCCGGCATGCCGAGCACGCCGAGCGCAGAGGTGACCGGGGCGGCGTCAGGATCCAGCCGGCGCAGCCGCTCGGCGGGCTCGAGGCTGTACTCCTGCCACCCGCCGTAGGACAGGACGATCTCTCCCGCGGTGAACTCCTCGGCCCCGGATTCGACCACCTCGGAGACGGTGCCGCCGACGACGACGTCCCCGACCTCCATCGGGGCCGCATAGGACTTGGCATCGCTCATGCGGCCGCGCACGTAGGGGTCCAGCGAGATGTAGCGCGTCCGCAGCAGCACCTGGCCCGGGCCGGGGGAAGGGACGGCGACTGCGTCATGGAGGAAGTCGCTTCCGGTGGGTTCTCCGTGGGGCCTCGAACCGAGGCGGATGCGGTGGTTCAGTGCTGTCGTGCTCATTGTGCGAGCGTATGCCCGCAGGTCGGGGAGATGTCCAGGTGTGAGGAGGCGATCTCGGACACGACGAAGGCCCCGGAACCATGTTCCGGGGCCTTCGTGAGGGGCGACCCTGACCGGGCTTGAACCGGCGACCTCCGCCGTGACAGGGCGGCACTCTAACCAACTGAGCTACAGGGCCTTGGTGTTCGATCCGCTCGGCGGATCGACCTGGATAACTCTACCGGACCTTCGCGGCGCTCACAGCCACTTTGGCTGTGAGCCGTCTCGCACCTGCCGCCCGAGGGGCGGCCGACGTGGTCGGCTCCGACAGTATGCCTGGTCAGACGGTCCGCTGAGTAGAGTCTCTGGGCATGACCCACGACACCGCCGAGTCCACACCCCCGCAGCGCCTCCGCTGGTCATCGCCATCGTGGCGATCATCTTCGGCGTGATCGGCCTCGTGTCGACAGGGCGTCGCCGCACGGCAGCGATCGTCGGGACGACCTTGGGCGTCTCCCACGTGGTCGTAGCGGGGCTCGGACTGGTGGGGATCATGATCGTCGGCGCAACGCTCAGCTGACGATCGAGAGCCAGTTGACGCTCGAGGGCGGCGCGCTGTCCTCGCGCGTCCGGTCCCACTGCGATGTGATGTTCTGCCCGAGAGACTCCGATGGCCTCCGGACTGGAGTCCGAAGGCCATGGTCGAGTTCTTCAGAGCAGGTCAGAGGAGTACCCCCAACGGGATTCGAACCCGTGTCGCCGGCGTGAAAGGCCGGTGTCCTAGGCCGCTGGACGATGGGGGCCCGGACAGCGAAAACTGCCCGCCGCAGAGCATACCTGCCCGTCGCGCATGCCGCGCGCGCACTGCCGGTCGATGCGGCGTATCCGACATCCGCCTCGAGCGCTCTCACGTCCCGCCCCGCTTTCCGTGCTCATTCCTTCCGCGCTTCCTGCGCACCTCTCCTCCGCCCGTGACGGTTGCATGTCGGTCTGCCCATCAGGCGCTGGGCGTGAGCGTGGTTCGATGGCTCCATGATCACGATCAGCCGCGAGGAGTTCGAGGAAGCGGTCGACGACGCCCTGGACTCCCTGCCCGAGGAGGTCGCCCGCTCCATCGCCGAGGCGAATGTGGCGATTCTGGTCGAGGAGGAGCCCAGCCACGAGCACTCCGCCGGCACCGAGCTGCTGGGTCTGTACGAGGGCATCCCGCTGGACAAGCGCAGCGTCTTCGACGGCTTCGCCCAGCCCGACCGGATCTTCATCTTCCGCGGCCCGCTGCAGCGCACCGCCCTCTCCCGCGAGCACCTCGTGGAACAGATCGCCGTGACGGTGCTGCACGAGCTCGGCCACCTCTTCGGCATCAGCGACGCGCGCCTGCACGAGCTCGGCTGGGGCTGAACGGCCGTCGCCTCGGGTGGCCGTCACCGCACGAACTCGGCCAAGGCGGAGGGCCTGAGCCCGAGCCTCGGCCCGACGTGCCGCGCCGTTCCCCCGATTCGTTGCGTGGTCGCAACAGATCGGTGGAATGGGTGGGCGCGGCCGCGTGTTGTGCCGCGCCGGCTCAGAGCGCCGGCTCAGAGCGCCGGCTCAGAGCGCCGGCCCAGTGCGCCGGCCCGGTCCCGTGATCAGTACCGCGGCGGGGCCGCTCAGCCGTTCAGGCGTCGCCCGCCACGGCCCGCTCAGCCCTCGACGGCGGGATCCACGTCGAGATCGCTGAGGCCCGCCTCGTGGGCGATGATCGCGATCTGGACGCGATTGGTGCAGTCGAGCTTGGCGAAGATCTTCGAGACGTGCGCCTTGACCGTCGCCTCGCTCATGAACAGGCGCATCCCGATCTGCGCGTTCGACAGCCCCGCGCCCACGGCGCCGAGCACCTCCGTCTCGCGCTCGGTGAGCTGGTCCAGCCCGGGGTGGCGCTCCTGGCGGGAGCCGGGATTGGCGTCGGAGAAGTGGGAGAGCATCCGGCGGGTGATGGTGGGGGAGAGCATGGCGTCACCGCCGGCGACCACGTGCACCGCCCGGGCCAGCTCCTGAGGCGGGGTGTCCTTCAGCAGGAAGCCGCCCGCCCCGGCCTCGAGCGCCTGGAACACGTACTCGTCCATGTCGAACGTGGTCAGCATGATGATCTTCGGCGGGTCCGGCAGGGCCGAGACCGCTTTGGTGGCGGCGATGCCGTCCATGCCGGGCATGCGCACGTCCATCAGCAGCACGTCGGGCCGATGCTTGTGCACCAGCGGCACCGCCTCGGAACCGTCCGCGGCCTGGCCGACGATCTCGAGCGTGGGATCGGCCCCCAGGATCATCGCCAGCCCGGCGCGCACCAGGGAATCGTCGTCGATCAGTCCCACGCGCGTCACGTTGTCGTCGGCCACGGGATCACCGCCCTCACTTCGAAGCGTCCATCATCGGTGGGCCCCGACGTGATCGTCCCACCCGCATGGGCCACGCGGGTCTCGATGCCCGACAGTCCCATCCGGGCCCCGGGCAGATCAGTCGTGAACCCCTTGGGCAATACATTACTGACCTCGATGATCAGCTCCGTGCCGGGCTCGCCGATCAGGGCGACCCGGGCCTTGGTGTGCAGGGCGTGCTTGTGGATGTTCGTCAGCCCCTCCTGCACGACCCGGTACGCGGTGCGCGCCAGCGGATCGGGGACGGGATCGTCGATGAAGTCGAACAGATCCACCGTGATCCCCGCATCCTTCGAGGTCTCCACCAGGCGCCGCACGTCCTCCCACGTCGGCTGCGGCATCAAGGGGGCTTCCTCGCCGTCGCTGCGCAGCACGCCCAGCACCTCCCGCAGTTCCGACAGCGCGGTGGTCGCCGTCTGCCGGATCAGCGCGGCCGACTGCTCGACCTGCGCCCGCTCCAGGTCCGAGTTGACCTCGAGCGCCCCGGCCTGCAGGGCGACCAGCGAGATCTTGTGGGCGACGATGTCGTGCATCTCCCGGGCGATGCGGGTGCGCTCGGCGCGGCGGGCCTGCTCCTCCGCCGCGGCCTGGCCCGTCTCCGCCTGCTCGGCGCGCTTGTGCAGCTGCGCCAGCAGCATGCGTCGCGTGGAGGTGTACATCCCGGTCGCGGCCGCCGCGGCGACCACGAGCACCGTCAGGACCAGGCCCATGACCGTCCCCGTCGTCGAGATCGCAGGGCCCTGCAGCGCCGCCACCGGTACCGCCCCCGAGGCCACCGCGAGCACCGAGACCAGGAAGGTGCGCAGGCGGCTGCTGCTGCGGGTGGCATAGGCGTAGGTGACGATGATCAGGATGGCCAGCGACCATGACAGGGAGTTCAGCGCGAGCACCAGCGGCAGCAGCCACGGCCAGTGACGGTGCCGGAACATCAGTGCCCCCGCGAGCAGAGCGGCGAGCCCGGCCCGCCACCACTCGCCGGGGCTGGTCGCCGTGAGCACCAGCAGGACCACTTCGATCCCCACCACGGCGAGGACCAGCACTTCCTGCCAGATCCGGCGCACGGGCGCTCCCAGTTCCTCCACGTCGACACTGTATCGGCGCCCGAACTGCCTGCGGCGTCCAGATCCCCGTCGCCGGACCCATCCAGCCGGAGGTCGAGCCGCGCATCGACGGAGGTCGTAGCACGGCCGACGGGAACCACTGAGGATCCCGACGTTCGTCATCGAGCGCCTGACCGCCGGTCGCTGTCGCGAGCGGACCGCCGGGGAGGAGGCTCGGGACCATGACGACGAACACCGGCCCCCGTGACGAGACCCCCAGCGGCGACAACGGCACCCGCGACCCCTCCGCGCCCACCCTCATCGCCGGCAGCGCAGCCCTTGAGGTGCGCGCCGTGACCAAGCGCTACGGCGGCCGTGCCGCCGTGGACGATCTCAGCTTCGTCTGCCACCCCGGCACCATCACCGGCTTCCTCGGTCCCAACGGTGCCGGGAAGTCCACCACCCTGCGGATCCTCACCGGCCTCGCCGAGCCCGACGCCGGCCAGGCCCTCGTCGGCGGCGCGGACTACCGCAGCCTCGACCACCCCGCGCGCATCATCGGCGTGATGCTCGATGCGCGCGCCCTGCACAGCGGCCGCACCGGGCTGGAGACCCTGCGCCTCGCGGCGCGCACCATCGGCATGCCGCCGGCCCGGGCCGACGAGGTCCTGGAGATGGTCGGGCTCGCCGACGCCGGCGCCAAGCGCGTGGGCGGCTACTCCTACGGCATGCGCCAGCGCCTCGGCATCGGCGTCGCCCTCATCGGCGACCCCGCCGTGCTCGTGCTCGACGAGCCCGCCAACGGCCTGGACCCCGAGGGGATCCGCTGGATGCGTCGCCTGCTGCGCTCCTTCGCCGATGCCGGCGGCACGGTGCTGCTGTCCAGCCACCAGCTGCGCGAGGTCCAGGCCACCGTCGACCGGCTGGTGGTGATCGCCGGCGGCCGGCTGGTGAAGGAGGGCACGCTCGAGGACCTCACCGCCGGCGGCGGCACCCACGTGCGGGCCCTGGACCCGGCGGCGCTGATCACTGCCCTGGACAAGCACGGCATCGCCTACGAGCACCGCCCCGGAGAGGTGCTCGAGGTCAGCCTCGCCCCGGAGGACGTCGGCCGCCTCGCCCTGCGTGAGCAGATCGTGCTGACCTCCCTCGGTGCGGCCGACGGCGGCGGCCTCGAGGAGATCTTCTTCGCCCTGACCGGGCAGACCGAGCCGGAGGCCGCCGACGGGGGCTCATCGCTCGCCCAGCCCATAGAGCCCGCGTCGGTCTGACTCCGCGCGTCCCCACCGAGGGACCGCGGCCGCTTTCCCTCACGGGCGCCCGCGCTCGATTCCGAGCGTGACGCCCTGCCCGTGACCTTCATCGACTCTTCCGAGGAGACCCCCATGCGCCCCCTGCTCGACATCCGCGCCTATCTCGATACTCGCGCCGCCGCCATCATGGTGGCCATCAGCCTCATCCTCGTCGCCGCGTTCGCCGGTCTCGGCGGGCTCCTCCAGCCCGCGCTGCTGCCCGTGAACACCTCCGACTTCGAGAACACCGTCATCGTCCTGACCCTGCCGCTGACGCTGATCATCCCGATTATCGCGGTCCTGATCACCGCAGGGGAGTGGTCCGACGGCTCCATCCAGGTCACTATCCTCCAGCGCCCCGGGCGCCTCGCGGTGCTGGCCTCGAAGACGCTCGCCGCGATCGTGGTGGTCGGTGTGCTGGTGGCGATCTCCCTCGCGCTCGCAGCCCTGGCCACCTGGATCGGCGGCGAGATGCTCGGCGACGGCGCGAGCTTCGACTCGCTGGACGGCGTGCTGAGCACGCAGCTGCCCGTGATCGCCGTGACCCTGCTGTTCTCCCTGGCCATGGGCCTGGCCCTGCAATCGACCGTGCTCGGCCTGATCGCCGCGATCGGGTTCCCCTTCGTGGTCGGCACCGCCTCCGCCGTCGGAGTCCTGACCGGCTCCGAGTTCCTCACCGACCTGGTACGCGCATTCGACCTGCAGACCGCCGCCACGGCCTTCGGGAACGGCGAGGCGACAGCCTTCGAACTGATCCCGCTGGTGCTGCTGGTGATCCTCCCGGCCGCGTTCGGGATCTGGCGCTGGTCTCACCGCGAAGTCGGATGACCCGCGGCGAGCCGACGGAGACGGAACGTCGCAGCCTGACACCCCGGACCGGAAGCTAGGACGGCAATGGACCCGGCCCGAGCCGGGTGGCGCGGCCCGAGCGGGACCCGGCGAGGCCTAGGATGGCCGGGCCCCGCTCCTCGCGCGCATCCGACCCGCGGCCGGGTTCCGTCGTCGGATGAGCGCTTCGGGGCTGCACTCCTCGGCGGCCCCGTCGCCCCGGTCCCGTCCGTCCTCAGACAAGGAAACACCGCATGACCTTCGCAGGCCTGTCGCCTCGTCCGTTCGCCCGCATCACCGCAGCGGCGGCAGCGGCGGTCCTGCTGATGGCGGGGTGCACCCAGGACGACGTCGGCCCCGACCGGAGCACCGGCTCGGCCAGCGACGGCGGCGGCGCCACCCAGCACGCCCCCGCCGGAGAGGCGGATCTGCCCCTGACGGAGATCGGGACCTCGGCCGCCCAGGACCTCGGCACGGACCCCGCCACCGACCCCGCCTACGCCGAGTACTACGAGCAGTCCATCGAGTGGGGCGAGTGCGAGGACGTCGCGAACCCGGACGCCGAGTGCGGGACCATCACCGTCCCCCTGGCATGGAACGATCCGTCGGCCGGGGACATCGAGATCGCCGTCGCCCGGATCGCGGCCACCGGCGAGGCCACCGGATCCCTGGTGGTCAACCCGGGCGGCCCGGGCGCCTCCGGCGTCAACTTCCTGGAATCGGCGCCGTACTTGATCTCTCCCGAGGTCAGCTCCTCCTACGACCTGGTCGGCTTCGACCCCCGCGGCGTCGCCCGCTCGGCCGGCATCGAGTGCCTCAGCGACGAGGAGACCGACGAGTACCGCTCGGTCACCGCCGAGGCGGGGACCCCGGAGGCCGACCAGCTCGCCGAGGAGTGGAACACCCGTCTGGCCGACGCCTGCGAGCAGAACTCGGGGGACGTGCTGGCCTACCTCGACACCTACTCCGCGGCCCGCGACATGGATGTGCTGCGCGCAGCACTGGACTCGGAGCAGCTGGACTACCTCGGCTACTCCTACGGCACCTACCTCGGGGCCACCTACGCCGATCTCTACGCCGATCGGGTCGGCAAGTTCGTCCTGGACGGCGCCATGGATCCCACGATCACGATGGACGAGCTCTCCGCCGGGCAGGCCGAGGGCTTCGAGCAGGCCACCGAGGCGTTCCTGCAGGATTGCCTGGACAGCGCCGATTCGTGCCCGTTCTCCGGGGACCCCGCGGCCGCCAAGGACGAGCTGATCTCGTTCTTCGAGTCCGTCGATGACCAGCCGCTGGAGACCGACGATCCCCAGCGGCCGCTGACGGGCGCGCTCGCGCGATCGGCCGTGATGTCGATGCTGTACAGCGACCAGTCCTGGACGGAGGGTCGCGAGGCGCTGACCGCCGCCATGGAGGGGGACGGGCAGCCGCTGCTGGCCATCGCGGACCGCTCCGCCGAGCGCCTGCCCGACGGCACCTACCGCACCAACTCGACCTACGCGATCACCGCCGTGAACTGCCTGGACCATCCCGGCATCGCCGACGAGCAGTGGCAGGACCAGGAGGCCGAACGGCTCGCGGAGGAGTTCCCGACCTTCGGGCCGACCATGGGCAACGACAACTCGCCGTGCGCCCAGTGGCCGGAGCCCGCGCTTCGCGAGCCCGCGCCGATCGCCGCGGAGGGCGCCGGCCCCATCGTGGTGATCGGCACCACGGGCGATCCGGCCACCCCGTACAAGTGGGCCGAGAGCCTCGTCGACCAGCTCGACAGCGCGAGCCTGCTGACCTTCGAGGGCAACGGCCACACCGCCTACGGGCGCTCCGGCGGCTGCATCGAGGAGCAGGTGGACGCCTACCTCCTCGAGGACACGGTTCCGGAGGACGGGCTGACCTGCTGAGCGTGACGCGGATCGCGGCCGATCGCTTTGCGCCCGCCGCCGCGAGTCCCGTACAGTGATGCGGTCCGCCATGTGACCGGCGGGAACGCCGCCTTAGCTCAGTCGGTAGAGCGATTCACTCGTAATGAATAGGTCGCCGGTTCGATTCCGGCAGGCGGCTCGGGAGAGGCCCTCTGACCAGCGCACCAGCTGGACAGGGGGCCTCTGCTCTGCCCGAACCGCGAGTGCTCCGCCCGTTCGTGCTGTTCCTCTCCCCACGAAGTGCGCGCCGCGCGCTCCCGCTCGCAGTGTCGCCGGAGCCGAACCGCATAGGGTCGTCCCGACACCCCGCCGAGTCACAGGAGCACCCATGGACCGCGACAGCCTGACCACGTTCATCGCGAGCACGATCGCCGGCCCCTCGGGCCGGCACGACGCCAGCGATTTCGACCTCGACGCCATCGCCGACGACCTCCAGCAGCTGGCCGAGAGCAAGAACCTCGACAGCGTCGAGGACCTCCGCACCGCTGACTTCTGGGCCGCCGTGGAGAAGCACCGCCACCAGTCCTGACGCGACGCCAGCTCTGACGCGACGCCGGCTCTGACACCGCGCCCGCGTCCGCCGAGCGGCACCGATCCTGGACGCGTGCGTTTTTTTGGACAAGTCCAGAAAGCGCGCTAGGGTGGGCGTCATGCCGAACGCCGACCGCGCCCCCGCTCTGCGGAACGCCGGTCTGCGCGTGACCGCCCCGAGGCTCGCGACCCTGGAGGTCGTCGCCGAACACCCCCACGCTGATGCTGACTCCGTCGCCCATGCCGTCCGGGAGCGCCTGGGAGCGGTCTCCCGCCAGGCCGTGTACGACGTCCTGCACGCCCTGACCGAGGTCGAGCTGCTGCGACGTGTCCCCGTCGCGGGCCGCAGCGCCCGCTACGAGCTGCACGAGCACGACAACCACCACCACCTCGAATGTCGCGTCTGCGGGCGCCTCGAGGACGTCCCGTGCGCCATCGGCGAGGCCCCCTGCCTGCTGCCCCACGACGACCTCGGCTTCGAGATCGAGGTCGCCGAGGTTGTCTACCGCGGCGTGTGCGCCGCGTGTCGCGACGAGGCCGCCACGTCCGCCGTCCCGACCGGTGCGTCGGCATCCTCCACCGCTGCCGCCGCTCAGCTCGACTCGCCCGCTTCGTCCTCGCCCTGATCGCTCCGGCCCTGCCGGTGCGAGACGGGCCGTCGTCTGTCCGCCTTTCGTGACAACTTGTCAGTACCCATCACCAACCCAGGAGAAGTACATGAACGACTTCGACCCCACAAAGAAGAGCACCACGGAGTCCGGTGCTCCGCGCGAGTCCGACGCGCACTCGCTGAGCGTCGGGGCCGACGGCCCGCTGCTGCTCCACGACGTCGCCCTGGTCGAGAAGCTGGCCCGCTTCGACCGCGAGCGCGTCCCGGAGCGCAGCCCCCACGCGAAGGGCTCCGGCGCCTTCGGTGAGCTCGAGGTGACCGAGGACGTCTCGAAGTGCACCAAGGCGGACCTCTTCCAGCCCGGCCGCAAGACCCCGCTGCTGCTGCGCTTCTCCACCGTCGCCGGCGAGCTGGGCTCGCCCGACACCTGGCGCGACGTGCGCGGCTTCGCGCTGAAGTTCTACACGCAGGAAGGCAACTACGACCTGGTCGGGAACAACACCCCGATCTTCTTCCTGCGCGACCCGATGAAGTTCCCCGACTTCATCCACTCCCAGAAGCGCACCCCGGCTTCGGGTCTGCGCGACAACACCATGCAGTGGGACTTCTGGACCAACTCCCCCGAGAGCGCCCACCAGGTCACCTACCTCATGGGCGACCGCGGCCTGCCCAAGACCTGGCGCCACATGAACGGCTACGGCTCGCACACCTACATGTGGGTCAACGCCGACGGCGAGAAGTTCTGGGTCAAGTACCACTTCCACACCGACCAGGGCATGGAGTTCCTCTCCAACGAGGAGGCCGACCGCCTCGCCGGCACCGACGGCGACTACCACCGCCGGGATCTCTTCGAGTCCATCGCGGGCGGGAACTTCCCCAGCTGGACCGTCTCGGTGCAGGTGATCCCGTACGAGGACGCGAAGCACTACCGCTTCAACATCTTCGACCTGACCAAGACGGTCTCCCACGAGGACTACCCGCTGATCAAGGTCGGCACGATGACCCTGAACCGCAACCCGGTCAACCACTTCGCCCAGGTCGAGCAGGCCGCGTTCAGCCCCTCGAACACGGTGCCCGGCATCGGCCTGTCCCCGGACAAGATGCTGCTGGGCCGCTCGTTCTCCTACCCGGACGCGCAGCGCCACCGGATCGGCACCAACTTCAACCAGCTGCCGGTGAACCAGCCGATCGTGCCCACGAACTCCTACGACAAGGAAGGGTTCATGGAGTTCCTGCACAGCGGGGACGCGCCGGTGTACGCACCGAACTCCTACGGCCGCGCCTACCAGGACACCCAGGGCCCCTCGGAGAACGGCTGGGAGGCCGACGGGGAGATGGTGCGCGCCGCCTACACCCTGCACGCCGAGGACGACGACTTCGGTCAGGCCGGCACGCTGGTGCGGGAGGTCTTCGACGACGCCGCCCGTGATCGCCTGGTCGAGACCGTCTCCGGTGCCCTGAGCACCGTCGAGGAGCCGGTCCTGTCCAAGGCCCTGCAGTACTGGAAGAACATCGACACCACCATCGGCGAGCGGATCGAGCTGGCCGTCGGCACCGCCAAGGCGGATCAGCAGCCCGGCGGGGACCCGCTGGAGGCCTGAGCCACCGGAACCGGGTCCAGCGTGCGGCCCGGCCGCGGACGAGAGGAAGCGGCCCGTCCCTCACACGTGGGGGACGGGCCGCTTCTGTACGTCGTCGGTGGCTCGCGCTGTCGCGGTCTGTCCGCGGGTCTGGCGCCGGCCGGCGTCGCTCACACCACGAGGACCTCGCTGGGGGCGGACAGCAGCAGCTTCTGCACGGTCAGGCCCAGCAGGTGGCGGGCCAGGTCCTTCTGGCGCCGGATGCCCAGGACCAGCAGTTCGGCCTTCTCCTCCTCGACCACCGTCAGCAGCACCTCGGCGATATCCTCCTCGGTGCGCTCCTGGCGGATCTCCACGCGCACGGGAGCCTGCCGCAGCTGGTCACGAGCGATCTCGAGCTGCTGGTCGTCGGCGTGGCGGGGGTCTTCGGTGACCCCTTCGCGCACGACGTTGACCACGATCAGCGGGCCGCCTCGCAGCTCCGCCTGCTCACGTGCAGCTGCCAGCGCCTTGAATCCCACGTCGGTGGGGATGAATCCGACGACGACTGCCATCTGTTCTCCTGAGGTGCGGTCCGGGCCCGGCCCGCGCCCGGTCAGCGCGCGCCTGCCCCCGATCCTACGGGCTCGGCCCGAGCTCCCGGCACGAGGGGCCTGACCGGGTGGACGGCCGGGAACGTCATGGTCGTGATCGAAGCGGCCCGGACGATCCTCAGAACTCGGAACGGGCCGAGGACGTCGGTTCGGGGGAGCGCCGCTGGCCCGAGAGCTTCTGGATCTCGTCCATGATCCGCGCGTTCATCACGCGTCGCCGGACCCCCTTGGACAGGCTGGGATCGACGTCGGCGATGTCCAGCGGCTCTCCCACGCGCACGCTGACGGTGCCGCGCTCGGGGATCGCCGTGGTGAACAGATGCTGAGTGCCCTTCAGCCCGACGGGGATGACGGGGCATCCCGATTCCAGCGCGAGCCAGGCGGCGCCCTGCTTGCCCGGATGCAGCAGCCCGTCCTTGGAGCGTGCTCCTTCGGGGTAGATCCCGAAACCGGAGCCCTCGCGGAGGATCTCCAGAGCCGCTTGCAGCGCGCCCTTGCCGGACGAGAGCGCCTCGCGATCCACCGGTACGGCGCCGACGGCATCGAAGAACCAGCGCAGGACGCTGCCCTTGATCCCTTGATGCGCCCAGAGCGTGTCCTTGGCCACGAAGCGCACCTGCCGGGGGAAGACCACCGGGATGACGAAGCTGTCGATGTTGGCCAGATGGTTCGAGGCGATGATGAAGCCGCCCTCGCGCGGCACGTTCTCCATCCCCGTGACCCGGGGGTTCCATGCGAGCCGCACGAGCGGCCTGACGACCGTGCGAGCACCGAAGTAGAAGCGGCTGGCCACGTAGTCCTCCTGAGACGTCTGAGATCGCCGTCTACGATATCCCCGCCGGCCGTGGCCGGGTTGCCGCCGCCGGATGCTGTCGGCCCGGATGATGTGCAGGTCGCGCCGGTGAAGCCGCTGACTTCGGGTCCGGCTCGGTGTGGTAGAACAGGCGTGCGTCACGCGCCGATTCCGGAGGCGCGATGAGGCAGTAGGGCGGTCGCTGCGTCCGCTGCGCGCATGCGGTGGGCGCTGCCGATCTCCGCCGATCCCGAGGAGCCTGTCGATGCCGAAGACCTTGAACGTCGCCGTGATCGGTGCCGGAACGATGGCGCAGGCCGTGCACCTTCCGGTGCTGCGGCGGCGCTGGGACCGGTTCACCGTCGCCGCCCTGGTCGACCACTCGCCGCGTCGGCGCCGGGAGGCCTCCGACGTGTGGGGCATCGGTGAGGACAAGCGCTACGAGTCGGTCGGCGATCTCATCGCAGCGGTGCGCGCCAAGACGCTCTCGCTCGATGCGGCCGTCCTGGCGACCGACGGTCTCCACGTCGAGGACCTGCTGCAGCTGATGCGCCGCGGGATCCCCGTGCTGGTCGAGCCCCCGCTGGGGTTCTCCGCCGAGGAGGTGGCCAAGGTCGCCGATTTCGAGCGGATGACGGGTCGGCGCCTGGTGATGATGGCCTACCCGCAGCAGTACGACGAATCCGTCGCGCGCATGTCGGAGCAGATCGCCACCAAGGACCTGCGGATGGTCGATCACGAAGTGCTGATGCCGGCCAGCCAGCCGCTGTTCGGCGGAGCGCACGTGACGAGCTCCTCCTACGACCTGCGCTCCGACGTGCGCTCGCAGCGCCGCTCCGATCTCCAGGCCGCCGTCGTCGCCGGCTCCGGCGAGGGCGCCACCCAGCGCGACCGCGACCTGTATGTGAAGGGCCTGCTGACCGGGGTGGCCCACCAGATGGCCGTGATGGAGGCGGTGTACGGGCCGATCACCCGCGTGACGGCGGTGCGCCACTGGCCCAAGGGCGTCATCCCCGGCTCCCTCGAGATCCTCGGCGAGCTCGAAGGCGGAGCGCATGTGCGCCTGGTGTGGCATTACCTGCCCTTCGCGCCCGAGTACTCCGAGCACATCAAGGTGCTCTCCGCGCGTCGCCGCATGGAGGTCGAGCTTCCCGCTCCCTCGCATGGCGACCGCCGCTCCAGTGTCGCTTTGCGGGAGAAGAAGGGCGGCGCCGTCCAGGAGACGGCGACCGTGGCCACGAAGGGCAGCGTCGAAGCCATGTGGGAGGCGTTCCACAGCTTCGTCGAGAAGGGCGTCCGGCCCGTCTCCGGCGCCGAGGAGGCACGCAACCAGGTCACGCTCCTGCGGGAGGTGCTCTCCACGATCGTGGTCGCCGACGGTCGCAGCCTCGATCCGGTCCCCGACGCGGCCGACGACGAACAGGGGAGCGACAGCGAGGCCGAGAGCGCTGATCCGTCTGCCTCCGAGCCGCTCGACTCCGAACCGGCTGCGGAGACGCTGGAACAGGAACCGGCGACGGCCGGCGTGGTGGGAGCGCCGGACGGCGAACCGCCGGCCCTGGAACCGGAATCGCAGCCGGCACCGGAGACGCTCGAGCAGGAGTCGGTCACCCCGTCGCCCCACAGCAGCCCGGCGGATCAGCGTCCGACGGAGCAGCGACAGCCCGTCGTCCCCGCCGCCGCGAGCGATCCGAGCGGACTCCCGGAGCCCACCAACCCCACCGAGCCCATCGACTATCCCGACGCGGAGCCAGGTGCCGCGCCGCGGACGGGCCGTGACGTCGTGGACGTGTGGAATCTCCGATCGGATGGTCTGGACGAATCGACCTGGCCTCCCGAGCCGCACAGGACGTCCGACGCGCAGCGCGAGGGCGACGATTCGGCGGGCGGCTCGGCGGCGCCGGCCGCGTCGCACGAGGGCACCGGCGACGACGAGGCCGCGTCCCCGCAGGGCTCCGAGACGACCGGCACCCCGTCGGCGGAGTCGACGGCTGGCGAGTACCGCAACCGCCCCTCCTGAGGAACCGTCACCGCCCCTTCTGAGGAACTGCGCGTGCGGCGCGCTGCCGCCGCGGACGTGCCGCAGGGCGCCATGACGCCCCGGGCGGCAGAGGCCCGGACGGCTCACGAGGCGACACGCCGGTGCGGCGAGGGCGGTCCGCATGAAGCCGGTCGCGACACGCCCGGGGCATCGCATGGTGCCCCGTAGGGGCGCGCCGATACTGCGCCGAGAAATCAGTACGACGTCCCGTCGAGGCACGCCGACGACACGCCGACGCCACGCCGGCGACACGCCGGCGACACGCCGCGACGCGCCCGGACACGCCGGGGATCCGGAACACATCTGCGCCCGATCCGGGCTCGCCGGGGACCCTCGCTCAGCAGCGCCGTCCACCGCGATCGCGGTCTGTCCGACCCCCTGTCCACACTGTGATGTGCACGCATCCTCGGTCCTCTCCTCGGTCTTCGTGCGTGGCTCGCGATTCGCGTCCCCAGCTGCCCCGAGCCATCCACATCCCGTCCCCACCGCCTTGTGGATGACAATCTTGTAACTCAGTACATCTTGTGGTCGTTCCTCTCGGGTACCACTAGGTGTAGTGTTGGTGCTGTCGCAGCGATCCGGCCCTCCCGGGGACCGTCCGCCACATCGAAAGCTCTGATGAGGCGGCGGTGGGGAGCCTCCGGAGGCCTGTGACGTGGTCCATCGGACCTCCCCGGAACATCTGCACACACCACGCTCCTCGCGCTCTCGGCGCGGCGCTCGAGAAAGGCCCCTTCCCTTGGACATCACCGTGTACTCCAAGCCCCTCTGCGTGCAGTGCGACGCGACCAAGCGCGCCCTGAACAAGGCCGGCGTCGCCTACGACGTCGTCGACATCACCGAGGACGCCGAGGCGCTGGCGCGCATCAAGTCCATGGGCTACGCGCAGGCTCCCGTGGTCATCACGGAGCAGGATCACTGGTCCGGCTTCCGTCCCGACAAGATCAAGGCGATCGCGGGCGCCGGCTCGCAGCGTTCGGCCGCCGCGATCTGAGCTGTCACCAGGAGGCGTCGGCGTGACGAAGCTCGTCTACTTCTCCTCGGTCTCGGGCAACACTCACCGCTTCGTCGAGAAGCTCGGGATGCCGGCCCGGCGCATCCCGCTCTACGCCCAGGAGGAGCACCTCGTCGCCGATGAGGAGTTCGTCCTGGTGGTCCCGACCTACGGCGGGGGCAACGGCCGCGGTGCCGTCCCCAAGCAGGTCATCAAGTTCCTCAACGATGAACGCAACCGGAACCTCATCCGTGGCGTGATCGGTGGCGGCAACACCAACTTCGGGGACGCGTACTGCGCGGCAGGGGATGTCATCTCCGCCAAGTGCCGCGTCCCGCACATGTACAGATTCGAACTGTTCGGTACCCCTCGCGACGTGCAGCGGGTCCACGACGGATTGGAAGAGTTTTGGCGACACTGACCGAGATGCCCCCACTCGAGCACAACAGGCAGCTCGACTACCACGCCCTGAACGCGATGCTGAACCTCTACGGAGCGGACGGCCAGATCCAGTTCGACAAGGATCGCCTCGCGGCGCGGGAGTACTTCTTGCAGCACGTGAACCCCAATACGGTGTTCTTCCACTCGCTGCGCGAGAAGCTCGACTACCTGGTCGAGAACAAGTACTACGAGCCCGAGCTGCTGGAGAAGTACGACTTCTCCTTCATCGAGTCGCTGTCGGAGCAGGCCTTCGCCAAGAAGTTCCGCTTCCCGACGTTCCTGGGCGCGTTCAAGTACTACACCTCGTACACGCTGAAGACGTTCGACGGCAAGCGGTACCTGGAGCGCTTCGAGGACCGCGTGGTGATGGTGGCCCTCACCCTCGCCGAGGGCGATGAGCAGCTGGCCCGCAACCTCGTCGACGAGATCCTCGACGGCCGCTTCCAGCCGGCCACCCCCACCTTCCTCAACGCCGGCAAGGCACAGCGCGGTGAGCTGGTCTCCTGCTTCCTGCTGCGCATCGAGGACAACATGGAGTCGATCGGTCGTTCGATCAACTCCGCGCTGCAGCTGTCCAAGCGCGGCGGCGGCGTGGCACTGCTGCTGAGCAACGTGCGCGAGTACGGCGCACCGATCAAGCACATCGAGAACCAGTCCAGCGGCGTCATCCCCGTGATGAAGCTGCTGGAGGACTCCTTCTCCTACGCGAACCAGCTGGGTGCGCGTCAGGGCGCCGGTGCGGTGTACCTCAACGCCCACCACCCGGACATCCTGCGCTTCCTGGACACCAAGCGCGAGAACGCCGACGAGAAGATCCGCATCAAGACTCTCTCGCTCGGCGTGGTCATCCCCGACATCACCTTCGAGCTCGCGAAGAAGAACGAGCCGATGTACCTGTTCTCCCCGTACGACGTGGAGCGCGAGTACGGCAAGCCGTTCGCCGACGTGAACGTCTCCGATCACTACCGCGAGATGGTCGACAACCCGAACATCTCCAAGAAGAAGATCAAGGCGCGCGACTTCTTCCAGATCCTGGCGGAGATCCAGTTCGAGTCCGGCTATCCGTACATCATGTTCGAGGACACCGCGAACCGGGCGAACCCGATCCCGGGCAAGATCACCCACTCGAATCTGTGCTCGGAGATCCTGCAGGTCTCGACCCCCTCGTCGATGAACACGGACCTGAGCTACGACGAGCTGGGCCGGGACATCTCCTGCAACCTCGGTTCGCTGAACATCGCCAAGACGATGGATTCCGACGACTTCTCGCGCACCATCGAGACCGCGATCCGCGGCCTCACCTCGGTCTCGGACCACTCCGACATCGAGTCGGTGCCGACGATCGCCGAGGGCAACCGCGCCTCGCACGCCATCGGTCTGGGCCAGATGAACCTCCACGGCTACCTCGCCCGCGAGTCCATCTTCTACGGCTCCGACGAGGGCCTGGACTTCACGAACATGTACTTCTACGCGGTCACCTACAACGCCATCAAGGCGTCGAACAAGATCGCCAAGGAGCGCGGCGAGGTCTTCTACGACTTCGAGAACTCGAAGTACGGCACGGGCGAGTACTTCGACAAGTACATCGAGCAGACGTGGGAGCCGCGCACCGAGAAGGTCCGCAGCCTGTTCGCGAACTCCAGCGTGCACCTGCCCACGCCGGAGGACTGGAAGCAGCTGCGCGACGAGGTCCAGAAGCACGGCATGTACAACGCCTACCTGCAGGCGGTGCCGCCGACCGGCTCCATCTCCTACATCAACCACTCGACCAGCTCGATCCACCCGATCGTCTCCAAGATCGAGATCCGCAAGGAAGGCAAGATCGGTCGCGTCTACTACCCGGCGCCGTACATGACCAATGACAACCTCGAGTACTACGAGGATGCGTACGAGATCGGGTACGAGAAGATCATCGACACCTACGCCGAGGCCACGCAGCACGTGGACCAGGGTCTGTCGCTGACGCTGTTCTTCCCGGACACCGCCACCACGCGCGATATCAACAAGGCGCAGATCTACGCCTGGCGCAAGGGCATCAAGTCCCTCTACTACATCCGCCTGCGGCAGATGGCGATCGAGGGCACCGAGGTCGAGGGCTGCGTCAGCTGCATGCTCTGACCTCTCGTCCGCCGAGGTGACGCCGGGGTCCGGACACGGGAAGCACCGTGTCCGGACCCCGGCGTTCTTGCGCGCGGGGAGGTGTAGTCAGCCCGAACAGCCACGGATCGATGGCAGCCGTAATATCAGCATCCGGTGCCCGGGTAAGCCGCACACATCGGTGGACGTACTCTCCGCAGTAACCGCTGGACCCCTCACGAGCCCACGACCAGCGGGGAAGGAACTCACCCATGACGCACCCGCACTCCGACGATGTGACGAGGGCGCCGGCGCCGGATACTGACGGTGCGCCGGCCGACCGTCCGCGCATCGTCATCGCCGCGAACCTGCCCGAGGAGCTGTGCCGCGGGATCGAGGAGGCAGAGCCGCGCGCCGAGGTGATCCGGGACCACTTCCTCTATCCTCCTCGCCGCGGCGCCGCTGACTGGCACGGCGACCCGGAGCACCGGCGCACGGCCGCGCAGCAGCGCGCCTACGAGGAGATGGTGGATTCCGCCGACGTGCTCTTCAGCCTGCCGGACGGCGACCCCGCTGGTCTGGCGCGCACTGTCCGGGCGAATCCGGGACTGCGCTGGGTCCAGACGATGGCCGCCGGGGGAGGAGCACAGGTGCGCGCCGCCGGACTCACCGAGGATGAGCTCGAGCGCCTGACGGTCACCACCGCCGCCGGGGTGCACGCGGAACCGCTCGCGGAGTTCGCCCTGCTCGGTGTGCTGGCCGGCGCCAAGACTCTGCCCCGCCTCCAGGAGCTCCAGCGGCGTCACGAGTGGGGCGGGCGGCTGGAGATGCGCCACGTCAGCGAGATGACGGTGCTGATCGTCGGTCTCGGGGGCATCGGCGCGATGTGCGCGCAGAAGTTCTCCGCGCTGGGGGCGCGCGTCATGGGCACCACCCGCAGCGGCGAGCCCGTCGACGGCGTCGATGAGCTGGTCCCGATCGATCAGCTGGCCCGCGCCGCTCGCGAGGCCGACGCGATCGTCGTGACCCTGCCCGGGACCGACCGCACAGCGGGTCTGGTCGGCGCCGACGTCCTCGAGGGTCTGCGTGAGGGAACGATCCTGGTCAACGTCGGCCGCGGGACCGTCATCGACGAGGGCGCGCTGCTGGCCGCGCTCGAGGATGGCCGGATCGGCTACGCCGCCCTCGACGTCACCGCGACCGAGCCGCTGCCCGCCGAGAGTGCGCTGTGGGACCACCCGAACGTGCTGATCTCGCCGCACACGGCAGCGGTGAGTGCTCGCGAGGACGACCGGATCGTGACGCTCTTCATCGACAACCTGCGCCGCTTCGTCGACGGCCGGCCCATGCGGAACGTGGTCGACACGGTCGAGTTCTACTGAAGCTCGAGTTCTACCGAGCCAGCCGCTCCCGCCTCTCGTGCCGGCCGTAGGTCATCCGTCGCAGCAGCATCTCGGCCGGCCCGCGGAGGCTTCGAGAGTCCATGAAGGCGGCGATCGGCAGCGAGACCATCCAGACCGCGAGGGCGATGGCGACGGCCGGGGCCGTGCTCAGCTGCGCGCCGAGGCCGAATCCCCAGCCGGCCATGATCGGGGCCAACAGCAGCGACTGGAACAGGTAGAACGTCAGCGACCGCTGGCCGACGGCGCTCAGGGCGCGTACCAGGGGCCCGGGCCGGGCGTCCGTGACCGGCATGTCGGTCGCCGCAGGAACGCCGTAGGCGCGCTGGGCCGGGGTCTGTTCCGCCGTCGCGCCGGATCGGGACGCCGGACCCTCCGCACTGAGCGCCGCGGCTGGGAGCCCGTGCTTCTCCAGCCGCGCCGCGAGCAGGCCGAACGCGGCCGCGTAGCCGACGCCGCAGGCCATGCCCGAGACCGAGGTGATCCCGACGAAGCCCCAGGCGACCGCCTCCGGCATGGGCAGCACACCCACGTACGTCAGAGCGTCCGGCAGTCCGCCCAGCCAGCCGATGGCGATGCCGCCGATCGCGACGCGACGCAGCAGCCGGACGTGGCGCCACGGCTCGTCGAGCACCCGGTGACGGGCGGCGATCCACCCCAGCAGGATCATCAGCGGCGGGCCCATGAAAACGGCCGGCACGAGCGCGAACAGCCACATCCCGGTGCGCGTCAGGATCGAGATCAGGTACGGCTGCCCGTAGGCCAGGTCCCGGATGAACCCCATTCCGAAGCCGGCCATTCCCGCCTCCATCTCCGCGAGCGCCTCCGGCGGGGCGAGGAAGGCCAGCACCAGCGCGCTGACGGCGGAGAAGAGTGCATACAGCACCATGATCGAGGTCAGCACGATCAGCCAGATGGCGAGGGTGCGGGTGCGCCGGCCGAAGAAGATCCACACCAGCAGCAGGGCGGCGACCGCGTACGCCCCCAGGATGTCCCCGTAGAACAGCAGCGCCGCATGCAGGAAGCCCAGCAGCAGCATCGCCCAGTGCCGGCGCCGCATCATGATCCGGACGACGCCGGCTTCCATGCCGCGGTCGATGCGGGAGCGGTAGAACTGCACCATGCCGTAGCCGAACAGGAACGCGAACAGCGGCATCGCACGATGGTCGACGGCGACGGTCATGACGAACTGCACCGCGGAATCGAGCGGGCCCATCGCCGGGACGTGGGGGCTCATGCCGACGGATCCCTCATGGCCCCACAGGTACCAGGAGACGTTGGCCATCGCGATCAGGGCGAGCATCAGGCCCCGGGAGATGTCCGGGGCCAGGGAACGGCGTGGGCGGGACGGGGCGGCAGGGGAGCGGGGAACCGTGGGCGAGCTGGTCACGTCGGCGCCTTTCGGGTCGGCGAGGCAGAGCGGTGGATCCGGTCGATGCGCCGTCGCACCCGAGGTGCAGCGTCGTCCTCTGAGGTGCGGCGTCGTCCCTTGCGAACCTAGCCGCGCCCGCAGCCGCTGTCGCGGGACGAAAGTCGGGTTTGTGTCACGGTTGTCGAGGAGGCGCGCCGCCATCGTGCTCAAGGCCCGGAGACGGCCCGCGCACCGCAGCGGAGGGCTTGCTCACGCCGAGGAAGGTGAACGTCGCGGCGTTCGCCGCTGCCCCGGCGGAGGGTGTCGATTCCCACCGCGCCGGAGGGCCGTCGGTGCGCCGTCGGGAGGGCCCCACTGCCTACACTGGCGAGCACTGACTCTCCCCGATTCTTCTGACAGTGAGGCTGCGGTGAACGACCACCTGAAGACGACGGTCCAGGCCATCAACTGGAACCGGATCCCGGACCCGAAGGACCAGGAGGTCTGGGACCGCCTGACCGGAAACTTCTGGTTGCCCGAGAAGGTGCCGCTGTCCAACGACATCCAGTCCTGGAACCGGCTGCCCGATCACGAGAAGACGCTGACCATGCGGGTCTTCACCGGGCTGACCCTGCTGGACACCGTGCAGGGGACCGTCGGTGCCGTCTCCCTGATCCCCGATGCGATCACCCAGCACGAGGAGGCGGTGTACACCAACATCGCCTTCATGGAGTCGGTGCACGCGAAGTCCTACTCCCAGATCTTCTCGACGCTGTCGGACACCAAGCAGATCGACGAGGCCTTCCGCTGGAGCGAGTTCAACGAGCCGCTGCAGAAGAAGGCGCGGATCGTCATGGACTACTACCAGGGCGATGACGCGGAGAAGCGGAAGGTCGCGTCCACCCTGCTGGAGTCCTTCCTGTTCTACTCCGGCTTCTACCTGCCGATGCACTACTCCAGCCACGGCGAGCTGACCAACACCGCCGACATCATCCGCCTGATCATCCGTGACGAGGCCGTCCACGGCTACTACATCGGGTACAAGTTCCAGAAGGCCATGGAGCAGGCCTCCCCGGAGCGCCGCGCGGAGCTCAAGGACTACACGATGTCCCTCCTGCTCGAGCTGTACGAGAACGAGGAGGAGTACACCGAGGATCTCTACGACCCGGTGGGCTGGACCGAGGAGGTCAAGACCTTCTTGCGCTACAACGCCAACAAGGCGCTGATGAACCTCGGCTACGAGTCGCTGTTCCCGCAGGACTCCACGGAGGTCAATCCCGCGATCCTCGCCGCCCTGTCCCCGAACGCCGACGAGAACCACGACTTCTTCTCCGGCTCCGGCTCCAGCTACGTGATGGGCAAGGCCGTCGAGACCGAGGACGACGACTGGGACTTCTGAGGCTCTGACCCCGGGACGCCGAGGCGTGCTCCCCGGACCCCGCCCGAAGGCGCCGGACGCGAACGTCCGGCGCCTTCGGCGTATCGACCCGCGCCCGGTGGGCGACTCGCCGGTGCAGCATCATGCGGCCGACGAGAACGCCGATGCGATCCTGCGCAGGCGGGTCGCCGAGCTGCTCGGTGCCTCCGAGGCCGACGTCCTCGTGGGACGCGCCTGCCCGCGCTGCGGCTCCTCCCGGCCCGCACCGGCACGAGGGCCACGAGCTGGGCGAGCTGGCTGCGGCGCCGCACGGGAGCCACGACCCGGTCGCTGCGGACGGTGGCGGTGCCCATCTGATCCAGGGCCGCGGCCAGTCCCGCGAGGGTGGGCTGCTCGTACATGTCGGCGACGGCGACCTCGGGGTGCTTCTCCCGCAGCCGGCCCACCACCTGGGCCGCGGTCAGGGACCCTCCGCCGAGGTCGAAGAAGTCCTCGCTGCCGGAGGTGACCTCGGCGCCCAGCACGTCGGCCCAGATCTCCGCGATCCAGGCGGCGGTGCCGGACAGTGCCGCGGCCGGTTCCCGGCGGCGCGGCAGCGGCCAGGGGAGGGCGTCGCGGTCGATCTTGCCGGAGGTGCGGGTGGGAAGCTCCTCGACCACGGCGAGTCGGGGCACCAGCGCGGCGGGCATCCGCGAGCGCAGCAGGTCCTTGGCGACGTCGGCGTCGTAGGTGCCGTCGACGGTGAGGTATCCGATCAGGAGCTTGTTGCCCGAGGAGGTGGAGCGCACCGCTGCGGCGGCGCCGACGACACCGGGGACCCGCAGGAGCTGGTCGTCGATCTCGCCGAGCTCGATGCGCCGGCCGCCGAGCTTGATCTGGTCGTCGGCGCGGCCGGCGAAGACCAGGCCGGCGGGGTCATTGAGCACGACGTCGCCGGAGCGGTATGCACGGTCCCAGCCCATGGTGGGCATGGCCGCGTACTTCTCGGCGTCCTTGGCGGGATCGAGGTAGCGGGCCAGGCCCACGCCGCCGATGATCAGTTCACCGCGCTCGCCCTCGGCGACGGGGCTGCCCTCGGAGTCCACCACGGCGAGGTCCCAGCCCTCCAGCGGCAGGCCGATGCGCACGGGGCCGGCCGGGTCGCCGTCGAGCATCGCGGCGCAGGCGACGACGGTGGCCTCGGTGGGGCCGTAGGTGTTCCACACCTCGCGGCCCGGCGCCTGCAGCCGCGCGGCCAGCTCGGGCGGGCAGGCCTCGCCACCCATGATCAGCAGCCGCACATTCTCCAGCGCCGAGTTCGGCTACAGGGAGACCAGGGTGGGCACCGTGGAGACGATGGTGATGGAGTTGGCGACCAGCCAGGGGCCGACGTCGACGCCGGAGCGCACCAGTGACCGCGGTGCGGGCACCAGGCACGCCCCGTAGGCCCAGGCCAGCCACATCTCCTCGCAGCTGGCGTCGAAGGCGACGGACAGCCCCGCCATCACCCGGTCCTGGCCGCCGATGGGGTCGTCCTGGAGGAACAGGTGGGACTCGGCGTCGACGAACGCGGCGGCGTTGCGGTGGGTGACGGCCACGCCCTTGGGCTTGCCGGTGGAGCCGGAGGTGAAGATGACCCAGGCGTCGTCCTCGGGCCGGACCTCGCGCCGGGGCGCGGGCGCCCGGTCGCGACCCGCGGCGGTCTGCGCGATGGCGAGGTCGTTGCCGAGGATCGCGACCGAGCCGGACTCCTCGAAGACCACGCGGGCGCGTTCGTCGGGGTCGTCGGCGTCGACGGGCACGTAGGCCGCGCCCGCCAGGAGGGTCCCGATGATCGCGATGTACAGGTCGGGGGTGCCGGAGCGGATGCGCACCCCGACCTTGTCCCCGGGGCCGACGCCGAGCGCGGCCAGCCGCTCGGCGACCGCGGACGCGGCGGCGTCGAGCTCGCTGTACGTCAGCGGATCGAGCCCGGTATCGATCGCGAGGGAGTCGCCGCCGGCGTGGACGCTGCGGCGGAAGATGTCGACGAGGGTGCGGGGCGCGGGGGCGCGCTCTCCCGCGAGGAGCTCGGGGAGGAGGCCAGGAGCAGTTGCTGTCACTCCCGGATTGTCGGGCATCGAGGTGACGCGACGGTGTCGCGCGGCGGGGACGCGCCCGGAGATGTCAGGCACCTCTCGGCGGCGGCGCCCAGGGGCGCGAACCGAGCGGTTAAGGACTGCATGCCAGCGGCCGCGCTGGTCACGGAGCGATCTCGGCGCCCCCGGGGGCGCGGGGCTCACTGCGCCTTCCCCTGGAGCAAGCACCCTCCTATCGTGACGGGTACCACAGTGAATCCCGCGACGAGGAGGAAACATGTCGGAGCAAGAAGCTGGCCAGGTCACCGGGACGAAGGACAAGCACTACAACCTGGTGTGGTTCCTGGAGTCCTGCCTGAACAACGCGTTGCGCATGGAGACCTACGTCAAGGACGCGGAGCGGGACGGTGACACCGAACTCGCCGAGCTCTTCTCCAAGGCGCAGCACGAGAGCACCAAGGGTGCTGAGCAGGCCAAGTCCCTGCTCGCCTCACGACTGGCCTCGCAGTGACACGGAGGGCCGCGGACCGGCGGCCCGCCGCGGCGCGCACTGCACTGCGCACTCCGGGTCATTCGGCGACGAGGCGCTGACCGGCCGTGCCCGAGCGGCACGACGTCGTGATCGAGTCCTCGCCATACCGCCTGGTCGTCCGCGTGACCTGCGGTTTCGCGACGATCTGGTCGTCAGTCGCCGTGCGGGGCCAGAATGTGTGCGTAACACCCCGTCCCCTTCCCCTCAACGAATGGAGAACGTGTCATGGGACTTATCGGACTGATCATCTCGTGGATCATCATCGGCGCGATCATCGGCCTCCTCGCCCGCGCGATCATGCCGGGCAAGCAGGCCATGGGGCTGGGGATGACGATCGTCCTCGGCGTCATCGGTGCGATCGTCGGCGGCTTCATCGGAGGCCTCTTCGGTGGCAACGGCATCGGCGGGATCATGGACAACCCGTGGAGCATCGGCACCATCCTGCTGTCCATCGTCGGCGCGATCATCGTGATGGCGATCTACGGCTTCGCAACCAAGGGCCGCGCCTGACCTCAGGCCACTAGCGTCCGCACCACGACGGCGCCGTCCCGGGACTCCCGGGGCGGCGCCGTCGGCATGTGCGGGGACAGGTCATCGCCCACGCCGTGGGTATCGCCGGTGGACGGGTGTCGATAATCTGAGGACATGCGGCGACGGCACCGCCTCACGGAACTCGAGCAGCGTGAGCACCTCGCGCTGCGCTTCGGGCTGATCCTGCGGCGCGACTTCGGACCGCTCGCGGTGCGCGAGGGTGCCTCGAGCGAGGTCCGACGGGCACTGGCCGTGCCCTACTACTCACTGCTGCACCACGCCAACGTGGTCCCGCGGGCGGCGACGGCGCAGCGCGGGAGGCTGATCGGCAGCATCGCGGTGCAGGTCGATGCCGCCGGCCTCTCGGCGCGAGCCGTCTCCGCGCGCGCCGAACAGATCGCGCGGGTGCTGATCGCGGAGTACGACGCCCACGGGATCATCTACGGAGTCCGGGCCACTACCTGGGACAGCGCCGCAGGAACCGGGCGCGTCGACCTCGAGCTCGCCAGCAGCGCGGACGTCCCCTCCCAGCACGCCGTCACGGGAGGGGACCTGACGCCGGTGCTGACAGCCATGCTGGAGGCCGTGCGCCCGGCGGGAACCGAGCTCGCCGTGGTGCGCGACCCGTTCGATGTGCGGGAGCAGCCCGCCTCATCATGGCGATGGGTGTTCCCGATCCGCTCCGGCGAGGCCGTCGAGGAGTTCCACGATCTGCACCGGGAGATGTCCTTCGCTGTGCTCAGCCGGCTGGTCACCGCGCAGCCGCGTGATCTGCGTCCGCTCAAATCGGTTCCCGCGCACTACGTCGACCTTCCCGGCGGGCAATGACCCCGCTGAGTGCCGGCCACGTGCCGGTCGACCGGCTGGGGCGTGCGCGGAGGTGCTCGCTCCGCGGCCCGATCAACGTCTCACCCCGCCTCGCGCGAGACCGGTACATCCGTCAGTCGATCCCCGCTGGCGCGGACGTCGATGCGGCCGGAGGACCAGCGGGCCGTGTCCGCCGCCAGGGCCTCGAGGTGGGACGGCTCGATGAGCACCTGCACGGTCGCGGCGCGCGCGGAGTAGACGGTGGGCTCGACGTGCGCGCCGTGCGCGGCGGCCCACTGGCGCACCGCATTCTCGGCGGCCCCGATCTCGGCGAGCGGAACGTCCAGCTCGGCGACGGTGAGATGGGTGCGGCGCAGCACCGTGGCCTCGGAGGCCGCCTGCTCCACGGCGGCGGTGTAGGCCCGCATCAGGCCGCCGGCCCCCAGTTTCACGCCGCCGAAGTAGCGGGTGACGATCGCCAGCGTGTCGACCAGGCCGGCATGCAGGAGTGACTGGAGCATCGGCATGCCCGCCGTGCCGGACGGTTCGCCGTCGTCGCTGGAGCGGTTCACCTCGGCGGCGTCGCCCCGGGCGCCGATCACGAGAGCGGTGCAGTGGTGGCGGGCGTCGGGGTGGTCGCGTCGGGCGGCCCGGATGCGGTCCTCGGCCTGGTGGAGGTCCTCGACCCGGTGCAGTCGGGTGAGGAAGCGGGAACGCTTCTCGACCAGTTCCGTCTCCACATCGGCGGCGAGAACGAGTGGATCGGGCATGGAGCCGAGTCTAGGGCGACGGTAGTCTGCTCGAGGTTGCAGCTCGATTCCCAGGAGGATCCCCATGACCGTCCCGAACTCCGCTCCCGTGCCCCCGCCGGGCTCGATGGGTCAGCAGCACCCAGGGTCCGGCTCCGGTCGGAAGAAGTTCGGCAGTGTGCCGAACATCCTTGTCATCGTCGGGGCGATCATCCTGGTGCTCAGCATCGCCATCGGCATCACCGTCACGGTGCTCGGCATCACCAGGACAGCCGGCGGGCTGGGTGACATCGAGGTGTTCGACAGCGGCAGCGGCTCGGTCACCGCGGAGGCCGGCGACGATATCCAGTTCTACGCCGAGGAGGGCACCCAGATCCCCACGTGCGAGGTGATGGGCCCCTCGCCCGAGGCGATCGGCGAGGGCACGCATCAGACGAGCAGCACCACCAAGGAGGGGAGGACCTGGGCGTCCTTCGACTCGATCACGGCGAACGAGTCGGGGGAGTACTCCTTCGACTGCGGCGGCACGCCTGTCGCCGTCGGCCCGCCGGTCTCCATCGGTGGGATCTTCGGGGCCGTCGGAGGCGTCCTGCTGGGCCTGGGCGGCGGCTTCCTCGGATTCGTGCTGGTCGTGATCGGCGTGATCCTCCTGATCATCCGTCGTCGTGCCTCGTGAGCGCCCCTGATCCCCGCGGTCCAGCAGAGGTGCGGTGACGGCGGGCAGATCCGCTGCCGCCCGCGACGTCAAGGGCTGAGGGACGCGACAGGGCCCGGCAGGATCGTGATGATCCTGCCGGGCCCTGTCGTGCTCAGGAGCGCCTCGGGTGCGCCCTTGTCCTCCTACGGCCTCGAGCGGGCCGCGGACGGAGGAGTCCGCCTCAGGCGTCCTCGGTCACCAGCGGGTAGACGCCGTTCTCGTCGTGGACCTCGCGGCCGGTGACCGGCGGGTTGAACACGCACACGCACTTGATCTCGGTGCGGGGACGCACGATGTGCTTGTCGTGGTCGTTGAGCAGGTAGAGGCTGCCCGGCGCCAGCTGGTGCTTCTCGCCGGTGGCCAGATCCTCGATCTCCCCCTCGCCCTGGGTGATGAAGACCGCCTCGATGTGGTTGGCGTACCAGAAGTAGCTCTCGGTCCCGGCGTAGAGCGTGGTCTCGTGCACGGAGAAGCCGACGCCCTCCTTCGCCAGGATGATGCGCTTGCTGCGCCAGTTCTCGGACTTGATGTCCGCGTCGGTGTCGGTGACCTCATCGAGGGTGCGAACGAGCATGGGGGAATTCCTCTCCGTGGATGAATGGGGTCCTGCGGTCCCCGAGCGGGCGCTCAGGGAGACGTCGGCCCGCCCCGGAGCTGGAGCGGGCCGACGGGGGTGGGGTGCTCAGGCGGTCAGCGCCTCGGCGACGGCCTGGTCGATGATGTCCAGCCCCTGGCGGAGCTGGTCCTCGGGGATCGTGAGCGCCGGCAGCAGCTTGACGACCTCGTCGTCGGGCCCGGAGGTCTCCACCAGCAGACCGAGCTCGAAAGCACGGTCGGTGACCTTGCCGGCCAGCTCGCCGCTGGGCATCCCCAGGCCGCGGGCGAGGCCGCGGCCCTTGACGATGAGCTCGTGGTCCTCGAAGCGGGCGGCCAGCTGGTTGAAGCGGCTCTCGATGTAGGCGCCCTTCTTGATGGTCTCCTTCTGGAGCTCGTCGTCGCTCCAGAACAGCTCGATCGCCTTGGTGGCGGTCGCGAAGGCCGGGCCGATGCCGCGGAAGGTGCCGTTGTGCTCGCCGGGCTCCCAGATATCCAGCTCGGGCTTGATCAGCGTCAGCGCCATCGGCAGGCCGTAGCCGCTGATGGACTTCGAGAGCGTGACCATGTCGGGCTTGATGCCGGCCTCCTCGAAGGAGAAGAAGCCGCCGGTGCGGCCGCAGCCCATCTGGATGTCGTCGACGATCAGCAGGATCTCGTGCTTCGCGCACAGATCGGCGAGGCCGCGCAGCCATTCGGCGCGGGCGGCGTTGATGCCGCCCTCGCCCTGGACGGACTCGACGATGACGGCGGCGGGCTTGTTCAGGCCGCTGCCGCCGTCGGTGAGCAGGCGCTCGAGGTACATGAAGTCCGGGACGACCTGGCCGAAGTAGTCATCGAACGGCATCGGGGTGGCGTGGACCAGGGGGATGCCGGCGCCGCCGCGCTTCATCGAGTTGCCGGTCACCGACAGCGCACCGAGCGTCATCCCGTGGAAGCCGTTGGTGAAGTTCACGACGGACTCGCGCCCGGTCACCTTGCGGGCCAGCTTCAGGGCGGCCTCGACGGCGTTGGCGCCGCCCGGGCCGGGGAAGGCCATCACGTAGTCGAGGTCGCGCGGCTCGAGGATCTGCGACTTGAAGGTCTCCAGGAACTGGCGGCGCACGTCGGTGAACATGTCCAGGCCGTGGACGACACGGTCCTCGAGGAAGTGGTCGATGACGACCTTCTTCAGTTCGGGGTGGTTGTGGCCGTAGTTCAGGGCGCCGGCGCCGGCGAAGAAGTCGATGTACTCCCGGCCGTCCTCGGCGGTCAGCGTGCTGCCGGTGGCGTGGGTGAACGTGGTAGGCCAGCTGCGGGAGTAGCTGCGGACCTGGGACTCGAGCTCAATGGCATTGGTGGGTGCGGTCGTCGTCATGTGGTGCCTTCTCCCTGATGGATGGGTGCGGATGGTCTGTGGGGTCCTGTGGGCGCACGGAGACGCCCGTCTCGACGGGTGAGGTGTGGGAAGCGCAGCGCATTCATGCGCCGGGGCGCAGGTCTCCGATCACGTGGAGCAGTTCGGCGCCGTGGCCCTCGTCGGGGAAGTGGCTCTCCTCGAACAGCGGCTCGATCGTGTGGCTGGCGCCATGGCGCTCGGCGAGGGAGGCGAACAGGCGCTGAGAGGCGCTGTTGTCCTCGGTGATGGTGGTCTCCAGTGCGGCCACCGACGGAAGATCCTCCAGCAGCGCCTCCAGCAGCCGGGCTGCCACGCGCTGGCCTCGCATCGACTCGTCGACGGCGATCTGCCAGATGAACAGCCGCTCGGGAGCGTCCGGGCGGAGGTATCCGAGAACGAAGCCGACGACCTCTCCCTCGTGCAGAGCCACCCGGGAGGTCGCCGCGAAGTCACGGGCGAGCAGCAGGTAGGCGTACGAGGTGTTCAGGTCGAGAGATCCGCTGTCCCGGGCAACGCGCCAGATGTCGGCGCCATGGCTCTGAGCAGGCGCAGTGATCGTGAGGTCGGCGGCGGGGGAGCTGGATCGGGTCGTGCGTCGGTTCGAGTCGGAGTGGTTTTCGATCGTCGTCAACGGGCCCATAACGATCCCCAACGCTATCGAGAACGCCGACGGATGTGGACCCCGGGCCCTCGCGGAGAGGCCTCCGCTCGGAGTGTCGTAACGAAAACGTGACCGCCGACGTCCTGCTCGTCGGATTGTCGGACAAGGCCCTCCTATACGTGCCGACCTGCGCAAATGGGGTCGCGGTCGGCTCGATGGCGGCCGGGGGCGAGAACTCTCTGTGTTGTGCGTCACGGGTGCCCGGATCGCGGACTCCCGCGCGCGCAGACATGAGTGAGGCACGGGGGCCTCCCCGCGCCGAATCGCGACGGACCTGGAGGGACACTGGGTACCGTCATGGCATGACTCCTCTGGAATCACTCAATGAATGGCTGGGAAACGCCGAGGGCTGGCTGTGGACCTGGGCAGGGATGCCCGTGGTCGTCGTGCTCGCCCTGTACTTCACGATCCGCTCCCGGGGAGTGCAGTTCCGGATGATCCCGGCGATGTTCGGCGCGATCACGCAGAAGGCGCAGCGTGAGCAGCGCGGAGCGGGCCGCAACCGCATCGTGAGGACCAAGTCCCTCAGCGCGTTCCAGGCCTTCAGCGTCTCCGCGGCGGCGCGCGTGGGCACCGGCAACATCTCCGGCGTGGCCGGGGCGATCTTCCTGGGCGGGCCGGGCGCAGTGCTGTGGATGTGGGTGATGTGCCTGCTCACCAGTGCTGCCAGCTTCATCGAATCCACCCTCGCCCAGCTGTGGAAGTCCCGTGCTGAGGACACCTACAAGGGCGGTCCGGCCTTCTACATCCAGCGGGGGCTCGGCAGCCGCGGCTTCGGGCTGTTCTTCGCGGTCCTGTTCATCTTCTGCTTCGCCTTCGCCTTCACCTCGCTGCAGGCCAACACCATCGTCGACGCGTTCAGCGGTGCGGTCGCGATCTACGCGGATCCTGCAGGGATGCCGTGGATGCCTGTCGTGCTCGGTGTGGTGCTGGCCGTCCTCACCGGTGTGATCGTTTTCGGCGGGATGCGCCGGGTGGCCCGGGTGGCCCAGAACATGGTGCCGCTGATGGCGCTGATCTACCTGGTCATCGGCATCCTCATCGTCGGCCTGAACCTCGGTGAGCTGCCGCGTGTGATCGGCCAGATCGTCACGGAGGCGTTCAGCCCGCAGGCCGCGATCGGTGGCGGCATCGGTGCCGCGATCGTCAACGGCGTCCAGCGCGGGATGCTTTCGAACGAGGCGGGCATGGGCTCGGTCCCGAACGTGGCTGCTACCGCCTCTGTCAGCCACCCGGTCAAGCAGGGCCTGGTCCAGACCCTCGGGGTCTACTTCGACACGATCCTGATCTGCTCGATCACCGCGTTCATCGTGCTGGTGGCCTTCCCCGACGTCTCCGCCGGCGGTGAGGGACTGGTGATGGTGCAGGAGTCGATGACCGCCAACCTCGGCGGGTGGGCCGCGATCCTGCTGGCGGCGATCATGTTTCTGCTCGCCTTCACCTCCGTGCTGGGAAACTTCTCCTACGGCGAGGCGAACATGCACTTCATCACCAGCAAGCGCGGCTGGCACATCGCCTTCGGCCTCGCCGTGGTCGCGCTGGTGTTCATCGGGTCGGTGATCTCGGTGGACCTGGCCTGGTCCATCGCCGGGGTCAGCATGGTCTTCATCGCGATCATCAACCTCATCGTGATCGCCCTGCTCGCCCCGACCGCCATGAAGCTGCTGCGCCACTACAACGAGCAGCTGGCACAGGGCCACGACCCGATCTTCCTCGCCTCGGACCTGCCCGAAATCAAGAACATCGAGGTCTGGGAAGGCGTGGACGTCAGCGACTACCAGGACAACAGGCGCAACGCCGGAGTCTGACCGGCGGGCCCGGCGACGACGGGAACGGCGCACGGCGGACGCCAGGAGACGGGTACGACCCGTCACCTGGCGTCCGCTTCGTCCTGCGTGCGCCGTTAAGATGGGTTGGCCCGCCACGCGGGCACGGGCCTGTAGCTCAGTTGGTAGAGCATCGGACTTTTAATCCGCGGGTCGAGGGTTCGATCCCCTCCGGGCCCACCGCTGGTCAGACCGGAGACGTTTCCTCTAGGGGCAGGTCTCTGAGGCGGCGTCGGCAGCAGCTTTGACAGCAACGCGGCTGCGCGGGCGCAGCGGGCTATGGTGCTGACAGCAACGCGGCTGCGCGGGCGCAGCGGGCTATGGTGCTGACAGCAACGCGCGGCGAGCTTGCCGAGCGACAGGCGCACACCGAGGGAGGTGCCATCGTCATGGCAGCAGTACCCAGCAAGCCCGGCGCACTTACGCTCGATCAAGTGCACGAGGTGATGTCCGAGCTCTCGCATCGTCGACTGGTCTTTCACTCCGAGGCAGACTTCCAGCACGCTTTTGCGCAGCTGCTCGAGAGGCTGTACCCGAACCTCAACGTTCGGCTGGAGATCCCCTATCGATCCATCGGCGCAGCGGAGCCGGACTCTCGAATCGTGGTCGACCTCTTCTGCAGTGACCCCGACACGGGCGGGGTGACGGCGATCGAGTTCAAGTACAAGAAGCGGAGCTGGTCAGGAGCAGTCGGTGGAGAGCAAGTTCGACTCCTTCCGGGCGCGGCAAACGACCTTGGTCGGCTGTACTTCGTCCACGACATCTCACGCCTAGAGCGTTGGACAGAGCTGAATGGCGGCACCGCGTTTGTCATCCTCCTTACAAATGACCACTTGTACTGGGAGCCTCCCGGGGGAGGTAAACCTCCAAATGACGCCGCGTTCCGCGTCCATGAAGGAGTGACGCTGGCTGGAGAGCTCCGGTGGACGAACTATGAGTACCCGGCCAACACGCGCAGTCTTCGCGGACGGTTCCCGATGCAGTGGCGCCAGTATTCGGATCTCAGTGAATACGGGGACGGGCAGCGGAAGGGGAACCAGCTGCGATACGTCGTCGCAGCTATCGACGGTTGAGGGAAAGCGGTTGGTGATGGAGTGGACCAGGGTAGGCCTCGAGGCCGACGGTTTCGGTGGCTTCGTAGGTTTTGCCGGTCTACAAGATGCGGAGGTCCCTGCCGTACCAGGGGTATACGTCATCATCCGGCAGCGCGACGGTGAGCCCGAGTTCCTGCCGATCAGTCCGGCAGGATGGTTCAAGGGCAAGGACCCGAGCGTCGCCCGCGAGCGACTCGATGCCGAATGGGTTGCGGGCGCGGAGGTCGTCTACATCGGCAAGGCATCCGGCGGTGCGAGTGGCCGACGCGGGTTGCGCAAGCGCCTCGACGAGTTCCGTCGCTTTGGAGGAGGCGAGCCGATCGGGCACTGGGGCGGCCGTCTCATTTGGCAGCTCGAGGAGAGCGACACGTTGCTCGTGTGCTGAAAGGAGACTGCCGTAGAGCCGGCGCTCGTCGAGGGCGCAATGATCCTAGAGTTCGCGACCGAGTTCGGACGCCGACCGTTCGCGAACCTTCGCAACTAGAAGTGCGAGTTGAGCCCCGTAAAGCGTCGAAGACGTGTCGGCAAGCAGCGCGGCCTCCGGACAATTGCTCACGAGAAGCGTTGTCGGCCGCGCAGCACGCGAAGCATCGCAGGCAGGCGAGCATCAGCGACTCCGCACCGCTATCGTCGAACAGAGTTGCACCATTGCGTTGGTGTCAGAAGCTGGCCTCGGCAGTTCCTGCCGGAACACAGAACCCAAGGTCAACGCCGCAGATCCGCTGGCAATCTCGACGCCGACTGCGGGGCCGTGAGAACTTTCCCTACTCCTTCAAGGGCGGCTCCGCCGCCTTGCGAGGACGCGTCAATTATCGTCGCTCGAGGCGGAGAGGGCAGCCTCAGTTGGGTAGTAACGGGTGCCTCGTCCAGTACCACGACGCGTTAGCTGCCCTGACTCCTGAAGCTCTTCAAAGTGGCGACGAATAGTCCTCTCCTGCATTATCTTAGTCGCATCACGAGCCTCGGAATTGTTGATGGATCCATTTCGGATCACCGCGTCCATAATGGCAGTCTGTGGGCTCGCTAGCGGTTCGTGGCGAATTGTGACTCGAACTCTGTCTGATAATTCCTGGATCTGGGGATGGCTTAGGCGCAGATTTTCCATCGCCTGGAATGCTGTGTTGAGGCCTTCACCGATGTCCTTGTTGGGAGCATCCGGGAACTTGTTGACAATTCGTTGAATTTGTGGATTCCGCGCAGAGCGCTCGTCGAGAATGTTCTGCACGGTCACATGTCCGTGCAGCCGACCAGGACTGTCTACTTCAATGCGGTTGTCAAAGATTCTTACATGCACATAATCGGCAATTCCATAGTCTCGATGCAGGAAGGCATTCGTCAGGATTTCATGGAGTGTTTCTGTTGGATAGTGGACATTGGTAAAACCCTCTGTGTCTAGGCGGGGTATGCCTGAGACAATCTCGCTAACGCGATTCCTGCTACGCTCAATGAGGGATGTGATCGGACCCTCGATGGTTTCCGGTTTCCCGTCAAGGTGATCCCTGTCTTCCGGGCCTTCGGTTCGATAGCGATACAATTTGACGGCGGAGGATGGAAGGTGCGCCTGAGGCAGGTCGGCGAAAAGCAAAGTGCTGGCCACAGTTCCGAAGTTGTCGCGGACCAGAACATTTTTTGTGAGGAAGTCGAGGGGTTCAGCAAAAACGTCTCCATTGATCATGAAGTCGATCATGGTTTCGGTGTTTGCGAGTTCGCCTGCTTCAATGTCCGTCTTGGTTAGCTCGTACCGGTGGCCACCCTTTGCGCGCTTGAGCGCCTCAAGCGGATCGCCCTTCTGATGCAGATTCTGTGCACCTTCCCGCAAGTACACATTTCCCGTGGTTGCGGAAACTAGTCCGGGGTGTCTCTCGATATAGAATAGTAGTGCGACGGTATCCTCCTCCGGGTGGTGGAGGAGATCCATCTCGTAGTAGCGGGGTTGAAGTATTTCCGATGCCATGCGAACTATATCGTTCGCATCTTCGGCGTTCTGGAACGGGTGCCAGATGCCCTCATCGGCGACGCCAATGAGGAGCTCACCTCCGTCGGCATTTGCAAATGCGGAAAGAGACTGTGAAACCTTGGCGGGGGCTATATCTGCGCGCTTCCTGTCGAAGAACTGGTCTTCGTCGCGAGTGAGGAAGTGCTCTAGTTCGTCTCTTCCAAGGGTTCTTGAGGATATGGTCACGTTATCTCCCGACAGTTCTGGCGGTGAAGGTATTTCGGTGTCAACTCCGAAATATTTGCGCGTGTGCAATGATGTTGGCTTGTGATTGGCATGAAGAGGTGCTCGGGCCTATGCCGCGTGAGCAAAGCTGTAGCGGGCTAGTTGTGGGCCGGTACGCGGAGAACCCATCGTGGGGCCCACGCTTGGCATCTAATCATGGCGTGGGGGTGCAGGAGGGGCCATCGGTCATTTGAGGAGGTCCCTGTGTCTGGTCCTCGGTTCGGTTGCCGCGTCAATGACCCGTGTGCGCTGAGGGCGGGGCAGGTTCCTGCCGTCATGTCGGGGTCGCGTGCACGGCTGGGTGAAGGCTGGCGAAGGACGTGCGAAGGGCTTGGAGAGCTGCTGTTTGACAGCAACGCGGTGGAGGCTGGTGGTTCTCCCATTTATCGCGGAGGCATTGACCTGCAGTGACTCGGACGGTGACGTGCACCCGTACGGACTTTTAATCCGCGGGTCGAGGGTTCGATCCCCTCCGGGCCCACGTCATCCGCTCCGAGGGCTGGCCACGCTGTCCTCTCCACGGCCCCGAACTCCGTAATGTCTCCCATGCTCACCCGCCGGACGTTCCCGCAGAAGCGAAAGCCTGCTGAGCAGCCGCTCGGCATCGCGGGGGAGATTCGCCGCTGTGCGCCACTCGCCGAGGCCGCCAGTCGATACGGCGTCGAGCCGGATGTCGGCGTCGGCGAGCACGTCGATGAGGAATGCGAAACGCTGCATCGACTCCTCGTTCATGAGCCCGGGCGGAGGCACGTCGATCAGTCGCACTGCGACGAACTGCTGTGCAAGCCGTGTGTAGTCAGCAGCCGAAAGCGGCTCCTGGCACAGCCTCGCGAAGGTCACGGTGAGAACCCCGTCGTCTGCGCCGGAGGCCCGGAGTGTCCGCGCGCCCGGACCTCGAGGCGATGCCCCGCCGAGAGTGATCTCAGTTCGCGGCATGTCCTCACGGGGGCCAGCTATCTCCCATTCTCCGCTGGCGAAGCCTGCGTGTGCGCGCACGCCGACGCGGTAGTCCCTCCCGATGCCGATGTGCGCCACAGCTGTCGTCGCGATGATCTGCTCGATCAGCGGCAAGGCGTGGTGGTGGTGCAGCGGGTTCGGCAGGAGCTCCTCCGGCGGGTAGTTCGACGTCATGAGCAGGGCGATCCGTGCACGCCGTGCCGCTGCGAGGACGCGACGCATCAGGTGCGCATCAGCGACATCGTGCAGGTGGAACTCGTCGAGGTAGAGAAATTCGGCTCCGTCGAGGAAGTGCTGGAGCGTGGACTCAATGGAGCGAGGCTTCTGCGTGAGGGCGCGGTGGAGATCGGCCAGGAATTGGTGAACGTGTGCCGCGCGCTTCGCGCCGGGAGCGAGCTGGTAGAAGGTCTGCGCCATCCAGGTCTTGCCCCGCCCCACTTCGCCCCAGAGGTACACGCCGCCGGCGCGGGGTGAAACCAGTGTGGAAAGCACGGCCCGTTGCGCAGGGTCGAGGGATCGCCCGCCGTCGCTCAGGCGCTCGGCCAGCACTGATCCGCTCACCCGTGGCCATCGGGGTGTGCGGCGACGGAGCATCGTGGAGCCTCTATATCTCTAGAGTTCGGCGACGATACTCTATACCCATAGAGTGTCGGTCGGCTCGAGAGGGGGTTCCAGGGAGGTGATGGCACTCGACGGTCGCCGGGCGCAGATCGCCGGGGCAGTGATCGAGATCCTGGCGGCCGGTGGCGCACGGGCCCTGACGCACAGCGCTGTGGATACGCACCTGGGCATCCCTGCGGGATCGAGCTCCTACTATTTCCGCACTCGCCGCACCCTGGTGAGGGCTGCGGCGGACGAGCTGATCAACCGGTCACGGGAACGCTTTGAACAGCTGACCGCCGATATGCCACACGCTCCGCGACCGGAGCACGCGGCCGCAACCATCACTGCCTACGTGCAGGCGCTGTGCGCGCACCGCCAGGATGACCTTCGGGCGAGACTGGCGCTGATGCCGGAGATCGATGACGAATTTCGCGAGGTGCTCGCCCGAGCCTTCTTCTCGCATCACGCAGCGGTGGAACTATGCCGGACCTTGGGTCACCGGGATCCGGGCGCTGCGGCGGCGGGGCTCATCTCCCTGCTCGAAGGTGTCACGCTGCGCTCGACGTTCGGTGCCTCGCCGAAGAGCGCAGACCTGGAGGCGCACATCCTCCGGCTCCTCTCCAGCCCATGAATAAGCGGTATCGGGGCTCCCGGGGAGCATGAACGCTAACCAGCGCGCATGCTGGAGCCCGACTCCAGCGCGGCGCGCCGTCAGCTCTCGAGGTTCGCACCGACTTCGCAGAGCTTGGCGTCCGAGCCCAGTGCGTCGAGCTGCGCTTTGAGGTCGGCGACGCGCTGCTCCGCCTGCGCGACGAGCTGGTCGGCGAGGCGGCCCCAATCCTCGGGTTCGGGATTCGCGGGCAGGCCGGCGAAGAGCTCGGCGATCTCGCGGACGGTCAGGCCGACGCGCTGGGCGAGCTTGGCGACCTGGATGCGGCAGGCTGCGGAGTTGTCGAACCGCCGCTGATTGCCCGACGTGCGCACCGCGGTGATCACGCCGTGCTTCTCGTAGAACCGCACTGCTGAGGGGGCCACACCGCTCTCGGTGGCGACGTCACTGACGGTGAGCACCTGGCCGGCGGAGCCGGCCGGCGATGCGGTGCGGTCTGGTGTGGTGAGCGTCATATCGCCACCGTAGGCACTGCCCGCCTTGACTTCAACATATGTTCAAGCCTCAGCGTGAGGGGCATGACAGCACAGACAGCACATTCAGAACCGTCCAGTGATCACCCCACCAGCTCCGTGCCCGGCCCGAAGCGGGTCGCAGTGATCTCGTCCAGCCTGCGTGAGGGAAGGATGAGCCCGAGCATCGCCGACTGGGTCGTCGCCGCATTGGACCGCACCAGTGGAGTTCAGGTCGATCTGATCGACCTGGCCGAGATCACGCTGCCGGACGACAGTCAGCTCTATCCCGGCGGCGGGCCGACGACGGAGGTGGCCGACCGGGTCGAGGCCGCCGAGGCCTTCGTCGTCGTCACGCCGGAGTACAACCATTCCTACCCCGGATCGTTGAAGCGGTTCGTCGACTGGCACTTCAGCCAGTGGATGCTCAAGCCGGCCACGATCATCGCCTATGGCGTCCGCGGCGGGCATGCGGCCACCGAGCACCTGCGCGGGGTGTTCGCCGAGCTCAATATGGTGACCACTCGCCGAGGCCTCGGACTGTCCACGCCCTGGGAGGCACTGGACGACGCCGAGCGCTACACACCCGACGACGGCACGACGCGCGCCCTCTCGGCGGCGCTGGCCGAGCTGCTCTGGTGGGCCGGCGTCCTCCGCGACGCACGCACTGACCGGCCCTTCCCGGGCTGACGGCGAGGGTCGTCGCATGGACGCGCGCGCACGCAGTATCGGACTCGTCCTGGCCTTCGCCGGCCTGCTGATCGTCGTCGACACCACCGTGACCATCGTCGCCCTGCCGGCGATCGTCACCGACCTCGACACCACCCTGCCCACGGGTGCGTGGACGACGACCGGGTACATCCTCGGGCTGATCGCGGTGATCCCTCTGACCGGGTGGCTCGCCGGGCGGTTCGGCGACCGCCGCATCTACCTCACCGGTCTGAGCGTGTTCACGCTCGCCTCGGTCGCCGCGGGACTCGCCCCGACTATGGAGACCCTGATCGTTCTCCGGGTGCTCCAGGGCGTGGGCGGCGGGGTCCTGAATCCGCTGGGCATCGCGATCGCGCTGCGCTCGGTCCCCACGGGCCACCGCGGCCGGATCATGAGCCTGGTGGGACTGCCGGTCCTCATCGGCCCCGCCGTCGGTGCGCCGCTGACAGGAATGCTCATCGATCTCGCCTCCTGGCGGTGGCTGTTCTGGATCAACCTGCCCCTGGGCCTCCTCGCCCTCCTTCTGTGCCTTCGACATCTGCCCGCCTCCCAGCGCAGCGATGACCACGGGCACGTGGACTGGTCCGGGCTGGTGCTGGTGATCAGCGGCTGCGTCGGACTCGTGCTCGCCTGCACCTCGATCGGCGAATCCGGTCGCCTCACGCTGGGCACCGGCGTGACGATCCTGGCCGGCGTCGTGCTGCTGGCCTGGTTCGCGCGCCGTAGCGTGCGCATTGCTCATCCGCTTCTGCACGTGCGACTGCTGGCCCGTCGCGAGATCGCGGCGGGCGCGGTGATCGGGTCGTGCTTCGCCGGTGGCTACTTCGGAGCTGCAGCCATCATCCCCGCGTTCGTCCAAGGCGTGCGCGGAGATCCGGTCTCGGTCGCCGGCATCCTGGCTGTGCCCACCGGCCTGGCCGTGGGGCTCACTCTGCAGGTCGCCACACGTCTCATCGATCGGATCGATCCCCGCCGGGTCATCGTCACCGGGACCGCCACGGCCCTCCTAGGAGCCCTCAGCCTCGGGCTCGCACTCAGCCTCGATGCGTCGTATCTGGTCATCGGTGCGCTGAGCATCCTGGTGGGCATCGGGTCCGGTGCCACCTTGATGCCCACCACGGTCGCCGCGACCAGCAGGCTCGACGGGCCCGAGCTGCCGCAGGCCACCACCTTGCTGACGTTGTTCTCCCAGCTCGGCAACGCGTTGGGCACGGCGCTGGTCGCCTCCACCATCACTCTGCTCGTCGATCTCCGCATCGAAGGCCTGGATGCCGGCGGGCACGGCGGACTCGTCGCGATGGTCGCTCTCGACCCCGCCGAGCGCGCCGGTCTCCTCGATCAGCTCGCCGTCACCGTCGGCCTGAGCTACGCCACCCCCGCCGCTCTCATACTCGCCGCACTGCTGGTGGCTGCGTGGGGCATGCGCGCCACGGCGCCTGAGCCCCGCAAGACGACGGAGGCGGTCTAACAGTCTTGTCCGGCCGTGCGGACGGTTGCGACCTCAGTGGTCCAGTCCTGCCACGGTCCACCACGCGCGGCACCTTCGCGCTCACCGCAGGAAACCATCTGCCCGCCGAGCAGACAGGAGAGAGCAGGGGCGTCATGATGCAGGGGACGCCGACGGTGTTGCCAGGCCGCGCACAGCCCCCGGTGGTGCCATCGGGGGATGAAGCTGAGTCGACTCCTCCACTCCGCACGAACCGCCCTGCGCAGCGAGAAGGGCCGCCAAGCAGCCACGCGTGCCACGGACACGGTCGCCGACACCGCGCGGCGCGCATCGCCGCGTCACAGCGCGAAGATCGACCAGGCACAGCAGAGCGCCAGGAAGTACCTCGACCGCCAGTGAACACAGGCACGCGCCCCTGATCCGACCCGGGAAGGTCGTATCGGGGGCGCTGTCATGCAGCCAGCGGCGTCGAGCTCGGCGGTCAGCGTCAGCGCGTCGCGCGCACGGCGTCGACCACCTGCTGGCACGCGGCCAGGCCCGCCCACTCGTCGTCGTCCGCGCCGGCGTAGACCAGGCACAGCGGCCCGTCATAGCCGGCACCCAGCACCGCCTGCAGCACGCGGCGGTAGTCCTCAGTATCCAGGGCGCCTTCAGCGGTGGTGGGGCACTTGGCGTGGGAGGTCTCGGCGAGGCCGCCGATGCTCGCCAGCTGCGCCTCGCGATCGGGGATCTTCCAGTTATCCAGATCCACCAGCAGCCCGATGGACCCGCCTGCCGCATCCAGCAGCGCGTGGACGTCGTCGGCCGAGGCCAGCAGGTCCTTCCAGTTCTCGGTGACCACTCGCACCGGCGAGCCGGCGGCCAGCCGGGCCAGGCGCTCGCCGCTGGCGGCGATGAGCTCGGGCGTGGGGGAGGACTCTCCCGCGCACACGCGGCCTCGCCTCGCGCCGAGGACGGCGGCATCCTCCAGCCATTCAGCGATCCAGGCCTCGTGGGCGTCGGCGTCGGTGGGGTGGACGGGGTCACCGGAGTCCACCAGCAGGGCATCGAGGACGACGTCGGCATCGGCGAGCGCTGCGCGCAGCTCTTCGAGGTAGGAGCGGTCGCGGCGGGGCAGGTGGAAATGGCACAGCTGCACGGTGCCGACTCCGTGGGCGGCGAGCTCGCGCGGCAGATCCAGCATGTCCACGGCGCCGGGCGCAGCGGCCGTCGGCGTCATGGCGGAGGAGCCGGGCGGGTTGGCGTGCTCGGCGATGAATCCGCCGAGCGTGCGGTGCAGCGACCAGGCGTGCACGGCCATCGGTGTCGCCGGGGCGGGGGATGCGTCGGCCCGGTGATCGGCGGGGGCGGTGTTCTGGGCAGCGGTGCTCATACGCGTCAATGTATCGGCCTCGTGCCTTCTGCATGTGCGTGCGCCCGCGAGGCCGGGCCGACGGGACGGGCGGCGATGGGCCACCACTCCACAGTGCAGCGGCGACTCGCTCAGAGCAGGACGAGAACTCCGCCCAGCGCTCCCACCGTGACCGCAGCCGCGCCCAGCACCACCGCCCAGGGGGAGAGCGTGCTGCGACGAACCGTCATGGTGGTGGCGTAGATCGACGCCATGCTCGAGACAAGCAGAACGGCGGCCACGATGACCAGGACGAAGCCGAGTGCTCTCACAGGGCGGCCTCGGCGCGGGGAGCGATCGTCATGGACGTGATCATCTCATGACGCCGCGACGGGAAGCCGCAGCGGGCTCGAGCTCACGCGCTCTCGCGCGTCACCCCGTGGAGCGATGGCAATCGGTCCGCCGAGCGATGTGCGGGCGAGTCCGCGGATCTAGCGTCGAGGTGTGGAACAGATCAACGACTTCATCCTGCAAGCGGCCGAATCGCCATGGCTTCTCCTGGTCATGTTCATCGCCTCCGTGATCGACGGGTTCTTCCCGCCGATTCCCAGCGAAACCGTGCTGGTGGCGGCCGTCGCGACCGCCGCCGCGACCGGGGAGCCGGTCACCATCGTGCTGCTGGGCCTGCTCGCCGCGGCGGGCGCGATCATCGGGGACAACATTGCCTACCTGCTCGGCCGCACGCTGGGGAACAGGATGCCGCGCTGGATGCAGGGACGGCGGTTCTCCTCGGCCCTGGCCCGCGCCCAGCAGTCCCTCGAGCAGCGTGGGGCACCGTTCATCCTCTCCGCCCGCTTCATCCCCGTCGGCCGGGTCGCCGTGAACATCAGCGCAGGCGTCCTGCGCTACCCGTGGCCCCGGTTCGCGGCGCTCAGCGTCGCCGCCGGGTTGATGTGGTCGCTGTACAGCACGATCATCGGCGTGGTCGCCGGGCAGTGGCTCGGTGACCAGCCGCTGCTCAGCGCGGTCATCGGAGTCGTGGTGGCCGGCGTGATCGGCCTCGTCGTCGACCGGGTCAGGACGGCCCGAGGACGCGCGACGGCCCGAGCGCAGGCGACACCTGCCCTGCTCCCGGCCGGCCATGCAGTCCCGGACCGCGTGGCCGCGACTGGCGCTGGCCGTGAGCCGGCATCGCCCCGTGGTCCCGACGCCCCAGTGGCCCTCGGACCCGTCGTGCCCTGCCCTGCGGCGCTCTGACCCGCCGAGACGGGCACATCGGCGCCGGCAGCCACCCTCCCAGGTAGGGCCTGTGCGTGGTACGTGAGAGTGATGTGCCGGGATGCGCTGCGGGCTAGCGTCGAAGTGTGGACCACACCGATTTCCCCGGCGATCTCCCGCGCTCGACCAGACGGGCGCGACGGATGCGCATGGTGCCGCTGGCCGCGCTCATGGTCCTCACCGTGACGCTGTTCTCGGTGCTCGTGCCGATCCACGCGACCTACTACGGCACGCCCGTGCCGGTGGCCATCCCGCTCGGGGCGGCCCTGTGCAGCGCACCGCTGATCGCACTCAGCAGGCCCCGAGCGGCAGCCGTCGTCTTCGGCGTGGCCGCCCTGGTGCTGCCCCTCGTGACCTCGGCGAGCCGGGACCTGTCCTGGCCGTGGCCCTGGTCGGTGCCGGCGATGATCACCTTCACGGTGTTCGTCCTGGTGATCACCACCGTCCACGGGTGGCGCATCGGTCTGGTGTCCTGGGCCGCGCCCATGGCCGCCTCCCTCGCCCTGCCGATGATCGTGCCCGCCGTCCCCGCGAGCACGGCCGGCCCGAACCTCATCGTGACGGCCTCGATCACCGGCGCCACGCTGCTGGTGGCGGTGCTGCTGGCCGGCAGGATCCGCGTGGGCGAGGAGCTGAACCGGGAACGGGAACTCACGGCATCGGAGCAGGCACGGCGCATCCTGGTCGAGGAGCGCACCCGGATCGCCCGGGAGCTGCACGACGTGGTCGCCCACAGCACCTCGCTGATCCAGGTCCAGGCCTCCACCGCTCGCTACCGGATCCCGGATCTCGCGCCGGAGGCCACCGCGGAGTTCGAGGAGATCTCCCAGACCGCCCGCAACTCCCTGACCGAGATGCGGCGCCTGCTCGGTGTGCTGCGCACCGAGGATGACGCCACCGAGCTGGCACCACAGCAATCGATCGCCGATATCCCGGCCCTGGTCGAGGGCATCCGCCGCACCGGCGGCGAGGTCGAGTTCTCCTTCTCGCCGCCGCCCGACGGATTGCCGCCCAGCCTGCACATCGCCGCCTTCCGCATCACCCAGGAAGCCCTCAGCAACGCCGTGCGCCACGCGCCCGGCGCTCCGATCGACCTGAGCGTCGGCACCGAGGGTTCTGCCGTCGCGCTCCGGGTGCACAATGACGAGGTGGCCGAGGGCGACGCCACCCAGCCCGGCGCTCGCCGGTCGCCCTCCATCGCGAGCTTCGACGGCACCGTCGCTGCCACCTCGGGCAGTGGCCACGGACTGCGCGGCATGCAGGAGCGGGTCTCGCTGCTGGGAGGCAGCCTCGTCGTGGGACCCGACCCGTCGGGAGGATGGACCGTCTCCGCCGTGCTGCCGTTCGATGATCGGGACGGGAGGCCAGAATGAGCATCGACGTCCTGATCGTCGACGACGCCGCGATGGTCCGGGCAGGGTTCGCCGCGCTCCTGGACGCCCACGACGGGATCCGGGTCGCGGGCCAGGCCACCACCGGCAAGGAAGCTCTTGCGCTCGCCGCCCGGCTGAGCCCGGACGTGATCGTCATGGACGTGCGGATGCCGGAGCTGAACGGCATCGACGCGACCCGGCAGATCCTGGGACCGGGGTTCCCGGCGGCGAAGGTGCCGCGGATCCTCATGCTGACCACCTTCGACATCGACGACTACGTCTACGACGCCCTGCAGGCCGGGGCCAGCGGGTTCCTGCTCAAGGACGCCCCGCCCGAGGAGCTCGTCCACGCGGTGCGCGTCGTCGCCGCCGGCGACGCGCTGCTCTCGCCGGGCATCACCCGGAAGATGATCGCCCAGTTCGCCGCCCAGAAGCCGCAGCCGCCTCGCGCCGCGGGGCTGCTGGCGAAGCTCACCGAGCGCGAGCGGGACGTGCTGCTGCTGATGGGGCAGGGGCGCTCGAACGGGGAGATCGCCGCCGACCTGTTCCTCTCCGAGCACACGGTCAAGACGCACGTGGGCAGGATCCTCACCAAGATCGGTGCCCGCGACCGCGTCCAGGCCGTGATCTTCGCCTACGACAGCCGTCTGGTCGAGCCCACCTCCTGAGATCACTCCCCGGTAGGGGGTCACCAGGGCACTCTCGAGCGATGTTCTGGACGAGGCCGCGTCCATAGCCTCCTGGCGTCACCCCAGGAGGAGATCCCATGGTCATCGCCCCGGCGCCGCAATCCCGCACCGCCCCGTCCCGCACCGCCCCATCCCGCACCGCCCCGCACCGCCCGGCAGGGCGAGCCTCAGGACGCGACGCCGGCATCGACCTCGTGCGAGCCATCTGCGTGCTCGTCATCGTCGTGCTGCACTCGCTCCAGGTGGGCATCACGCTGGCACCGGCCGGGCCGGTCCTGGAGTACGCCACGGTGGGCGCCGCCTGGTACCCGCCGCTGACGTGGCTTCTCCAGGTGATGCCGATCTTCTTCGTGATCGGCGGCTTCGCCGGGATGCACGGGTACCGGCGGATGCGCGAGCGAGGCGGAACCGCGACCGGCTTCGTGGTGGGACGCGTCCACCGGCTGCTGGTCCCGGCCGTGGTGACGATCGCCGTCGCCGGCGTGGCGCTGGCCGTGCTGACCAGCGCCGGGGTGCCGGCCGACCTCGTGGCGCTGACCGGCATCCGCTACGGACAGCCCCTGTGGTTCCTGGGGGTGTTCCTCGCCGTTCAAGCAGTGCTCCCGGCCCTCCTGGCCGCACACCAGCGCGCTCCGCTGGCCACCCTCGCCGGCCTGGTCGCCGGTGCCGTGCTGATCGACGCCCTGCGGCTGGCCACCGGCATCGAGGCCATCGGTTACGCCAACCTCGCCTTCGTCTGGCTCGCACTGCAGCAGGCCGGATTCTTCCTCGCTGACGGGCGCATCGACGCCTTGCGGCCCCGCACCCGAGCCCTCGGCGGGCTCGTCGCCGTCGCCCTGGCAGCCGGCACGATCGCTGCAGAGATCTTCTCCCCGGATCTGGTTGCCAACATGAACCCGCCCACCACCGTCCTGCTGCTCGTCGGCGCCGCCCAGATCGCTGTGCTGTCGCTCCTGCGCGGCCACGTCACCGCCCTGAGCAGGCGGCCCCGGGTCGCGGCGCTGACCGCGTTCGTCACGGAGCGCGCCATGACCATCTACCTGTGGAACCTCACGGTGCTGCTGGCGATGGCCGCTGTCACCGCGTTCGTCGCCGCCACCGCTGAGCTGTCGCTGCCGGAGCCCTCGAGCGCGGGGTGGTGGCTGACGCGGCCGGTGTGGATCGCGCTGGCCATCGTCCTGACCGCAGGCGTGGCCCGGCTGCTCGGCGGCATCGAGCGACTCCCGCTGCCGCAGGCCCCGACCACCTCCGCCTCGCGGGCGGCGCAGGCCGTCCTGATCGGCCTCACCGGCGTGCTGATCCTCCTCGTGGCCGGCACCACCGCCGTGACTGCGACCACCGCGATCGTGTTGATCGTGCTCGGGCTGTCCCGGCTGAGGCGCACGGACGAGGCGGAGACGGAACGTCCACGCCCGGCGCTGCGAGAGATGGCACCCTGGGGGCGGTCTCAGCACACCGCACGATCGACCACAGGGAGCGTCCATGTCGCCAGTCCGGCTCACCGGGAACCTCGTCTGCGCCGACGTCGACGAGGCGAGGGTCGTCGAGGCGTACCTGCCTCGCCACGTCGAACTGACCCGCGCCGAGGAGGGCTGCGAGTATTTCGACGTCACGCGGACGGACGATCCGCTGATCTGGTCCGTCCAGGAGCAGTTCCGTGACGCCGACGCGTTCGCTGCCCACCAGGAACGGGTCAAGGACGACGCGTGGGGCCGGGCGACCGCGACCATCAAGCGCGATTACGAGGTCACCGGGCTGCCTACCGAGACAGCCGAGTGAGGGAGCCCGCGGGGCGTCACTGGTGACGCGGTGTGCGCCGATGGGTGCCCCGCACCGAAAGGGCCAGCCCCTTACTCTGAGCGCATGCCCTCCCTCCTGTGCCTGGATCTCGGGACCTCCGCTGCCAAAGCGGCGCTGATCGACACGACGGGCACCCTCCGGGCGCAGGCGAGCAGCGCGTACCCCACCCGATCCGCCCCGGGCAGAGGAGCGGAGCAGGCTCCGTCGAACTGGGTGCGCTCCGCACGCGCGGCGATCACGGCCATCCGGGCCGACGGGCCGGGCGATGGCTCACCCGATGCGCCGATCGCAGCGCTGTCCCTGACCGGACAGATGCAGGACCTCGTGCTCGAGACGGACGACGGCACCGACGTCCCGGCCATCCTCTACAGCGACACCCGTGCCGCTCGGGAGGCCGACGAACTGCACGCGGCTTTCCGGGACGAGGATGCAGCAGTCTCCTCGTGGGACCGGATCACCGGGAACCTGCAGGACGCCACCAGCTGCGCCGCGATGTTCCGCCGCCTGGTACGCACCGACCCGGACCTCGTCCAGCGCACGCGGGGCATCGTCTTCGGTCCCGCCGGCCACCTCGCGCACCTGCTGGGTCTGGGCTGCTGGTGCGATCCGACCACGGCCGCCGCCACCGGCCTCCTCGACGCTCGCAGCCGCACCTGGTCGCCCCCGATCGCGGCGGCCGCAGGCATCGACGAGACACTGCTGCCCGCGATCACCGCGAGCGCCGGCCAGGTCATCGGCCGCACCGGTGCGAACGCGCAGCAGCTGCTGGGCCTGCCCGCCGGTCTTCCCGTGGTGCTCGCGCCCGGTGATGCCGGGGCGACGACGCTGGGCCTGGTCGGCCTCGACCCGGGGGACGAGTACGCCTACCTCGGCAGCAGCGGCTGGCTCGCGACCGTGCTGCCCCGCGCCCACTCCGCCTCGCGCCCGGGCGCATCGCACCACCTCGCCCTCGGCGCGACCCGCCGCGCCCCCGGCGGCACCCTGCGGATCTCCGCCCTGCTCGCTGCCGGCGCCGCCGCGTCCTGGGCGCGCGAAGCCCTTCTGTCGGGCGTATCCGCGGCGACGGCCGACGCCATGCTCGAGCGCCGCGAGGCCGAGCACGGTCGCGGGCCGACGGGCCTGCTCGCCCTGCCGTCCCTCTTCGGGGAGCGTTTCCCCGTACGGGACGGCGACTTGCGCGCCGCGCTCATCGGCATGGGACCGGGCACCTGCGGGATCGACATGTATGCGGCGGTGCTCGAGGGGATCGCCCACGCCCTCGCCCACGCGCACGTCGAGGGGGCGGAGGGGCGGCGTCCGCTGGCGGTGACCGGCGGGGGAGCGGCCTCCGCGCCGTGGCTGCGGATCCTCGCCGACGTCATGGGCCGGCCCGTACGGACCCTCGAGCAGGACGACGCCGCCCTGGTGGGCTGCGCCATCGCCGCGGCCGAGGCTCTCGGGCTGGAGCACGGCATCGTCCCGCTGGGGGCCCGGGAGACCGTCCGCACCATCGAGCCGGATCCGTCGGCCGCCGAGGCGCATGCCTCGCTGCGACCCGCCCATCGCGCGCTCTACACCGCCGTCGCCGAGGTGCGCGCACTGCAGTGACAGCCGGACCCTCGCCCCACCGCGGCGGAGCGTCCCGGCTCACGCCGGAGGGTCAGCGGAAGCGCTGGATCGCCTGCGGGACGCTGGCGGCGAGATCGCGGATGTCCTCGTGCTCCGTGCTGGCCAGGACCTCCTCGAGTGGTCCCCGCGCGAGGATGCGGCGCTGCCCGAGGAAGGCGACCTGTGGGCACATGCGCTGGAGGAGCTCGATATCGTGCGAGGCGATCAGCGTGCCCACGCCGAGCCGCTGGATCAGAGCGGTCAGCGACGCGGCGATCTCGCCGCGCATGCCGGGGTCCACCGCGGTCAGCGGTTCATCGAGCACCAGGATCTCCGGGCGTGTGGCCAGGGCCGTCGCCAGGGCGACTCGCTGCCTCTCACCCCCGGAGAGCGTGATCAGCGCACGATCCAGGACGTGGTCCTCGAGGCCGACGGTCGCCAGCATCTCCGCGGGGGAGACGGCGTGGGTGCGGCCTCCCTTGCGGGCCTCCTTGGCCGCACGCTGCAGGCGGGCCCGTACGGTCTCGCGTGGATCCGAGATCGTCATCGAGTACTGCGACATGAAGCGCACGGCGGCGCGGAACTCCTTGCGATCCTTCCCGCGCAGGCGGCCGACGCTGCGAGCCTGGTAGGTGACGTCCCCGGCCGATGGCTTCAGCTCCCCGCGCAGCACATCGATCAGCGTGGTCTTCCCGGCTCCGGAGGGGCCCAGCAGGCCCAACGGCGCCTCGCCCGCGCTGATCGTCAGATCCACCCCCTCGAGCACTCTCTCCCCGGGGTATCCGGCGTGAACGGCGGAAGCGGTCAGGGTCGTCGAAGGCGGCATCGATCTCTCTCGGCAGTGGGCGTCGGGCTCGATGGCACTGTAGCCGTGCCGGCTGGGGGAGTCCGGGCCGCGCGTCGCGGGATCGGTGACAGTGCGCTTCCCTCGGGCCGTGCCGTCACCGCCGAGAGCACGTCAGCCGCACTCGGCGCCCAGGGCCTCGAGCGCGGCATTGACCTCCTCCACATCGAAGGTGTTCAGGCCCTCCTGGACGCGGCGCCCGGCGTCGTAGAGGTCCGACCGGGCCGGGTCGGCAGTGCCGGCGGCCATGAAGGAGCTCGCGATGGCGGTGATCTCGAATATCTGCGGGGTCTCGAGACTGAACTCCGATTCCTCGAAGGGGAGGTCGCTCTCGATGCGCTCGAGGACTGCGCACCCCTCGGCGACGTTCTGCTCCGCGCGGGAACCGCCTGATCCGCCGGAGCCGGAGGAGAGCATGAACCCGCCGACCCCGCCGGCGCCGAGCCCGACGACTCCGGCGACCACCGCTGCCGCTATCGCGACGATGACGAGGGTGCGTGTGCGGTGCCTGCGGGTGGAGGGGCGAACCGGTCGTGAGGGATCCTGAGCAACCATGTATCCAGCCTAGATGGCCTCTGAGAGGGTGCTGGTCCGGCGGCTGGATGAGGGGCGGGATGTGCTGCGGGCGGCGGGCTGCCCGGTGCCGGTCCGGCCCCGGGCAGCCCGCCGATCACTCAGACGAAGGGACGAGAGACCTCATCGAGCGCAGCGACCTCCTCGGCCGAGAGCTCGAGCGAGGCGGCGGCGATCAGGGCCGGCACCTGCTCGGTGGTCGAGGCCGAGGCGATCGGCGCCGTGACCCCCTTGGTCAGCAGCCACGCCAGGGCCACGCTGGTGATCTCCGCGCCGTGAGCGGAGGCAACCTTCTCCAGCGCGTCGACGACGGCCAGACTCTCGTCGGTGACCAGGGACTGCGCCATGCCCTTGCGAGCGCGACCTTCCAGATCCTCCCTGGAGCGGTACTTTCCGGTGAGCACACCGGAGGCCAGCGCGAAGTAGGGGAAGACGGCCACGTCGAACTCACGGGCGATCGGCCCGTAGGAGTTCTCGTAGTCCGCCCGGTGCAGCAGGTTGTACTGAGGCTGGATCGCCACCGGGACGGTCAAACCCTCGCGCTGCGCGGTCTCGAACCACTCGCGCATGCGCTCCGGGGAGAAGTTCGACAGCGCGATGTGACGCACGCGGCCGGACTCGACGAGCCCGTGGAAGGTGCGGACCTGATCGGCGATCGCCACCGACTCGTCATCGAAGTGGAGGTAGTACAGGTCGATCACGTCGGTCTGCAGACGCTGCAGCGACTCCGTCAGCGCCGCCTCCACGTTCGCGGCCTCCAGGCCCTTGCGGTCCGGCTTCGAGCCCACCTTGGTGGCGATGACGAGCTGGTCGCGGTTGCCACGCTCGGCCATCCACTGCCCCAGAACCGCCTCCGACTCTCCGCCGGAGTTGCCCTCGACCCACGCGGAGTACCCATCGGCGGTGTCGATGAAGTTGCCGCCCGCGGCGACGTAGGCGTCGAGCACGGCGAAGGACGTCTCGCGGTCCGAGGTCCATCCGAAGGTGTTGCCACCCAGGTTCAGCGGAAAGACGTCGAGTTCGGTGCGGGGGATGAGTGTCATGACAGCTCCTCGGGAACGGGTGCGGTGCGGCCGACAGCTGGCGGCTGCGGCTGGGGCGCCGTGGAAGGCGCCGCAGGATGCAACGCTGTGAGGCGCCCGGAACATCTCAGCCCGCGGCGACCAATTCTGGCCATCGCGGTTCTCCCGGGGCGGCTCCAACCGCGGGAGACGAGAGGACGGATTCAGTCGAGGCAGAACTCATTGCCCTCTGGATCGGCCATGACGAGGAAGCCAATGCTCATGGGTGGTTCCGGCTCGTGGCGGAAGAGCCGCGCGGCGCCGAGGCCGAGCAGCCGCTGTGCTTCCTCCTCGAGTGCCTCCATGCGCTCAGCACCACGCAGTTCACTCGCCGTCCGCACATCGAGATGGACCCTGTTCTTGACGACCTTGCCCTCGAGCACCTGCTGGAAGAACACCCGCGGCCCCGTCCCGTCGGGGTCCTCGAGGGCGGAAGCGCTATAGCGCTGCTCCGGAGGGATCCCGCTGCGTTCTAGGAACTCGTCCCACGCCGCCAGCGGGTCCTCACCCGCGGCGACCGTCGTCCCGGGTGGGGCCGGATGCACGTACCCGAGCACGTCGCGCCAGAAGGTGGACAGAGCGCGGGGGTCGCGGGCGTCGATGGTGATCTGGATGGTGCTGCTCATGGGACCTCCGTCATCGAGTTGGAGGCTCCAGACTGCCTACCCCTGAAGGACAGGAGGTGTCCTTGGAAATCGGCGATCCTGTGGCGCGGGCCTCCGATCGGCATCTGCACGACGTGTGCGAGCTATTCGCTGATCCGCTGACCCAGCAGCGACATCACGGAGTCTCGGGCCTGCTGGCCCTGCTCCCCGCGGCGGGCGACCAGCAGTTCAATGACCGCTTCGAGCACCAGGGTCAGCGCGACCCGCGAGGTCTGCATCAGCTCGTCGGAGAAGGACTCGTGGACCGTGGGCACCACCAGCGCCACATCGGCCAGCTCGGTCAGCGGGGCGGAGGTGAACGAGGTCAGCGCCAGCACCGTGGCTCCGGAGGCCCGCGCCTCGGTGGCCACGTCCAGGGACGACGGGTTCGCGCCGGAGCCGGAGATGACCAGGCACACCGAGTCCGGGCCGAGCCGGCGGGCGGAGATCAGCTGCGAGAGCGGGTCGGGGATGAACTCCGCGGGCCGGTCCACCGAGCTCAGACGCATCGCCGCGCTCAGCCCCAGCGGCACCGAGAGCCCGGCTGCGGCGATCACCACGCGGTAGGCACCATCCAGCGCCGTCACGAATTCATCGACCGTCTCGTCCGAGAGGGCGGAGGTGACCCGGGGGAGCGTCTTGGCGAACCGCAGGATCGAGGCGCGCACGGCCCCGGCCTCGCCTGCCCCGTCGGCCGCGCCCGTGCCGTCGGCCTCATCGAAGGACAGCTCCCGCGCCAGGGCGACCCGCATCTGCGGGTACCCCTCGTACCCCAGGGTGCGGGCGGTGCGGATCACCGAGGCACGACCCACCCCGACCTGGTCGGCGAGCTGCTGAGCGGTGCATTCGACCGCTCCGGCGAGATCCGCGGTGATGCGGTCCACCACGAGCCGTTCGGTGCGCTGGAAGGACGGGGCCAGCGCCGCGATCCGGGCGCTGAGCGGAGCATCGGCGGGACCGGTCCACGTCATCAGCGCGCCCCTTCCATGATCCGCCGGCGGATGCCGCCGGAGACCAGATCGATCAGCATCGTGACCGCGACGACCACGATCAGCAGCATGCCCACCGTGTCCCACTCCCGGTAATTGGTGTAGTTCGAGAGCATAGTGCCGATGCCACCTGCGCCGATGAGGCCCAGCACCGCGGAGGTGCGGATGTTGATCTCGAAGCGGTACAGCGCGAACGACATCAGCGTGGGCAGGGCCGCCGGCCACAGCGCCCACCGGGCGACCTCGGCCGTGGTCCCGCCGGCGGCGCGCACGGCCTCGGAGGCGCCCTCCTGGACCGACTCGATCGCCTCGTAGACCCATTTGCCCTGGGTGCCGATGCCGGCGATGCCGAGGGCGAGCGCGCCGGTCAGCGGCGTCAGCCCCGTCACCGTCAGCAGCACCAGGGCGATCACCACCTCCGGCACGGCGCGGATCACGGCGAACAGCCAGCGCAGCGGGTAGCGCAGCCACGCCGGGCCCACGCCGCGCGCGGCCAGGATGCCCAGCGGGATCGAGACCGCCACGCAGCCGATCGCCCCCAGCCACGCCATCGAGATCGACCGCCAGGTCTCGAACAGTGCCCGCGGCAGCTTCTCCCAGTTCGGCTCGGCGAACAGCAGCTGCAGATACGTCACCACGCGCGCCGGGATCTCGCCCAGAGAGCCCCAGGCGATGTCGAGCCCGGCGGTGGCCAGCAGCACGATCGCTCCCGCGACCACGGCGGCGATCGTGGGGCCGACGCGGGAGGGGCGCGGGGGCAGTGTCGGCGCGGCGGGAGCGACGGCGCCGGCGGGGGCCGGGGTCCCGGTGGCGGCGCTCATCGCAGCCTCCTGCGCAGCGTGGTCGAGACCAGTTCGATCGCGACCACCACCACGAGGATCTCGAGGATGATCAGCGAGACGTCCTCGTAGGCGTAGAACGCGCGGCGCTCATCCAGCAGCCGGCCGATGCCGCCGGCGCCGACGATGCCGAGGATCGCCGAGATGCGCACGTTCAGCTCCAGCGAGTACAGCCACTGAGTGGCGAACAGGGGCCAGGACTGCGGCAGGAGCGTGCGGCGGTTGATCTGGGCCTGGGTGCCGCCGGCGGCCCGGCCCGCTTCGAGGTAGGGGTGGTCGGTGGAGTCGATCGCCTCGGAGACCAGCTTGATGACCACGCCGGCGTCGAACAGGATCAGGGTGACCACGCCCGGCAGGGTGCCCACCCCGATCATCGCGACCAGGATGGTGGCGTACACGAGATCGGGCACGGCGCGGACGATGTTGACCACGAACCGCACCGCCTGGCGGGTGAGCGGGTTCGGGTTCGAGGGGCGGGCGGCCCACAGCGTCACCGGGATCGAGAGCAGCGCCGCGCTGACCGCCCCGACCACGGCCATCGCGAGCGTCTCCAGCATGGGGCCGAGAGTGCGGGGCGCGAAGGCGAGGTTGGGCCGGGCCAGTTGCTGCAGCTTGGTGGCGCCGTTGCGCCAGTTGTCCAGGATCGAGGCCAGATCCAGTTCGACCCCGCCGATCGCCGGTAGGCACGTGGCGAGCGTGAAGGCGGCCAGCGCTGCCAGGATCAGCGCCGTGCGCAGCCGGTTCGTCGGCCGCGGGGGCAGTGCCGGCCCGGCGGGCAGGGGAGCGGCCGCGCGGCCCTGCGGGGCGCTCATACAGCTTTCCCCAGCACATCGCGGCCCTGGACCGGCCGCCCGTAGATGGTCTCGAAGTCGGCGTCCGTGGCCTCGGCGGCCGGGCCGTCGAAGACGAGCTCTCCCTCGCGCAGCCCGATCATCCGGGTCGTGTACTGCCGCGCCAGGTCCATCAGGTGCAGATTCACCAGCACCGTCAGCCCGCGCTGGTCGTTGATGCGCCGCAGGTCGCCCATCACGGAGTGCGCGGTGGGCGGGTCCAGGCTCGCCACCGGCTCGTCGGCCAGCATCACCGAGGGCTCCTGCGCGAGGGCCCGGGCGATCGCGACCCGCTGCTTCTGCCCGCCGGAGAGGGCGCCGGCGCGGTGCCAGGCCCGCTCGAGCATCCCCACCGACTCCAGTGCCGCCGCGGCGATCCGGGTGTCCTCGGCGCGGGCGAGACCCAGCAGGGTGCGCCAGGCGGGGGAGTGGGCGAATCGACCCACCAGCACGTTGCTGAGCACGCTCGTGCGCTCGGCCAGGTTGAAGCCCTGGAAGATCATGCCGATGCTGCCTCGCAGCTCGCGCAGGCCGCGACCGGAGAGTTGGGAGACGTCCTGATCGCCGACGACGACGGAGCCGCTGGTGACGGGGACCAGGCCGTTGATGGTGCGGATCAGCGTGGACTTGCCGGAGCCGGACAGCCCCACCACGGAGACCATCTCGCCCGGTGCGATCGACAGCGTGACCCCGCGCAGCGCGCGGGTGCCGCTGGAGTAGGTGACGGTGACGTCGCGGAGGGTGATCGGCCAGGCGGCGGCCGGGGCCGGTGCCCCGGCCGCCGTGGGCGCACTCTCCGCGGAGCTCGCTGAGATCGGGGTGCTCACTCGGAGAACTGCTCCAGGATCTCGCCGTAGCGGGCGATCTGCTCCGGCTGGGTGTCGGTGGTCCAGTCCGAGAGGCCCACCAGCTCGAACATGACGTCGGCGGCCTCGTCGGAGGACTCCGCGTACTCGTCCATCAGGGTGGCCAGCTCGTCGGCCATGTCGTCGGGCAGGCTGTCCGAGACGGCGACGCCGCCGTTGGGGATCATCTCGGTGTAGGCGAACACCACGGTGTCCTCACCGACCGTGGGCGCTTCCTCGGTGACCGTGGAGCGGGCATCCCAGTAGGCGAAGCCCACCTCGGCGTCCCCGTTCTGGACCGCCAGGACCGCGTTGTTGTTGCCCTCGACCGGGACCTGGTTCAGGGAGTCGGTGTCCACGCCCTGCTCCTGCATGGCCACCAGCGGGTACTGGTAGCCGGCCGGGGAGGTGGCGGCCTGCAGCGCGACGGGGGTGGAGGAGTCGACCTTGCCCAGCGCCTCGACCCCGGCGGGTCCCTCACCGGTGGCCTCGGCGCCGGTCTCGGTGCCGTTGCAGTAGGACATCTCGTCGCCGGTGGCGCCGTAGGTGGCGGTGACGACCTCGTCCTCGCAGTACTTGTCGGGGTTGTTCGTCATCGCTATGGCCGAGTAGGAGGTCGCCCCGAAGCGGACGTCGCGCAGCACCAGCTGGGCGTCGTGCTGCTCGGTCGCGCTGTACAGCGAGCCGGCGTCGGTGATGATCACCTGCGCCTGATCGGCGCCGAGCGCCTCGACCGTGGCGGCGTAGTCGTTGGCGACCACGCCGTGGACGTCGATGCCGAGCCCGTCGGAGAGGTACTCCGTCAGCGGGTCGAGGGCCTCGGCGAGATCCTCGCCCTCGACGGAGGGGACCAGCGAGATGGTGATCTCCTCGGGCCGCTGATCGGAGCCGCCGGAGGCGGCGTCGCCGCCCGCGGAGGAGCAGCCGACGAGGGAGAGCAGCGTGAGGGCCGCGGCGGACGTGGTCAGGAGGTTCTTGCGCATGGCAGGCGAGCCTTTCGGGAGGTGAGGGCGGTACGGCTGTCGGACGGAGCGTGATCGGGTCGGTCGGAGGCGGCGTCGGACGGTCGGGAAGGACATCGGCCGCTGCCCACGGGGTGCAGCGGACCTCGGGTCTCAGGCGGAGGCGGCCACACGATGGGCGCGGGCCCAGTCGCGGATCGGTTCGTAAAGGTCGGTCAGGGTCTCGCCCCGCAGGGTGGGGCGGGCTTCGGGGACCTCGCGGACTCCCACCAGCGCGGTGTCCGCGCCGAGGCGGGCGGCGGGAGCGAGGTCGAACTCCCAGATGTCGCCGACGGCGAGCACGGGCCCGCGCGCGAGGTGGTGGGTGATGATCGGTTCGAGGCCGACGGGCTTTCCCACGTCGTGATGTCGCTCGTGGAGCGAGTGCTCGATGCCGAGCGCGATCAGGGCGCGCTCCACGCCAGCCTCCGGGGCGTTGGTGGCCAGCACGCAGGTGGCCGAGGTGGACAGCTCCGCCAGGAACGCCGACAGGCCCCGGGGGGCGACGACCGGGGCGTCCTCGGTGCCCAGCAGGTCGCGGCTGGCGAGGTAGGCGCGGCTGAGGTGGGTCTCGGTGATGCCCCGGGCGAGGGCGGTGGTGCGCACGGCGTCGTACGCGTCCCGGTGGTCGGTGGCGCCGGCGTCGAAGGACTCGATCGCCGCGAGGCAGGCGCGGACTATGTCGCCGCCGCTGTCGCTGTTGCTCGACCGCTCGTCGAGTGCGGCGATGTACGCCTGCAACGGGCCGCGCCCGAGGGCGAGGGTGCCGTCGAAGTCGAGGACGACGGTGGGGCCAGCGGTCACGGAGAGCCTCTCGGTGCGGAGCCCGGACGGGCTCGGTGGACGATGCGGCCACCATAGTTATACCGAGTGGACGGATTGGCCACGGGCGGGTGAACACTGCGTGACGACGTACGGGCGCCTTGTCCCTCGTGGGCGGTCGGGCCAGCCCTCGCGGGCGATCGGGGTCCGCGATCGCCTGTGATCCGGACCCGCCGTCGCGAGCCCTCGACCGCCTCCGCACCCGACGGGCGAGGGCATGACAGCGCCCCGGCCGTTCGAGACGCGTGCTCGAACGACCGGGGCGCTTTGGGCTTGTGGCGGCTAGCCGCTACGTGCTGGTGGAGACTGCTCGTGGCGCTCGCGCACGGTCAGCGCTGCGGGCGCCGCAGCCAGACGGTGGCTGCGCCCGGCAGCATGCGCTGCCCGTCGGGCCCGCTCTCGAGCTCGGCGCTGGTGACCAGCACGTCCCCTTCGGGAACGGCCACGGGGGAGTCCCCGAAGTTGGTGACGTTCAGCCACCCGCCGGGACGCTCGAAGCCCAGCACCTCTCCGCGGCACAGTTCCTCGTCCCAGGTCAGCGTCTCGTCCGTCTGCAGCTCGCGGCGGCGGGCCAGGGCCGCACGGTACATCTCCAGCGTCGAGCCCTCGAGGCCCTCCTCTCCCTCGACCGAGTACTCGGCGAACCAGTCGGGCTGGGGCAGATGCGAGCCGTCCTCCCCGAAGCCGAAGGAGGACCCGTCACGAGTCCACGGCAGCGGCACCCGGCAGCCGTCACGCCCCAGCCCGTCCTTGCCGCGGTCGCCGGGAGCGCTGCGCCAGAAGGCCGGATCCTGGCGCTGGTCGTCAAGGATGTCGACCACCTCGTGCAGGCCCAGCTCCTCGCCCTGGTACAGGTAGGCGCTGCCGGGCAGGGCGAGCTCGAACAGGGTCGCCGCCCGGGCGCGGCGCAGGCCCAGCTCCCGGTCGATCTCGTCCTCCGGGCCGCCGGCCATGATCCACTCCACGCCCTGCTTGCCGGGGCGGCCGTCGCGCGGGGGCAGCCCGTAGCGGGTCGCGTGGCGGACGACGTCGTGGTTGGAGAGCACCCAGGTGCTGGACGAGCCGGTCTCCGCGGACTGGGCGAGGTTGTCGGAGACGATGCGGCGGAAGTCCTCCGCCTCGAAATCCGCCTCCAGGAGATCGAAGCTGAACGCCTGGCCGAGCCCCTTCGGACTGGCGTACTTCGCGCGCCGCTGAGCGGTCTCGACCCAGGCCTCGGCGACCCCGATGCGGGGCGGATCGTACTCGTCGAACACCTTCCGCCACTCGGCGTAGATCTCGTGGACCTCGTCGCGGTCCCACAGCGGATGGTTGCCGTCCTTGGGGATCTCCTCCAGCTCGGCCTTGCTGGGAAGGTCCTCGGCGAGGTCCTTGGACAGCCCGTGGGCGACGTCGATGCGGAATCCGTCGACCCCGCGATCGGACCAGAAGCGCAGCGTGCGCAGGAAGTCCTCGCGGACCTCGGGATGCTCCCAGTTGAAGTCGGGCTGCTCCTTGGCGAAGCTGTGCAGATACCACTGCCCATCGGGCACCTGCGTCCAGGCCGGGCCGCCGAAGACGGACTCCCAGTCCGCCGGGGGCAGCTGCCCGTTCTCGCCCCTGCCGTCGCGGAAGATGTACCGCCTGCGCGCGTTCGATCCGCGCGGGGACTCCAGCGCCTCGCGGAACCACTCGTGACGGTCCGAGGAGTGATTGGGGACGATGTCGACGATGACCTTGATGCCGACGCCGTGCAGCTCCGCCACCAGCTCGTCGAACTCCTCCAGGGTGCCGATGCGCGGGTCCACGTCGCGGTAGTCGTCGACGTCGTAGCCACCGTCGGCCAGGGCGGAGGGGTAGAAGGGGCTCAGCCATACCGCGTCGATCCCCAGCTGCCGGAGGTAGGGCACACGCGAGATGATGCCGCGGAAGTCGCCCATCCCGTCGCCCCTGCCGTCGGCGAAGGAACGCGGGTAGATCTGGTAGACGGCTGCCTGGCGCCACCAGTCGGCGTCGGCCCCGCGCTGTGCGGCGTCGGCGGACCGGTCCGGGGCGTCGCTCGGGCGGGCGGAGGTCGGGTGCGTCGTCAACGATGCTCCTCTCTCAGAGTTCGGGTCCTGTCGCGCTGGGCCGGGATCCGACGCCGTGCCGGTCGGCATCCCGGTGCTGCGGCCCGCGGGTCACTTCACCGCGCCTTGCGTGAGGCCGGAGATGACCCACTTCTGCGTGACGATGTAGACCACGATCGCCGGTGCCATCGCCATCAGATACGAGGCGAACGAGACGTTGTAGTTGTTGCTGAACTGCGTCTGGAAGATCTGCTGGAGCACCGGCAGGGTCTGCAGCTCCGGGTTCGTGGTGATCATGTTAGGCATCATGTAGTCGTTCCACGAGCCCAGGAAGGCGAAGATCCCCACCGTCGCGGCCATCGGGGCCAGCAGGGGGAAGATCAGCCGGACGAAGACCTGCCAGGTCGAGGCGCCGTCGACCCGCATCGACTCCTCCAGCGACATCGGGATGGAACGCAGGAACGCCGTGAACAGCATGGTGTTGAACGCGAGCGCGAACACGATGTGCATGATCGCGACGCCGAACGGATTGTCGAGCCCGACGATGCCGGTCAGCTGCACCTGGGGCAGCGCGACGACCGGGAACGGGATGAACATCGCCGCCAGCAGGTAGAAGAAGGACCAGCGGAACAGACGCCGGTCCCAGTTCCGGGCGATCGCGTAAGCCGCGAGCGCGGAGATGACGATCTCCCCCACCACGGAGATGGCGGTCACCATCGCCGAGATCGCCAGGCCGCGGGGAAAGCTGGTGAGCTGCCAGGCCTCGATGAACCCCTCGATGGACAGCGGCGAGGGAAGCGTGAAAGCGCGTCCGTCGACGGCCTGCTGCGTCGTCTTCAGCGACATGTTGATCGTGACGAACAACGGCACCAGCACAGCCAGCGAGCACACCATCAGGGTGATCGTGGCGGGCCAGTTGGTGCGCCCGTCCCGGCTCTGCGGGCGGCGCCGGGCCGGGCTGCCCGTGCTGCTGCCGACAGCAGGGTCGGCGGGTCCGGCAGTGGTCGGAGTGGAGGTCGGGATGGTCATGATCCGAAGCTCGCTTTCCCGCGGCTCAGCCGGAGTTGGATGAGGGCGATGACGAGGGTGACGACGAAGAACACGGCGGCGTTGGCCATCTGATACCCGTAGTCGCCCCCTTCGAAGCCTTTGAAGATCGCCATCGCGACGCTGCGCGTCGCGGTGCCGGGGCCGCCGTCGGTCAGGCCCACGATGATGTCGTAGGCGTTGAGGTAGTTCTTGAAGCCGAGGATCGTGTTGATCAGGACGTATCCCGAGGTCATCGGCAGCGTGATCCGCAGCAGGCGCTGGATGCCCGAGGCGCCGTCGATGGAGGCCGCCTCGTAGAGCTCGGCGGGGATCGTGACCAGCCCGGCGATGTAGATGAGCATGGTCCCGGGGATGGTCGACCATGCCGTGACGAGCACGATCGCCATCCACGCGAGGTTCTCGTTCGCCAGCACCGACGTGGAGAGCACCTCGATGCCGAGCGCCTGACCGATCGCCGGCAGAGTGTTGGCGAAGAGGAACTTGAAGACGAAGGCGATGATGATCCCGGAGATCACCATCGGGATCACGAAGATCGTGCGCAGAGCAGTCTGGAAGCGGATGCGCGAGGTCAGCCCCAGCGCCAGGCCGTAGGCGATCACATTCACCACGATCACCGTGACCAGCGCGAAACCGAGCGTGAATAGGTAGGCGCTGAGAACGTTCGGGTCCTGGAAGATCGCGATGTAGTTGCGCAGCCCGATCACCTCGAACTCCCCGAACCCGATCGAGTTGGTGAGGCTGTAGGCGAAGCCGAGCGCGGCCGGCAGCGTCACAGCGAGGGTGAAGATCGCCAGCGCCGGGAAGAGGAAGGCGTAATAGACGGGGTCGGTGCGCCGTCGCCGTCGAGGAGTAGCGGCCGTCGCGCTGGTCGTCGGGGCGTCCGGGGTCACCGCCGCGGGCGGGGATGTCGTCGTCGACATGAGTGGTCCTCTGGTCGTCAGGGTCGGGACAGGTCAGGCCCGGTAGGCAAGGCGCGCCCAGTCGGCATCGAGCTGGGCGAGGATCGGCTTCGGGTCGGCCCCGAGCACTATCGACTGCAGGTAGTTCTCGTAGGGCACGGTGAGCGGGATGAACTGCGAGGGCCCCATGTAGAAGCGACCCTCGTCGTAGTAGCCCTGCATCTCGGAGATCCGGGGGTCGGTCACCGGGGGAGCGTCCTTGGTCGTCCCGAACGCGAGGAAGGCGTCGTTGTACGGGTTCTGCACCTCGGGGGTCATCAGGTGCTCGAGGAGCAGGCGAGCCCCGTCGGGCTGGTTCGCCGCCTCGGGGATCCACAGCGAGAGGTCGACGCCGACCCGCACCTTGAGGTCATCCGGATCATCGGTGACCGGCAGCGGGAAGGTGCCGAGCTCGACGTCCGTGCCCGCCTTCTGGATCTCGACCAGCGCCCAGGGGCCCTGGAAGTACATCGCTGCCTTCTCCTGAGCGACGGCGTCGTTGCCGTCGGCGTAGGACCGCGAGGCGGCGTCGGGGTTCACGAACTCCAGGAGCGAGATCATCTGCTCGATGGGCTCCAGCATCGTGTTCTGGAACGAGACCTCGGAATCGGGGCCGACGTCCTCGCCGATCTCGTTCATCGCCCGGTAGAACTCGCGGACGTCGATCAAGCCGCCGACGGTGTAGTCGAACAGACCCTGGGTGACCGTCCACAGGTCCATCAACGTGCAGTAGATCGGCGTGATGTCCGTGCCCATGAACGTCTCGCAGACGGCGATGAACTCATCCCAGGTGGTGGGAATCTCCACGCCGTGATCGGCGAAGAGACGCTTGTTGTAGATGACGGAGCAGGCGGCGACCGAGTAGGGGATCACGCTGGTGCGTCCCTCATAGGTCGGGTACCAGTCGGCGAGTTCGAGCACGTCCTCCCGGATGCGGGAAGCGGCAGGCAGGTCCGCCAGGTCGCTCATGGCGCCGCGCTCCATGAATCGCGCCATCTCGTGGTTGTAGTTCAGCAGCCCGAGGTCCGGTGGGTCGCGCCGGACGAACGCGGCGGAGAGCTTCGTCGAGATGTCGTGGACGTACGTGTAGTCGGACTGGGACCTGTTGAACTCGCCGGTGAGGTCCCGGAAGTAGGGGATCGCCTCCTGCTTCGCCTGATAGAAGGTCACGCGGGGTGTGCCGGACAGGCTGCATCCGGCGAGGCCGCCGGCGGTGAGTCCGGTCGCGGCGAGCGCACCGCCCGCGGTGAGCAGGGAGCGCCGCGTCGGGCGGCGGACGCCAAGGGGTCTGGGTGACAACGGTGTCTCCTCGAGCAACATCGCAAGCAGTTGATTTGCCTGCTAGATTTAATGCGTGGAGAAAGTATGGGGGGCATCACAGTGGGCGTCAAGGCCGTGAACGGAGCCGGTGCGTCCTCGAGCCTGGTGCGACGACTGAATACCGAGGCGCTCCTGCGGCATGCCTTCGAGGCCGAGGACTTCACCGCCGCGGAGGCGATGGAGGCGACCGGGCTGACCCGTGCGACCGTGCTGGGTCTGTGCGACGAGCTGATCGGGAGCGGATGGCTCGAGGAGCTCGAGGACAGCAGGGCGGCGGGCCTGACACGTCGCGGACGACCGGCGCGCCGGCACCGCCTGCGCCCCGACGCCGGCATCGTGGTCGGTGTCGACGCCGGCAGACGCAGTTTCCGTGCTGTCGCCTCCGATCTCCGCGGGAGGACGCTGGCCAGCGGCCAGCGCGTGCTCGAACCGAGCGGGGTGGGTCGCGACGAACGCGCCGAGATAGCGCGGGGCCTCGTACAAGACACCGTCGCGGCGACCGCCACAACGGCGCCGACGCTGATCACCGTGGTCGGGGTGCCGGCTCCGGTCGACGAGTCCGGGGTCTCGCCCCAGGGCGACGGTGCGTTCTGGGATGTCATGAACGCCGGCTTCCCGGAGCACCTCGACGGTCTCGTCACGGTCGAGAACGATGCGAACCTCGCCGCCCGCGCGGAGTACGCCGGCGGTCCCTGCGAGCACATGGCCACCCTTCTGATGGGGGAGCGCTTCGGCGCCGGTCTCATCGTCGACGGTCACCTGCTGCGAGGGGCCGCTGGCGCGGCCGGCGAGATGCGTTTCCTCGGTGGCGTGCTCGAGGACTCCACCGGCGCCGACGGCGTCGCGGCTCTCGCCCGGCGCTGGACCCTCGATGCCCTCGACTCCGGAGCCGATTCACCCGTGCTTGCGGCCATCCCGGCGGATGAGCTCAGCGCGGTGGATGTGTTCTCCGCAGCCCGCGACGGCGACCTCGTGGCCCGCGCCGTGCTGGAGCGGATCGCTGACCGCATCGCGCGGATCGCCGCGATCCTGGTCAGCCTGCTCGGTGTCGAGAAGGTCGTCGTCGCCGGCGCGATCTCCGAGGCCATCGGTCCCGTGCTCGAGCGAGCCCGCGCACTCCTGCCGGAGATCGCGACCGCGCCGTTCCCCGAGATCGTCTCGAGCGAGCTCGGGCGTGACGTCGTGGTGCGCGGCGCCGTCGAGCACGCTCTCACACGCCTGCGTGAGGACCCCCTCGGCCTGCTCGGAATCGAGGGATGAGCGAGCGAACGACATGGGCAGGGGCGCCTCTAGGGTGTCCAATGCTCGAAACCCACCGACGAAAGGATGGACGACGATGACAGCACCAGGACAGGACAGCGGGCCACGCAGACTGCGCGCCGGTGTCATCGGCCTCGGCTGGGCCGGCCAGCAGCATGTCGCCGCCTACGCCGCCGACCCGACTGTCGAGCTGGCCGCGCTCTCGGCGATGGAGGAGGATCTCCTGGAACGCTTCGGTGACCAGCACGACGTCCCGGGCCGCTACCGGGACTGGAAGCAGATGATCGCCGAGGCAGACCTCGATGTCGTCTCGATCGCGACGCCGACCTTCCTGCATGCTCCGATGGCGACCGCCGCCCTCGAGGCGGGTCTGCACGTGCTCACCGAGAAGCCGATGGCCGAGACCGCAGAGGCCGCCAAGAGCATGGTCGCTGCCGCCGGCCGAGCCGGTCGCGTGCTCGACGTGGCGTTCAACCATCGCCAGCGCGGTGACGTCACGGCCCTGCGTCAGGTGGTCGAGTCCGGGGTGCTCGGCAAGATCTACTACGCCAAGACCGGGTGGCTGCGCCGCCAGGGCATCCCGGGCATGGGCACTTGGTTCACCAAGACCGCCAGCTCCGGCGGCGGCGCGATGATGGACATCGGCGTGCACATGCTCGACATGGCGCTGCACCTGATGGGCGAGCCAGAGGTGACAGCAGCCTCTGCCAGCACCCACGCCGAGTTCGGGCCGCTGGGTCGCGGCGGCTCCGGTTTCGGCGTCTCGCAGGTCGAGGAGGGCACGCCCTTCGAGGTCGAGGACCTCGCCACGGCGTTCCTGCGGATCGACGGCGGCGGCACGCTGCTGCTCGAGACCAGCTGGGCCCAGTGGATCCCGTACGACCAGTGCTACGTCACCCTCTACGGGGCCGACGGGGGCGCCTCCATCGAATGGGGAGGACCCCCGAGCGACCCGTACCAGCGCCTGAACGTGTGGACCGAGGTGGCCGGCATGCCTGCCGAGCTGCAGCCAGTCGTCGGGGAGGACGGCCGTCACGCCCGCGCGGTCGCGAACTTCCTGCAGAAGGTGCGTTCCGAGGACTGGGCCGTGCACGACGGGTCGCTCGCCCTGCGCCGTGCCCGGGTGCTGGATGCCTGCTACGCCTCGGCACGGACCGGCGCCGAGGTCACCGTCGAGAACTGACCCGTTCCCGGCCCCTTCCGGCGACGGGGCCGCCTATGACGACGGGGCCGACCGCGAATCATCGCGATCGGCCCCGTCGTCATGCGGGCTCCGGATCGGGCCGTAAGATCGGCCCGGCTCGGAGCGCCGGTGCTGCCGAGTTCTCAGACGGCCGGAAGCAGGTCCGGGTACTCCTCCAGCCAGGCCTCGACGGCCTCGGGCTCCTTGCCCTCACCGAACTCGTTGACCACCTTGTCCTCCAGGTTGCCGTACTCCTCGTCGGTGAGCTTGATCTGGCTGATGAAGTCGGCGGCCTCGGGGAACTCCTCCTCGAAGCCGGTGCGGCCCAGGAAGTGCAGCTTCTCGGCCTCGCCGAACAGCCCCTCGGGATCCTCGAGCGCCTTGACCGAGTAGGTCGTGTTGGCCCAGAACGGGGTCCACAGGGTGACGACGATGTCCTCTTCGGCGTTCACGGCGCTCTCCAGCTCCGTGAGCATGCCGGTGGTGGAGGACAGCACCAGCTCGTACTCGCTGTCGAGCCCGTAGCCGGGCATGACCGAGTCCTGGGTGGCGGCGGTCAGACCCGCGCCCGGCTCGATGCCGATGATCTGGCCATCGAAGCGATCGGCCTGGCCCACCAGGTCCTCGATGGAGGAGATGTCCATGTAGTCCGGGACCGAGAGGTTCAGCTTGGCGTTCTCGTAGTAGGAGCCGATGTCCTCGATGTCGCCCTCGTGCTGGTCCATGTACTCCTTGTGGGTGACCTCGGGCCACGCCGAGGGGTACATGTCCACGTCGCCCTGGGCGAGGCCCTGGTAGAGCACGCCGGCTTCGGCGATCTCCGTGTGCTCGATGGTGTAGCCCATCGCGGTGAGGCGGTTCTCCAGCAGGTAGGCCATGCTCAGGCCGTCGGACCAGGAGGGGATGTACCCCATGTTGATGGTGCCGCTGGCGGAGCCGCCGCCGTCGCTGGCGGAGCCACCGTCGGAGTCACCGGAGCCGCCGTCGCTGCTGCCGCCGCAGGCGACCAGGCCGAGCCCCATGAGGCCGGCACTGCCGCCCATCAGAGCTGCACGACGGGAGACGCCGCGGCGGGGGAGGATCAGTCGATTCGTCATGGGTTCATGTCCTTTCGGAGGGTTCGTACGGGTGGTCGTGCTCGTCAGGCCGTGCCGGCCCGGCGAGTGCGTGTGGTGCGGATCAGCGTGATCAGCGAGGACGGATGCCCCGCCGGGTTGCCGAGCGCAGCGGTCAGGCGGTCCAGGAAGACCGCCAGGAGCACCACGGAGAGCCCGGCTTCCACGCCGCCCGCGAGATCCTGCGTGGAGACGGCCTGGGTCACCTCCTGGCCGAGACCAGGGGCGGCGACCATGCCGGCGATGACCGCCATGGAAAGCGCCAGCATGATGATCTGGTTGACGCCGGCCATGATGGTGGGAACGGCCAGCGGGAGCTGGATGCCGCGCAGAATCTGCCACGGCGTGGCCCCGAAGGACTCGCCGGCCTCGACGGTCTCCGAGTCGACCTGCCGGATGCCCAGCTCGGTCATGCGCACTCCCGGGGGCAGGGAGAAGATGACCGTCGCGAACAGGCCCGGGGCGTAGCCGAGCGAGAAGAAGATGACGGCCGGGATCAGGTACACGAAGGCCGGCATCGTCTGCATCAGGTCGAGCACCGGGCGCACCAGGGAGCTAACCACATTGTTGGAGGCGGCCAGGACCCCGACGGGAACCGCGATCACCACAGCCACGACTGTGGCGACGATGACCTGTGCCATCAGCTGCATCATCGGTTCCCACAGCTCCAGCGAGAGCACCAGCGTGAAGCCGACCAGGGTGAACACCGCGAAGCGCCAGGAGCGGACCACCAGGGCGATCAGCACACAGGCCAGGATGCCCACCACCGGCGGAACCAGGATCAGCCAGTTGGCCAGGTGCTCGATCGGGAACTCCATGGCCGTCGTCAGGCCATCGAAGAACCACGCGAAGGTGGCCTTGAACCACAGCAGGAAGGTCTCGACCCAGTCGCCGACGGGGATGTGGGGGATGAGGCTCTCGTCGTCCGGGTTCATCGCGTCTCACCTCCGTGGGCCAGGTCGTCGGGTCCGCTCGTGGCGGCGGGGTCCGGGGGCGGGTCGGTCCCGTCCGGAGGTGTGCCGGCACCATCGGGGGGAGGCACCGGGGTCGCGGTCGCCGCTGCGACCTCGTGACTCGTACCGTTCGCCTCGCCGGCGGCGGTCAGGAGGGTGACCCGCGGGATGACCCCTGCGAAGTGGCCTTCGTCGTCGACCACGATCAGCGGGCTGTGATGGCGGGCCGAGGTCGCGAACAGTTCCGCCAGCGAGCTGTCGTGCTGGACGATGGGCATCGTGTGTTCGCTCGACCAGGGAAGCTCGTCCTGGCCCTCGCGTACGGCGCGGGCGACGTCGTCCTCCCACAGCACGCCGGCGGGCGTGCGGTCGCGCTTGAGCACCACGAGCCATGAGTTCTGCGTCTGTCGCAGCAGCTTGTGGGCGGTGCGCGGACCCTGGGCGGCGCCGAGCGTCTCGGGCGGCTGCTCCATGATCGTCGACGCGGTCAGCACGCGGGAGCGGTCGACATCCTGGATGAAGCGGGCGACGTAGTCGTTCGCGGGCTCGTTGAGGATCTCATCGGAGGTTCCCACCTGTTCGATGCGGCCGTCGCGCATCATGGCGATGCGATCGCCGATGCGCATGGCCTCGTTGAGGTCGTGGGTGATGAACAGGACGGTCTTCTCCAGGCGCTGCTGGAGGTCGATGAGCTGGTCCTGCATGTCGCGACGGATCAGCGGGTCGAGGGCGCTGAAGGCTTCGTCCATGAGCATGATGTCGGTCCCGGCGGCCAGAGCGCGGGCCAGGCCGACGCGCTGCTGCATGCCGCCGGAGAGGGCGCTGGGCTTGTACCCGCCCCAGCCTTTCAGGCCGACCATCTCGAGCGCCTCGGCGGCCTTGGCCTCACGGTCCTTGCGGTTCACGCCGCTGACCTCGAGACCGTAGGCGGCGTTCTCCCCGACGGTCCGGTGGGGGAACAGCGCGAAGTGCTGGAAGACCATGGAGATGCGGTTGCGCCGCACCTCACGGACCTCGGCCGGGCTGAGGGAGGTCAGGTTTCGGTCGCCGATATACAGCTCGCCGGCGCTCGCCGGGAGCAGGCCGTTGACCATTCGGATCAGCGTGGACTTGCCCGAGCCGGACAAGCCCATGACGACGAAGATCTCGCCGGGCTCGACGCTGAAGCTGGCGTCGATGACGGCGGCGGTGAGGCCCTGGTTGCGCAGTTCGTCGCGGCTTCCGCCCTTGCGGAGCTCTTCGACTCCCCGCGCGGGGCGACGTCCGAAGATCTTGTACAGACCGTCGGCGGTAATTGCTGGCACGCAGGCTCCTTCATGGAAGTTCGGGTGGCGGGCCGGGGTGGCGATCCGGGTCCCGTGTATCCCCCACGTCACAGGACGCCGGCATCGCAGGACGCCGACCCGACAAGTCATCCTCACAAGCGGCCCGGCGTACGGCAAACGGTTCTTTATCAGGAATGGGGTCGGCAGAGCTCGTGAAAGGCCTGTTCAGGGCCGGGAGACAGTCGTAGGCGCGGCCGGCGCGAAGTTCGGAAGGTCCCGTTGGCCTGGAGCGATGCCGCGTCCAGCGGTGCCGGCCCGGGGACAACCGGATTGTCGGACGATCCGGACATAACTATTCGGTCACGCGGGTGTCGTGGGTCCCAGAACGGCGGGCTCGTCGGGACCGGAAGGTCACGGGCATGTTTCGGCGGAGAACGACGAGTCGGGCCGGACGGGCACGCAGGCGCACTCGGGCGGGTGATGCGAAGGCGCGGGCGCAGATACGCAGATACTCGGCCGCGGAGGGTCAGGCGCGGAGGGTCAGGCGCGGAGGGTCAGGCGCGGAGAGGGAGCGTCTCGGCGAGGAAGCCGACGGTCTGCTGCCAGGCCGCGTCGGACGCCTGCGCGTGGTGGACGAACGGGTGCGGGTTGTCGAAGGCGTGCCCCGCACCCTCGTGCAGTTCGAACCGCACCTGCTCGCGGGTGCCGCCGGCGGTGACGGCGTGGCGGATCTGCTCGACGGTCTCGGGCGGGATGAAGTCGTCTGCCGTGCCGAAGTGGTGCAGGCTCGGCATGGTGACCACGCCCGCGCGATCCAGCAGGGAGGGCAGGGCCGAGCCGTAGTAACTGACCAGCGTCGTGGGCGGGCGGTCCTCCTCGGCGGCGGACGCCGCAGCGGCGAAGGCCAGGCCGCCGCCGTAGCAGAAGCCCAGCAGCCCCACCCGTTCGGAGTCCACCGCGCCGTGCGCACGCAGCGCGCCCAGGGCGGCGATGGCGTCGGCCTCGGCTCGCTCCCAGGGCAGCTGCTGGGTCAGGGTCATGGCCTCGCCGAGCCAGGACTCCGCGTCCTCCCAGTCGTCGATGCCGACGATCGGCGGATCGAGGCGGGCGAAGAGCTGCGGGGCCAGCACCGCATAGCCGAGCGCGGCGAGATCTGCGCAGCGCCGCTGGATGTAGTCGGAGACGCCGAAGATCTCCTGCAGCACCACGAGGCCGGGCACCGGCTCCTCGCGGTGCTCGGGCAGCCAGAGCAGTCCGGGCAGGTCGCCGGCATCGGTGGGGATGGGCAGTGTGGTCGCGCTCACGCGATGACTGTATCGCGAGGGGCGCCGGGCACTCACTCGCCCTGCGGCCTCCCCCGCTCGGCCGCACGGCCTGGCCGCGATGCTCGGTCGCTCCGCTGGACGACGGTCACAGGGTCTCGATGCCCACCAGCAGGCCCTGGTCGTTGCCGGCGAATGCCCCGGGCGCCACCTCCAGCTCCCACTGATCGCCGCCGGCGGTGGTCGCGGTGCAGGCCACCGGTTCGAAGGTCGCGAAGGAGAGGCCGTCCTGGCAGGTCACGTCCTCCCAGTCGGCGTAGTCGACGGGGACGTAAGCATTCGGGGAGGTGAGCACCTCCAGCGTGTGCTGCGCGAGCTGCTCGGAATCCAGGTCTTCGGCCCCGAACGTCGAGCTGACGCCGAGGCCGGTGAGGGACACGGTCTCCTTCAGCAGGACCTCGGCCGGCCCGGTCAGGGCGCCGCCGGTGGTGAACAGGATCGCGACCCTGCTGCCGGCGGTGAAGTCCTCCTCGGACGGGATCCGCACCGAGTGCGCCGTCCATTCCTGGTCCGGGTCGGGAGAGTCGACGCTCGCCGGGCCCATGCACGACGCGGTGGCGCCCGGGCTGAGCGTGAGCTCGTCGTAGCACTCGGCCATCCCGCCGAGGGGCCCGGTCAGCAGGGCGGCCAGCTGGTCGGGGCTGCGCACGAGGTCGCCCTCACCGGGCTCCTCGGGTCCCAGATCGGTGACGAGCACGAGACGGGTCTCAGGCTCCGTCGGCTCCGTCGCCTCGTCCTCGTCGCCGGCACCCACCCCATCGTTCTGTTCGGCTCCCTCGTCCGAGTCCCCGTTCCCCTGCTCACTGCTGGTCGCGGCGCCCCCGCCGTCGCTGCTGTTCTGCCCGGCTCCCTGCCCTTCCCCCTGATCTGATGTCTCGGACGGTGCCCCCGCGCTGTCCTCCCCGTCGGCTCCGGCGCTCGTGCTGCAGGCCGACGCGGACAGCAGCGCCGCCCCCGCGGCGACGGTCAGTACGGTGCGGGCCCGGCGTGCGGTGCTCGTGATGGTCATGGCGTCCTCTCCGCCGACTGCGGGAGACGGTTGTCCGTCGTGGATCCGCGTCGATGCGTTGCCGCTCACACCGTCGCATCAGGTCAAGGGAAGGTCAAGAGAGTGCCATGGAACTACAGACTTGAGAGTGTGAAGATCCTGTGTGCCCCTGCGCCGCCCCCTGCTAGAGTCGCCGACCAGTGACGCGGGGTGCCGTCGAGAAGCGGCGGCTGAGAGCACACCCGTCGAACCTGCCCTGGTCTGCACCTGCGAAGGGATCGTCACCGATGACTACGAGCACGCCCGAGAACCGACTGCGCAGCGCCCTCGAGGCGCTCAGCGGGCACAGCCCGCTCGTCCACTGCATCACCAACACCGTCGTCCAGCAGATCACCGCCGACGTCCTGCTGGCCATCGGGGCCGCCCCCGCGATGGTGGACCACCCGCAGGAGGCGCCGGTCTTCGCCGCTGCGGCCGACGCACTGCTGGTGAACACCGGCACCGTGGCCGAGGGACAGGTGCAGGCGATGCCCGCCGCCGCCCGCGCCGCCCGCGACGCCGGACGGCCCTGGGTGCTCGACCCGGTCGCCGTCGGCTCGCTGCCCGTCCGCACCCCGCTGGCGCACGAACTGCTGACCCTCGGGCCCGCCGCCGTCCGCGGCAACGCCTCCGAGATCGCCGCGCTCGCCGGCACCGGCGGGGGAGGGCGCGGCGTCGATTCCACCGACACGGTCGAGGCGGTGCTCGACGCCGCCCGCGACCTCTCCGCCCGCACCGGTGCCGTGGTCGCGGTCTCCGGGGAGCGCGACGCGATCGTCTCCGCGGGTCGCACCACAGTGCTGACCAGCGGCGACGCCCTGCTCGCGCGAGTGATCGGTACCGGCTGCGCGCTCGGCGCGACCTGCGCCGCCCTCCTGGGCTCAAGTCGCGACACCGACCTCACTCCCCACGACGCGGTGCTCGCCGCACATGCCCTGCACGGCGCCGCCGGAACCCTCGCCGCGCGCGAGGCGCAGGGAGTCGGGTCCTTCGCCGTCGGCTGGCTCGATGCGCTGGACACCCTCACGCCCGCCGACGTGCTCGAGCTCGTGGGTCTTCAGGAGCAGGCGGCCCCGGCGTGATCCGGCCGTCCCTGCGCACCGCCCATGCGGCCGACTTCTCGCTGTACCACGTCACCGACTCGGCGCTGTCCGGCGGGATCGACGCGGTGCCCGGCGTGGTCCTCGCCGCCGTCCGCGGCGGAGCGGGCGCGATCCAGCTGCGGGACAAGGACGCCTCCGACGCCGACCTGCTCGAGCTGGTCCGCGCATGCCGGGAACGCCTGGCGAGCGAGCTCGGCCCTCGCGCCCAGAAGGTGCCCTTGTTCGTCAACGACCGTCTCGGTGTGGCCGAGGCCGCGCGGTGCCACCTCCACGTGGGCCAGAGCGACGTCGCCGCGGCCGCTGCCCGCGAGGTGCTCGGGGAGGAGCTGATGATCGGCCTCTCCGCCGGCACCGCCGGCCAGGTGCGCGCCGCGCTCGCGGAGGACACGGCCGACGTGCTGGGCATCGGCCCGATCCGCGCGACCGCCACCAAGGCCGATGCCGCGCCGCCGCTCGGCCTGGAGGGACTGGGGGAGTGCCTGGACCCGTGGCGGCAGGCGCGGCACGTATCGGCCGCCTCAGCTCCGCTGGCCGTCGCCATCGGCGGCATCGACCATCGCCTCGCCCCGGAGATCGCGGCGACCGGTGTGGACGGTCTCTGCGTGGTCTCGGCCATCGCCGCGGCACCCGACCCCGCTGCGGCCGCCGGCCGACTCCGAGAAGCCATCGACCAGGGCCGCTCATCCAGCAGGCCGTGACCACCTGTCCGCGGACCCCGGCTCCCCACCGGCCCGGCTCCGCAGCACACCCCAGGAGGACCGCCCCATGCGACCACCCACAGCACTGACCATCGCCGGCTCCGACCCCAGCGGCGGCGCCGGCTTCCAGGCCGACCTGAAGACGTTCACGGCACTCGGCGTCTACGGCACCACCGCGATCACCGCCGTGATCGCGCAGAACACCCGCGGCGTGCAGTCCGTGACGCCGATGACCGCCGAGGACGTCCAGTCGCAGCTGACCAGCGTGCTGGATGACATCCCGCTGGACGCCACCAAGCTGGGGATGCTCACCTCCGCCGAGGTCGTCGCCGCCGTCGCCGAGACCATGGCCGCGCGAGCCGGCCAGTTCGGCACCGTCGTGCTCGACCCGGTCATGGTCGCCACCAGCGGCGATGAACTGCTGCCCCGGCAGGCGGCACAGAACCTGCGCGAACTGCTGCTGCCGCTGGTGCACGTGATCACGCCGAACCTGCCCGAAGCGGCGAAGCTGCTGGATGCGGAGGTCGCCCCCGATGTCGAGACCATGCAGGAGCAGGCCGTGCGGCTGCAGCAGCTGGGTCCCGCCGTCGTGGTCCTCAAGGGCGGGCACCACGATGACGACGAGGTCGTCGACGTCGTCGCTCACCCCGGCGGCGTGGACCTGCTGCGGGCCGAGCGCGTGCGCACCCGCGCCACCCACGGCACCGGGTGCACGCTCTCCGCGGCGATCGCCGCGCAGTACGCGCGCATCGCGATGGTCCGCTCAGCGGGGCCCGACGCCCTGGGTGCGCTCGCCGCCACCATGGACGCCTCGCACGAGAGGGTCGGCGAATCCGAAGCAGGAGACGACCTGGCCGCGGTCGGCGCGGGGCGTGACTTCCTGCAGCGGGCGCTGATCGGCGGCGCCGCCTATGACCTCTCGTTCGCGCCGGAGCAGGGGCACGGCCCGGTCGACCATCTGGTCACCGTGGCGCGCCGGGAGCCGGGCGGGCACACGGCGAGTGCCTGAGCGCTCGGCCGCTGACCGGGCCGCCGCTGACCGGACCCGACGGAAGAACGTTCCCGCGGGAACGTTCTCCGGCTGGTGGTCTCAGGCGGAGCGAGCGGAGAGGTGGCGGGAGCTGACCGCGAGGGGGCCGGTGGCCTCCACCAGGCCGGTCAGGGTCTCGTCCCTCTCCCGCGCGAAGATCTGGGCTTCGTCGGCTGCCGTCTCGGGCTGGAGATCGGGCTCGAGGTAGTCGAAATGCTCGGCTGCGCTGGGGTGTGTGTCGGTGACCTTCATCGGTGCCTCCTGGGGAAGTCAGGCGGTGTTCACCGGCCGTTAGTCGACCAGGTGCGATAAGCATGGCACCACGGGCTCGGATTCCCGGGAAAGACACCTGGGATTTTGGTGGATGGAGGCGGCCTGGGGAGGAACGGTCCGCGGAGCCGGCCCGAGGGGTGGTCCTGGGACGGTGAGCCCTGGCTCGCTCGGTCCTGCTTCGCTCAGTCCTGGCGCGCTCAACCCGCGTGCGGCCGCGCGGTCAGAGCTCGTCGTCCCCGGCGTGCCCGTCGGCCCGGCGGCGGGCACGGTCCTGCGCGGCGTCCTCGATCTCTTCCTGGCTCTTCGAGCCGCGGCGGTCCCGGAATCCGAGGGCGACCCCGAGTGCGGCGCCGAAGATGAATCCGATTCCCGCGCCGAGGAAGAGATTGTTGAAGATGGACAGGCCCACGCCGATCCCCACCGTGAATCCGATGATCATCCCGAAGGGCAGCCAGGTCGCGTCGAAGCGTCGTCTGCTGTCGGCCATCATCCCTCCTCCGGTCAGTGCTGGATCCATGGTCGCCGGCACTCGGGGCGCGGCCTCGGGACCAGCGATCCTCTGAGGCTCCCCAGCCTATCCGGTCGACGGCAGATCACCGAGGTCAGGGCTCCGCGGGGCCGTGTGGATCACGACCGGTCGGTCACCAGGGCAGGGCGTCGGGGATCGGGTCGGCGCCGAGCACATGCTGGTCGCAGAAGGCCAGCACCGTCCGGTTCCAGGCGAGGGCGTTCGAGGGTGTCTGCACCCAGTGGTTCTCGCTGGTCAGCTGCAAGAACCGGTGCGGCATGGTCTCGGGCGGGCCGTCCCAGGTCGAGACCAGGTCCCACCACAGTCGCAGCGCTTCACTGATCGGTACCCGGTAGTCGCGGTTGCCGTGGGTGATGAGCATCGGGGTGGTGATCGCACCGATGCTGCGGTGCGGGGAGAAGGCGCGGTACCACTGGGGGTCCTCGTCCTCATGGCGGTGCACGCGCATCTTCGAGGCGGCCGCATCGGTGGTGCGGTGCTGCTGCTCCAGCGCCCACAGCCCGGCGTGGGTGACGATCGCGTCGAAGCGGTCCGTGTGCCCGGCGATCCAGTTCGCCATGAACCCGCCGAAGGAGGCGCCCAGCATCGCGGTGCGCGAGCCGTCCAGCTCCGGACGCGCGAGCTCCTGGTCGAACAGGGCCTCGCACTCGCGGTAGACGACGTCCGGACGGCGCGGCCAACCCCGGTTCAGACCCGTGTCGCCGTACCCGGTCGACATCGCCGGATCGGGCATCAGGACCGCGTAGCCGCGCTCGACGGCCAGCCACGGGCACCACCGCCAGCTCCATGCGTTGTAGGAGGCGTGGGGGCCGCCGTGGATCCACAGCATGAACGGCGCGGGGGAGCCGGCCGACGCGGACTCGGGCATGCACAGCCATCCACCGACGACAACGCCGTCGACGTCGGCCTCGACCCACCCCACGGTTCCCGGCAGCCGGCCCACGGCCCCCGGGGCCGGCAGCTCACGCACAGCCGCGTCCACCGCGATCCGCACCGGCCGCGCCGGCGTGGCGATATCACTGCACAGCGCGATGAGGGATCCATCGGGCGCCGGAGCGAGCGAGGAGAACACACCGCCGGTCACGAGCTCGCGCACCGCACCGGTCGCAGCATCGACGCTGAGCATTGCGCCCGAGGAGTGCAGGTCCCCGGTGACCAGCAGGGTGCCCTCGGGGGTCCATGCGAACTCGCTGACCGTCAGGTCGCCGGTGTCGACGACGGTCGGATCCCCGCCGCCGAGCGGATGGATCTCGAGGCGGCTGTAGCTGGTGTCCGTCGGGCCGGAGAGCGTTGAGCGGATCAGCGCCAGGCGGGTGCCGTCGGGTGAGAAGCGCGGGTCGTGGTACTCGGCGGCGTCGCCGGCCGCGAGCAGCGTGGTGCGCTCGCTGGTCGCGGTGTCGATCAGCACGAGCGACGAGCGGGTCTCCCCGCCCCGGACGCGCTCGGTCCAGGACGTCGCGACCGTCGACCCGTCAGGGGAGAGGTCCGCCGAGGCGGCGTGCAGGGAGAGAGTGCCGGCATCGGGGGTGAGGTCGGTGAGGTCACCGTCGGGGGAGACGAGCACGAGGTGGCGCTCGGAGTCGCCGAGTTCGTGGTCCCACTGTCGGATGGGCATGCCGGTGTGCCAGATGGTGGTCTGCTCGGCGTCCTGGCGGCTCGCCCGACGATCGGCGTCGTCCTCGAGGGTGGCGCCGGGAAGAACACCGGTGGCGGCCAGCAGCGTCCCGTCGTCGGCGTTCGCCAGCAGCTCCAGGCCACCCGGGGTGGACGCGACCAGTCGTGCTTCGCCGATGCGCGGCAGGCGCCAGATCGCCGCGGAATCCTCGTCGTCCTCGCCGAGGGGGTCGGGGCGAGCCGACGTGAACAGCAACGAGCCATCGGAGGCGAATCTCGGGCCGCGTTCGCCCTTCTCCGAGAAGGTCAGGCGCCGTGCCGCGTGCTCACCGTCCGGATCCAGTTCCCACAGGGAGGAGACGAGCCTCGCGCCGGGCTCGTCGGCCTCCTGGATCGCGGCGACCACCCGTCCGTCCGGGCCGGCGGCGACCGAGGCCAGGCGTGGGATGCGGAGGAAGCCGTCGATGTCGGAGAAATCGGAGAACGGTTCGGGGGCATCGGCGCTGGTGACGGGAGGCACATCGCCACGCTACCGGAGGCTGCGGAAGAGGTCCGACGGTGGAGCTGTTTCGTTGTGCTCGCAGGAGACTGCGTCGTGCCTCCGGCGCGATTCGAACGCGCGACACCCGCTTTAGGAGTCCTGGACGGGCTGTCACCTTCGCCGTTGCAGGTGGTGCACGGGGTGTCCGAAAGGAGCTGATCGCTGCCGATTGCGTCGTCGGGGGTCACCAGGGGGTCACGTACCGACGTGCCCAGCGAGCCCCCGATGGCAAGGACGCGGAGCGTTCGCGGCAGCCCCACGGTGAATCGATGGGAGCGCCCGAGTACGGCCGCGCGACGAGGTCCTGTGGTCTACCTACGGTCCGCGCTCCACCTGTAGCTGGAAGGCGGAGGTCGTGATCGTAACCAGTGCTAGTGGAGGAAATCGTGATGAACAAGGAAGACCGAGACGCCGAGGCTGCGGACGAAGCGCGCCTTGCGGAGTTCGCGGAACGGTTCGAGGCGGGTGAGATTGAAGTGGACAGCACGGCTGTCGTTCGGCTTCCGAGGGAGGCGTTCGGGATCCACACCGGGCTCTGGCGGCTTGTCATGGGGGACAGACCCGCTCCTGCGCTCTACGGACGTGCGGTGAAGGAGGCCGTAGCGGTCGCGTACGAAGTGGACGGTGAGCTTCGGGGAGTGGTGTTGACTCCTGCGGGCGCTCTAGTGGCTGAGGATCTCGAAGAGCTGAACGAGCAGATTCGTGCGTATGCAGCGAAGGCTTGGGAGCTTGATGCTGAGGACGTTCAGGTGACGGTCCGTCTGGTCCGGGGATCGGAGTTGGAGGCGGCGCTGTTGGACGACTTGTTCGGAGACTGAGCGCCAGTCCTGGCAGTGGCCGGCTCCTTCCTGATCGGAGGGGGCCGGCTCTTGCTATGCGGCGGCGCAGCGACGGAGCACCGCGGCCCGCAGCGGAGCGAGGACACGCGGGCGCACGGCGCAGCGCCGCCGCGCGGCGGCGTAGCCGCCGCCTTGAATCAGTAAGGAAAGTTCTCACCTGACCAACTTCGCCTGACGACTTGGCGCTACAACCTCGGAGCCCTCCGCTCGAGTCTTTCACACGCCAAGCGGCGCGCGGCAGCGTCGGGGGTGTTGATAGGCAGGACGCCGGGGCGGATGCATGAGGCATCATGGGGTATCGGCGATCGGTCGCTCTATGGTGACGACCGCGCATAGCGAGGACGGAGCATCGATGAGAATTTCGGATGTGACAGTTGGCAACTATAGATCAATTGACCGACGGACACGTTTTAATCTCGCTGATCTGACAACATTGGTTGGGCCGAACAACGAGGGAAAAAGCAACTTGCTGCGGTCCCTTGCCTTGGGTCTTCGCGTGATAGAAGAGTGGGGGAGCCTGCCGGATGAGGCGACTCGAACTGGTGTGTTAATTGGTCGGGACGCGATTCGTGTCTACGAATCAAACCGGCTACGACGGAGAACCGGTAGAGATCGTGACGTCAGCTATGAGTGGTTCACAGACTTCCCCCTGCATAAACAAGTGGCGCAAAGCCCAAAGCCGACCGTCATTCGGATTCGGTTCCGGCTTAGCGATGAAGAGATGGCGGATTTCAGAAAGGTTACAGGTCTATCGAACAACGGCGACCTTCCGATTGAACTTCACCTCGGAAGGAGGAGAACGTCGCTTCAAGTCGTAAAGCAAGGCAGGGGCGCCGCGGGCTACAGTAAGAAGGCTCCAGCTATCGCGCGATTCGTGAGCGAAAGAATCGACTGTGTAATGGTGCCCGCTATGCGAACGATGGACCAAGCAATATCATTGCTAAATGAACTTGCGTCAATACGTCTCGCTGAGTTAGCGCGCACTGATCAATATCGTGAAGCGTTACGTCAGGTTAATGAGCTGAGGGCTAGCGTTGTTGAGGGGGTTCAGGCTGACCTCAAATCCACGATTTCGAGTTACCTCCCTGGTGTTGAATCGGTTGAACTTGAGCAGCGGGATGTGCGAGCTTCGCACACCATTAGTCGAGTGACTATCGACGATGGTTCGGCGACTTCGCTCGAGCAAAAGGGCGATGGGATCAAAAGCTTGTTCTCTCTCGCCCTGATTCAGCATCTTGCGCGCGAGCGCATCAGTGACGTGGAATCGAACTTGGTCCTCTTAGTAGACGAGCCTGAAGCGCATTTGCATTCCCGCGCTGTGCACGATTTGCTTGCTCTCTTTACCAAAATCTCTCGGGAGCAGCAGGTCGTTCTGGCGACACACAATCCAATATTTGTGAATCGCGACGAGGTTTCTGCCAATGTTCTTGTTCGGGGGAACACCGCCTCGGCGGCGCGATCTGTTAGGGATATCCGCGACGTTCTAGGGGTGGAACTACATGATAATCTCAACTCAGCGGAAGTTGTCGTGGTCACCGAAGGTTGGACGGATGTTTCGATACTGCCTGTTGCCTTGAGGTTTCTGGACGGTCCAGGTTCAAAAGATATTGCCGCAGGACGTATCGTCTTCAAATCAGCGACCGGTACCGGAAAGATTGCGCGACTTATCCAGCAAGAGCGGTCGACGGCGTGCAAGATTATCGTAGTGCTTGATGGCGACAAGGCGGGGGACTTGGAAGCCCAACGACTGCACGATACGGGAGTTATAGACAAAAAGAACATTTTCGTTCTACGCGACTCCGGCAGAAGTCAATCTGAAATTGAGGACATGATCCTGCCTCAGGTCTACCTCGATGCGATGGCGAAAAAATTCGGCCGAAAGTTTAAGGAAAATCAGTTCCGGAATCCGCGGAAAAAGTGGTCCGAGAACTTCAGGGCGGCTGCTTTGCAGCTCGGCGTCTCAGGCGACGAGGCGGAGAACGTGACCGCGGCGAAGGTTGCTGTCAGCGACGCCGTCAAATGCGCGTCGGAGCAACCGTTCAAGACCTCTTCGCTTCCGGTCCTAATGGCGTTGGGTGAGGCAATCTGGGGTGAGCGTGCTGGTGACTAGATAGATTCTAGAACACTTCGGACCGATCTGGCCGGTAAGCGGCTTGGCCGGATAATTCGTGTTAAATGCTTGCTATTTGCGCAACTTCTTGAAGATAACGCAAGATTGCGTAGTTGTCGAGCTCGCCCATATTTTCGCTGACTAATGCGAACTGCCACTCCGCGTTTGGGCTGTTAGAGTTGCTGGCGCCCCACTGCTCTAAAATGGGGGAGTTTCCGGGTCCTCCTCCTGAGTTGATGCATTTGCTTAGTGTCCCGGTTGCCCGGTGATCTGCTCGATGATCGTGGCGGCGTCCTCGGGGATCTGGGGCGGGATCAGTTGGG